>NZ_JBFAJJ010000021.1:0-151505 GCF_040655155.1 Streptomyces sp. NPDC050508
GCGCGGCGGCCGGTGAAGACGACGCTCGCGCCTTCCCGTACGGCCGCTCGGACGATGCCCGCGCCGATGCCCTGGCTGCCGCCGTTGACGAGGACGACCCTGCCGTCCAGAAGTCCCGTGAGTTCAGCAAGTCCCATGGCGCTCCTCAGCTCTCGCGCCGCTCGGCACCGGCCCGCAGCTCCCCGCGGAGCGCCTGCGGGTCCCACCCCTCACGCACCGCACGGCGTACGAGGTCGGCCTGCGAGGGCGGGGCCAGACCCTCGACCGGCGGGTCGTTGTCGAGGTTGGTCGGGAACGGATAGCCCTCGGCACTCGCCGCGACGACCGTGTCCAGCCACTCCTCGCCCGCACCCTCGGCCTTGCGCTTCAGCAGCACCGGGAAGACCGCGTTGGTGACGGCCTCGCGGTCCACGGTCTCCATGGCACGCCCGAACGCGGAGGACACCTGGAGCAGGTTGGCCATGCGCCGGACGTCCGCCGTGCGGTTGGTGCCGGCTGCGTGGAACAGCGCCGGGTTGAAGAACGCGGCATCGCCCTTGGCGAGGGGCAGTTGGATGTGGTGCGACTCGAAGTAGGCCTGGAATTCCGGGAGTCGCCACGCCAGATAGCCCGGCTCGTACTTCTGGGAGTGTGGCAGGTACATCGTCGGCCCGGACTCGACCGGCATGTCGCAGTGCGCGACCGCCCCTTGGAGGGTGAGCACGGGGGAGAGGCGGTGCACGTGCGCCGGGTAGTCGGCGGCGACCTCGTTCGTGAGGAACCCGAGGTGGTAGTCGCGGTGCACGGTCTGTGCGGCGCCGCCCGGGTGGACCACGTTGACCTGCGAGGTGACCTGGTAGCCGGGGCCGAGCCAGGCGACGGACACCAGGGCCAGGATGTCGTTCGCGTAGTAGTCGGCGAACGCCTCCGGGTCGTAGAGCGCGGCCTTCTCCAGCGCGTTCCACACCCGGTCGTTGGCCCCCGGCCTCGCGAAGTGGTCGCCGGCGCCCGCGCCCGAGGCGCGCTGCTCGGCGATCAGGGCCTCGAACACCTCGGTGGAACGGTCCACCACCGACAGATCCGGGAAGGCACCCTGAAGGACCACGATGCCGGGTCCCTCGGCGAACGCCCGCACCAGCTCGGCCTGCACCTCGCGGCGCTCGCCGGCCGCCACGGACTTGCGGAGGCGGTCGCTGTCGTAGACGAGGACGTTCCGCTCGACCGAGGACGCGTACGGGAAGTCGGCCAGGTCGGTCGGCTGCTCGACGAGCGCGCGGAAGGTGTCGAGGTCGCAGTCCTGCTCGGTGAGCCAGGTGCGGGTTCCTGTTGATGTGAAGGACATCGTCGTCCCCTCGGGTCACGGAGTGGTGCGGCTCTGTCATTCTTGTCAGTACAAACCCTTCGAACAACCAGCAACCGGCCATCAAAAACCCCTCAGGGAGGCGACCCGTGGGCCACCCCTTCCCGATCCGCGAAATAGCACGTCAGGCGGGCCTCAGCGAGGCCACCGTGGACCGGGTCCTGAACGGCAGGGGCGGTGTGCGCGAGAGCACGCAGCGTGAGGTGCGCCAGGCCATCGCCGACCTCGACCGGCAGCGCACCCAGGTCCGGCTGGTGGGCCGTACGTTCATGATCGACATCGTGATGCAGACGCCGGAGCGGTTCTCCACCGCCGTACGGACCGCGCTGGAGGCCGAGCTGCCCGACCTGCACCCGGCCGTCGTGCGCTCCCGCTTCCACTTCCGGGAGACCGCGCCGGTGAAGGAGCTGGTCGGGACCCTGGACCGGATCGCGCGGCGCGGCTCGCAGGGCGTCATCCTCAAGGCACCGGACGTCCCCGAGATCACCACCGCAGTCGGCCGGCTCGTCGCCGCCGGTATCCCGGTCGTCACCCTGGTCACCGACCTGCCCGCCAGCGCCCGCCTGGCCTACGTCGGCATAGACAACCGGGCGGCGGGCGCGACGGCCGCCTATCTGATGGGCCAGTGGCTCGGCGACCGCCCCGGCAACGTCCTCACCAGCCTGAGCAGCGGGTTCTTCCGCAACGAGGAGGAACGCGAGATGGGCTTCCGCAGCACCATGCGCGCCCGCTACCCGGATCGGGCCCTCGTCGAGATCACCGAGGGCCACGGCCTGGACGCCACCCAGTACGAGCTCGTCCGGGCCGCCCTGAAGCGCGACCCGGACATCCGCGCGGTCTACTCGATCGGCGGCGGCAACATCGCGACCCTGCGCGCCTTCGCCGACCTGGGCCGCGAGTGCGCCGTGTTCGTCGCGCACGACCTCGACCACGACAACACCCGGCTGCTGCACGAGCAGCAGCTGTCCGCCGTCCTCCACCACGACCTGCGCCAGGACGTCCGCGAGGCCTGCCGCATCGTCATGCGCGCGCATGACGCGCTGCCGCCCGCGGGCCCGACCCTGCCGTCCGCGATCCAGGTCGTCACGCCCTACAACATGCCTGTGCCGACGCCGCGTTGAGCCCGTTCAGAGGCTGAACCTGCTCACAGATTGATGGCGTACGCCTTGCGCAGCGTCTCGTGCACGGTCCACGTCGTACGGTCGCCCTCGTGCAGCACGGCCATGTCCCCGGGGCCGACCTTCAGGGTTTCGCCGCCCTCGACCTCGATGGTGGCCGACCCGCTGATCACGACGAACAGCTCGTCCGCCTCGGTGTCGGTGACGACACCCGGGGTGATCTGCCAGATCCCGCGGAGCTGCCTGCCGTCCTCGGACTCCCACACGACCTTCCCGGTGACCTCGGGCGTACCGGAGACGATCTGCGCCGGATCGAGCGGCTCGGGTTCGAGCTCGGCGTCGGGGATACGGACTACGAAACTGTGCGTCATGCCGCGACCCTAGCCGGGGTGGACCGGTCCAGGCGTGGACACTGTGTGGGGTATCGGCCCAGGTCGGAGGACACTTCGTCGCGGAGTGGCGGCCCGGGCGGGGCCGGGTGATCGTGGAGGGCATGGCGCAGACCACGGCAGCCGTCCCCGAGCCGCACCCGCACGAGACCCGGGAGAACATCCTCTTCGGGGGCGTCTACGGCTCCGTCCTGGCCTGCTCGATGGTCGCCGCGCTCACCCAGTACGGCCACACCTCCAAGGGCAGCCGCCGCTACGACGCCCTGTGGCTGCTGGTGACCGCGGGCGCCTCGGCGCTGGCCCACGGGTACGCCCACTTCATCGCCGAGCGCGCTCCGCACCGCCGCTGGGACGCCCTGCGCACCCTGCGCGACGAGTGGCCGCTGGTCGCCGCCGCGCTGCCCACCGTGCTGCTGCTCGCCGGGGCGGGCTGGGGCTGGTGGCCGGCGAACGGCGTCGAGTACGCGGCCTTCGTCCTCAACATCGCGCTGCTGTTCTGCCTGGGGCTGGTCACGGCCCGCTGGTCGGCGCGGAGTTGGACGGCCGCCGTGGTCATCGGGGCGGTGGACGCGCTGCTCGGAGTGGTGGTCGTCGTGGCCAACGCCCTGATCAAATAAACGCCGTTCGGCCCGCCTGTGGGCCTACGAGATGCCTTGGTAGCCGCGCAGCTTGCGGTACAGCGTCGCCCGGCCGATCCCCAACGCGGCTGCCGCCCGTGCCTTGTTGCCGCCGTTCCGGCGCAACGCGGCCAGGATCGCCGCGCGTTCGGCGTGCTCCATCGGGCTGAGCCGCCGCGCCGCCGGGCCCTCCCGGACGGGATCGGGCAGCTCGGCCCGCCGCACCGGGCCGGTGACCCGCCGGTGTTCCGCCAACGCCCTGACGACATGGGCGAGTTCGGTGACGTTCCCGGGCCAGGGATGTTCCTCCAGGGCCCGCAGCGCGTCCAGGGTCCAGGCGAGCGGGGGCTGTCCCGGGATCGGGCGGGGCGCCAGCACCGGCAGCAACTCCCGTACGTCCTCCGGGCGTTCACGCAGCGCGGGCAGGGTCACCGACCGGGGCGCCAGGGTGTCCAGGAGCCGCTGGAAGCAGGGGCCCGGGGGAGTGCCGGGCGTGTAGGTGACCAGCAGCCAGACGTCGGGGTGCTCGTCGAGCAGGGAGTTGAGCGCGGCGACGTCCGGCTGGGCCAGCCGTTCCGCGTGCCGCAGGAGCAGCGGGCGGCCGTCGGCCAACTCGCTGTACTTCACGCCGAGTTCGGGCGACTCGGCGGCATCCGCGACCAGTGGCACTCGCTCACCGAGCAGCTCACGGGCCAGCGCGGTCTTGCCGCTCCCGCGCTCGCCGGTCAGCAGCAGGGGCTCACGGACCCGGGCCAGCTCGACCGCCCGGGCGACCGCGTGCCGCCAGGGCACCGAACCACCCGCGAGCGCCAGCGCGGGGCGCGGAGCGAGACGCGGTACCCGCACCTCGGCGGCGCGCGCTTCCAGTACGGCGACGATCCCGAGGACGCGCCCCTCATGCCGTACGGGAGTGATCTCGGCGGTGCACCCGGCGTCGGCGGGGAGCGTCACGCTGTAGGACCGTTCCACCGCTGGACCGCACCCCGTGCCGGCGGGCCGCTCCCGGCTCGGAGCGCCCCCGGCGTCGCGGGACCGTTCCAACACCGGACCGCACCCGGTGTCCTGAGGCGATCGTGAGTCGTGGGGCGGCCGTGCGCCGGAGGCTCGCTCGCTCGTGCTGGACCGTTCCAGCGCGGCCAGTACCTGAGGTGTCGCGAGGCGGACCGCGGCCTCGCTGATCAGGCGGTTGCGGCCGTCGAGGGCGACGACCGCGCGGTCCGGGCCGTGGGCGGCGCGGGTGTAGGCGTCGAGGAGCACCCGTTCGGCGGTGCGGGAGCGGGCGAGTAGTTCCGCTTCCACCGCGGTGGCCGCCGCCTCGGCGAGGGCGGCTCCGGGGTGCGGGCCGCAGCCGGCGCACAGGCCGGACGCGACGGTCACCGTGCCCAGCACCTGGCCGGAATCCGGGGCGAACAGGGGCACGCTGACCGCGGACACGTCCTGCCACACGTCGAGGAAGTGCTCGGGCCCGTGCACCTCGGCCCGGCGCCGGGTGCGCAGGGCGAGGGCCGCGCTGTTGTGGCCCACCTCCCGCTCGGACAGGTCGCGGCACCGGTCGTCGCCGGGGGCCTCGCCCGTGGTCCACAGCACCCGCAGCCGCTCGTCGGTGAGGAGCAGCGCCGAGTGGCCGAGCGCCGGCGCGATGCGGTCCAGCACGGGCCGTGCCGCCTCCAACAGGGCGGATTCGGCGGGTGGTTCGGGTTCGTGGACCGGTCCATCGAGGTCGTGCCGTACGCCGAAGAAGCGGGCGCGGCGCCAGGCGGCGAGGACCTCGTCCGGGACGCCGTCGGGCAGCGGGCGGCCACTGAGGAACCGCTCGCGCGCCTGGCGCAGCGGGGCGAGGGCGGGGGAGTGCTCCACGATGGTCATGACGCCTCTCACCGTATCGGGCCCGTGGCGGCAGCCGCCGGGGGGCTGTAACTGTCTCGTAATGAGACACCCGCGCGTGTCCGAGCCGCATGATGATCGTGAAGAGTCGGTGCCTTTCTCACCTCTGTCTCAACCTGTCCGACCTCCGTCGCACCCCTGCCTCACCCCTGGAGCGTCCCGCCGTGCACGTTGTCGAGACCGACGTACTGATCGTGGGCAGCGGCCCGGCCGGCGCCGCCGCCGCGCTGGCGCTGAGCACCTACGGCGTGCCCCATATCGTCGTCACGCGCTACTCGCGCCTCACCAGAACGCCCCGCGCGCACATCACCAACCAGCGCACCATGGAGGTCCTGCGCGACCTCGGCGTCGAGGACGAGGTGCTGGCCAAGGCGACACCGCAGAACCTGATGGGCAACACCACGTTCTGCACCAGCATGGCCGGCGAGGAACTCGGCCGGATCCGCTCCTGGGGCAACGACCCGCTCGTCCAGGCCGCCCACGACCTGGCCAGCCCGACCCGCATGTGCGACATGCCGCAGCACCTGATGGAGCCGGTGCTGATCGACGCGGCGCTCGCCCGCGGCTCGAACGTCCGCTTCAGCACGGTCTACAAGTCCTTCGTCCAGGACGAGGACGGCGTCACGGTCACTGTCGAGGACGGGCTGCGCGGCGACGAGTACCAGATCCGCGCCAAGTACCTCATCGGCGCGGACGGCGGCCGTTCCCAGGTCGCGGAGGACGCCGGGCTGCCGATGGGCGGCCAGATGGGCGTCGCGGGCAGCATCAACATCGTCTTCGACGCGGACCTGAGCAAGTACACCGCCCACCGCCCCTCCACCCTCTACTGGGTGCTCGCCCCCGGCGCCACCGTCGGCGGCATCGGCGCGGGCCTGGTGCGCTGCGTCAAGCCGTGGAACGAGTGGCTGATCGTGTGGGGCTACGACGTGAGCGCCGGCGCCCCCGACCTCACTGAGGAGTACGCCCTGTCCGTCGTACGGCAGTTGGTCGGCGACGACGACATCCCGGTGACCATCAAGTCGTCCTCGGCGTGGACGGTCAACGAGATGTACGCGGAGACGTACGGCAACGGGCGTGTCCTGTGCGCCGGAGACGCCGTGCACCGTCACCCGCCGTCCAACGGGCTCGGCTCCAACACGTCGATCCAGGACGCCTACAACCTGGCCTGGAAGCTGAAGCTGGTCCTCGACGGCACCGCCACGTTCAAGCTGCTCGACACCTACGACGCCGAACGCGCGCCGGTCGGCAAGCAGATCGTCACCCGCGCCAACAAGTCCATCGGCGAGACCGCCCCGATCTTCGAGGCGCTCGACGGGCTCTCCCCGCAGACGCCCGAGCAGTTGTGGGCCAACATCGACGCCCGCAAGGACGCCACCGAGGCCGCCGGTAAGCAGCGGGCCGCGCTGCGCGAGGCCATCGCCTTCAAGGTCTACGAGTTCAACGCGCACGGCGTCGACCTCAACCAGCGCTATTCCGCGGAGAGTTCGATCGCGGTCGTGCCCGACGGCACGCCCGACCCCGGCTTCGACCGCGACCCCGAGCTGTACCACCAGCCGAGCTCCCGCCCCGGCGCCAAGCTCCCGCACGCCTGGATCACCTCCGGCACCCGTACCGTCTCGACCCTCGACACGGTCGGCAAGGGCCGCTTCACCCTCCTCACCGGAATCGGCGGCGACGCCTGGGTGCGGGCCGCCGCGAAGCAGCCCCTCGACATCGCCACGGTCGTCGTCGGCCCCGGCCAGGAGTACGACGACCCGTACGGCGACTGGGCCCGCCTGAGCGAGGTGTCCGACGCGGGCGCCCTGCTCGTGCGCCCCGACGGCTATGTCGCTTTTCGCCACGCCGACGCGGCCGAGAACGCCGAACAGTTGCTCACGGACGCGCTGCGACGCATCCTCGGGCACGGCTGACATTTCGTATCGGGTAGGGAGCCGCAATGACCACTCACGTGACCGTCACCGACGAGGCCGTCGCGAGCCTGAACGGGACCGCGGATCCACGGCTGCGTGAACTGCTGACCGGCCTGATCCAGCACCTCCACGCGTTCGCACGGGAGACCCGTCTCACCCAGGCGGAGTGGGAGCGGGCGATCGGCTTCCTGACGGAGACCGGCCAGACCTGCACGGACACCCGGCAGGAGTTCATCCTCCTGTCGGACGTGCTCGGCCTGTCGATGCTGGTGGAGACGATCAACGGTGACCGGGCCGCCGGTTCCACCGAGTCGACGGTCCTCGGCCCCTTCCACATGACCGAGTCCCCGGGCCGCGAACTCGGCGCGAACATCGACCTGGTGGGCGGCGGCGAGCCGTGCGTGGTCAGCGGCCGGATCGTCTCCGGGGACGGCACCCCGCTGCCGGGCGCCGTCCTGGACGTCTGGCAGGCGGACGGCAACGGCTTCTACGACGTGCAGCGCCCGGACGTCCAACCCCCGGGCAACGGAAGGGGGTTGTTCACCACGGACGCCGAGGGCCGCTTCTGGTTCCGCACCTGTGTGCCGAGCCCGTACCCGATCCCCACGGACGGCCCGGTCGGCGAACTCCTCAAAGCAACGGGCCGCCACCCCTACCGCCCCGCCCACATCCACTTCATCGCCTCGGCCGACGGCCACACCCCGGTCACCACGCACATCTTCGTCGCGGGCAGCGACTACCTCGACTCCGACGCCGTCTTCGCCGTCAAGGAGAGCCTCGTCGAGGACTTCACCGTCACCGACGACCCGTCCCTGGCACGGGAGTTCGGCATCGAGAACCCCTTCCGCCACGCCCGGTTCGACCTCGTACTGGAGCAGCGGTCGTGAAGGACTTCCTCGACTTCGCCTACGTCGCCCAGCCCATGCGGGTCGTCCTCCGTCCCGGCGCCGCGCTGACCGCGACCGCCGGCGAGGCCGAACGGCTCGGGCTGCGACGGGTGTTGGTGCTCTCCGGGGCGCGCGGCGCCGACACCGCGCAGGCGGTCGCCGACTCGCTGGGGGAGGCGTGCGTCGGGGTGCACGCGGAGGCGAAGATGCACGTCCCGGTCGAAGTCGCCGACCGGGCGGTCGAGTTGGCGCGCACGCTGGGCGCCGACGGATGTGTGGCGGTGGGCGGCGGCTCGGCGATCGGCCTCGGCAAGGCCATCGCCCTGCGCACCGGCCTCCCGCTGATCGCCGTGCCCTCCACCTACTCCGGCTCCGAGATGACCCCGGTCTGGGGCCTCACCGAACACGGCGCCAAACGCACCGGCCGCGACCCCGCCGTCCTGCCCCGCAGCGTCGTCTACGACCCCGAACTCACCCTGGAACTCCCGATCCCGCTCACGGTGACCAGCGGCGTCAACGCCGTCGCGCACGCCGTGGAAGCCCTGTACGCCCCGGACACCTCACCCCTGATCGCGCTGATGGCGGAGGAAGGCGTACGGGCGTTGGCGGGCGCGCTGCCCGAACTGGCCGCCGAGCCGCGGTCGTTGGACGCCCGGGGCCGTGCCCTGTACGGGGCGTGGCTGTGCGGTTCGTGCCTCGGCGCCACGACCATGGGCCTGCACCACAAGCTGTGCCATGTCCTCGGCGGCACCTTCGGCCTGCCCCACGCCGAGACGCACACGGTGGTGCTGCCGTACGCGCTGGCGTACAACGCGCCCGCCGCACCGGAAGCGGCCACCGCCGTGGCCCGTGCGCTCGGCGCGGAGGACGTGGGTGCTGCCCCGGTGGCCCTGTGGGAGCTGGCCGGGCGGCTCGGCGCACCGCGCTCGCTCGCCGAACTCGGCCTGAAGGAGAGCGACTTGGTGACGGCTGCCGCACAGGCGGTGAGTCAGGCGTACGCCAATCCCCGGCCGGTCACCGAGGACGGCGTACTCGCGTTGCTGCGCGCGGCGTACGAGGGAACGCCCCCTGCGTAAACGGTCTGTCAGTGGTTCGTGCGGACGCCGTCCAGCGCGATGGCCAGGACGCGGTCGCGCTGGGTGTCGTCCACGAACGTCGTGCCGGTGACCCCGGCCACCAGCCGCAGCAGATCACCGAAGTCCATGTCCGTGCGGGCCGAGCCCGCCTTCTGCGCGCGCTCGAACAGCGGGCCGCCCGCCGAGAACATCGACTCGCGGCAGGTCCCGAAGATCTCCGAGTCGTTGTCCAGCGCCTCGCGCACCGCCTGCTTGGTCACCATGTAGCCCGCGAACCGGTTCAGCCACGAGGTCAGCGCCTCCCACGGCTCCTGGTCGGCGAGGGACAGCGCGGCCTGGCACAGGGCGTTCACGTCGTCCGCGTAGACGCTCTCGAAGAGGGCCCGGCGGGTCGGGAAGTTGCGGTAGAGGGTGCCGATGCCGACGCCCGCGCGCCGCGCGATGTCCTCCAGCGAGGCCTCCGAGCCGTGCTCCGCGAAGGCCTCGCGGGCGGCGGCCAGCAGGGCGTCGTAGTTGCGGGCCGCGTCCTTACGGTGCGGGCGCTGCGCGGCGACGATCTCGCTGACGGGGAACGGCTGGGCCGTCACGGGTGCCTCCCGGGGGCGGGCTGGGTTGAACCGGAGGGATGCCTCCGTTATGGTGGAGGGGTACCTCCACTTTAGCAGTGTGGGCGCGTTCCGCCGTAAAGCCTGCGCGGGCGCGCCCCCGTTCGCTTGTTTTCGGAGAGGCTCTCCATGCCCCGCAAGTCCACCCGCCTCACCTTCGCGGTCCTCGCGACCGGTGCGGGCGTGTTCTCCATGCTGCAGTCGCTGATCGCACCGGCCCTGCCGACCGTCCAGCACGCGCTGCACACCTCCCAGTCCACCGCGACCTGGGTGATGACGGCCTATCTGCTGTCCGCCTCGGTCTTCACCCCGATACTCGGCCGCGTCGGCGACCTGGTCGGCAAGAAACGCACCCTCGTCGCCGTCCTCCTGGCGGTGCTCGCCGGCTGTCTGGTCGCCGCGCTCGCCCCCAACATCGGCGTCCTGATCATCGCCCGGGTCGTCCAGGGCATCGGCGGCGCACTGTTCCCGCTGTCCTTCGGCATCATCCGCGACGAGTTCGACGCGTCCCGAGTCCCCGGCAGCATCAGCAACCTGTCCGCCGTGATCGCCGCGGGCGGTGGCGTCGGCATGGTGGCCGCCGGTCCCATCGTGTCCGCGCTGGACTACCGCTGGCTGTTCTGGTTCCCCGTCGGCATCGTCGCCGTCACCACGCTCATCGCCCTGCGCTACGTCCCCGAGTCGCCGAACCGTGCCGACGGACGGGTCAACTGGCTGGGCGCCGTGCTCCTTTCGGGCTGGCTGGTCGCCCTGCTGCTGCCGCTGAGCCAGGCCGGCAGCTGGGGCTGGGGCTCCGTGCGGGTCGTCGGCCTGTTCGCCGCGGCCGTCGTACTCTTCGCGGCCTGGCTGTTCTCGGAGGCCCGCTCCCGCAGCCCGCTCATCGACCTCAAGGTGATGCGACTGCCGTCCGTGTGGACCACCAACACCGCCGCGCTGCTGTTCGGCGCGGGCATGTACTCGATCTGGTCCTTCCTGCCCGGCTTCGTCCAGACCCCCTCGTCCGCCGGCTACGGCTTCGGCGCCAGCGTGACCGCGTCCGGACTCCTCATGCTCCCGATGCTGCTCGCGATGTTCGTCTCCGGCGTGCTCAGCGGCCGACTGGAGCCCGTCGTAGGTGCCAAGGCGCTGCTCACGACCGGTGCCGCCCTCGGCGCGGTCGCCTGCGGCATCCTCGCCCTCTGGCACGACCAGCAGTGGCAAATAGCCCTGGTGGCAGGCATCTTCGGCTTCGGCATCGGACTCGCCTTCGCCTCCATGGCCAACCTCATCGTCGGCAGCGTCCCGCCCGAGCAGACCGGCGCCGCCACCGGCATGAACGCCAACATCCGCACCATCGGCGGCTCCATCGGCGCCGCGGTGACCAGCGTCCTGGTCACCGGCCACCTGCAGACCTCGGGGCTGCCGTACGGCTCCGGGTACACCCACGGGTTCGCCCTGCTCGCGGTGCTCCTCCTCGCCGCCGCACTGGCCGCGCTCATGGTGCCGGCGCGACGGTCCGGCCGTAGCGGAGGAACGACTGTCGGTGGTTCCCGGTCGGCGCTCCTGAAGGCGGAGGAGGAAGCGTCGGTGACGGCTCCCGGCGCCCTGAACTGACCCGGCCGGTGTGCCAGCATGAGGTGATGATCGAACAGAGCGCGCGGGGTTCCGGTGCCGAACTCCTGGACGTGCACCGGCTCCGGTTCGTCGAGACCGCCGCTCCTCGGCTCACACCCGAGGAGCGGCTGGCGATGGACCAGGTGTGGGACGCGAAGGTACGGGACAACCCGAGCTTCTTCGACGGGCCGGTCCTGGTGTGTGCGGGCACGAGTCGGGAGGGGCCGGACGACCTCACCGTCTCCTGGGTCAGGACGACGTACCGGCACTTCGCCCTGCGGCGCGTCCCGTTCTCGACCTCGTGGCTGCCGTCGTTCTTCGTCTCCGTCCTCCAACCGGCCGACGACGGACGCCTGTTGGTCGGCCGTATGTCGAACTCGACAGCGGCACCGGGACGTTGGCAACTGCCGGGCGGCTCGCTCGAACCCCCCGAAGGCGACGAACCGCTCGACATGAGCGCCCTGTACCGCCACGCCGCACGGGAGTTGATCGAGGAGACCGGCATCGACACCCGACCCGACGACCTCACCCTCTGGAACGTGACCCGCGCCGGAAACGGCAGCATCGGTGTCCTCTTCCGCGCGCCGTCCCTCCCGGAGACGTGGCTGCGCGAGCGGTTCAAGGCGATGGCGGCGGCGGAGCGGGCCCAGGGCCGCGAACCGGAGCTGGACAACATCTTCCTGATCCACTCGACGGCCCAACTCCCGCTCATGGTGGGCCCGCACGCGGACTACCTGGAGCCGATCGTCCGCCGCTACGCGGAGGCCGGATGAACGGGTGTCTCGATTTGAGACACCCGTGGCGGCGCCGAAACCTTCATGATCGGCAGCGTACGACTGCTGTGAAGAAAGGTGATCACCATGGCCCTCGCACTGCTCAGGCGCTGGCTGCCGCACGGCGGCCCCGCCACGGCGGCGGGCCTCTCGCTCCCCCTCCCGCCCGGCGCGGGCGGCCTCGGCCGTGAGATCGTCGACCCGATGGGCGTGCCCATGGCGTCCGCCGAGGTGACGGTGACGGCCCTGGACTCGCACCGCGTCACCGCCTCCGGTACGACCGACCCGTACGGCTTCTTCCTCGCGGCCCTGCCACCCGGCCGCTACAGCATCCTCGTCTCGGCCCAGGGACTCCAGCCGCACCAGGAGACGGTGGAGATCGTCGCCGGAGTCGCCGAGCCCACGGAACGCGTCTGGCTCCAGCCCGGCCGCGCCCAGGAACTCCCGCCGCCCGGCACCTGGCTCTTCGACCCGCCGCACACCGCGATCCGCTTCATCGCCAAGCATGTCGGCATGGCCCATGTGCACGGCCGGTTCGAGCGGTTCCAGGGCGGTATCCAGATCGCCCAGGAGATGACCGACTCCCGGGTCCACGTCCGCATCGACGCGTCCAGCATCACCACCGGCAACACCACCCGGGACAATCACCTGCGCTCCGGCGACTTCCTCCATGTGGAGCGCTACCCGTACATCGACTTCGCCAGCACCCGGTTCGCCTACCGCGGCGGCAGCAAGTGGACGTTGCAGGGTTCGCTGACGATGCACGGTGTGAGCCGCTCGGTGAACCTGGACACCACCTACCTGGGCACCGTCAACGGCGGCTACGCCGAGGAACTCCGCTGCGCCGCCCTCGCCACGGCCGAACTGCACCGCGAGGACTACACGTTGAACTGGCGAAGCATGCTCGCCCGGGGCATCGCCGTTGTCGGCCCCACCGTCCAACTGGAGCTGGACATCCAGGCGATGTACCGCACCCACGACACCCCGACGCCGCCGAAGTGACCCGGCGCATGCGGTAGGGTTAACCTGCGCGTTCACCCGGAAACGGGTGTGGCGCGACCGGGACGTGGCGCAGCTTGGTAGCGCACTTGACTGGGGGTCAAGGGGTCGCAGGTTCAAATCCTGTCGTCCCGACCAGCTTTGATGCGGGTCGGAGGCCGTTCTCTCATTTACGGGAGGGCGGCTTTTCGCGTTCCTGGAGGGCTGGTGGTCGCATTGCGGTCGGACAAGCGTCCTCTCGGCGAACTCGCTTGCAGGGGCGAGGGTTATTTGGGCTTCTTCCCTTTGCCCTTGGCTGCGCCTGTCTGGCCGCTGCCGGAGGAACCGGTGTTGCCCGCCGTGCCGTTGCCGGCGTCTGCGGCCTGGCTGGGTTTGCCCGTGCCGACCGACTTGCTCGGTGCGGACGTCGCCTGCGCCAGTTGCTCGGAGCAGTACGCGGCGACCTTGTCACTCCCGCCGGCGGCCGCGACGAGCTGCTGCCAGGCCGTCGCTTCGAGCGCCTTGCCGCGGTCCTTGACCTGCTCGTAGGCGCGACAATGGGCTTCGGTGTCCTGGGCGGGGGACGAACCGTCCGTCGGCCGGTCGGCTCCGCTCGGCGCCGACGAGGCCGTACTGCCCGGCCGGTCCGGGGCGACCGACGGGTGCTCGGTCGCCCGGCCGGTACCGGCACCGTCCGTGGACGAGCCGGCGGAACCGATGGCCGCGACCGCGACGCCGCCCAGGGCCAGGCTGGCGAATACCACTCCGAACGTCGTTTTCACGGGTCGCCCGGCACGCCGCTTCGCGGGCAGTCGCCAGTCGTCCCGGCGCCGGGTCCGTGCCCGGTGCGTGCCCGGGTTGCGGGTGGTCCGGAAGGCGACCAGGGCGCGCTGCTCGGCCTCGGGGTCGAGCTCTCTGTCGCGGATGACGACGTCCAGCGTCGCTTCCAGTCCGGCGGTGTCCTGCTCGTCCCACGGGCCGGACGCGGCGCCACCAGGGTGCACACGTTGGCGGCCCGGAACTCCGTCGCCGCTCAGCCGTTCACCCATGTCCGCTTCCGTTCTTGTCCGACAGGTTCGATTCGTTCGGCATATCCGTCTGGTGTCTGTACATCGGCTACATCGGCCCACTGTGGCCGTCGATGTTCATTTCGGCTGTTGTTGTTGTCCGTTTCGATTCCACCAGCGTTCGGGAAGCCTCATCCGTCACACCCGTGTCCATCTCGCTGCCGACGCCCAGCTGGCGCGCGAGGCGTTTCAGTCCGCGATGGGCGGAAGTGCGCACTGCTCCTGGGCGCTTGCCGAGGACGCGGCCGGCGGCGGGACCGTCCAGGCCGACGACGACCCGCAGGAGCACGGCCTCGGCCTGGTCCCGCGGCAGCCCGCGGACCAGGTCCAGGGCCCGCTCGGTGGAGAGGGACTCCAGGGCCTGGTCATAGGTGCTGTGCGGGCCGGGCAGGTCCAGTACGTCCTGTTCGGTCCCGCCCGCCCGGGGCCGCACGCGCTGGCGCCGCAGATGATCCAGCGCACGGTGCCGGGCGATGGTCGCGGTCCAGCCACGGAACCCGGCCCCGTCTCCCTTGAAACGTTCGAGGTCACGGGCAATTTCCAGCCAGGCGTCCGACGCCACGTCCTCCGCGTCGTCGCCGACAAGCCCGTGCAGGTAGCCGAGCAGGCTGGGCTGCAGGATCCGGTAGAGGATTGTGAAGGCGGTTTCGTCGCCGTTCTGGGCTCGTTCGACTGCCGCGCCCAATTCCCCGTCGTACGCCTGTACGCGCCGGGGTCGCCGTAGCTGGCCCAAAACTGTCCTCGTTCGCACCGTTCAGAGTGGGTCCGTGCCGTCCGCCGTGCTCCGGTCGCATCGACGGCCCCATGTTGACCAGCGTCCGTGCTCACAGAAGTGTCACAACACATCAGGCTTCTCCACGGCATCGCAGGCGCTCCGCCGCCGGCGCGAGGGTCGGTTCAACACCTCCCCGGCGCTGGGGGAGTACCGGACCCACGTACGCCCGACAACATCACCCTCGTGCGCACGACGGTCGCGGGGGTCTTGCCGGAAGGGGGTCCACCGGGTCGCGTAATGCTTCGGGGCCCCCGTGTGCTCCTTCTGGCATGAGTACGTACCTCCGACTGCGAGCGGTGCCGCCCCCGGCACTGCGCAACAGCGCGACCTGGCTTGAACGACTGTTCGGGGACAGCTCGGCGACCGTCCGGCACCGACTCGGCCGGCACCACGAGGAGGTGCTGGACAAGTGTTATCTGGACCAGGAGCGGATCTACGCCGGTGCCCTCTCGCATCGTGCCGAGGACCGGCCACGGGCCCAGGTGGTGCTCGGTGGCCGACCGGTGTTCCGCCCCGACCGGCACAAGCCGCCGTTCCTGGTGCTCACGGCGGCCCAGGTCCGCCGGGTTGCCGGGTTCCTGGCGACGGCCGACTTCGACGCGCTGTGGGATGTCGCCCGCGACGAACTGGTGCCGCGATACGGCGGCGTGACCGCGGAGCCCGAGACCTGGGGTGCGTTCGCGGCCGCGCACCAGGAGCTGAAGGCGTTCTACGCGCAGACGGCCGAGTACGGAGACGCGGTGGTGAAGTGGCTGCCGGCCTGAGACACGTGAAGGGCCGGGGTCGGAAGCCCGAGGCCGACAGCCGATTTCCTGTTCGGCTTGCTCCTTAGGTCGCTTTGATCCGTTATGCGAAACCGAGGTGTAACACTTCCGGCCGAGTTCGCTCTGTCCATGCGGGCGACCGTGTCGGTCGGACAGGACAGGGGGCACGACTCGTGCAGTGGACGGACGAAAGCGGCGGGACGTACGGCGAGGAGCCGTACGGGCGATCACCCCGGCCAGCAGGTTCAACGGTGACGACGGCATCAGGATCAAGGACCAGCAGGGCACCTACGTCGCCGACCCCAAGGACCCCACCGGCCTCCTCCACCAGCACAACGACACCTCCCGGCGCTGGGGCTACATCACCCTGCGCAAGGCCATGGAGGATTCGGTCTACACGCCGTACGTACAACTGGGAGAGGACGTCGGCTACGGGAACGTGGCGGGGACGGCGCAATCCCTCGGCCTGCGCCCGAGCAGCCTCGCCGCCCCCAGCGCCGGCTTCTACATCGGCACCTCCACCCCGAGCGCCATTCGGATGGCGAGTGTCTACGGCACCTTCGCCGCCTCCGGAATGCAGACCGCCCCGTACTCGGTCACGAAGGTCACCCACAACGACTCGGCGCTGACCGCCTTCACCGCCCCCGCGCCCGTACGGGCCCTGCCGACGGCGGTCGCCGACAACGTGACCGACGTACTCCGAGGCGTCATAGCCCGGGGCACCGGCACCAAGGCGCAGACCCTCGGCAGGACCGCCGCAGGCAAGACCGGAACCACCGACGACTACCGTTCGGCCTGGTTCATCGGCTACACCCCGCAACTCGCCACCTCCGTCGTCCTCTTCCGCGAGGACTCCAGCCACCCACAGCTGCAATCCCTGGTGGGCGTCGGTGGCCTGCAGAAGGTGTTCGGCGGTGACATCCCCACCGCGATCTGGACCCAGTACATGCGCGCCGCCCTCGCCGGCCTGCCCGACACCCCCTTCCCCGCGCCCACTTCCCTCGGCGACGGCACCGACGAGTTCGGCGCCCCCTCGCCCTCGCCCTCCCCGTCCACGGCTCCCACCAAGCACGACGGCAAGCCCGGCAAGAGCACGACCACCGCTCCCGCCCCGACACCGGGCACCCCGACGACCCACGCCAAGTGCAACCGCCACAAGTGCCGTTGACCACGACAGCAGCGGCCTACAGTCCGCCGGTCTGCGTGCCCATGCCCTGGTAGCCGGCCCGGCTCACACGGTGAACTCGCGTATCACCGTGTTGCGGAACACCGCGCTGCCGCCGATCGTGAACAGTGCGAGCCGGGTGTCCAGCAGGTACGGGAACACCTGGCTGGTGTGCACATAGCGGCCGTCGTCGACGAACATCTCCACCGATGTGCGGTCCACCAGGATGCGCAGCTTCACCGTGCCGGCGGACGGGTCGAACGGGGTGTGGCTCTCCTGCCACTTGCCGGACGTGTCGGCGTTCACGGTGTTGCGTCGGTTGAGGAAGGCGTAGTCGGAGTAGATACCGGCGTCGATGTGCCGACCGCCGCTGGGTGAGCGCCTCAACTGGAGTCCGGCGCCGGTGAGTTGGGACCAGGTGATCTCCGTCGTGACCTCGTAGGAGATACCGGTGTAGTCGAGCACCTTCGTGCCGTTCACGGTCACGTCGCCCAGGTTCACGGTGCGGGAGACGTGCGCGTCGAGGCCGGCGACGGGCTGGGAGGCGAGGTAGTAGGTGCCGTCGGACGCCTTCTCCAGGGTGATCTCGCGGACGACGGAGTCGGTGCCGTTGAAGCCGTCGCAGTCGATGGTGGGCGTGGTGTCGGCGTAGTCCCAGTTGTTCACCCAGCCGAGCGCGTACCGGGCAGCCGCGTCCACCGCACCGCTCGCGTCCCGCTTCTCGAAGGTGACGCCGGCGTACCAGTCCCAGCCGTGGTCGAGCCACTGCGGGTCACTCGTGTCAGCGGTGAACGCGCTGCCGTCGAAGGAACCCGTCCAGTAGGCGTACGTGTTGGGCAGCCCCGAGCTCTTCCCGTTGGCGCTCACGCCGAGCACCCATTTCACGGTGCCGTCGCCCGCGGTGATGCGGAACAGGTCGGGGCACTCCAGGACGCCGATGCCGTCGTGGACGAAACCGTTCACGTACGTCCAGGACTTGAGGTCGTCGGAGTGGTAGAAACCGATCTTGTCGTTCTCGGCGAGGGCCATCACCCAGCGGCCCCGGTCCTCGTCGCGGATCACCTTGGGGTCGCGGAAGTCGGCGACGCCGGGGTTGGGCAGGATGGGGTCGGTCCCGTAGTTGGCGAAGGTGAGACCGCCGTCGGTCGAGTAGTACAGGAACTGCTCCTGGTGGTCGGTGCCGCCGCCGGGGGACATGGTGACGATGACGACGACCGCGCCCGCGCCGAACCCGGCCGTGTTGCCGGTGTCGACCACCACCGAACCCGACCAGAGATCGCCGTTGACCGTGGTGTCCTTGGGCACGGCGACCCCGCGGTCGGTGAAGGAGACCAGGTCCTCGGTGGTGGCCAGGCGCCACGCGGTGCCCACGACACCGGTGAAGTAGTCGGCGTTGTAGAGGTAGTAGTAGTGGTACTCGCCGTCGATCCAGACGGGCCGCTGCGGGTCGTTCTTCCACTGGTCGGGGACCGTGAAGTGGTACCCGGCGCGGTAACTCGCCCCGCTCGCCGCGGACTTGGGCTTAGGGGTGGCCGCGGCCGTTCCGGCGGACAGCAGCGCGGCGGCGGTGCCCGCCGCCGATCCCGCGAACAGTGATCTCCTGGAAAGCCCCGATGTTCCGGGCATGACGCATCGTTCCTCTCGTGGCGGCTCACGACGTAGAGGGCGTGAAAAATCGGCTCCTGCGAACGAGGACTGTAGACCTAACTCGTTAAAGGTCAAGCGTTCCCGACCCTTGACAGGTCTGCCGCCCGGTTCCCATCATCTGGGGCATCACCCCTGAACTAACACGAGTTAGGCCCGTTAGATGACTGACTCGCACATCCCCCGCCGCACGCTGCTGCGGTACGGCGCATACGGGGCCGGAGCAGCCGCCCTGGCCGGTACCGCCGCGAGCTGGGACCGGCTCACCGGAGCCGACATCCCCGGCCGCGACGACGGCTCCCTCGTCGTCGCCACCCTCGGCTCCGCCTTCGACCCGGCCACCGTCGACGCCCTCACCAAGGGCTTCCACCGGCTCCACCCCGACATCCCGCTGCGGGTGAACGCGGTGCAGGCCGTCGACTGGTCGGACTTCTTCGCGAAGATCCTCACTCAGATCGCCGCGGGTACCGCTCCCGACCTGGTGTATGTGGCCACCGAGGGCGTGCAGTTGTTCGCCCAGCGACTCGGCGTGGCCCTGGACCACTGGGTGCGGCGGGACGCGGCGGAGCTGCGTGAGTACTTCGCCGACGTCCACCCCTCGCTGGTGGAGTCGATGATGTACGAGGGCAACCTCTACCAACTGCCCATGGAGTTCAACGCCGCCGACATGTACCTCAACAAGCAGGTGCTGAAGCGGGCGGGCGCGGGGTTCCCGGCGGCCGACTGGAGCCGCGACGACTTCACCGCGCTGCTGCGGCAGTTGAAGCGTGGCGGCGGCTCGCACTTCACGCCGTACTTCTGGACCAACCGGCTCTGGGGCGGCGTGGTGCCCTGGCTCTTCGCGAACGGCACGAACCTGCTGAAGGAGTCGAAGGCGCCCGGCGGCTCCTGGCTGTGGGACACCTTCTACCCGGCCGCCGACCGGAAGGGGCGCGGCGGAGGCTTCCGCTGGACGACCCCGCAGGCCACCGCCGGCCGCGTCGAGGAGGCGTACGACTATCTCGCCTCCCTCGTCCAGGAGGACCTGTGCACCCGGCCCGAGGGCGGCAACGGCAGCAACCTGGTCGGCGTGTTCTCCACCGGCCACGTCGGCGTCACACCGGCGGGCGGCTTCTGGGCGGGCGGCCTGCAGTTGGCCGGCATGCGGGCCGCCGACTACGACGTGCAGTACTTCCCGCGCTGGCGTACCCAGCGCCACCAGTTCGGCGCGGCGGGCTACGCGCTGCTGCGCACCTCGAAGAAGCAGGAAGCCGCCTGGGAGTTCATCAAGTACGCGGCCCGCAAGGACACCATGACCCGGCTGTTCAAGAGCAACCAGACAACCCCGGCCCGGCGTTCGATGCTGAACGCCGCCCGCTACGCCGAGAGCGGCCCGGCGCACTGGCAGGTCTTCTACGACACCCTCGACCGGTTTCCCGACACCGGCCCGATCCCCGCGCCGCCGCAGGTCGCCGAGGTGACCGACGTGCTGCTCAAGTACACCGGCACCGCGCTGGCCTCGCCGCGTGCGGTGGGTCCCGCGCTGCGCCGGATGCAGGGCGACCTGGAGCAGGCCATGGAGCGTGAGGTATGACGAACACCCAGGTCCCGAACTCCCAGGCCCCGGACGTACGTTCGCGGTCCGCCACGCCACCCGCCGTCGCCGTACGCCCGTCCGTCCGCGACCGCGGCGCCCGGCTGCTGGCCGCGCTGTTCCTGGCGCCCACGGTCGTCGGCATCGTCGTCTTCACGGTCGTGCCGATCATCGGGTCCGTCGTGCTGAGCCTGTTCCACTGGAACGTGATCGACCCGCCCCGCTTCGCCGGCGGCGCCAACTACCGTACGACCTTCACGGATTCGACCGTCCTGGTCTCCTTCCGCAACACGCTCCTCTTCATGGTTTTCGCGGTCGTGCTGCAACTGCTGATCGCGCTGACGCTGGCGCTCGCGCTGAACGAGTGGATGCCGGTGTGGCTGCGGTCGCTGTTCCGTTCGGCGTTCTTCTTCCCCCTGGTACTGTCCGCCGCGTCCATCTCGGTGGTGATGAAGTACCTGTTCAACCAGGACTTCGGGGTGGTGAACTGGCTGATTGGCCTGGTCGGCATCGCGCCCGTGCCCTGGCTGACCTCGGAGCACGCGGCGATGGCCACGGTGGTCCTGGTCTACGTCTGGCAGCAGTTCGGCTTCTCGTTCCTGCTGTTCGTCGGCGGTCTGAACAACATCCCCAAGGAGATCCACGAGGCCGCCGCTCTCGACGGCGCGACCGGCCTGCGCAAGCACCTCGGCATCACGCTGCCGCTGCTGTCGCCGACGCTGCTCGTCGCGTCGGTGGTCGGCATCATCAACGCCCTGCAGGTCTTCGAACAGCCCTACGTCCTCACCGACGGCGGACCCGGCGACGCCACCCGCACCGTCGTGATGGTGATCTACGAGAGGGCCTTCGAGCAGCTCGACTTCGGCGAGGCATCCGCGGTGGGCGTGCTGCTCTTCGCACTGATCATGGCGGTCACCGCCGTCCAGTTCCGGCTCAGCCGGCGTTTCGTCCACTACCAGTGAGCCGGTGAGCCGCATGAGCCAAGCAACCCCGACCCTCAGTCGCCTACGTTATTCACTCACCCCTTGGGCCCGGGTCGCCGCACTGACCGTGTGCGCCCTGCTGACGCTGGGCCCGGTCATCTGGACCGTCGCCACCTCGCTGCGCACTCCGGCCCAGTCCTTCGACCTGCCCCCGCAGATCATCCCGACGCACCCGACGACCGCGGCCTACCGCGGGGTCTTCGATCAGATCGACGTGTGGCTGCTCGCCCTGAACTCCACGCTGGTGACGGCTTTGATCGCCGTCGGCCAGATGATCACGGCGGGCCTGGCCGGATACGCCTTCGCGCGCCTGGAGTTCCGTTTCAAGAAGCCGCTCTTCGGCCTGGTCCTCGCGACCATGATGGTGCCGTTGCAGGTCACCATCGTGCCGGTGTTCCTGGTGCTGAAGACGATGGGCCTCACCGACACGCTCCTCGGCCTGATCATCCCGGCCTTCCCGACCGCCTTCGGCACGTTCCTGATGCGCCAGTACTTCCTCGGTATGCCGAAGGACCTGGGCGAGGCGGCCATGCTGGACGGCGCGGGGACCTGGCGGATCTTCCGCTCGGTGTACGCGCCGCTGGCCACACCAGGCCTGGCGATCGTCGGCGTACTGGCCTTCAACTACCACTGGAACGAGTTCTTCCGCCCACTGATCCTGGAGACCTCCAGCCAGAACTACACGCTTCCGCTGGGCCTGGTCTCCCTCCAGGGCAACCTCGGCACCGGATCCATCTCGGTGGTCCTGGCCGGGGTCGTGCTCTCGATGCTCCCCGCCCTCGCCGTGTTCGTCGTCGGCCAGCGCCCTCTGCGCGAGGGCATCACGTCCGCAGGAGTCAACCGTTGAGCAACGACCCCAACGTGCCGCGTTTCAGGGTCCGTCCGCCCGTCGGCTGGATCAACGACCCCAATGGGCCGTTCCGTTGGCGGGACCGCTACCACCTCTTCTACCAGCACAACCCCGACGCACCGGTGCACGCGAACGTCCACTGGGGTCACGCGTCCAGCACCGACCTCGCGCACTGGGAGCACCACCCGATCGCGCTCACCCCGACGCCCGGCGGCCCCGACGAGGCCGGCTGCTGGTCGGGCTGCGTGACCGACGACGCCGGCACACCGACCGCCGTATACACAGGAGTTGACCATTCCCACACCGGACTCGGCACCATCTGCCTGGCGCGGGCGGCCGACCCGGACGACGAGCGGCTGACCGAGTGGAAGCCGCTGCCGACGCCGGTGGTGGCGGGGCCGCCGCCGGGACTGGACGTGGTGATGTTCCGCGACCCGTTCGTCTTTCGCCACACGGACAGACGCTGGGCCCTCGTCGGGGCCGGGCACGCCGACGGCACACCGTCGGTCCTGCTCTACGACTGCGACGACCTGACCGACTGGCGGTTCGCCGGTGTGCTGCTGGACGGCAACGACCTGGTGGCCGCGGGCGTGTTCGGCGACAAGTCGGTGGGCTGGGAGTGCCCGCACCTCTACCGGACGGCAGGCGGCGAGCACGTGCTCCTGGTGTCCCTGTGGGACGGGGATCCCTGCTCCACCGGATATCTGACAGGCCGTCTGGAGCCAGACGGACAGGGCGCGTTGAGGTTCGTACCGCGCGCCGGCGGCAGGCTCGACCAGGGGCGGGACTTCTACGCTCCCGCCGTGCTCCAGGAGCCGGACCGCGCACTGCTGTGGGGCTGGTCGTGGGAGGCCCGCCCGCAGGAGGAGACAGACCGGGCCGGATGGGCGGGCGTACTCACCGCGCCACGGGTCGTCGACGTCCACCCCGACGGTTCACTACGGGTGAGCCCGGCCCCGGAACTCGAACTGCTGCGCCCGGCCGAGCCGTTCGTCACCGCACCGGGCCGAGTTCCGCTGCCACTCGCGTACGACCTGACGGTCACCGCACGCGAACCGACCACGGTGAGCCTGCTCCGGGACGCGGCGGGCCGGGAGTTGACCGTCCGGGCGGACCCTGCCTCGGGGACCGTCGTCCTCGACCGCAGCGCCTGGCCCCGGACCGGCAGGGAAGGCTCCGCCCCGATCACCGTCCACGTGCCGAAGGCGCCGGAACTCACGCTCCGGCTGCTCGTCGACGGCTCGCTCCTCGAACTCTTCGTCGCGGAACGGGCCATGGTCACCGAGCGCGTCTACCGGCGCCCCGGCGACATCGCCGAGCTGGTCGTCGACGGGCCGGGTGCCAGGGTCACGGGGTGGGCACCGGACCCAGGGAGGTGCGGCTGACCACGGGGCAGGGCAGGCGCGGGACGGGCGCCCAGGTCATCGGGCGGCCGGACCCACAGAGGCGCGGCTGACCAGAGTGCAGGCCACGCACGGGCCGGGTGCCCACGTCACCGGGTGGGCGCCGCACCCACGAAGGCACGACTGACCACGCACGGGCCGGATGCCCACGTCACCGGGTGGGCGCCGGACCCAGGGAGGCGCGGCTGACCACAGGGCAGGCCAGGCACGGACCGGGGACCCGGGGCACCAGGAAGCAGGCGCCGGACCCACACGGCTGACCAGGCACGGGCTGGCAGCCCAGGTCACCGACTGGGCGCCGGGCCCACGGAAGCCCGACTGACCACAGGACACGTCAACCGCCGGACGGTCGCCGGCGGCGCCTGGCCGGCTTCGATGGCGTCCAGGAGCAGCCGGGCCGCCGCCTCGCCCATCGCCCGGTGCGGCAGCGCGACCGAGGTGAGCGGCGGGGTGAGAAACGCGGCCATGTGCTCCTGGTCGTCGTAACCGACCACCGACAGATCGGCGGGCACGTCGATCCCGAGCCGGGTCGCGGCGTGCAGGACACCCGCCGCGACCCGGTCGTTGTAGCACAGGACACCCGTGGGGCGACGGCCCGGCTCGACCCCGTCGAGCAGGCGCAGCGCCCCCGCGTATCCCGCGGAGATCTCCCCGCCGCCGCGCACGATCCACTCCCCGGGCACGGTGACGCCCTCGGCGCGCAGCGCCTCCCGGATGCCGCGGGTACGTTCCACCGAGGCGATGTCGTCCAGACCGCCGATCACGGCGAGCCGGCTGTGGCCCGCATTGAGCAGCAGCCGGGCCGCCGTACGGCCACCGGCGCGCTCGGCAGGGACCACGGCGGGCAGGGAGTCGTCCTCGGGCAGACAGTTGGCCAGCACGGAGTGGGTGCGGTGCAGGCCCTCGGGGACGCGGACCCGGCGCAGTGACATGGCCGCGTAGATGATGCCGTCCACGCGCCGGTCGAGCAGTTCCGCGACGGCCGCGTCCTCCTTGACCGGGTCACCGCCGGAGTCGACGGTGAGGACGAGATGGTCCCTGTCCCAGGCGGTTTCCATGGCACCGCGCAGCAGCCGACCGGCGAACGGAGAGGACGCGATCTCATCGGTGACCAGCCCGATCACGGCCGTACGGCGACGGCGCAGACCGCGGGCCACCGGGTCGGGGCGGTAGCCCAGTTGGGTCGCGGCCTGCCGGATGCGTTCCTGGGTGGCGGGGGAGAGGTTGCCGTCGGCCCGGCCGTTGAACACGAAGGACACCGCGGTGTGCGACACACCGGCGAGCCGGGCGACGTCCCGTGACGTCGGGCGCCCGGTGCCCGTGCTCCCGCTCTCCTCGGCACCGCCCACGCCGCCCGCCGCCCTCACCCAGCCCGACCCTGTCGATCACCGCCCACCCTATCCGCGGGGAGCGCCACGGCATACGGGAGATCCCCAGGGCGCCGCGGCGTGGCCGTCCGATGTGATCACCTTTGATCACCGGATTCCCCGGAGGGCGGGGACCGCTTCGGACCGGGCGCAAGCACGTCATCCACCGGCGATGCCGACCCACCGGCTCGGTGGAGGGTGGCGCTGGCCGGATCGCGCATGTGCACCACTTGGCGGGCATGCGGGGAGCGTCGTCTGCTGAGGGCGACGATCTTGACTTCGCGGATCTCTTCCCGGCCCTCCCGCGTTCGCGGGAACAGTCCAGAACGGGGACATGAGTCACGGTGGTCGGCGGGCCTTGTCGTGGCCGCGGGTAATGGTGCAGGTCGTCGTATCGGCCTTCTCGACCGTCTTGGCCGTGTTGCGCCAGCGGTCGTATTCGGCGTTCATCGTGGGCAGTTGGGCAGGGTTGCTGCCGCCACCGGTGATGTCACCGGCAGGGCCGCTGGCCCTGGTTCCGGTGCCGGTCGCTGACCAGTAGGCGCTGACCTGCGTTCCGGCGTCGGTGCCCGAGGTACCCGGTGCTCCTTGCGTGATGCTGCCCGACTTCAGGTCCTTGGCCAGGTCGACGCGGCCCAGTAGCCCGAACTTTTCGAGTTCCTGGGTGCCCGTGTCGTCGTACACCGAACGGGCGGCGCTGGGCAGGTCGCTCAGCCCAGCTCGGCGAGGGCGTCCTTGCCGTCCGCCGTTGTCGCGAGAGCCGTCGCCCGGTTCCCGGCCGACAGGACACATGCCGTGTTGCCGATCCGGCCGCCGGGCTCAGTGGCATGCGAACGCGGCGAGGTCAGGCTGAGTTGTCGGCGGCGGCCGGCAGTTCCAGGCGGAGTTCGTAACCGCCGTCGGTCGTCGGGCCGTTGGTGACGGTGCCGCCGAGGAGTTCGGCGCGTTGGCGCAGGCCGACGAGGCCGTGGTGGGCGCCGGGCAGGGGGAGTGCGGGGCGGGTGGGGGCGGCGTTGGTGACGGTGGCGCGGAGGGTGCCGTCGCGGTGGTGGATGCGGACGGTCGCGGTGGTGCCTGGGGCGTGTTTGCGGACGTTGGTGAGCGCCTCCTGGACCGTGCGGTAGACGGCGCGCTGGAGGGTGGGCGGGAGACCGTCGGGCAGGTCGGTCTCCAACTCGGTCTCGATGCCGCTGACCGCGATCAGTTGGTGGAGGTCGGCCAGGGACGGCTGGGGAGTGAGTTCGGTGGGGCGGCTGCCGGAGGCGCGCAGGACGCCGACCATGTGACGCAGTTCCTCCAGGGTCTGCACGCTGAGCCGGCGGATCGCGGCCCCGGCGGCTCGCGCCTCGGGGTCCGGGTTTCCGACCTGGAGGGCGCCGGCGGTCACGGCGATGAGGCTGACCTGGTGGGAGACGACGTCGTGCATCTCGCGTGCGAGCTGGGCGCGTTCCTTCGCCAACACGGTCTGTGCCGTGAGGAGTTGCTCCTGTTCACGAGCTTCGGAGATCTCCGCGAGCCGGAGGGACAGTTCGCGTCGGGCCTGCACGAGCTGGCCGAGGAAGACGGGCGCGGCGGCGGTGGCGAGGGTGTAGGTGAGGTGGACCAGACTGTAGGTCTCGTCGAGTTCCTCGACATCGAGGGATGTCCAGGGCCAGGGCATGAAGTCGCTGACGGCGAAGGCCAGCGCGCAGCCCGCGAGCAGCACGCGGTGCCGGCTCAGGGAGGAGAGCGTGTACAGCGCGGCCAACGCGGCGAACGCCGCGTCGCTGAGCAGGGCGGCGGGGAGTGTCAACGCGAAGGCCGGCAGCGGGCGGTGGCGGCGCAGGGCGAGGGCCAGGGCCGCGACGAGTGCCCAGGCACCGGCAAGGTGATCCTCGCTGTCGACGTTCACCCACAGATCCAGCAGTCCGGCACCGACCAGTACCGCGTCGAGCAACACGGCAGGCGGGCGGCGGGAGTTCACCGGGCTGCTCCGTCCGCGGGCGGTGTGAGCAGGCCGGCGCGTTCGGCGACCAGCGCCGCCTGGACACGGTTGTCGACCCGTAACTTCTCGAAGACGGTGCTGACATGGCCCTTGACGGTGCCGTTGCTCAGGTGGAGCCGGTCACCGATCTCGGTGTTGGAGAGTCCCTCGGCCATCAATGCCAGGACGGCACGCTCGCGTTCGCTCAGCCGGTCGACGAGACGGACGGCGTAGGGCTCACGCCCGCCCTGGTCGAGGAAGGCGTCCACCATCGTGCGGGTGACTTGCGACGACAGTACGGTTCCTCCCTCGGCCAACGTGCGGATCAGATACGGCAGTTGCTCGGGGTCGGTGTCCTTGAGGAGGAAACCGGCGGCGCCGGAGCGCAGTGCCGCCTCGACGTACTCGTCGGTGTCGAACGTCGTCAGGATGGCCACCACGGGAGGGTTCGGCATACGGCGGAGCTCGGCCAGGACGGTCAGTCCGTCCACGTCGGGCATCCGGATGTCGAGCAGGACGACGTCGGGGCTCAACTCCCGTACGGCCTCGATGGCTTGGCCTCCGGGAACGGCCGCCACGGCCCCGATGTCGTCCGAGGCGTTGAGGATATGGGTGAAGCCCGTACGGACGAGGGCCTCGTCGTCGACCACCAGAACCCGGATCATGTGCGCTCCGCTCCTCAACTGCCCGTCGTTCGATGGGTACCACGCCGAACGGGTCTTGTTTGTAGGACCGGTTCGGCTCCGGCCGGTCGTCGACAGGGACCATCCGGTCGGCCGCCGAGGTTCCAGCCGGTCGGCGGGTCGGCTTCGGAAGGTTGCCGGGTGTGCTGTTCCCCGCCGCCCGCGAACCCTGGAGGCATGACACACGACGCCTCCCCGGCCCCGCCGACAGCCGCGTTACCCGAGCGGCGGGCGGTCCCCTCCGACCCTCCAACGACCGGACGGTTGATCGGTATTGACCTGGCGCGTGGACTTGCCGTCCTCGGCATGTACTCCGCCCACGTCGGCCCCGACGTCACGGTCGGCGGACCCGTCGGCTTCCTGCTGGAGACCGCACGAGGCCGTTCCTCCGCCTTGTTCGCGCTGCTCGCCGGGTTCTCGCTGATCATCATCACCGGCCGTCCCCGACCCCGGACCGGCCGTGCCGGACGGCAGGCGGCGGTCAGGGTCGCGATCCGTGCCGTCGTCCTGCTGGCGCTCGGTTACGCGCTGACCGCCCTGGACACTGAGGTCGACGTGATCCTCAGCTGCTACGGCGTGCTCTTCCTGGCGGTCCTCCCGCTGTACCGACTGCGCGCCGCCACGCTCGCGCTCATCGCCGCGTCCGGCGCACTGATCCTGCCTCAAGTCCTCTACGCCGTACGGAAGTCCATCGAAGGGGGCGCCTGGGCGGACGCCGTCGTACAGGCGGACCCGCTGGCCCGGATCAGCGGCACGGACGGCGTCGTAGAGCTGCTGTTCACCGGCGCGTACCCGGTCCTGACCTGGGCGCCGTTCGTGATCGCGGGCATGGCGTTGGGCAGGCTCGACCTCACCCGGCCCGGGATCCGGGCCCGGCTAGCCTTGACCGGCGGGGCGCTCGCCGTCCTCGGTTACGGGGGCTCCTGGCTCGCCCTGCATCTCGTCCCGCACGCGCTCACCACCATCGCGTCGGCCACGGGCGGCGGTTCGGCGTCCTCGGCCTGGTGGTCCGACACGGTCGGCGAACCGGAGAACGGCACACCGCTCGCCTGGCTCCTGGTGGCCGCACCGCACAGCCAGACGACCCTCTCCATTCTCGGCAACACGGGTATCGCCCTTGTGGTGGTGGCCACTTGCCTGGTCGTCGCCGACCGGATGCCACGCCTCACCCGCATCGCCACCCCCGTCTCCACGGTCGGCACGATGACGCTGACCGCCTACGTCCTGCACATCGTCGCCCTCTGGCTCCTCACCGACGTCTGGCACCTGCCCCTGATCGACGACGAGACGATGGCCGCACTACCGGTGCTGCTGGGCTTCATCGCGACGGTCATGCTGCTGGCGACCGTGTGGGCCCGCTACTTCCGTCGCGGCCCCCTGGAGTACCTGCTCCATGCCGCCACCCGGCCCGCACGGCACATCACGTAGCACGCGGAAGGAACGCCCCGCCAGGAGAGAGGTGGCGTGGAGCCCAGTCGCTCACGCCTCGGCCGCGACTGCCGTGGTCGGGGCGTCGCGCAGGCCGAGGCGCAGGTGCTCGACGTGGAAGAGGGCCTGTTCCAGCAGCTCGGCGACGTGGTTGTCGTAGAGCGCGTAGATGACCGACCGGCCCCGGCGTTCGCCGGTGACCAGGCCGAGGTTGCGCAGCAGGCGCAGTTGGTGGGAGCAGGCGGACTGTTCCATGCCGACGGCGTCGGCGAGTTCGGTCGCCGCGCACGGTCCCTCCTGGAGCCGGGTCAGGATCCGCAGCCGCGAGGGAGTGGCCAGGGCCTGGAGGGTGGCGGCCACGTCGGTGGCACCCACGGCCTCCAGGCGCTCGCGCGCGGTGGCGGCGGTCTCGGCGTCAGCTCCATGGCCCATGGTCTCCATCCTACGGAGATGCATGAATGAACGTATGAATGAGTCTTCATGTGATCCTGTACGGTGAAGAGAACGGCACCCGGCGCTCTCGGAGTGCCCGCCGCTCCGTCATGCCCCGCGCGAAGGATTTCTGCCCCTATGGCCACCCCTATGACCACCGCCATGTCCCGTCCCCCGGCCGATCGCGCCGCACCCCCGGGCGAGAGCGGTGTGCCCCGGCGCCGTACGCGGGTCCTCGCACTGGTCGAGGCGCGCTGGGCGGCCGTGGCCGTCGTTCTCTTCCTCCTGGCCCTGCCGCTGCAGCTGACCGGCGCGCCGGCCTGGGCGTGGGGTCCGCTGTACGCGCTGTCGTACGCGTCCGGCGGGTGGGAGCCGGGGTGGGCCGGCCTGCGGGCGCTGCGGGAGAAGACCCTCGACGTGGACCTCCTGATGATGGTCGCCGCGCTCGGAGCGGCGGCGATCGGACAGGTGATGGACGGCGCGCTGCTGATCGTCATCTTCGCCACCTCGGGCGCGCTGGAGGCGCTGGCCGTGGCCCGGACCGCCGACTCGGTGCGCGGCCTGCTGGACCTGGCGCCGGCCACGGCCGCCCGCCTCGACGCCGAGGGCAGGGAAGTGGCCGTCGCCGTCGAGGAGTTGACCGTCGGTGACACGATCCTCGTACGGCCCGGCGAGCGCGTCGGAGCCGACGGCCTGGTGCTGGATGGGGCCAGTGACGTGGACCAGGCGACCATCACCGGTGAGCCGCTGCCCGTGGCCAAGGAGAAGGGCGACGAGGTCTTCGCCGGCACGCTCAACGGCACCGGCGCCCTGCGGGTGCGCGTCGAGCGGGACGCCTCCGACTCGGTGATCGCGCGGATCGTACGGATGGTGGAGGAGGCGTCCGGGACCAAGGCGCCCACGCAGCTGTTCATCGAGAAGGTCGAACAGCGGTACTCGCTCGGCATGGTGGCGGCGACCCTCGCGGTGTTCCTCGTCCCGCTCGCCTTCGGGACGGGACTCACCGATGCGCTGCTGCGGGCCATGACGTTCATGATCGTGGCGTCGCCGTGCGCGGTCGTGCTGGCGACGATGCCGCCGCTGCTGTCCGCGATCGCCAACGCCGGACGCCACGGCGTGCTGGTCAAGTCGGCGGTGGTCATGGAGCGGCTGGGACAGGTCGACGTGGTGGCACTCGACAAGACCGGCACGCTGACCGAGGGCACCCCGCGGGTCACCGACGTCCGTCCGCTCGCCGGATCCGGGCTGGACGAGGGCGACGTGCTGGCACTGGCCGCGGCGGCGGAGCACCCGAGCGAGCATCCGCTGGCGCGAGCCGTCGTGGACGCGGCGCGCGAGCGGGGACTCGGCCTCCCGGTGGCGTACGACTTCGATTCCACCCCCGGCGTCGGCGTCACCGCCACCGTCGAGGGACGAGTGGTCGCGGTCGGCGCCCCGGCCCGACTGCTCGCCGGGAAGCCGGACGCGGGCTCGGCGCGGGCAGCCGCGCTCGCGGGCGCGCTGGAGGAGGACGGGCGGACCGCTGCGCTGGTCACCCTCGACGGGAGGCCGGTGGGCCTGCTCGGCATCGCCGACCGCCTGCGCACCGACGCGATCGCGACCGTCTCCTCGCTGACGTCCCTCACCGGAACCGGACCCCTGCTGCTGACCGGCGACAACCCCCGTGCGGCCGCCCGCCTCGCCGCCGAGGTCGGCATCGAGGACGTACGAGCCGGCCTGCTGCCCGAGCACAAGGTGCGCGCGGTCAGGGAACTGACGGGCGCGGGCCGCAAGGTCATGGTCGTCGGGGACGGCGTCAACGACGCCCCGGCGCTGGCCGCCGCGCACACGGGTGTCGCGATGGGCCGGGCGGGCTCCGACCTCGCGCTGGAGACCGCCGACGCGGTGATCGTCCGCGACGAACTGGTCACCGTGCCCGCCGTGATCTCCCTCTCGCGCCGGGCTCGCGAACTCGTCGTGCAGAACCTCGTGATCGCCGGTGTGTTCATCGCGGGCCTGGTCGTCTGGGACCTGGCGGGCCACCTGCCGCTGCCGCTCGGCGTCGCGGGCCACGAGGGCTCCACGGTCGTCGTCGGCCTCAACGGGCTACGGCTGCTGCGCGAGGCGGCCTGGAAACGGGCGGCCGAGTGAGCCGCCGCAAAGCCCCCCGGCCGGGGTTCGTGGCGTCGACCGTGCCGCCCAACTCACCTAACTGGAGGTCGAGTTGGGCGGTACGATCCACGTTCGTGCGGTGAACTGCCTCGAAACGTGCGAGCATCCCGCCCGGTGGGGTTACGCGGACGCGGCTCCCCTACCCCGGCGTACGAGATAGACGCCCCCGCCCACCACGACGACCACCACGGCACCGATGCCGGTCCAGGCGCCGGCCGACAGGCCGCCGTCGTCCTTCGTCTCGGCCTCGGCGACGGGCGAGGACGAGGGCTCCTCCGGCGTGGGAGAGGCGGACTGCGACACGGTCTCGGACGGGGTCGGGGTCGGGCTCGCGGACTTCGCGCCGGGCGCGGCGGCCTTCAGCTTGAGCACCGGGGCCGGCTGCTCACCGCTCTCGTCCAGTTCGATCCAGCGGTCGGTACGGCCGTCGTCGTAGGTCTGGAGCGTCTTGAACGCCAGCTCCTTCGCGTCGGGGAGCTGCTTGACGACGACCGAGTACTCGGCGTTCGCACCGGCCTTCACCGCGGGGCCCTGCACGGTGTAGCCGTCGTCGTTCGCGGTGAACTTCCAGCCCTTGGGCCCTTCGCCGTACGTCACGTCCGCGGGCGCGATGCCCTCGGGCAGGACCACGCGGATCCCGGTGATCCCGGCCGTACTGGACTCCGACTCGGCGTCGAAGGAGACCTCGACGTTCTCGGCGAGGGCCTGGGCCTTCTCGGACTCGACCTCCACGTGGGCGGCGGCCGGACCAGCGGTGAGGAGGACGGCGGTGGCGGTCGCGGCGGTGGCGATCGTCAGGCGCCGGGCGGTGGTGCGGGTGTTGCTGAGGCGGGACATGGATGTCTCCAGACGTGGTGGAACGCGGAGCGGCGAGAGAGCGCTGCTCCGGCGGGGTCAGTTGGCGAGAACGAACCCCGTCGGCGGAGGACCCCGCCGTACCACCACGTCCGCGAGCAACGCCCCCTGTGGCGCCGGACGTTCCCGCCACGCGAGGGCGAGCGTCGGCGGATCGCCCTGGGCCGGCGCTCGGCGCTCGCTCAGCAACGCCCGGACCGTGGCGATCCGTGCCCGTACCCCTTCCGCGACCACCGTCAGGCCGCGCGCCAGCGACCAGCACGCCGCGTCCGCACGGTGCAGCAGCACGGCCACGAGGACGACCGCGACGGCGTGCACGGCGGTCATCGTCAGCGAACCGTGCAGCCGCTCGTGCCAGGCACCATGGGTGTCCATGGCCATCGTCGGCATCGCGGTGTGTGCGTGCGTCGTCGACAGCCAGAGATGCAGGCCCACTTGGGCGGTGGCGCTGGTGGCCGTCACCGCGCCCAGTGTGCGCGGACGCCGGGCACCGGCGAGCCCGATGCCGAACAGCACGGTGGCCGCCCAGACACTCTGCCGCCAGGGCGCCGGACCCTCGGCGATCAGATGGTGGGCGCTCACGCCCAGCACCGTCCCGACGGCGGCGAACACCGCGGCCCGCAGAACGGGCAGTGGCGCACGGTGCGTTGTCGTACGGGACATGGTCATGGCCCGACCATCATCGGGCATGGCCCGGCGCGGCCGGCGGCGGGTTCCGGATCGACGGCGACGTCTACGTCTCTTCGCTTACGTCTCTTCGCTATACGCCATGTATGGTGAACCGATCTCGCTATACGTGGCGTATAGCGAACGGATGGCTTGGAGTCCGTCTGATGAGCACGGCAGTGAACGAGTCGAGTCCGTCGGACACGTCCCCCGCGGCCCGGCGAAAGGTGCTGAAGGCGCTCAGCGGGCTGCTTCTCGCACTGTTCGTCTCGACCCTCAGCAGTACGGTCGTCTCCAGCGCGCTGCCGAAGATCATCGGGGCGGTGCACGGGTCGCAGACGCAGTACACGTGGGTCGTCACCGCGACGCTCCTCACCACCACGGCGACCACGCCGATCTGGGGCAAGCTCGCCGACCTGTTCAGCAAGAAGACCCTCGTGCAGGTGTCCATCGCCGTCTTCGTGCTGGGTGCCGTGGCGTCCGGGACAAGCCAGACCGCGGGGCAGCTCATAGCCTCGCGGGCGTTGCAGGGTGTCGGGGTCGGAGGCGTGCAGGCCCTCGTGCAGATCACCCTCGCGGCGATGATCCCGCCACGCGAACGCGGCCGCTACAGCGGCTACTTGAGCAGTGTCACGGCCACGTCGACCATCGGCGGGCCGCTCCTCGGCGGTGTCATCGTCGACACCTCGTGGCTGGGATGGCGGTGGTGCTTCTTCATCGGCGTGCCGATCGCCGCCGTAGCGCTGTTCATGCTCCAGCGGACGCTGAACCTTCCCGTCCTCCGCCGTGAGAACGTCAGGATCGACTACCTGGGGGCCACGTTGATCGCCTCGGGGGTCAGTGTGCTGCTGGTGTGGGTGTCGTTCGTCGACAACTCCTTCGGCTGGGCCTCGTGGCAGACCGCGGTCATGGTGGCCGGCGGGCTGCTGCTGATCGGCGCGGCCGTGTGGGTGGAGTCGCGGGCCGCCGAACCCGTCGTACCGCTCCATATCGTGAGGCGGCGCACGACCGCGCTGGCGATCGTCGGCAGTCTCTCCGTCGGTACGGCCATGTTCGGTGCCGCGGTGTTCCTCAGTCAGTACTTCCAGCTCAGCCGTGGGCACAGTCCGACCGAGGCGGGCCTGCTGACGATCCCGATGATGGCCGGCATCCTGATCGCCTCCACGGTCGCGGGCCGACTGATCAGCCGGACCGGGAAGATCAAGCCGTTCATCATCACCGGCGCCGTCCTCCTCACGGTCGGGTTCGCCGTGCTCGGCACCATCGACTCCAGGACGCCCATGCCGCTGCTGGGCGTGGCGATGCTGTGTGTCGGGATGGGCGTCGGCATGACGCTGCAGAACCTGGTGCTCGTCGTGCAGAACACCGTGCCGCTGAAGGACATCGGCGCGGCCAGCTCCACGGTGTCGTTCTTCCGTTCCCTCGGCGGCACGATCGGTGTCTCCGTCCTCGGTGCCGTGCTGGCCCGGCACGTCCAGGACCAGATCGCGCACGGACTCGCCTCCGCGGGACTGCGGACCACGGGCACTGCCTCTGATGTCTCCGCGCAGCCCGCCGCCGTACAGGAGATCATCCGCGTTGCCTACGGCGATGCCACCGCACAGATCTTCCTCCTCTCGGCCGCCGCGGCCCTCCTCGCGGTGATCGCCGCGATCCTGCTGAAGCCGGTCAGCCTGCGCAGCAGCCTCGACCTGACCGAGAAGAGCGGGGGAGCGGCGACGGTCGCCGCGGATGCGGGGTGACGAGCCGAATCGGACGGCGATGTTCTGCCGGCGACCCTCTCTCAACCCGTCTACCTGGGTAAACTGTCGGGAACGCCAAGTGCCTTGAGGGGGAGTCGGGATGCCGCCGCACAGTGCTTCCGCGGCCGGGGTCCCGGACGAGGGGGACGAGCGGAGCGTGCCGCCCGTCAGGCAGGCGCTGTCGGACAGCGTGTACGAGAGCATCAAGGCGATGGTCATGGACCACGAGATCGCCCCCGGCGCACGCGTCGGCATCGAAGCGCTGGCCCGCACACTCCAGGTCTCGCCGACCCCCGTCCGGGAGGCGCTGGCCCGGCTGGAGTCCGACGGTCTGGTGGTGAAGCGCGCGCTCTCCGGCTACCGGGCCACGCAGTTGCTGACCCGCCAGGGTCTTGAGGAACTCTTCGAAATGCGCCTGCTGTTGGAGCCCAGGGCCGCCGCGCTGGCCGCCGTGAACGCCACCGAGGCGCAACTCGACGGCCTTGAGCGGATCGTCGAGGAGATGCAGGCCCACCCGAACCCGAACGGACGGTACGCGTCGTACCGCGACTTCGCCGCTCTCGACCAGCGCTTCCACGAGGCGATCGGCCAGGCCACGCACCGACCGCTCCTGGCGGACGCGGTGGAACGGCTCCACGCGCATCTGCACATCTTCCGGCTCAGCAAGGTGGTTGGCGCCGGAGGCCCGACCGTCGCAGAGCACGAGCGGATCGTACGCGCGGTGCTGCGCCGCAACCCCGAGCGGGCGGCCGAGGCGATGACGGAGCACCTCACCCGGAGCCTGGAACGGCAGATCGAGGACGGCGAGGCGTCCGGTTCCTGAACGGCCGCCGCAGAAGCCGGAGTTGGGGGCCTGTCCCCGCTCACTCCATGAGGAACACCTGTTCCGCCGTGGCCCACCATTCGCCGGGCGCCGCCGCCTCCGGCACGGGCACCTGACACGGGGCGGTGAGTTTCCACCACCGCTGGGTGGCCTCGTCCTCGGCCAACAGAGCCAGGTCCGCCGCGAGATCGTCGCCGTGGTACTCGAAATAGCTGAACAGGCGGTCGCCCAGCAGATGGATCGAGTAGTTGGAGATGTGACTGCGCCGGATGCGGTCGAGCACCGGCTGAGGCACGGCGCGGTGCAACTCCCGGTATTCGTCCAGCTTTTCCGGGCGTACGGCGATGACCTGGGCCACGCGCTTCACGAGCGCACCGTGTCACGGTCGTGGATCAGGCGGATCACCCGGCCGCTCATGCGGTCGTAGTCGCGGTCGTTGTCGACCTCGCCGCGGATGCGGTGGTCCGTCATGACGACGATGCGGTCGGCGAGGGTGACCATCTCCGCGAGGTCGCTGCTGATGAGGAGGATGGGCAGGCCGTCGCGGGCCAGGTCCCAGATCAGTTCGTGGAAGGCGCGCTTGGTGCGGACGTCGACACCCACCGTCGGCTCGTCGATGACGAGCAACCGGGTGTCCGCGGCAAGCCACTTGGCGAGGCTGACCTTCTGCTGGTTCCCGCCCGAGAGTTCACCGGCGTTCTGCCCGAGCCCCGAGACACGGATGCCGAGCCGGTCGACGAGATCCTGCGCCACGTCCCGCTCCTCGCGCGCCGAGACGAACCCGAGCGCCTTGGCGAGCCTCTTCCACACCGTCACCGTGATGTTGCGGACGATGGGCTGCTCCAGGAAGACGCCCTCCTCCTTGCGGTTCTCGGTGACGTACCCGATGCCGTACTCGTGCAGGGCCTGGCGGGGCGAGGTGATGCGGACCGGGCTGCCGTGCACGCGGACCTCGCCGCCGGTGATGCGGTCCAGGCCGAGCACCGCCTTGATCAGTTCGCTGCGTCCGGCGCCGACCAGTCCGTACAGGCCGACGATCTCGCCGGGCCGGACCTCCAGGCTGATGTCGCGGTGTCCGCCGGCCGTGGAGACCTTGTCCAGTACGAGAGTTGGGGTGGTGGTGCGGTCGACCGTGCGGGGGCGCATCTCCGTCGCCGCGTGGGCGCGGCCCACCATCAGGCCCACGATGTCGTCGTGGGTGTGGTCGGCCAGGGGCGAGGACTCCAGGACCGACTTGCCGTCGCGCAGCACGGTGACCGTGTCGCAGACCGCGAAGACCTCTTCCAGCTTGTGGCTGACGAAGACGACACAGGCGCCTCGGTCGGCCAGTCGCCGGATCACCTCGAAGAGGCGCTCCGTCTCCTGCGGGGAGAGGGAGGCGGTCGGTTCGTCCAGCAGCAGCACTCGGCTCTCGGTGTAGAGGGCCTTGGCTATCTCCACCAACTGCTGCTGTGCGACGGACAGTTCGCGCACCGGGCGCTGCGGGTCGAGGTCGACGCCGAGTTCCGCGAGGCACGCCAGGGCCGGTGCGGTCATGGCCTCGCGGTCGACCAGGCCGCGGTGGGAGGGCGGGTTCTGCAGGGTGATGTTCTCCGCCACCGAGAAACCCGGGATCAGGTTGCGTTCCTGGTGGACCACGCCGATGCCGGTGCGGGTCGCCTCCAACGGCGAGCGCAGATGGACCTGTTGGCCGTTCCAGATGAGCCGCCCGCCGTCGGGGGAGTGCACCCCGGTCAGGACCTTGATGAGGGTCGACTTGCCGGCGCCGTTCTCGCCGAGGAGCGCGTGCACGCTGCCGGCGGTCAGCCGCAGCCCCACGCCGTCCAGCGCCCGGACACCGGGGAAGACCTTGACCAGGTCCTCGCATGCGAGAAGAACCGTGCCGCTCACTGGGCACCTCCGGTCTGCGGCAGGACGGCGCCGTCGGTCGTCGCGGACTTCTCCAGGCGCGTCTGGTGCAGTCGGCCACCGGCGACCGTACCCAGCACGACCAGGCCGATGAGGAGGTTCACCCAGCTCGGGTCCAGGGAGAACTGGGCTCGCGCGGCGTCGATCAGCCGCGTCACGAAGGCCGCAAGAACCGTACCCAGTACGGCGATTGAACCGCCGGTGAGGGCCACGCCCCCGATGATCGGCGCGGCGAAGCTCGGCAGCAGCCAGTCGCCGCCGACGCTGCGGTTGACGCCGGGCAGTGAGGCCGTGGCGGTCACGGCGGCCACGCCGATCAGCAGCCCGGACAGGGTGTGCGCGGCCACGATCTGCCGGTCGGTGGAGATACCGGACAGCCGGGCGGCGAGGGGGTTGCCGCCGGCGGCGAGGAGCCGTCGGCCCGCGACCGTGCGGTACATGAAGGCGGCCAGCAGCGCCGCCGCGACGAGCGCGGTGACGAAGACGAGGGGGATGTTCAGGGGCGCCGACGTGCCGAAGTCGCGCAGCGTGCGCGAGTAGCCGTCGACGGTACGGGTGCCGGTGAGCCGGTACTGAGCGCCCAGGAGGATCGTCATCGTCGCGAGGGTCACGATGAACCCGTTGATCTGGGTGCCCACGATGGCGACACCGGTCGCCAGCCCGATGGCCGTCGCCGTCAACAGGCCCACGATCACGGCGACTCCGGCGGGCATTCCGTGGTCGGCCATGAGGACGCCCACGAGACAGGCGGTGAAGCCGCCCAAGGCGCCTACGGCCAGGTTGAGTTGGCCCACGCACAGCGCCACCATCTGGGCCAGGCCGATGAGGATGGGAGTGGCCAGGTACTGGAGGAAGACCCGCACCGAAGGGCCCTCGAAGAACGAGCCCGACGAGGCGATACCCAGCGCCACATAGCCCACCACGACCACGCACAGCAGCATCGCCGCTGTGGAACGGGAGAACCGGCGCAGCGACGTGTTGGCCCAACTCCCCTGACCTGGAGCCGTGTTCATGCGGTTCATGTCGAGCGCACCACCTTGCGATAGGACACCACGGTGCGGATCCGGTCGGCCGACAGGGCCAGCAGAAGGACACAGCCGAGGTAGATGTTCAGGCTTTCCAGGCCGACGCCGAGCAGGTCGAGGCCCTTGCGGATGACGCCGACCAGGGCGGTGCCGAGCAGTGTGCCCAGCACCGAAACCACCCCGCCGGTGAGCAGGGTGCCGCCGAGCACCGCGCCCAGGAAGGAGGGGAGCATGAAGTCGTCGCCGATGGAGGCGCGGAACGTACCCGTGCCGGCCGCCGCCATGAACCCGGCGAGCGCCGCGAGCAGCCCCGACAGCGTGTGCGCGAGCAGGACACGGCGCCCGGTGGGAATGCCGGACAGCTCCGCGGCGGCCGGATTGGCGCCGGTGAGCAGCAGTTCCCTGCCGATGCGCGTACAGCCGTAGAGGAAACCGAGGCCCAGCATGGCGAGGACGGTGAACTGGGCTATCTGCGGGACGGCCGGGGAGCCGCAGATGGGGCCCGCGCAGATGTCGGCGAGGGAGTAGGAGCGCAGTTGGTCGATGCCGGACGGGTGGGTGGTGAAGGCGGCGTCGTCGGTGAGGGACGAGTAGAGGAGGGACACCAGGCCGAGCAGGGCGAAGTCCATGGCCAGGGTGACGACGAAGGAGCTCACTCCGGTACGGGCGATGAGCCAGCCGGTGACCGCGCCGATCGCCGCCCCGGCGGCCAGGCACATCAGCAGCCCCACCTGCATCGGGACGCCTAGGCGGTCGTAGCCGAGGCCCGCGAACATGGCGCCGAAGGCGGCCATGCGGCCGACCGCGAGGTTCATGTGGCCCACGGACAGGGCGACCATCTGCGCGAGCGCGACCACGGTGAGTGTGGCGACGTCGCGGAGGAGTGGGAAGAGCACCAACTGCTGGTCCAGGAAGGCCGGTCGGAGCACGCCGAACAGGACGCTGAGCGCGATGACGAGGACCAGGAGGCCGAGCCGCTGGTTGACCCAGAACGGCATGTGGTGAGGGGCCGCCTTCTCCTCCGGGACGGTGTCCGGTGGGCTGATCGAGGTCGTCATGCCACCCTCCGGTCGTCCAGCGCGTCGGCGTCCCAGTCGATGCCGATGCCCGGCACGTCGGGGGCTACGGCCCTGCCGTCGCGGATGGTCAGTTCGGTGCGGGTCACGGCCCTCAACTGCGGGATGTACTCGACGTATTGGCCGTTGGGGACCGCGGCGGCGAGGCTGACGTGCAGTTCCATCAGGAAGTGCGGGCAGACCATGACGTTGTGGCTCTCCGCCAGGTGCGCGACCTTCAGCCACGGGGTGATGCCACCGATCCGGGCGGCGTCGACCTGGACGACGGAGGCGGCGCCGGCCTCCAGATAGCTGCGGAACTGCATGAGCGAGTACATGGACTCGCCGACGGCGACGGGGATGCGGGTCGCCGCCGCGAGACGGACGTGACCGCTGATGTCGTCGGCGGGCAGCGGCTCCTCCAGCCAGTACGGGTCGTACGGCTCCAGCGCCGCCGCGAGCCGCAGGACGGAGGACGCCGTCTGGGACTGGTTGGCGTCGGTCATGATGTGCAGCGAGGGGCCGACGGCCTCGCGGACCGCGCGCAGGCGTTCGGCGTCCTCGGAGGGATGCGGCCGGCCCACCTTGATCTTGACGCCCGCCCACCCCAATTCCTGTGCGCGCAGGGCACTTTTGACCAGTTCCTCGGCGCTCAGATGGAGCCAGCCGCCCTCGGTGTCGTAGACCGGCACCTCCTGGCGGTGGCCGCCGGCCAGCCGCCACAGCGGCTCGCCCGCCCGTTTGCAGCGCACGTCCCACAGGGCGGTGTCGACGGCGGCGAGGGCGAGCGAGGTGATGGCTCCGGTGGTGGTGGACCGGGTCAGCGCGAACAGCCGCTGCCACAGCGCCTCGACGTTGCGGGTGTCCTGTCCGACGAGCGCGGGCAGCAAGTGGTCGCGCAGCAGGGCCAGTACGGAGGTGCCGCCGGTACCGATCGTGTAGGAGTAGCCGGTTCCCGTGACGCCGTCCGCCGTCTCCAGGTCGACCAGGACCGTCTCCTGTTTCACGAAGGTCTGCACCGCGTCGGTACGGTCCTGCTCGACGGCGATGTCGGCCAGCCTGGCGGTCGCGGCCGTGATGATGCTGCTGCTCATTCAGCAATTCCGGTTTCTGTCGGGGGAGTTGGCCGTCAGTGGTGGTCGGCCGTCAGCCGCAGGAGAGGATCTTGTCGGCGAACTGCTTCTTCAGTTCGGTGGTCTTCGCCTGCCGCGCCTTGTCGTAGCCGGCGACGTTCGCCTTGGTGACGACGAACGAACCCGAGTCCACCTCCACCCCGGGAGAGCGCACCGTGCACTGTTTCGTCTGGAGCAGCGCCAGCGCCCAGACCCCGATCTCGGCCTGGCCGACGGGGTTCTGTACGACGGTGGCGGTGACCGTCCCCTGCTTGATGCCGCTGAGGATCTTGGCGTCGTCGTCGATGGCGATGACCTTCGCCTTCGAACCGGACGACTTGACGACGTCGGCCGCGGCGACGGCCGGGTTGTACGCGGTGGCGACAATGCCCGTGATCTGACTGCCCTTTGCCGCCATCAGGTCGGACACGGCCTTCTGCGCGGTCTGCAGGTCCGTGTCGATGTCGGTGATGGTCTGCAGGAGCTTGACCTTGCCGCCCGACTCCTTCACGGCCTGGGTGACGCCCTTGATCCTCAACTGGGTATTGGCGTCAACGTTGTTGCCGGTGAGGTGGACCAGAGTGCCCTTGCCGCCCATGGCCGCGATCGCCGCCTTCGCGGCTTTGTAGGCGGCGAGTTGGACGTCCGTGGAGAGACAGAAGTCGGCCTCGTCCTTGGTGCCCGCGGGACACGAACCCAGCGAAGCCACCGGGAAACCCTGCGACTTGAGGTCCGCGAAGGTCGAGTTGATGTCGGTGGGGGAGACGCCGAACACCCCGAAGGCGTTGTAGCCGCGCGCCGCGAGCGTGGACAGCAGGTTGTTCTGCTTCTGCTGGTCCCACTCCGCCGTCTCGTCGAAGGCGACGGCTCCGAGGCCGTACGTCTTCTTCGCGGCGGCGCCCGCGGTCTTCCAGGGCTGGAAGTACGGGTGGGCGCCGCCGGGCACGAGGGCGACCTTGGTCTTGGAGCCGTCGACGAGGTCGGCGCCGGCGCCGGTCCGGGCGGCCGGTGCGGCCTGACTGCCGGACTGGGCGCCCGAGTTCTTGTAGGTGCACGCCGCTGTTCCCGAGGCCAGCAACACGGCCGCGACAACTCCGGGCAGGACAGATCTGGTTGGGAAGCGCATGACCCACCCCTGCGGATTCAGATAGGAATCAGATAGGAAAACGATGCGGCGATCGTGGGGGAGGAACGTACGCCCGTCAAGACCTGCGGCACGAACAGGTGCATTGTTTAGGGAGTTTGCGGCTCAGGGGGCTCGCTCCCACGCCTCTCTCCTGGCACGGCTGCGCGCGAAATCGTATAGGAAACACCTACGTGTCGGCCTGGCCGTAAAGGTACAGATCATTCCCGCAACTCGAAGATCGCGTGCCCGGCAGCCCTCTAGGATGGCTGGCTTCAGCGTTCGTGGGCGGGCACGTCACGGGCGTGCAAGGGCCGTTCACCGCAAGGAGATTGCGCATGGGTACCGATGAGGTCTTAACCACGCCGTTGGACGGGCTGTCGGCCGGCCCCGTGGTGCCGCGGCTGGTGCTGGGCGCACGGCTGCGTGAACTCCGGGAAGAGCGGCACATCTCCCGCCAGGCCGCCGGTGAGGCCATCCGCGCCTCCCGCTCCAAGATCAGCCGACTGGAGGCGGGCCGCCACCGGTTCAAACCGCGTGATGTGGCCGACCTGCTCACGCTCTACGGCGTCACGGACGAGGCCGAGCGCGCCACCCTGCTGGTCCTCGCCGAGGAGGCCAACTCCCCAGCCTGGTGGCAGCACTTCAACGACGTGGTGCCCACGTGGACGCGGGCCTACCTCGGGGCCGAACAGGCGGCGAGCCTGGTCCGCTGCTTCGAGGTCCAACGCGTTCCCCACCTGCTGCAGACCCCCGACTACGCGCGCGCCTCCCTCAGGCTCGCCCACTCGGGCGCCGGCGGGGCGGAACTCGACCGGCGGGTCAAGCTACGGATGACACGGCAGCGGATTCTGCGCCGGCGGCCGGCGGCACAGCTCTGGGCAGTGATCGACGAGGCGGCCCTGCGTCGCCCGGTGGGCGGCATCAGTACGATGCGCGCCCAGTTGAGGCATCTCATCGAGATCTGTCGGCTCCCGCAGGTCACCGTCCAGGTCATGCCGTTCCTCGCCGGAGGGCACGCGGCGGAGGCCGGACCGGTCACCATCCTGCGGCTGCCCGGCGGCCGGCTGCCCGACATGATCTACCTCGAACAGCGCGTCACCGCCCTCTACCCCGACAGGCCGCACGAGATCGAGCACTACTGGGATGTCATGAACCGTCTGGTGGTGGAAGCGGAATCGCCGGACGAGACTCCGACGATCCTGCATCGCATCCTTCAGGAGACCTGATCGGGGAGGGAGTGGGCCGACGGGCGGCCGGCCGGTGCCGGTCTCAGCGCTTGCGTCGGCTCTTGAGTCAGCGCTTGAGAGCGACCCCGCCGTACTGGTGTACCTCCGCGGGCAGGCCCCAGGCGCTGTCGTCGGGACGCCAGCGCGAGCACGACGCCACTCCCGGTTCGAGCAGTTCCAGCCCTTCGAAGAAGCCCGCGATCTGCTCGGGGCTGCGGAGGATGTACGGGATCGAACCGCCCTCGTTGTACTGCCGGATGGCGTCGACGTAGGCCTCACTCGTGTCGGTGCTGTCGTACTGCACGAGGTAGCTGCCGGAGGGCAGGGCGTCCACCAGCCGCCGCACGATCGAACGGGCCTCGTCGTAGTCCTCGATGTGGCCCAGGATGCCCATCAGCATGAGGGCGACGGGCTTGTCGAAGTCCAGCGTCTTGCCCGCCTCGCGGACGATGGTGGCCGGGTCGCGCAGGTCGGCGTCGACGTAGTTGGTGACCCCCTCCGGGGCGCTGGTGAGCAGCGCGCGGGCGTGTGCCAGCACCAACGGGTCGTTGTCGACGTAGACGATGCGGCACTCGGGGACCACCCGCTGGGCGATCTCGTGGGTGTTGTCCACGCTGGGCAGGCCGGTGCCTATGTCCAGGAACTGCCGGATGCCTTCCTCGGCGGCCAGGTGACGGACGGCGCGGGCGAGGAAGTAGCGGGCGGCGCGGGCTCCGGTCTCGATACCGGGGAAGATCTCGCGGAACGCGTCACCGGCCACGCGGTCCACTTCGTAGTTGTCCTTCCCGCCCAGCCAGTAGTTCCAGATCCGGGCCGACTGCGGCACCGTCGTGTCGAACCTGGCGAGCGCATCCTGCTCGGAGTTCTCTGCCTCATCAGTCATGGACGCTCCTGTGCGTGCGTGGTGAGAATCACGACACCGTCGAACACCGGTCGTGGAAGCCCACGTTATTCCTCCACGGCCCGGCTCATGCGCCTCGACGGTCCCAACCGCCTTTGTTCGGCCGCCCGTTGGCTTGTTTGCCGCCCTTGGTGAACCGGAATCAACGCTCTGCCGCGTGTCGTGTGAAGAATCCGATGAGGGCCGCGGTGGCGGCCAGGACGGCCACGCTGGTGAGGGCGGCGGGGAGGGAGTACCAGTCCGCCATGAAACCGATGGCGGGCGGGCCCAGGAGCATGCCGCCGTAGCCGAGGGTGGAGGCGATGGCGACTCCGTCGGGGCCGGCGAGGGTGCCGGCGCGTTCGACGGCGACGGGGAAGAGGTTGGCGAGGCCGAGCCCGGTGATCACGAAACCGAGGACGGCTGCCCACAGGGTGGGCGCGAGCGCGCCGAGCAGCATGCCGGCGGCGGCGGTCGTGCCGCCGGACACCAGGGTGCGGGTCCGGCCGAGGCGTTCGAGGAGCCGGGTGCCGGTGAGCCGGCCGGCGGTCATGGCGAGCGCGAAGCAGGAGTAGCCGATGGCGGCGGCGCCGGCGGTGGCGTCGAGGTCCTGTTCCAGGTGCAGGGCGCTCCAGTCGGCGAGGGCTCCTTCGCCGAAGGCCGTGCACAGGGCGATCAGGCCGAAGGTGATGACGAGACCACGGGTGCGCCTGTCCAGGCGGCGCGGCGCGGCTTCCTCCTTCGGCGTGTCCTCGGGGAGTGCCGGGGGCTTCAGGCGCAGCAGGCTGCGGCCGACCAGGGCGGTGACGAGCAGGCCGATCACGGTGAGGCCGAACAGATGCTCCGTGGGGGTGAGGGAGCCGGCGACCAGTCCGCCGAGTCCGGCGCCGACCATGCCACCGAGGCTGAACGCGGCGTGGAAGCTGGGCATGATGGGCCGCCGCATGGCCCTGACCAGGTCGACCGCCGCGCTGTTGAACGCGACGTTGATCCCTCCGTAGGCGGCGCCGAAGACCAGCAGGACGAGGCCGAGGGTGAGTGCGGAGTGGGTGAGCGGGGGGAGTGAGACGCTCAGGGACAGCAACACGGCGCAGACGACGGTGACTTGGTGGTTGCCGTAGCGGTGGCAGAGGCGGCCGGTGAGCATCATGGTGATGACGGCGCCGGCGGAGACGCCGAGGAGGGCGAGTCCGAGGGTGCCGGCGGAGGCGCCGGTCTGTTCCTTGATGGCGGGGATGCGGACGACCCAGCCGGCGAAGACGAAGCCGTCGAGGGCGAAGAAGGCGGTGAGGACGGTGCGGAGTCGGGTGAGGTCGGTGGGGGTGCCCGGCACGGCGTTGTGCGTTCGGGGTTTGTTTATTTGCGGCACAAAATCAGGCTAGGCGGGATCGGGTCGCTGGGACAAGGGTGCCGAGGGGCGAGGGCGAGGCGCGGCTCGCGTCGCGGACGCTGTCCGTGGACCACCTGGGAGCCGCCGTCGGTGATGCTCTCGACCTCCTTGGCGATGGCATACCCGTGTCGAGGGGCATTCGCCGGCGCCGTCAGCAGCAGGGCCGGCTCCGGCATTCCTCGTTCGCTCATACCGACAGGGTTTTCCGCCCGACGGACCTTCGGCGGGCCGGAGCCGCGGCGGTCTCGTCCTCGCGGGTGCGTGGGCCGGGCACCGTCGCCGACCGGGCTGTCAGGTCCGGGCCGAGGCGACTGTGCCTGTCGAGCTCGAACCGGCCGCGTTCAGCCACTCCGCCGGCCTCGCCCGTTCCTCCGCCGCCACTTCACCTGCTGGGCCACGTACGACACCGACAGCAGCGCCGCCGCCGGTCGGAGCGTGGTCGGTAGAAGTTGCCTCATGTTCCGTTCGACGTGGTGCACGCCGCGGTGGTCGCGAGTGAGACAGGTGTGTCACTCGGTGCTGCGCAGGGCGAGCCAGGTCTCGTGGCCGACGATGCCGTCGGCGTCCAGCAGCTTGTCGCTCTGGAAGCTCCGCACCGCCGACTCGGTTCCGGCACCGAAGTCGCCGTCCACGCCTGTGCTCCCGACGCCGTATCCGCGTTTCGTCAGCATGCACTGCACCTGCAGCACACGCTTGCCGCTGTCTCCCAGGCGCGTGCGTCCGTTGCCGCGGTAGTACGTGCAGTCCGAGATCCAGGCCGGGGTCGCGGGCTCGGTGGTGGGCGGGCTGCTCGGGGACGAGGAGGGAGTCGCGTCGGCCGAGGCGCTGGGATCGGCACCGGGAGCGGAGGCAGTGCCGTGCACCGCCGGTGCGGCGGAGCCGGAGTCCCCGGGGCGGGTGGCCGCGCCGTCGGGGTTCGCGGGGCCGTCGACGCTTTTGCCGGAGGAAGTCCTCGCGTCCGAGGCCCCGGGTATCGGTGACAAGGCGGTGCCGCCGGGCACGGTGCGGCCGGTCGTCGTGGCGGACCCCGGGGAGGAAGTGGGCGGGGCGTCGTGGCGACTGAGCATGAAGATCCCTGTGGCCACCGCGCAGACGGCGATGCCCGCGGCGACGGCCCGCACTGCCTTCTTCCGTGCCCAGGTGCGGACTTTGCTCTCCTGGGAGCGTGCCGACGGTGTGTCGGAGGCGGCGTCGGCGGCCACCACCGGTGGTTCGGGAACGGGCGGACCAGGTCGGCCGTCCTGCCCGGCCGGTGCCGACGGCATCGCCATCGGCCGTTCGTCCGGAGACCGTAATCGGGCTTGCGACGAGACGGGGAGGCGGTACAGCACCTCGTACGCCCGCTGCCGGGCCAGTAGTTGGCCGGCCAGCGGTTCGGGCCACACGGTCGCTCCGGCTCGTTCGCCGGCCGTGTCGATCAAGTCCAGCCCTGTGGGGCGCTGTTCGGGATCCTTGGCCAGGCAGGCGGTCAGCAGCGAGCCGAGCGCCGCGTCCGCCGCCGAGATCTCGGCGATCAGCTCGGGGTCCGGCTCCTCGAACGCCACCCGGTGCATCACGTCGACCCCCGTACCGTCGCCGAAGGGGGCACGCCCCGTCGCCGCGTACACGAGCGTCCCGGCGAGTGAGAACACGTCCGACGCCGTGTCGGATCTGCCGGTCCTCAAGTGTTCCGGCGACATGTAGGCCGGAGTTCCCACCCGTACACCGGTGCCGGTGATCGTGCTGGCGTCCATGGCCTTCGAGATGCCGAAGTCGATCACGTGCGCGCCCCCGACGGACAACAGCACGTTGGACGGCTTCAGATCCCGGTGCACGATCCCGGTGGCGGCGAGGTCGGCCAGCGCCTGCCCCAGTTCCGCGACCAGACGCCAGACGGCGGCCGTCTCCAGGGCTCCGTGCTCACGTACGGCGTGCGCCAGATCGAGCGCCGGGAGGTACTCGGTGGCCATCCACAGCAACTCGTCCTGGAAGCCCGTGCCGCAGAGTCTCGGTGTGTGCGACGTGCTGACGCGTTCGTGCACCGACGCCTCACGCTCGAACCGGCGCCGGAAACCGGGATCGTCCGCGTACTCCGGCCTGATCACCTTCACCGCGGCCAGACCGGGACTGCCGTCCTCGGGACGTGCGAGGTAGACCCGCCCCATACCGCCGCTGCCGAGCAGGGCCAGCGGCGCATAGGGACCGATGCGATCCGGGTCGCCCAGGCGCAGGGGTGCGGCACCGGTCTGCCGCAGTGCGGCGGCCTCGTTCGTCGCCAGGTCCGGTGGCAGTGGCCGCTGTTCTGACACGGATCCCCCGAAGTGATGTGCGCCGTACGTCAGTTCGGCCCGAGGATTGACGAGGCTATCCGAGCCGTGGCGTCCGCTCAGGGTTTCCCTCACTTCCGTTCCGCCGGAGGGCTGCTCAGGATGCGGAGGCATGCCGCAGTGTCAGTACTCGGTGCGAGATCCGGCAGAGTCTTTGTGCTTGTGGGGTGTTGATCCCTCCGCAGGCGGCGCCGGAGACCACGAGGACGAGGCCGAGGGTGAGTGCGGAGTGGAGGAGGTGGGGCACGGGGGAGGGTGCCCCTATGACTTTGGTCCGGGAATGGCGGCGAGCCTTCCCCGTGTTGCCACCGGCATGACGACCAACGCGCCGCGGCCCGAGGTGTTGCGATACACCGCCTTCTCCAGCGACCCCGACGGCGGAAACCCGGCCGGTGTCGTTCTGGACGCCACCGCCCTGGACGACAGCGACATGCTGGCCATCGCGGCAGACCTCGGATACTCGGAGTCCGCGTTCCTGACCGCGCCTCCGGAGGGCCTCGGCGGTCAGGAGGGGCGGGCGTACAGCATCCGCTACTTCAGTCCCAAGGCCGAGGTGCCGTTCTGCGGGCACGCCACTGTCGCGACCGCCGTCGCGCTCGCCGAGCGGATCGGTGCGGGGGAGTTGGTGTTCGCGACGCGCGCGGGCACCGTGCCGGTGGAGGTGGTCGAGGAGAACGGGACGCTCCGGGCCACGCTCACGAGCGTCGAGCCGCACGTCGAGGAGATCACCGACGCCGACCTGGTGGAGGCGCTCGCCGCACTGGACTGGCCGGCCGCCGATCTCGACCGGGCCTTCCCGCCCCGTATCGCCTTCGCCGGTGCCCGCCATCTCGTTCTCGCGGCGGCGACGCGTGCCCGCCTCGCGGATCTCGCGTACGACTTCGCGCGCCTCGAAGCCCTGATGCACCAACTGGACCTGACCACGGTCCAGTTGGTGTGGCGGGAGTCGGCCACCGTCTTCCACGTCCGTGACCCCTTTCCCGTCGGCGGTGTCGTCGAGGATCCGGCGACCGGCGCCGCGGCGGTCGCGTTCGGTGCGTACGCACGTGAACTCGGCCTGGTCCCCGAGGACGCCGTCCTCACCCTGCACCAGGGCGAGGACCTGGGCCGCCCCGGCGAACTCACGGTGACGCTGCGCGCGGGAGACGCACGCGTCCGGGTCAGCGGCGCGGGCACTCGCATCAGTTGAAGGGCCGGCCGTGACGGCGGTGCGGGTACCGGACTTCCCGGTGGTCGCTGGGCATCGCAAGTTCCGGTGAGCTCATTTGGCTGCCCTGTCCGTCGCCCGTCTCGGGTGCCAATCCGCGAGTCAATCTTCTAACAAAATTATCATCAAAATTGTTAACAATTTCCGTGTCCAGCTCACACTCCCGCCCTACAGTCTGGGACTCGTATGAGCCGCACAGCCCGACCTGCCCGCGGTGTCGCCGGGGGTGGTGCCCAGGTCGGCTGTGACCACGTAACCAGCTGCACATGGAGGTCTACGGGTGGACATGAACCGCAGAACTGTGATCCGGAGCGCCACGGGCGTCGCAGCCCTTGCCGCGTTCGGAGTCGCCGAGGGCACGGCAGGCACGGCTTTCGCCGCCACCTCGGCGTCGAGCAGCGCGTCGAGCACGTCCTCGGCGTACTCGCTGGAGTTCGACTCCACCGCCTGGTCGTACGACTCGACCAACGACGTGTACTACCAGATCGGGAAGGTGTACGTCGGGAACCCTGCCGCGACGGACTACGAGAACCTGTCGATCTATGTGCCGGGCGCCTATCTGACGGCCACCGTGAACAGCGACGGGACCACGTACACCGCGAAGGCCAACCCGAAGGGCACCGTCGGCGCGTACTCGGGACGCACGGCGCCGATCGTGATCCCGGTCAACACCCCCGGCTACGCCCAGCAGGCGCCGGCCACGTCCTACAGCTACACCAGCGTGTCGGCGTACCTGGAAGCCGGGCTCGTCTACGTGTGGCCGGGTCTGCGCGGCCGGGACAGCTCGACCAGTACCCGCTCCGACGCGGCCCCCTGGGGCGTGACCGACCTCAAGGCCGCGGTCCGCTTCCTCCGGTACAACCGGAGCGTCCTGCCCGGCAGCACGGACGACATCGTCCTGTTCGGCATGAGCGGCGGCGGCGCCCAGGACACCGTGGCGGGCACGTCCGGTGACAGTCCCCTGTACTTCCCGTACCTGCGCACGATCGGCGCGGCGATGGAGGACGCACAGGGCCGGCCTCTCAGCGACGCGGTCGCCGGCGTCATGGCCTGGTGTCCGATCACCGACCTCGCCGAGGCCAACCTGTCCTACGAGTGGAACATGGGCCAGTTCGCCTCCACCGGCACGCGCGCGTCCGGCACGTGGACCAGCGCCTACTCGGCGGACCTCGCGAAGGCCTGGCCCAAGTACCTCAACCGCCTGGGTCTGCGCGACGAGCACGGCAGGCGCCTGGAACTGACCGAGTCCGGCAACGGCACTTACCTGTCCGGCAGTTACTACGACTACCTGATCGAGGTGATCACCACCTCGCTGAACCACTTCCTGTCCGACAACACCTTCCCGTACACCATCACCACCCAGGGCGGTCCGCCCGGATCGGGCCAGACGGGGACCTCGACCACGTACGAGACGGTCGCGGACTACATCGCCTACCTCAACACCAGCAGCACCTGGGTCACCTACGACGCCACGACCAACACCGCCACGGTGTCCGGTCTCGAAGGCTTCGTGAACAGCCAGAAGACCGCGAACAAGCCGGTCGGCGCGTTCGACGGATACTCCCGCGGCCAGGGCGAGAACAGCGTCTTCGCGATGGGGCTCAACACCCCCTCGCACTTCGCGCCGCTCACCCGTGACGTCATCAAGGCGAACGAGACGACGTACGCCACGTACTCCGACTGGAACACCGACTACGGCTCCTCGGCGTACGACAGCGACTTCGCCAAGAAGGACAGCGTCGGCAAGGACATGGCGTGGCGGGGCGACGCGTACAACCCGCTGTACTTCCTCTCGCCCGCCTTCGGCGGCTACCGGCAGTCGCAGGTGGCGCGGCACTGGCGCATCCGCACCGGCATCATGCAGGGGGACACGGCCAACACGACCGAGATCAACATCCTGCTGGCCCTGCAGAACTACGGCATCCGTGACGTCGACTTCGCCACCGTGTGGGCCGAAGCACACACCATGGCCGAGCGCACCGGTGACTCGACGACGAACTTCATCAGCTGGGTGGAGTCCGTCGTCAAGAAGTGATCGTCAGCCGGGACAGCCCGGGCGTCCGACCGACGAGCCTCGATCAGGCGCCCGGCACCTTCCGGAGTGTGGCTGCTACTTCAGGCCGATCGCGGCGCAGGCCGCCGCGTACTGCGGGGTGCAGATGTCCTTGACGGAGTAGATGCCGTCCGCGATCACCGTGTCCTTGATGTTGTCCTTCGTGAGCGAGACCACCGGCACCAGCATCGTGGGGATCTTCTTCTCGGTGGGGCTGTCGACCGTGTCGCGGGTCAGCGCGTCGAACTGGATGTCGCGGCCCTGGACCTTGTACACCGCCATCTCCGCGGCGCGGGTGGCCTCTTCCTGGAACGGCTTGTACGCGGTCATGTACTGCTCACCCGAGACGAGCCGCTGCACCGCGTCCAGGTTCGCGTCCTGGCCGGTCACCGGCGGGATCTTGGTGGCACCCGCATCCTTCAGCGCCTCGATGACAGCGCCCGCCAGGCCGTCGTTGGCCGCGTAGACCGCGGCGATGTTGTCGAGGCCGATGGCCTTGATCGCCTTCTTCATGTTCGCCTTGGCAACCGCCGGTGACCATTTGGCGGTGTCGTACTCCTTGGCTATCACGACCCTGTGCTCAAGTTCGCCGAGGGCACCGTCCTTGAACTTCGCGTAGTTCGTGTCCGAGGGGTCGCCGTTCATCATGACGATCTTGCTGGATTCCGCCTTGCTGCCGAGCGCCGCGATGATGGCGCGAGCCTGGATCTCGCCGACGAGTTCGTTGTCGTGCGAGACGTACGCGGCGATCGGACCCTGCGCGAGCCGGTCGTAGGCGATGACGGGGATGCCGGCGTCCTTCGCCTTCTGCACGTCCGGCGCGATCGCCTTGGCGTCCAGCGCGTCCACCAGGATCACGTCGACCTTCTGGGCCACCATCTGCTGGAACTGCCGGCTCTGCTTGTCCTGACTCGCCTCGGCGTTGGCGTAGACGACCTTGCCCTTGCCGTCGGTGAGGGCGGCGACCTCCTTCTTGATGACAGGGTGGTCGAAGGCCTCGAAGCGTGCGGTGTCCTTGTCGGGCAGGAGCAGTCCCACCGTGATGTCGTTGCCCTTCTTCGGAGACGCGGAGCTGTCGCCTCCGCCGACTCCGTCGATGACGCCGCACGCGGTGAGCGCCAGCGCGGACACGGAGGCGGTCAGGGCCGTCGCGAGATGACGCACGGGAATTCCACAAAGGGCAGGAACACTCACGTCGGGCGCCTTTCGAGTGTGGGGGGAAGCAAGGTGGCTTTCGGTGGTCATTGATGTCCGGTGAGAAGTAGCTGCCAGGCAGGGGATGTTGCCCTTGTGCCTGCGTCTGCGAGGGGGCAAGAAGGTTTCGATACGGCCTCCACGACCGGGAGGAGCTCCTTCACCTGTGCGCTCCCTGTCTCAGACCGTCACCGTCGCACTTCCTTGATGTGGACGGGGTGATGATCGCGGAGAGAGGTTGTGACGGCTTCGGTGACCCGGTTTGATTCGGCCGCGTCCGTGAGGGTGCGGAGGGAAGGACGATCGCCGAGGAAGACGTCCATGGGCGCTCCGGGTAACCGCGTGCGTTGCAGGGGGTGTTGGAGACAACAGGTGAGGTTGCCGTCGTGGCTCCCGGTCGCAGGGACCTCGCCAAGAGGGCTGCCGCGGCGCGGGGAGCCGATACGCTGGCGGGTGGCCATGTACCGGGGGCGGGGCTGGGGGCGGGGGCATGGATCCGCGGATGCAGATGTCGGTGGGCGGGTACGTCTGCGAGCGCGAACTGGGCCGCGGCGGGCAGGGCGTGGTGTGGCTCGCCCGGGACCGGGCGGGGCAGCAGGTGGTGGTGAAGCTTCTGCTGCCGGGCAAGGAGTACGACGAGGTCGCGCTCGCCCGCGTACGCCGGGAGTTCGGCGCGGCGAGCCGGGTCGGTGAGCTGGCCACGGCGCGGGTCCTCGACGCGGACCTTTCCGGGCGACACCCGTACATCGTGAGCGAGTTCGTCCCGGGGCCCACGATCCACCAGCACGTGGTCGCCAACGGCCCGCTGTCCTCGGGGCGGCTGCAGTCCCTGGCGTTGGCCGTCGCGCACGCCTTGGCACAGGTGCACCGGGTGGGCGTGGTGCACCGGGACATCAAACCGTCCAACATCCTGCTCTCCCCGGACGGACCGCGGATCATCGACTTCGGTATCGCCCGCGACGACAAGCTGCTTGAGTCGGCGCTCACCACCCCGGGCGGTGTGCTCGGCTCGCCCGCGTACATGTCGCCCGAGCAGTTCAAGTCGCTCAGGGTCACCGCCGCCTCCGATGTGTTCTCCCTCGGCGGCACGCTCTACTTCGCCGCCACGGGACGGCACCCCTTCGGCGGGGAGAACGCCTACGAAGCACTCGTCGCCGTCTGCGAGCGCGACGCGGATCTCACGGCGGTGCCGGAGCCGGTCCGCTCGATCGTCGCCGACTGTCTGAGCAAGGACCCGGCGGAACGTCCCACCGCCGCCCAGCTCGTCACCCGGCTCGCGGGAGCGGCGGAGGCGGCGGACGGCGCGCGTACGGAGACGGGTACGCCACGGCCCGGACACGGGAGCGGCGGCGCGGGCTCCGGCTTGAGCGCCAAGCAGTTACGGCTGTGGTGGTTCGCGGCCGGGAGTGCCGCGGTGGCAGTGCTGCTCGCCGTCGTGCTCACCACCACCTCGGGAGGATCGGCGACGGAGGGCGGCCCGAAGACCCACGGCTCGTCCTCCGCGTCCTCGTCGTCCGGGAGATCGACGACACCGGCGAGCTCCCAACCCCTGTCGTACACCGATGACTTGACCGACTCGGGCGACTGGTCGTACAAGGACCCGACCCTCGGGAAGGTCACGCACAAGGGCGGCACCATGCTGGTGGATCCCCGGTCCGAGCTGGAGGTGTGGCCGCAGGCGCCCTTCGAGCCGTCCTCGTTCGCGGTCCGGCTGAGCACCCAGGCGGAGTGGTACGGCGGCCAGGGCGGGATCGGGCTCTGGTGCAACGGCTCGGGGGACTACCGGAAGGGCTCCCGCTGGGCGACCTACCTGACCACGGATCAACAGGCCCTGATCGTGCGGGAGTTCCGGTACAAGGGAGCCTTCCAGCACGACCGGGTCGTCGAGGTGAACCTCGCAGACGTGGGCCTGAAGGTGAAGACCGACCAGCAGGTCGACATGTCGATGACCTGTTCCTCGGCCGGTACGGGCCGCATCAAGGTGGAACTCGCCCTCAACGGCACCCGGGTCGCCTCGTACACCGGAGCCGCCTTCGACGCACGGGGCTGCGGGCTGGCCGCCTTCCACTACAGCGCGACCGACCCACAGGGCACGGCCTTCCACGCGGGTTTCGAGCGCTTCACCGCGACCGAACTGTCGGCACACTGACGGTTCGAGCCGCTGGAACCGCGCTGTGCCGCCTCTCCCCGCATGTCACCTCTTTCTTGCCCAGCTCTTCCCTTCCTCCGGTGAACCTCATCGGCTCCTTTCACCTCTACGACATGTAGTAGAGGTGACCCCGAAGTGAACTGCCTGCCGACGGGGACGCAACGAGGAGAAGGACGCCATGGATGACGGTCCCCGTGCCGGCGGTGATCTCCGGCTGAGGCGGCGCGACGCGCCCGCCGCGGCGGGGCCGCTCCGCACCCGGCCGCCCGCGACCGGGCCCGCGGCGCCGCAGCAGCTGCACCGGGGGATGACGCTGATCGCCGCGATCAGCCTCTTCATCGGCACCCGTGACGCCTGGACCAGGGCGATGACCTCCCATCCGCCCGTCGCCGCGATCATCTCCGTCTGCTACGCAGGAATCCTCGTCGCGGGCGTCCTCGCCCTCACCACACGCACCCGACGCGCCCTGACCCGGGTGGACGCGGGCGTACTGCTGCTCGCCGTCCTGCTGGTGCTGTGCGGCTACTGGCTCAACCACGCCGGCACCGACGAGGGCGTCCTCACCGCACAGGCCGCCCACGAGATCCTGCACGGACACCCCGTCTACGGTCAGCCCTGGCCGTGGCTGTTCGACCGGTCGGCGGTCGGCATCACCAAGACCATGGCGGGCGGCGCCGACTACACCTACGGCTACCCGCCCCTGACCGCGCTGCTCGCCGCCCCCGTCCACGCCGTGGTCCACTCGACGGCCGCCGCCACCCTCGTCACCACCGGCGCGCTCCTCGGCGGCGCCGTCCTGCTGTGGTGGCTGCTCCCGGCCCCCTGGCGGTCCGGCGCCACCGCCGTGTGCCTCGGCTTCGGCTTCCTGCCCGGCTACGCCTACTCCGGCTACCCCGCCGTCCTCGCCCTGGTGCTGCTCATCCCCGTGGTGGTCCGCTGGCCCGACACCGGAGCCGGCGGCCGACTCGGACTGCCAGGAGTGCTGCAGGCCCTCTGCCTCGGTGCGGCCTGCGCCACCCAGCAACTCGCCTGGTTCCTCACGCCGTTCCTCCTCGTCGGCCTCTACGCGGTCCGACGCGGCGACCTCGGCCCCCGGCTCGCCCTCGGCGTGGTCGCCCGCTACACCGCCACCGCACTGCTGACCTGGGCCGCGATCAACGCCTACTTCGCCGTCCAGGACTTCCACACCTGGCTGCACGGCCTGCTGCTGCCGCTCACCCAGAAGGCGATCCTGCACGGCCAGGGCCTCATGGGGATCTCGTACTACTTCACCGCCGGCAGCAGGCACCTCGACTACTACTCCTACGCCAGCCAGCTGCTCCTGTTCGGCCTGCTCGCCGCCACACTGCTCTTCGTACGACGGCTCGGCCCGGCGATCACCGTGCTGCCCTGGCTGAGCTTCTACCTCGCCACCCGGTCCCAGGACGGCTACTTCCTGATGATGACCCCGCTGTGGCTCGCGGCGGCCGCCACCGTCCCGGCCTCCGCGCTCGCCTCGGCCTGGCAGCCCCGCATCCCGCACGTGACCGGACGCCGGGCCAGGAGTGTCCTCGCGGCGGGGCTCGTCGCGCCCGCCGTGCTGTGTGCGACGGTCGCCGCGGCCAGTTCGCCACCGATGCGGATGAACGTCACACCGAGCTTCGTGGTGCGGTCCGGCCACCGGGACATCACCCGGCTCGTGGTGCGGGTGGTCAACATCACGGGCACCCGTCTCACCCCGCACTTCGCCAGCCGCCTCGGACAGGGCGCCTCCGACTGGTGGACCGCCTCCGACGGCCCGGCGGCCCTCGCCCCGCACGCCTCCGCGACGTACGTCGTGAAGCCGCCCGGCGGTGTCCGGCGGGTGCCGGGAGGGACGCATCCCCGCTTCTACCTCATCGCCGTGACCGGTACCCCGATGACCATCACCAGCGCACGGATTCCGATCAGTTGACCGAGTTTGACGTAAAAGGATATCCCGTAAATGAGAAAGGCCCTACAGCGTTCTCATCTGAGATTGTTATATTGCGCAACCACGCAAGCGAGACGGGAACCCCGCCTCACTCGACCCGACACGGCCGCGCGCCCCAGGCCGCAGCACCGACGGCCTGAACGGCCCGACCGTTATGTGGGAGTGCCAGATGACCGACCTCGGGGACGGCCCTGTGGGCCACGCCACGCGCAGCCGCACACGAGGGGTGCCCAGACCGCGTGCGGCTGAGGCCGAGGAGCCGCTGCCGACCGGCGGCCGGGCCGCCGCCCGTGCCGCGGCCCGCCAGGCCCCACGCGGCGGATCCCGCGCACGCGGCCGCACCGACTCGCGCCGCCGCGCCAAGCCGACCCCGCGCGGCAGGCGGGTGCTGAAGGTCAGCGCGATATCCCTGTCCGTGGTGATCATGGCGACAGCGGGTGCCGGCTGGTGGTTCTACGAGCACCTGAACGGCAACATCAACAGCGTCCCCATCGACGACGGCGCGGGCGGCAAGGAGAAGGCGGACGCCTTCGGCCGTACGCCGATCAACCTCCTGGTGATGGGCAGCGACGCCCGGAGCAGCGCGACCGACTGCAAGCTCGGCGGCGGCTGCTCGACGACCGGTGTGCAGTCCGGGAACGGCAACGCGGACGTGGAGATGGTGGTGCACATCTCCGCCGACCGCTCCAACGCCACCGTGATGAGCATCCCGCGCGACACCATGACCCAGGTCCCCGCCTGCAAGGCCACGGACGGCGGCCAGTCGACGGCCGGCTACTACGGCCAGATCAACAGCGCGCTTCAGTACGGTCAGGAGTGCCAGGTCAAGACCGTGCACCAGCTCACCGGCATCACCATCGACCACTTCGTGCAGATGGACTTCTCCGGCGTGGTGAAGATGTCCGACGCGGTCGGCGGCGTCTCGGTCTGTGTCAATGCCGACGTCTACGACACCTACTCGCACCTGAAGCTCGCCAAGGGCACCCACACCCTCAAGGGCACCGCGGCGCTTGAGTTCGTCCGCTCCCGGCACGGCTTCGGCGACGGCAGCGACCTGGGCCGTACCGTCTCCCAGCACCTGTTCCTGAGCGCGATGATCCGCAAGTTCAAGAGCGCCGGCACGCTCACCGATCCCACGGCGGTCTACAACCTGGCCGACGCCGCCACCAAGGCGCTCACCGTGGACACGGGCCTCGGCACCGTCAAGAAGCTCATCGGGCTCGCCACGGACCTGGACAAGGTCCCCACGAAGCGCATGACGTTCACCACGATGCAGACCGGCGCCGACCCGAACAACGCCGACCGGGTGGTGCCCGCCGCCGCGGCGAAGAGCCTGTTCGCGACCATCGCCAACGACCAGTCGCTGACCACGTCCTCCGGGAAGAAGTCCTCGGCGGCCACCGCGACCGCCACGGCGGCGGCCGTACCCGCCGCGCAGATCGCCGTGACGGTGGAGAACGGCACCTCCATCAGTGGCCGCGCCTCCACGGTCGCGACCTCCTTGATAGACGGCGGCTTCAGCTCGGACACCACCACGGGCAACGCCTCCGTCAGCGCGACCGCGAGCACGCTCACCTACGGCACCGGGCAGAAGGCCGAGGCCCAGACGGTGGCCAAGGCGATCGGCCTCGCCTCCTCGCGTCTCAAGCAGGGCACCGGCACCGGCCTGACCCTGGTGATCGGCACGGACTGGCCCAGCGGCACGACGTACCCCGGCGCCAGCTCGTCCCCGGCGCCCGCCGACACCAAGGCGGCCACCTCCAACGCCCAGGCCTCGACCGCCGACCAGTCGAAGTCCTGCGCCAAGGTCAGCACCTACAAGACGGTCAGTCTGAACGGCGTCCCGATGACCCCGACCCAGGCCTACCGGGCGGCGACCAACAAGAAGGACTCCGACTCCTGACAGACGGCTACGGCCCGCAGGACTACGGCCTGACGACGCTCTCGGCGGTCCAGGTGATGTGCGGGGGATCCACCCGCGCGCACAGCGGGCCGCCGTTCGCGTCGGTCAGACCGAGCCGGCCGACCAGCAGACCGTCGGACGCGGCGGCGGCCAGGACCTCGTCCGGCACCGAGTCGAGCATGAGCTTGGCGCGCCGGAACATGGTGAAGAGACCGGCCGCATCGACCGTCCCCCACGACAGGTAGACGAACCGCAGCCCCATCCGGTGCTGCACATAGGGGCCCGTGACCACGATGCCGTCCGGCGTGGCCTCCGTCGTGCACTCCAGCGTCCAGGTCGCGGACGCGGCGTCCCCCGGCCGCGGATCGAGGAGTTCAGCCGGCCGGTCCCGGCGCTGCACGGCGACGTGGACGTTGTCGTACGTCGAGACGGGTTTGTCGGCGGGGGCGGGGAAGGTACGGCCGGGCAGGTCGACGGCGTCGATGCGGAGGTGCATACGGGCCATCATGCAGGGTCCGCCGGGCGACGTTCCCCGTGGAGCCGAGTGCCGCTCAGCCGATCAGTGACCGCCGCAGTCCGTGCGGCGGGCGGGGACGGGCCGGCCGGGCGGGGCTTGGCCGCGACCCACGTGCGACCGCTGCCCCTTCGGGGCCCGTCCCCCTGGCGCGGAAGCCGTTCCGGCGGGGGCCGGGGGAACCCCTCGCGGGTGCCGTGGCCGGCGTCCGCGCCTGATCCAATGATCATGCAGAGGCCACTGATGCGGCAGGGGCGCACGGCCTCGACCAAGGGCCGCTCGGCACCTTGCGCAGCGGATGACGTCAGGCCGGAATCTCCGTGAACGGGCAGTGGAAGACATGGTCGGCCGCCTCCGAGAGAGGGGCGGCGGCCGGTCGGGCCGCAGGGAGACCTCACCGGGATCACGGTCGTGGTCGTCGCGGTCCGTTCCTCGCTGGCAGACACACATGGTGATGGCCGATATGCACGGCGGGCACGGCCGGGTCCGAGGTCAGCCGTGACGCCCGGCCCCCGTCGATCGCCGGCCCTCGGCGAGGGCCCGCATCCTCGCCCGGTAGGCGGGCGCGTCGATCCGGCCCCGCAGCCGCTGCTCCACCAGCCGCCGCTCCGCCGCCTCAAGAGCGGCCCGGCGCCGCCGACGCGGGGTGCCCGCGGCCGGGTGCAGCAGGCGGGCCGTGTCGTACAACGCGCCCACGAGAATGAGCAGTTGGAGCAGGCAGGCTACGACGACCATGGCACCGACCCTCCTCAGGCCGACTGCCCGGGCCGGCCGGTCCCGACGACGGGCAGCTCGACGCAGTCGGCGGTACGCAAGATGTACCGGAGCGCGTAGCCGAACAACCACGGCATGCCTCGGACGCCCTCCTCGGCGGGGACGATCCTCGGCGCCCCCAGCTCCAGCCAGGTACGCCCCAGTCGCATCCGGCACCTTCCCGCGGCCTGGATGTTCTTCAACCAGTCGGAATCCCGTCCGAAGTTGATCCCGACGACGACCGTGTCACCCGTGCGGAAGGCACGCAGCGGCGTGTGGCGGAGGGTGCCGGTCCTGCGGCCCACGTGTTCGAGGTCGGCGAAGGCGAGGTGACCGGCGAAGCGGAGGGTCGTCCTGTTGACGCGACCCCGCAGACGACGGCTCAGAAGCCTGGGAAAGGGCATGAGGACCGCACCTCCTCGGGTGGGGTCACGCGGCACACCGGGGCCGTTCGGGCCGGTCGGCGCGGTCTGCGAGGTCACGGCGCCACCTCGATGTGGACCTCGGGCGGCTCCAGCAGTGTGTTGTGGACGGGGCAGTGCGAGACGACCACCCGCAGAGCGGCCCGGCGCTGCTCGGACAGCCCGGGCGGCGGGGCGACGACGAGACGGACGGCGTCGACGCGGGGCGGCCGGTCGCTCGCCATGGTGAACTCGGCCCGGACCCGCAGTCCCTCGCTGTCCAGGCCGTGGCGGTGGAGGTAGCGGCCCGCGTAGAAGGCGACGCAGCCGGCCAGGGAGGCAGCGAAGAGTTCGGTGGGTGTCGGTGCGGTGTCGGTGCCGCCCGCCTCCCGGGGCTGGTCGATCAGCAGACGGTGGTCACGGATGTCCACGGCGAAGGCGTCGCCGTCCACATGCGTGACTTCGAGGATGTGCGCGGTGGCTTCCGGAGGGCGTGGGGTGGTGGTCTCCGGCGCTGGTGCGGCCATGGCACTGCCTCCTCGTGTTCGCCTCCCGCTTCCGCTTCCAGTGGAACGCGGCCGGTGGCCTCGGCGCGAGGGACGATCGGGGCCCGATGAAGGCCGTTCGGCCCTGGCGGGGCGATCGACGCGCGATACGGCCTGCGGGGTACGGCGAGCGGTGAACGTCACCCGGGACGCGCGGCACGCGGGCGGGTGCACGGCGTGTGGCCCTACCCCAATCGGTAACTGCCGCGGGACCATCGGCCCCTGACCGCCCCTCATCTCCCGGACCAGGGTGGAGACATGGGCAAACAGATCGTCATTCTCGGCAGCGGAACCGCCGGCACCATGACGGCCAACCGGCTGCGACGCGCTTACGACGAGAGCGGACTCCGGATCACGGTCGTCGACCAGAACGACGTCCACGTCTACCAACCCGGGCTGCTGTTCGTCCCGTTCGGGCTCGCCCAGCCGCACGCCCTGGTCCGCTCCCGCCCGCGGCAGCTGCACGACGGCATCGACTACCGCCGGGCCCACATCGACCGCGTCGACCTGGCCGGACAGGTGGTGCACTTCGCAGTCGGCGGCTGGCTCGCGTACGACGTCCTCGTCGTCGCCACCGGCGCCCGACTGCTGCCCGACGAGACCGAAGGCCTCACGGGTCCCGGCTGGGGCGAGTCGGTGTTCACGTTCTACGACCTGCCCGGCGCCGTCGACCTGCACCAGGCGCTGGAGCGCTTCGAGGGCGGACGGGTGGTGATCGACATGGTGGACCTGCCGGTCAAGTGCCCTGTCGCACCATTGGAGTTCGCCTTCCTCGCCGACTGGTACTTCCAGCGTCGCGGCATCCGCGACAAGGTGCGGCTGACCTATGCCACGCCCCTCGACGCCGCCTTCACCAAACCGGTCGCGGCGCGGGAACTCGGCGGACTGCTGGAGCGCAAGGGCATCGAGCTGGTCACCGAGTTCGCGCTCGGAGAGGTCGACGGCGAAGGCGGTCGGCTGGTCTCCTACGACGAGCGCGAGCTGCCCTTCGACCTGGCGGTCGTCGTGCCCCTGCACGGCGGCGCCGAGTACGTCGAACGCTCCCCGGGCCTCGGCGACGAACTGGGCTTCGTGCCCGTCGACCCGCACACGCTCCAACTCCCGGACCACCCCGACGTGTTCGCCATCGGCGACGCGGCCGGTCTGCCCGCCTCCAAGGCCGGGTCGGTGGCCCACTTCGAGGGCGAGGTACTGGTCCACAACATCGGCCGCTTCCTGGCCGGACGGCCGCTGGACGCCTCATTCGACGGGCACACCAACTGCTTCGTCGAGACCGGCTTCCACAAGGCCCTGCTCATCGACTTCAACTACGAGACCGAGCCGTTGCCGGGCCACTACCCCGCTTCCGTAGGCCTGCCGCTGCTCAAGGAGTCACGCGCCAACCACTTCGGGAAGCTCGCCTTCGAGTGGCTGTACTGGCACGGTCTGCTGCCCGGCCGGGACGTGCCCGGCATCGCCTCGGCGATGCCCCGGCACGGAAAGCAGTCCCTGCCCGTCTGAACTGATTCCGTCCGAGCCGAGGAGGCCCACCATGCCCACCGCCACCTACGACGGCGCCACCGTCCCCGTCGACGACGAGGGCTTCTTCACCGACCCCGCGCGGTGGACCGAACCCATGGCCGAGCAGATCGCCCGCGTGAGCGGCGTCGAGGCGCTGACCGACCGGCACTGGCTGGTCATCCGCTTCATGCGCACCGCCTACGAGACCACGGGCACGGGCCCCACCGTGCGCCTCCTCGGCAAGACGTCAGGCGTGAGCACCAAGGAGCTCTACCAGCTCTTCCCGAAGGGCCCGGCGAAGACCGCCGCGAAGATCGCCGGCATCCCCAAGCCCCGCGGCTGCATCTGAGGAGTACGTCCGCCATGGCCGACAACGCAACGATCGAGAAGGTCTCGATCATCGTCTCCAAGGGATCCCTGGAAGGGATCTATCCGGCCCTGATCATGGCCAACGGCGCCCGCGCCGAAGGCATCGAGGCCGACCTGTTCTTCACCTTCTTCGGCCTCGACGCCATCACGAAGAAGCGCTGGGAGCACATCAAGCTGGCCACCGTCGGCAACCCGGGCCTGCACCTGCCCACCCTCCTGGGAGGCATGCCGGGGGTCCCCGACCTGGTCACCCGGTACATGGAACGCAAGATGGACAAGCTCGACATCCCGCCGATCCCCGAGTTCATAGAGATGATCGCCGACACCGGCGCCGGCATCTACGCCTGCAAGGCATCGGTCGACCTCTTCGAACTCGACAAGGACGACCTCGTCGAGCAGGTCCAGGACATCATCACGGTGGGGGAGTTCTACGAGCGGGCGGCCGGCGGCCAGATCATCTTCACTTGATCAACCGGCCAGAGGATAGTGGCAGGCGGTGTGCCTGCCACTGGCCGTCACGGTCAGTCGGGGACGCTCCACGGCACACCGCTCCCGCGCGTAGGGACACCGAGTCCGGAACGGGCACCCCGTAGGCTTGTCCACCGGGTTGGGCACCTCACCGGTGAGCACGATCCGCTCCCGGGGCACCTCGTCGGTGAGCGTGCCGTCGTCGATGTCCGGGACCGCCGACAGCAGCGCCTGCGTGTACGGATGCGCGGGCTCCTTGTACAGGGCCTCGGTCTCGGCCAGTTCGACGATCTCCCCGAGATACATGACCGCGATCCGGTCCGACACATGACGGACCACCCCGAGGTCGTGCGCGATGAAGACGTAGGTGAGCGCGAACTCCTCCTGCAGATCGGCGAACAGGTTCAACACCTGCGCCTGGATCGACACATCCAGCGCGGACACCGGTTCGTCCGCGACGATCAGCTTCGGGTTCGTCGCCAACGCCCGCGCGATACCGATGCGTTGCCGCTGACCGCCGGAGAACTCGTGCGGATAGCGGTCCAGATGGGCCGCGGCCAGCCCTACGACGTCGAAGAGCTCGGCGACCCGACGGCGCACGGCGGCCCCGTCGCCGTAGCGGTGCACGAGCAGCGGTTCCGCCACGATGTCCCCGGCACGACGGCGCGGGTTCAGCGAGGCCTGCGGGTCCTGGAACACCAGCTGCATGCCCGGTCGCACGGGACGCAGCCGCCGTGTGGACAGCGTGCTGATGTCCTGGCCGTCGAACTCGACCCGGCCGCCGGTGAGTTCGGTGAGCCGGACCAGGCAGCGGCCGAGCGTGGACTTGCCGCAGCCAGACTCGCCGACGATGCCGAGTGTCTCCCCGCCGCGCACCTCCAACGACACACCGTCCACGGCCCGCAGCACCCTGCGGCGCGGGGAGAACCCGTCCGCACGCAAGGGGTAGTGCTTGGTGACGTCCGTGGCGCGCAGCAGTACCTCAGTCGATGTCGTCAGCGCGCTCATGGTGTCGCCTCTCGTTCCTTGTCCGGTACGTCCGTCGCCGCCGCGCGGGAGGTGAGGCGCAGCGAGGCGCGGTCGTCGTCGGGCAGCCAGCAGGCGTCGCGGTGGGGGCCCGCCCCTGTCGACAACTCCGGCCGCTCCTCGCACCGTTCGTGCCGCAACCGGCACCGAGGGGCGAACGCGCACCCCTCCGGCAGGCTCCCCGGCGCGACAGGCATCCCCGCGATGGTGGGCAGCCGCCGCAGCCGGGGTCCGCCCACCCGGGGCACCGAGTCGAGCAGCCCCCAGGTGTACGGGTGCCGCGGTCCGTGGAAGACCGCCCGGCGCGGACCCTCCTCGGCGGCCCGGCCGCCGTACATGACCAGGACCCGGTCGGCGATCTGCGAGATGACGCCCATGTCGTGCGTGATGAGGACGACGGCCGAGCCCTCCGCGTTCAACTCCCGCATCAGGTCGAGTATTTGGGCTTGGACGGTGACATCCAGGGCCGTGGTCGGTTCATCGGCGATCAGCAGTGCGGGGCCGCAGGAGAGGGCCATCGCGATGACCGCGCGTTGGCGCATGCCGCCGGAGAACTCGTGCGGGTAGGCGTTCGCCCTGGAGGCCGCGTCGGGGATGCCGACGTCGGAGAGTAGGCCGACCGCACGGGCGTGAGCCTCCTTGCGGGACACCTTCTCGTGCGCCCGTATCTGCTCGGCGATCTGCCAGCCCACGGTGTACACGGGGGTGAGCGCGGTCATCGGGTCCTGGAAGACCATGGCGATCTCCCGGCCCCGTACCGCCCGCATCTCCTTGTCGGGGAGGGTGAGCAAGTCCCGTCCACGGAAGCGGACTTCGCCCTCGACCGTCACGTTCGGACTGGTGAGCAGGCGCAGTACGGCCAGCATCGAGACGCTCTTGCCCGAGCCCGACTCGCCCACCACGCCCAGGATCTCACCGGGCGACACCGAGAAGGACAGGCCGTCGACGACGGTGACGGAGCCTCGGCGGGTGCGGAAGGACACCCTCAAGTCGCGTACGTCCAGCAGGGGTTGGTCAGGCATGGCGGGCCCTCGGGTCGAGTCGGGCGTACAGGATGTCCACCAGGGCGTTGGCGAGGACCACGAAGAACGCCGCGTACAGGACGGTCCCCATGATCACGGGCAGGTCCAGGTTCTGGAGGGCGTCGAAGGTGAGCTTGCCGATGCCGGGGAGGCCGAAGACGACCTCGGTGAGCAGCGCGGCGCCTCCCACCAACGCGCCGAAGTCCAGGCCGAACAGCGACACGATCGGGATGAGGGAGCAGCGCAGGGCGTGCCGGATCAGGATGCGCCGCTCGGAGAGGCCCTTGGCGCGCGCGGTGCGGACGTAGTCCTCGTTCAGCGCGGTGACGACCTCGCCGCGGAGCAGCCGGGCGTAGATCCCGGCGTACAGCAGCGCGAGGGTCAGCCACGGGAAGAGCAGGTGCAGGGCCCACTGGCCGGGGGCGTGGCTCAGGTCGACGTATCCCGGTGGTGGCACCCAGGAGAACACCGAACTGTGCAGCTGCTTCTGGGTGATGAGGTTGACGACCTCGCCGAGCCAGTAGGCCGGCAGCGAGACACCGACCACGCCGACGAGCATGATCAGCGGGTCGGCCGCCTTGCCGCGCAGGGCCGCCGCGGCGGTGCCCATGACGATGCCGGCCGTCATCCAGATCAGCGCGGCGCCGACGACGAGCGAGAGGGTCACCGGGGTGGCCTGCACGATCTGCGGGATGACGCGGGAGCCGCGGTTGACGAACGACTCAAGGTCGCGGTCGATCAGCAGGTGTCGCATCATCAGCAGATAGCGGATGGGCATCGGACGGTCGAGGCCGAAGGAGTGCCGCACCTGGGCGAGCGTCGCCGGGTCGGCGTTGCGGCCCGCGATGCGTGCGGCGGGGTCAACTCCCGGTGTGGCGAAGAAGATCAGGAAGACCAGCACACTGATCGCGAACATCACCAGCAGGGCGGACGCGAAGCGCTTCACGATGAACCGGAGCATCGGAGTCACACCCCTCCGCGCAGCCGGGCGCCCGGGTCGAGCGCGTCGCGCACGCCGTCGCCGAGGACGTTGAGGGCCGCCGTGGTGAGCGCGATCAGCAGGCCGGGCGCGATGGTCACGGCGGGCCGGGTGTACAGCAGCCCGAGTCCGTCCTCGATGATCGTGCCCCAACTGGCGTCCGGGGGCTGGACACCGACGGACAGGAAGGACAGCGCCGACTCGGTGAGCATGGCCAGTGCCGTCATCAGCGGGACGAACACGATCGCCGTGGGCAGCACGTTCGGCAGCACTTCGCGGCGCAGGATGCGCACGGTCGGCGCCCCGGAGCCGATGGCCGCCTGGATGTACTCCTTGTTGCGCAGCACCAGCACCTGACCGCGCAACGGCCTTGCGATGTACGGCACATAGATCGCCGCGATGATCGCGACGGGCAGCCAGAGACTCCCCGCCTCCACGGTGAGCGGGCCGAGGTGCAGCCCGTCGGTGAGCAGGACGACCGAGAGGCAGATCGCCAGCAGGTACACCGGGAACGCCCAAATGACGTCCAGGACACGGGAGATGACCGCGTCCACGACACCGCCCGCGTATCCGGCGACGACTCCGACGACCGTACCGAGGGCACAGGTCAGCAGCGCCGCCGTGAACCCTATGAAGAGGCTCGTCCGGCCGCCGTAGAGCAGGCGGGCCATGACGTCGCGGCCCTGGTTGTCGGCGCCGAGGAAGTAGTGGGCGGGGTCCCAGGTCGGGCCGATCGGGGTGACGCCGAGGCCGAGGCCGGTGCTGCTCGGGGTGAGCACCGGCACGGTCTTCCCGTCGACGACCGTGGTGCCGGAGACATGGGACTGGAAGGGGTCGGTGTGGGCGATGTGGTGCGCGTACAGCGGTGCGCACAGGGTGGCCAGCACGACGAGGAAGAGGACGACGGCCGCGGCCAGCGCCGACCTGTTGTGCAACAGGTCGGCACCGGCCGTCCGCCAGGGGCCCGGCGAGCGCCGGGCCTCCGCGGTGGCCAACTCGGGTGCGGCGGTGCTCACTTGACCCACAACTGGCCGACGAGCATGTAGAACTGCTTGCTGAAGCTGTAGTTGCCCAGCCGCTTCGACGTGAAGTCGATGATCTTCGGGTTGATCAGCGGGACGACCGGTGACTGCTGCATGATCGACTGGTCGATCGCGCCCCACTGCTTGTTCGCCGCCGTCGGGTCGGTCTGGGCGGTCTTCAGCGCGGTCTGCATCTTGGCGTCGATGCCCTTGTCGCAGAAGCCCGAGATGTTGATGCTGGAATCGCTGCCCGGGTGGAACGCGGCGCAGGACAACAGTACGTTGAGGAAGTCCGAGGCCGCCGGATAGTCCTGGTACCAAGAGGTCAGGGCGAGTTGGACCTTGTTCTTGGTGTTCTGGATGTAGGTGAACTGGATGTTCGCCGACAGCGGCTTGAGCGTCGCCTTGTAGCCGAGCTGGGTGAGCAGGCTCTGCAGGTACTGCCCGATCGACTTGTTGACGTCGTCGTCCTGCACGACGATGCCGACCGCCTGCCCCGCCGTACCGGACTGCTTCACCAGTGCCTTGGCCTTGGCCAGGTCGGCAGCCGTCCAGGTCTTGCCGCCGCCCTTGGTGTAGTCGCACGAGTCGACGTGCCCGGGGAAGCCCGGCGGCAGGATCGTGCACGCGGGGGAGGCGAGGTTGGTGCCGCCGTAGAGCCGGACCACGGCGGACCGGTCGACGGCGTAGTTGATGGCCTGGCGCGCCAACTTGTTGTTGAACGGGGCCGAGTTGACGTTCAGCGTCGCGTACCAGAACGCGGTCAGCGGGTTCACATGTGCCTGGGAGGTGTACTTGGTGCCGATCTCGTTGAGGCGGTCGGCGGGCGGCGGGTCGAACATCCAGTCCGCCTGGCCGTTCTCGACGGCGGTGACCTCGGACTCGACGGTCTGCCCGAAGGTGTAGTCGATCTGGTCCGGGTAACCCTGTGGTTCTGCCTCCCGCGACCACTCCTTGAAGTGCGGGTTGCGTACCAGCTTCAGCGCACGGTTCGGGTCGTACGAGGCCGCCGTGTACGGGCCGGTCGTCGGCAGCGGCTTCGTGCCCGCGTCCTTCGTCGGCGAGTCCTTCGGCAGAATGCTGGCGTGCGGGACGGCCAGCTTGTACGGGAACTCCGAGTCCGGCGCCGTCAGGTTGATGGTGACCGTGTTCGCCTTCGCGTCGCCGGTCACACCCCCCTTGAGGGTGCAGGACGCGGGGGTCTTCAGGCAGGCGGTGGCGCCGACGATGCCGTTGTAGAAGGTGCCCGCGGTGGGGCTGGAGACCTTGAAGATGCGTTGGAACGACGCCACCACGTCGTCGGTGGTCAGCGCCTTGCCGTTGGAGAAGCTGATGCCCTTGCGGAGCGTGAAGGTGTACGTCTTCCCGCCGTTGGTGACCTTCGGCATGGCAGCGGCCAGGTCCGGGACGACCGTGAACGACTCCTGGCCGCCGACCTTCTTGAACGACAGCAGCCCGTCGTACATCGACTGGTACAACTGCCAGTACTGCAGCGTGTAGTTGACCTGCGGGTCGAGGCTGCCGGCCGCCGCGTGGGCGACGAGCTTCAGGGTGCCGCCCTTGTGCTGCGGCAGGAACGCGGAGGAGCCGGACGCCGATGAGGACGTGGACGTCGTCGGGTCGGAGGAGCCGCTGTCGGAGGACGAACAGGCGGCGGTGGTCAGGGCGAGGGCGACGGTGGCGGCGGCGAACGCGCCTCGTCTCGTGCTGCGGGACATCCAGGGAACTCCCGTCGGGGGAACGGCTGTTGGGTCGGCCGGGTGATCAGTTGGGTGATCAGTCGGTGGAGTCGAGGAAGGTGCCCACGACCCGGAGGTAGAGCTCCTCCTCCTCGACGTGCGGCATGTGGCTGGAGCGCTCGAACATGTGCCAGCGCACGTCGGGGATGTGGTCGGCGAACGGGCGCAGGGTCTCGGGCGTCGCCTCGTCGTACCGGCCGGACACCAGCAGGGTCGGTGCCTCGACCAGATGCAGCCGGTCGATCACGGACCAGTCCTTCATGGTGCCGATGACATGGAACTCGTTCGGCCCGTTCATCGTGTGGTACACGGTCGGGTCGGCCGCGATGTTCTCCCAAGTCGCCTGCACCTCTGGCGGGTTGGGGGTCAGTCGGCACACATGGCGCTCGTTGAAGACCTGCTCGGCGGCGAGGTAGCCGGGGTGGTCGGTGGTCCCGGCCGCCTCGTGGGCGAGCAGGGTCCGCTGGACCTCGGGCGGTAGTTGGCCGCGCAGTTCGGCCGCCGCCGCGAGCCACAGCTCCATGGACGCGGGGGAGTTGGCGATGACCAGACCACGCAGCCCGGCCGGCCGGCGTACCGCGTGCTCGGCGGCGAGCATGCCGCCCCAGGACTGGCCGAGGAGATGGTAGGCATCGGCGATGCCCAACTCCTTGAGCAGATTGTCGAGTTCGTCGAGGAAGAGCTGGACGGTCCAGAAGTCGGCACCCTCGTCGGGCAGATGGGTGGACAGCCCGGTGCCGAGCTGGTCGTAGTGCACCACCTGGCGTCCCTGCTCGGCGATGCCCGCGATGCTGAGCGTGTAGTTGTGACCGGCGCCGGGTCCGCCGTGCAGGACGACCAGGGGCGTCCTGCCGGGTTCGCCGGTGATCCGGTACCAGGTGGAATGGCCGTTGAAGTCGACGGTGCCGGTGTGATTCGGTTCGGGAATCGCCACGCGAGGGCCTCCCAGACGGGCCGTCCGCCAGGCCGGATTCCGGGCCTGGCCTCTGGCTGAGACGAAAAGGATGTGACGGATGGCTGCGATAGTGATTGGGTAAAAGGTCAGCGCACAAGACCTTTTAGCGGTGGCTGGGCAAGACGTAACGGCGAGTTCACGTGGCCCGCTCGCGTTTACAGAAGCGGCACTGAAGGGGGAGGACAACTGACATCCGTACCTGAGGCATCCGAAGCCGGGGACGAGTTCTCGCGCGTCCTCGACCGCGTCCTCCTCGGCGGCTCCCCGTCCTCCGCGCTGCGCCCGGTCCGGGTCGCCTCGGCGGTCGACGAGGTGTCCGACCGGCTGCTCACCGCGATCGCCGTCGGCGACTTCCTGCCGGGCGAACGGCTGCCCGCCGAGCGCGAACTCACCGGGCTGCTGCGGGTCAGCCGCCCCACTGTGCGCGAGGCGGTCGCCCGCCTCCAGGCCGTGGGTGTGGTCGAGATCCGGCGCGGGCGCAACGGCGGGACCTACGTCCGCGACAGCTGGACCGAGTCGACGGCGACCGCGGTCCGGCACACGCTGCTGCCCCGCTGGGAGGAGTTCGAGCAGCTCTTCGACCTGCGGGGTCTGGTCGAGGGCATGGTCGCCGCGACGGCCGCCCGGCGCCGTAGCGCCAAGGACCTCGAACCCATGCGGGACGCCCTGTCCGCCTACCTCTCCGCGAGCACCCCGCGCGACGCGCACACCGCGGACAGCGCCTTCCACCAAGCCGTCCGCACCGCCACCGGCAACCCGCAGATCGTCATGCTCAGCCAGGACCTGCTGGCCCGGATCAGCCTCGGCTTCCCCGTCGAGCCCTGGGGCAAGGGCGAGCAGACCCACTTCCACCAGGGCGGCGAGGACCACAAGGCCCTGTACGAGGCCATCGCGGCGGGCGAGCCCGAGCGTGCCGAGGAGATCGCCCGGGGCCACTTCACGATCAGCGCCGACCTGATCCGTGACGTACTGGCGAGGGTCCGCGCGCACTAGGTCCTGTCGTCACATTCCCGTCGTCGCCCGGAGGGCGGCCGCGCGGCGTCAGGTGCGTGCTCTGGGGGTCCCCCCGGCCGAAGGCTGGGGGAGTGCCGGGCGTAGATCCTCGTACTGGACGTACTTGGGTCTGCGCCCGGTGCGGCGAGAGTGCGTGCATGGCGTCGCGAGGCTGGGGGCACCTCCCACGCCCTTAAGGCGGTGGGGGAGGGAATGTGACGACAGGACCTAGGACGGCGTGTGGGCGCGGCAGTGGCCGTACTCCTCGCTATGTTCTGTCACAACATCAGACATTCGGAGCAAAAATGCCAAAAACGGATGAGCTGCTTGATGTGACGGAGACGGTGCTCCCGGCCGCCGTCCGCCCACCCGAGCGACGGCGCCGCGTCCTCCGCAGACCCCCGCCGACCACGGCGCTCGTCATCGCGCTCGGCCTCGCGGTGGCCGTCCTCGTGCTGTCGGGCACGCCGTGGCTGAACGACCCCGCCGTGGCGGCCTGGCGCACCGTCTGCCTGGCCATCACCGTGCAGGCGCTGCCCTTTCTCCTCCTGGGCACCGCACTGTCCGGAGCCATCAACGCCTTTGTCCCGGCCGACCTGTTCACCAAGGTGCTGCCCAAGCGCCCCGCGCTCGCCGTCCCGGTCGCCGGGATCGCGGGAGTCGTGCTGCCGGGCTGCGAGTGCGCGTCCGTGCCGGTCGCGAACAGCCTGATCCGCCGGGGCGTCACCCCGGCCGCCGCCTTCGCGTTCCTGCTCTCGGCGCCCGCGATCAACCCGATCGTGCTGACCGCCACCGCCGTCGCCTTCCCGGGCAGCCCCGCCATGGTGCTGGCCCGGCTCCTCGCCTCCCTCGCCACCGCCGCCGCCATGGGCTGGCTGTGGCTCTGGCTGGGGCGTGAGGAGTGGCTGCGCCCGGTCGTACGGCACACCGGACACCGGTCGGGACACAGCCGCTTCACGGAGTTCCGGCTCGGCTTCCAGCACGACTTCCTGCACGCAGGCGGCTTCCTCGTCCTCGGCGCCATGGCCGCGGCCACCTTCAACGTGACCGTCCCGCGCTCCGTCCTCGACACCTTCTCCGGTTCGCCCTGGCTTTCCGTGCTGTTCCTGGCCGCGCTCGCCGTCGTCCTCGCGGTCTGCTCCGAGGCCGACGCCTTCGTCGCCGCCTCACTCACCGGCTTCTCGCCCACCGCACGCCTGGCCTTCATGGTCGTGGGCCCGATGGTCGACCTGAAACTGATCGCCCTTCAGGCGGGCACCTTCGGCCGGGCGTTCGCGGTGCGCTTCTCCACCGCGACCACCGTCGTGGCCGTGGCCGCCAGCGTCCTGATCGGAGGCGCCCTGCTGTGAAGCGCACCGCCCAAGTACTGATCCTGGTCCTGACCGGCCTGGGCCTCCTGCACACCGCCCTCTTCACCGACCTCTACCTGCGCTACGTCAAGGAGGGCCTGCGCCCGCTCCTGATCGTCTCAGGCGCCCTCCTGCTGCTGCTGGGCCTGGCCCACGCGGCGCTCGACCGAAGCCCCGGCGACGCGGAGAAGCACGACCACGAACACGGCCATGGGCACGACCACTCCACCGCACCCCGCATCGCCTGGCTGCTCTTCCTCCCCGCGCTCAGCCTCCTCTTCTACGCCCCACCCGCCCTCGGCGCCTACACGGCCTCCCACGCGGGCAGCGAAACCGTCAAGCAGCAGAAGGGGTTCGCCGCCCTGCCCGCGACCTCACCGCTGCCGATGACCCTCACGGACTTCACCACCCGGGTCCAGCAGGACAAGGAGCGGGCCATCAAGGGGCGCAGCGTCGAGATGACCGGCTTCGTGACGCCGGGGCGGGGCAACGGCTGGGACCTGACCCGGATCATCTTCACCTGCTGCGCGGCGGACGCCCAGACGGTCAAGGTCCACATGTACGGCACCCCCGCCCCGCCCGCCAACACCTGGCTGGCCGTCACCGGAACCTGGCACACGCAGGGCGCACTCGGCACGAAGACCGCGGCGGCGGCCCTCGACATCCACGCCACCCGGCCCATCGCCCAACCGGTCAACGCCTTTACGGACGACCTGCCCCTCACACCGTCCCGGTGACGCGAACTCCCGCTGGTGGTCGGGGTGTTGGGGCGGATCGGCGCCGGGTTCCGGAGGCGGTCGATCCGTCGGTCCCGACGCCCGCCGGGGCGGCTGCCGCCCCGGCGGCGGGAGTTCGGCCCACGGCAGGGGTCGTGACGGCCCGGCCTTGGTCAACACGGCAGGGGTCGTGACGGCCCGGCCTTGGTCAACACGGCAGGGGTCGTGACGGCTCGGCCTTGGTTAACCTGCACGGGTGACCACCGATCTGACCTTGCTGCCGCGCGTCGCCCATCACGGGCAGGAAGTCACCGCGCCCCGGCTCCGCGGCCTCCTCGCGCTGCTCGCCGGTGACCTGCGCACGGGCTGCAGCACCGAGCGGCTGGTGGCGGGGCTGTGGCCGGACGAGTTGCCGGAACGGCCGGGCAAGGCCGTCCAGGTCCTCGTGTCCAGGGCGCGGTCACAACTCGGCGCCGACGTCATCGCCAGCACGCCCACCGGCTACCGGCTCACCCTCGCCGAGAACCAGGTCGACAGCTCCGCGCTGCTGCTGCACGCCGCCACGAGCGCGGACCGCGCCAGGGCCGGGGACCACGCGGGAGCGCTGGCCGCGGCCGAGTCCGGGCTCGCGCTGTGGGAGGGCACGCCTGACGGGGACGCCGACAGCGACGACCCGGTGACCGCGCTGCGCGCCGAGCGCGCCCCCGTCCACGGCACGCTCGTCCGCGCGCAGGCGCTCGCGCTCGCCCGGCTGGGGCGGCACGCGGAGGCGGCGGGCCCGCTGGCCGTGGCCGCCGCTGAGCATCCGCGCGACGAGGAGGTGCTCGCCGAACTGCTGCGCGGCGAGGCGGCGTCGACGGGTCCGTCCGCCGCGCTGATGCGGTACGAGGAGTACCGCAGGGAACTCCGCGACGACCTCGGCACGGACCCGGGCGCCGGACTCAAGGCCGTACAACAGGAACTGCTGCGCGGTGAGGCGCCCGTGGTCAGGCACGGGGTGCCGCACGAGCCGAACCCGCTGCTCGGCCGGGACGAGGACATCGCGGCGGTGGAGCAGTCGCTGCGCACCTCCCGCGCCGTCACCGTCGTCGGACCCGGCGGCCTGGGCAAGACCCGGCTCGCGCACGCCGTCAGCCGCCGGGCCGAGCAGCGCGTGGTGTACTTCGTGCCGCTCGCAGGCGTCACGGCGGACGAGGACGTCGCCGCCGAGGTGGCCTCCGCGCTCGGCGCGGGCGGCATGAGCGGGCCCGCCGCCGGCGATCCGGTGGCCGGCATCCTCGGCGTCCTCGGCACCGGGCCCGCGCTGCTGGTTCTCGACAACTGCGAGCAGATCGTCCGGGGCGCCTCCGGCCTCGTACAGGCCCTCGTCTCGTCCTCGAAGGACCTGCGGGTCCTCGCCACCAGCCGCGCCCCGCTGGGCCTGACCTCGGAGGCGGTGTACGCGCTCCCGGAGCTGGGACTCGCCACCTCCGTCGAACTGTTCACCCAGCGGGCGCGCGCCGCCAGGCCCGGTGTCGAGCTGCCGTCGGACGCGGTGACCGAGCTGTGCCGTCACCTCGACGGGCTGCCGCTCGCCGTGGAGTTGGCCGCGGCGCGGGTGCGGGTCCTCTCGGTGCCGGACATAGCGCGGCGTCTCGGTGACCGGTTCGCGCTGCTGCGCGGTGGCGCACGGGACGCACCCGAGCGGCACCGCACGCTGCACGCGGTCGTGGAGTGGAGCTGGAACCTCCTCGCGGAGGACGCCCGGGCCGCGCTGCGCACCCTCTCCGTCTTCCCCGGCGGCTTCCTCGCCGAGGCGGCGGAGCAAGTCCTCGGCGAGGAAGCGCTGTTCCTCCTGGAGCAACTGGCCGACCAGTCCCTGCTCACCGTCGCCGACACCCCGGCCGGTGTACGGTTCCGCATGCTGGAGACCGTACGGGAGTTCAGCGCCGCCCGGCGCACCGAGGCGGGCGAGGACGAGGCGGCCGTAGACCAATTCCTGCTCTGGGCACGGGACTTCGGGGTCGCGTACCACGACTGGTTCTTCGGCTCGGAGCCGCGCGCCGCCTGGGAGCGGATCAGGGGCGAGCAGGACAACCTCGTGCTGGCACTGCGGTACGCCCTGGCCCGTACGGACTGTCCCACCATCGCCGCCCTCACCGCGGTCCTCGCCGCCCTGTGGTCGACCGGCTCCAGCTACCCCCGCCTCACCGCACTCGCCGCGGACACCGGCCCGCCGCTGTCGCACTACCACCCCGAGCCCGAGTACGTCGAAGTCGCCCGCGCCGCCGCGGTGTTGTGCACGGCGAGCCTCTTCATGGGCTTCGGCCCGCAGGTCGTACGCCAGCTCGTCACCCTCCGGCGGCTGCCCCCGGCACCGCCGGACACCCTGCTGCGCGCCATCTCGGCCGTGCTGGGCGCGGTCCCCGAGATGCTGCCCCCGGACTACGACGTGCTGGGCGAACTCTGCGACAGCGAGCGGCCGTTGCTCGCCGGCATCGCCGAGTGCGTCGCCACCTATGTGTGGGAGTACGAGCACGACATCGACCGCTCGCTCGCCTCCGCCCGGCGCAGCATCACGGCACTGGCGCCGATCGACCACCCCTTCCTCCAGGTCCTCGGGCACGCCCGGCTGAGCGAGCTGTGCCTGCAGACGGAGCAGGGCGAGGCCGCGTACGAGAGTCTCAGGGCGGCGCTCGCGGCGTTGCCGCGCCTCGGTGACGAGCACGACTCCATCGGCGTCCGCTGGGGCCTCGTCCTGGCCTGTTTGCAGCGCGGCGAACCCGACGAGGCCGAGTACTGGCTGCGGCAGGCGGAGGAGCGCAACCCCGCGCACAAGGACGACGTCTACAGCCCCGACTTCGGCGGCCGTGCCGAGATCGCGCTCGCCCGCGGGCTGACGGAGGTCGGGCTCGGCCTGTGGCGCCGCAACGTGGAGGCGATCCCGCAGGCCGACTCGGTACAGAGCGACGACCCCTTCTTCGACCGGTGGCTGCTGCAGGTCCAGTCGGCGGCGGTGACGGCACATGCGCACGCCGACCGGCTCGGGCTCGTCACGGATGTGGTCGACCGGTTGCGGCAGCGGCTGCGCACCCTGCTCGCGGGACCCGCCCGCTCGCCCATGGAACTCCCCGTGTTCGGGACGGGGTTGCACGCCCTCGGCATGGCCGGGATCGTCTCCGGCGACGCCTCCGCCGTACGGATGGTCGCGCTCGCCGAACGGCTGCGGGTGCTGCGCGACTTCCAGCCCACCATGTCGGCGGACCGCGCCCGGCAGGCGGCCCAGGACGCCGACCGGGCGGCGTACGCCGACGCGGTGTCGGAGTATGCCGCCCTGGAGCGGGACGAGCTGCGGGAGGCGGCCCGCGCTGTCATGTCGGTTACTTCGGGTCGCGGTTGAACTGTGCCGTCGACCAGCGGTAGCCGAGCACGGTGAGCCCGACGCACCAGGCGAGCGCGATCCACCCGTTGTCGCCGATCCCGGTGCCCAGGAGCAGGCCGCGCAGGGTCTCGATGGTCGGGGTGAAGGGCTGGTACTCGGCGATCGGCTGGAACCAGCCCGGCATCGTGTCGGCCGGGGTGAAGGCGCTGGAGATGAGCGGCAGGAGGATCAGCGGTGTCGCCATGTTGCTGGCCGCCTCGGGGTTGGGGCTGGCCATGCCCATCCCGACCGCGATCCAGGTGAGCGCCAGGGCGAACAGCGCGAGCAGCCCGAAGGCCGCCAGCCACTCCAGGACCGTGGCGTCCGTGGACCGGAAACCGATGGCCACGGCGACGGCACCGACGAGGACCAGACTGGCGAGCACCTGCAGCACACTGCCGACGACGTGCCCGATGAGTACGGAGCCGCGGTAGACCGCCATCGTGCGGAAGCGGGCCATGAGCCCCTCGTTCATGTCCATGGAGACGGAGATCGCGGCTCCGATCACGGTGCTGCCGATGGTCATCACCAGGAGGCCCGGGACGAGATAGGCGATGTAGTCGGAGCGGTCGGCGCCGCCGCCACCGATGCCCGTGCTCATCACGCTGCCGAAGACGTAGACGAAGAGCAGCAGCAGCATGATCGGGGTGAGCAGCAGGTTCAGGGTCATCGACGGGTAGCGCCGGACGTGCAGCAGGTTGCGGCGCAGCATCGTGGACGAGTCGCGCAGGGCGAGGGCGAGGGTGCTCATCGGGCGTTCTCCTTCGACTGGTGGGGGACCTTGCTGTCGCCGGTCAGGGCGAAGAACACGTCGTCGAGGTCGGGGGTGTGCACGGTCAGCTCGTCGGCCTCGATGCCGGAGGCGTCCAGCCAGTCGAGGACGGCGCGCAGCTCGCGCTGGCTGCCGTCGCTGGGGATCTGCAGTGACAGCGCCTCGTCGTCGCGGGTGACCTCGCGCAGGGCGACGGCGGCGGCCTGGTAGGCGTCCGGGTCGGTGAACCGCAGCCGCACGTGTCCGCCCGGGACGAGCCGCTTCAGCTCGTCGGCGCTGCCCTCGGCGGCGATCCTGCCGTCGCTCAACACCGCGATCCGGTCGGCGAGTTCGTCGGCCTCGTCCAGGTACTGGGTGGTGAGGAAGACGGTGACGCCGTCGGCGACCAGCTCGCGGATGATCCCCCACATGGTGTGGCGGGAGCGCGGGTCGAGGCCGGTGGTCGGCTCGTCGAGGAAGATGATCCGCGGGCTGCCGACCAGCGTCATGGCGATGTCGAGGCGGCGCTTCATGCCGCCGGAGTAGGTGGAGGCGGGCTTCTTCGCGGCCTCGGTGAGGTCGAAGCGCTCCAGGAGTTCGGCGGCGACCCGGCGCCCCTCGCCGCGGGGGAGGTGGTGCAGGTCGGCCATGAGGAGCATGTTCTCCTCGCCGGTGATCAGGCCGTCGACGGCGGAGAACTGCCCGGTGACACCGATCGTGGCCCGCACGGCCTGCGGGTCGACCGCCAGGTCGTGACCGCCGACGTGCAGGTCACCGGCGTCGGCGGTGATGAGGGTGGAGAGGATCTTGACGGCGGTCGTCTTGCCGGCGCCGTTCGGTCCGAGCAGGGCGAAGACCGTGCCGGCCGGTACCGCCAGGTCGATGCCGTCGAGGACCGTCTTGTCCCCGTAGGCCTTGCGCAGCCCCTTGGCCGCGATGCCGAGTGAGTGCGATGTCGTTGTCGTCATGCCGCAGAGCTTGCGGCGGGCCGCATTCAGCGCGGTTTCACGACGGTTTCAGTGCCCTGGAACCGCTCGGGCACGAGCGGTGTAAAGGCGTGGTCCGCTTGTAAATCATCTTGTCATGGACCTGCGATCCGATGGGTGGATCGCGGTCTCATGGAGGTGTTGGATGCACCGCAGACTCGCCACCGGTCTCGCCGCCTCGACTCTGGCCCTGGCAGCCGTCGTCGCCACCGCGACAGCCGCCACCGCCGCTCCCGCCGACAAGTCCCAGGTCCTAGGCCGTGTCCGCAAAATCCCTCCCCCACTGTCTTAAAGGCGTGGGAGGTGCCCCCAGCCCCGAGACGCCCGGCACGCACTCTCGCCGCACCGGGCGAAAGCCCAAGTACGTCCAGTACGAGGGCTTCCGCCCGGCACTCCCCCAGCCTCCGGCCGGGGGGACCCCCAGAGCACGCACCGGACGCCGCGGGGCCCGCCCTTCGGGCGGACGACGGGACTTTGCGGACACGACCTAGCGAGCTGGACCCGGACCAGCGCGTCGAGCTACAAGCTCTGGGCGGCGGCCCGCGCCGACAAAGTCGCCTGGTCCGCCTACGGGTTCAACTGGTCCACCGACTACTGCTCCGACTCGCCCGACAAGCCCTTCGGCTTCCCCTTCGCCACGTCCTGCGCCCGCCACGACTTCGGCTACCGCAACTACAAGACGGCCGGCGCCTTCAGCGCCAACAAGTCCCGGATCGACAGCGCCTTCTACGAAGACCTCAAGCGGGTCTGCGCCGTCTACCACGGCGCCACCAGGACCGCCTGCAACAGCACGGCGTGGACGTACTACCAGGCCGTCAAGGCCTTCGGCTGACGGACGGTCGACCGATGAGTTCCGGCGGCGCGGGAGGTCTACCCGGCATGAGCGACAAACTCATCTCCGGAATGTCCATGTCCCTGGACGGCTTCATCACCGCCCCGGACGACACCCGCGCCCATCCGCTGGGCGTCGGCGGCGAACGCCTGCACCGATGGGTCCGGGAAATGGCCGACGCCGACGCCCGGGTCCTCGCCGAGATGGCCGATGGCATCGGCGCCGTTCTCATGGGCCGGCACTCCTACGACGTGTGCGAAGGCGAGGGTGGCTGGGGCGACGGAGGGCCCGTGGGGAAGGTTCCCTGTGTCGTGCTCACCCACCGCGCTCCTGATCCGGCGGACGTCGTCGCCCCCGACGTGTTCACCTTCGTCACCGACGGCATCGAGTCCGCGGTGGCCCGCGCCAAGGCGGTCGCCGCCGGCGGGGACGTCGGGGTCCACGGCGCGAGCGTCGCCCAACAGGCCCTGAACGTCGGGCTGTTGGACGAGGTGCACATCATGCTCGTCCCCGTGGTGCTGGGCGCGGGCAAGCGGCTCTTCGACCACCTCGGCGGTCCCGTCGAACTCCGCAGGCTCTGGACGCGCGAGTCGCCGGACATCACCCACCTGCGCTTCGAAGTCCTGACCAAGCACTGATCGGGCTCCCGGCGCAGACTGGTGCGGGCCCCGCCGTCACACCGCGACGACCCGGACCCCCGCCTCCTCGAACCGCCGCACCATGTCCGCCCCCACCGCCGTGTCCGTCACCAGCGTGTTCACCGCCTGGGCCGAGCAGATCCGGGCGAACGCCCGCTGGCCGAGCTTGCTGGAGTCCGCCGCGACGATCACGCGCTCGGCGCGCTCGCACAGCAGCCGGTTGATGGCGGCTTCCGCCTCGTCGTGGGCCGCCGCGCCGTGCGTCACGTCGAAGGCGACCACGCCGAGCACCGCCACATCGACGGTGATCTGCGAGAGCACTCCGTCCGCGAGGGGCCCGACGAGTTCGTACGACTGTGGGCGCGCGACCCCACCGGTCAGCACGATCTTGAACTGGGGCCGTACGGCAAGCTCGTTGGCGATGTTGAGCGCGTTGGTCACGACGGTCAGCGCGGGCGTCCCGGACGTCAGGTCGCTGCGCACGGCCAGGGCGCGGGCCACCTCCGTGGTCGTCGTACCGCCGGTCAGCCCCACCGCCTCGCCGGGCGCGACGAGTTCGGCCACCGCCTTGGCGATGCGCTGCTTCTCGGAGGCGTGCCGGGCGGTCTCGTAGCGCAACGGCAGTTCGTACGACACCCCGTGCACGACGGCGCCGCCCCGGGTGCGCACCAGCATCTGCTGTTCGGCGAGTTGGTCGAAGTCGCGGCGGATCGTCGCGGCGGAGACCGCGAGGTCGGCAGCCGCCTCCTCGACGTCGAGCCGACCGCGCTCGACGAGCAGATCCAGCAGCACCTTCCAGCGGGCGTCGCGCGACATCCGCACTCTCCGTTCCTCGATTCCCCGGCGACCCTAGCGCACACCCTCTCGGCTGGAATGCTTGATTGTGCTCGAAAGCTCGCTATATCTTGCAGGAACAAGCATCAACGGGGAGGGCGGTACGGCATGACCTATGTCGAGGACGAGCTGAACAGCCAGCCGGAGTGCTGGACACGCGCCGCGTCGGAGGCACCGGGGCACCGGGACGCGCTGCCGACGCCGGGGGAGCGGGTCGCGATCGTCGGCTGCGGCACCTCGTACTTCATGGCCCAGGCCGTCGCCGCCCTGCGCGAGGGAGCAGGCCAGGGCGAGACCGACGCCTTCGCCGCCTCGGAGTTCCCGCACGGGCGGGCGTACGACCGGGTCCTCGCCCTCACCCGCTCCGGCACCACCACCGAAGTGCTGGAACTCCTCGGGGAGTTGAAGGGGCGTACCCGTACCACCGCGATCACCGCCGACCCGCACACCCCCGTCATGACGGCCGCCGACGAGGTCGTCGTGCTCGACTTCGCCGACGAACGGTCCGTGGTGCAGACCCGGTTCGCGACCACCGCCCTCACCCTGCTCCGCGCCCACCTGGGCCTGCACACCGATGCCGTGGTCGCCGACGCCCGCACCGCGCTCGCCGCCGAACTGCCCCAACAACTCATCGCCTGCACGCAGTTCACCTTCCTCGGCCGCGGCTGGACGGTGGGCCTCGCCAACGAGGCCGGGCTGAAGATGCGCGAGGCCTCGCTGTCCTGGACCGAGGCCTACCCGGCGATGGAGTACCGACACGGCCCGATCAGCATCACCACCCACGGCACCGCCACCTGGATGCTCGGCGAGGCACCCGAGGGACTCGCCCAACAGGTGGGCGCCACCGGCGGGTTGTGGATCGAGGGCGGCCTCGACCCGCTCGCCGAACTCGTCCACGCCCAGCGCCTCGCGGTCGCCGTCGCCGCATACCGCGACCTCGACCCCGACCGCCCGCGCCACCTCACCCGCTCGGTGATCCTCGCCCCCTGAAGCCCGGAACTCCAGGCCAGGAAAGGAAAGACCGTGCCCCTCGTCACCACCGGCGAGCTCATCACCCGCGCCGCCACCGCCCGCTCCGCGCTCGCCGCCTTCAACATCATCACGCTGGAACACGTCGAGGCCGTCATCGCCGGAGCCGAGTCCGCAGACGCCGCCGTCGTCCTCCAAGTCAGTGAGAACGCCGTGAAGTTCCGCTACGGCCGCCTCCTCCCGCTCGCCCGCGCGGCCGTCGCCGCCGCCGAACGGGCCGCCGTACCCGTCGCGTTGCACCTCGACCACGTCCAGAGCGACGACCTGCTGCGGCAGGCGCACAGCGCCGGGTTCAGCTCCGTCATGTACGACGCGGCCCGCCTGCCCTACGCCGAGAACCTCGCCGCGACCCGCGCCGCCGCCGACTGGGCACATGCCCAAGGGCTGTGGATCGAGGCCGAGTTGGGAGAGGTCGGCGGCAAGAACGGCGAACCGCCGCTCGACGCCCACGCACCCGGCGCCCGCACCGACCCCGCCCAGGCCCGCGCGTTTGTCGCCGCCTCCGGGGTGGACGCACTCGCCGTGGCCATCGGCAGTTCGCACGCCATGACCACCCGTACGGCCACCCTCGACCACGACCTCCTCAAGCGGCTCGCCGCCACTCTGGACGTCCCCCTCGTCCTGCACGGCTCCTCAGGAGTGCCCGACGACGAACTGACCGCGGCCGTCACCGGCGGCATCACCAAGGTCAACGTGGGCACAGCCCTCAACCAGGCGATGACCGGCGCGATCCGCACCTTCCTCGCCGAACACCCCGAGGCGGTCGACTCCCGCAAGTACCTGAGCGTGGGACGGGAGGCGATGGCGGGGGCGGTGGCCCGGATCATCGGCGTGCTCGCGGGAGGCGGTGGGGTTACCGCTTGACGGCCTTCAGGACCACGAACTTTGCGTCGCTGGCCACCAGTTGACTGTTGCCGAAGAGCCGCTTCAGCTTCACGTGGTAGGCGAGATGCCGGTTGCCGACCACGTGCAGTTCGCCGCCCGGCCGCAGTGCGCGCCGCGCGTCGGTGAACATCCGCCAGGCCGTCGCGTCGGTCGTCGCCTGGTGGGAGTGGAACGGGGGATTGTTGAGCACGAGGCCGACGCTGTCGGCCGGAACTCCGGCGAGCCCGTCCCCGACCCTGAACTCGGCAGGGCCCGGAACGCCGTTCGCCTTGAAGGTGGCCTCCGCCGAGGCCACGGCCTGGAACGACTCGTCCACGAACAGGACTTCGGCCTCCGGATCGGCCAGCGACACCGCCGTACCGACGACACCGTTGCCGCACCCGAGGTCAACCACCCTGCCGAGCCCACGACTTGAGGGCAGGTGCTGGAGGAAGAAACGGGTGCCGATGTCGAGACGTTCCGCACAGAACACGCCCGCGTGGTTGACCACGGTCCGCCCCGAGACCACGCCGATGCCGTCGGGCAGGGCGTAGCTGTGCGGCCAGGGGTTGGTGGCACGTGCCGACGACCGTGGCGTGCAGTGGATCAGCCGCGCCTTCTTCTCGGCCAGTGAGGTCCGGGTCGGGCCGAGGATCCGCTCGAACAGCTTCAGCGTCGAGGTGTGGATCTCCTTCACCATGCCGGTACCGACGACGACCGTGTCGGCGTGCACCGCGGGCGCCAGCCGCAGCAATTGGTCCTCCAGCAGTGCGAGGCTCTTGGGCACCCGGACCAGCAGCACGTCGACGCGCTCGGGCGGCGGGTCCTGGGTGGTGAGCAGTCGTACGGAATCCGCGTCGACCTCGTTGCGAGCGAGGTTCGCCCTCGTCGCTTCCTGGGTGAGGAACGAGTCCGTGATCTGCACCGGGCTGTGCTCCGCGAGCGCCGTGGCCAGGGCGCCCCAGCGGTCGCCCACGATCACGACCGTGCCGGACAGCGGGGTGTCCTGTTCCGCGAGCTGCCGCAGAAGGTATTCGTCGGAGGCGTCCCAGGCGCGCAGCCGGTCGCGCGGGTCCTCGGGGAAGCGGGCCAGGGCGCAGGCGCCCCACGGAGTCGTCATGCGGTCGATATGGTCGTCCATCGTGCGCCAAGGCTAACCGAGTGCCAGCTCATGGCCGGTCGGGGCAGGATGGGGCCATGGACGCCGAGCTGTTTCCGAGGGTTCGTACGGAGATCGCGCCGGGCGCGGTGCACGTGCCTGACTGGCTCTCCCCGGACCGCCAGCGCGACCTCCTGACGGCCTGCCGTGAGTGGACCCGGCCCCCGGCCGGCCTGCGCACGGTCCGCACCCCCGGCGGCGGCACGATGACCGCCCGGCAGGTGTGCCTGGGCTGGCACTGGCACCCGTACGCCTACTCCCGCACGGTGACCGACGGCGACGGCACCCCGGTGAAACCCTTCCCGACCTGGCTCGACGACTTGGGCCGGCGGGCGGTCACCGACACAGTGGGGGCGCCGACGGCGTCGTACGACATCGCACTGATCAATTTCTACGACGGCGACGCCCGCATGGGCATGCACCGCGACAGCGACGAACAGTCCGACGCCCCCGTGGTGTCGCTCAGCCTCGGCGACACCTGCGTCTTCCGCTTCGGCAACACGGAGACCCGTACCAAGCCGTACACGGACGTCGAGTTGAGGAGCGGCGACCTGTTCGTGTTCGGGGGGCCGTCGCGGCTGGCGTATCACGGGGTGCCGCGGGTGTACGAGGGGACGGGGCCGGGGGAGTTGGGGCTGAGGGGGAGGCTGAACGTGACGCTGAGAGTGAGTGGCTTCTGAACGGGAGGGTGCGTTTCGAAGGGGCGCGGGGCTGTATCGATATGCGGCTCCGCCGCGTGGGCGTGACCAGCCCCCACCGGCCCGCACTGTGAACACGACCCGCACACCTCGTCGCCACTCCTGCGGATCATGGGAGACTCGCCCTCATGAGCGGCAAGGCGGACCCCCGGCCGGCGGGGGATGGGACCACCTCAAGGGCGCGACTGGACCGGGGCCGCGGAGCGCTCGGCCCCGCGCTGGAGCTCGTGCACACCGGCCGCGCCCCCACCCGAGCCGTACTCACCGCAGAACTCGGGGTGACCCGCGCGACGGCCGGCGCGGTAGCAGCCGAGCTGGAGGCGCTGGGGCTGATCAGGGTCGACGCCAGGCCCGGCGCCGCGGCCGGTTCGCAGGGACGCCCCTCGCACCGGCTCGCGCTGGCCGAGGACGGCCCCGTCGTGCTCGCCGCCCAGGTACACGCCGACGGCTTCCGCGCCGCCCTGGTCGGCCTCGGCGGGCAGATCGTGGCGACGGCTCCCGGCTGCGAGGCCGTGGACGCCGACCCCGCGAAGGTGCTGGGGTCGGTCGTCGAGGCCGGTGCCGATCTGCTGCGCGAGACCGGCCGGCGCTGCGTCGGCGCCGGGCTCGCCGTACCGTCCGCCGTGGCCGAGCCCGAGGGCCTGGCGCTCAACCCCCTCCACCTGGCCTGGCCCGCTGGCGCGCCCGTGCGGCGGATCTTCGCCGAGTGCGTGCGCGCGGCCGGCCTCACCGGACCGGCGTTCGCGGGCAACGACGTCAACCTCGCCGCGCTCGCCGAGCACCGGCACGGCGCGGGCCGCGGCGCCCGCGACCTGCTGTGCGTGGCGACCGGACACCGGGGTGTCGGCGGCGCGCTGGTGCTCGACGGGCGCCTGCACACCGGGAGTTCGGGGCTCGCGCTCGAAGTCGGGCACCTCACCGTCAACCCCGAGGGACGCCCCTGCTACTGCGGCAGCCGCGGCTGTCTCGACGTCGAGGCCGACCCGCTCGCGTTCCTCACCGCCGCCGGTCGTGAGCCCGGCCCCGAGGTGTCCCTGCTCCAGGAGTCCAACGAGCTGATCCGCCGCCACTACGACGACCCGTCCGTCCGGAAGGCCGCCGAAGCGCTCATCGACCGGCTCGGCCTTGGCCTCGCGGGCCTGGTGAACATCCTCAACCCCGACCGGATCATCCTCGGCGGACTGCACCGCACGCTCCTCGACGCCGACCCGGACCGGCTGCGCGCGGTCGTCGCCGACCGGAGCCTGTGGGGGCAGAGCGGGGGCGTGCCGATCCTCGCGTGCACCCTGGATCACAACAGCCTGGTCGGGGCAGCCGAGTTGGCGTGGCAGCCGGTCCTCGACGACCCGCTGGCGGCACTGTCCTGACAGTGGACGGTGTCGCCCGGCTGTCGCTCGGCAGACGTCGTGCAAAAGGTGTGTGGTGGGCCCGTTGGGTCCGTGACCCGAGTGGGTCTATCGTCGGAAACCTAAGGCCAGAGGATGGAGGCGGCCGGTGATGCCGCAGGACGAGCCCGTGATCGGATGCACGGGAGAGGTGATCATCGAAACCCGCGGGAGCGCGGGTCCCGGCGAGATCCTCGTGCGGGTCCGGGGCGGCTCCGAGACATTCCTGGCCTGGTCGGATGATCCCCTGCCCACGGGGGCCAGGGTGCTCGTGATCGAGTCCCGTGGACGTCGTGCTGTGCACGTCATCGAGTGGGCGGATCCATTGGACGCGCTGGGCGGCGAACCCGCCGGCGCAGAGTGAGGAGCAAGACATGTTCGGTTACCGCGTTCCCGCCCCCGATGAGGCGATGCTGATCTCGGGTGGCAGGCGGGGACTGGGGGGCGCGCCGTTCCGAGTGGTCACGGGGCACGGAAAGTTCGTGCTGCCGGTCTTCCGCAAGACCCGTTTTCTCACGCTGTCGATGTGCGAGGCCGAGGTCACCGAGACCTGCGTGACCCGGCAGGGCATCGCGCTGCACGTCCGCGCCGTGATCGCGTTCAAGGTCGGCAACGACACCGAGAGCATCATCAACGCGGGCCAGCGCTTCCTCTCCGACCAGGACCAGATGTCGGTGCTGACCGGCCGGATCTTCGCAGGTCACCTGCGGTCCATCATCGGCTCGATGACGGTCGAGGAGATCGTCACGGAGCGGCAGAAGCTCGCCGCCGAGGTCCTGGACACGTCAAAGGTCGAGATGGCCAAGATCGGTCTGATCGTGGACTCGCTGCAGATCCAGTCGATCGACGACGGCGAGGTCGGCTACATCGAGGCCATGTCCGCCCCGCACAAGGCGGCCATCCAGCGGCAGGCCCAGATCGCCCAGGCCCAGGCCACCCAGGCCTCCGTCGAGGCGGAGCAGGTCGCGGCCCGCAACCAGGCCGAGTACGCCCGGCAGACCGCGGTGGTCAAGGCGGAGTACTCGGCCGAGGTGGACCGCGCCCAGGCGCAGGCCGCGCAGGCCGGACCCCTCGCGCAGGCCCACGCCCAGCAGGAAGTGCTCGCCGCGCAGACCGAACTGGCCCAGCGTCAGGCCGAGTTGCGCCAGCAGCAGCTGGTCGCCGAGATCGTCAAGCCGGCCGAGGCCGAGGCCCAGCGGATCAAGCTGCTCGCCATCGCCGAGGCGGACCGCATGAAGATCCAGGCCGAGGCGGCGGCGTCGTACGACCGCGTCGCGCTCGACCGGATGCTGATCGACCAGCTTCCGCAGATCGTGAAGGAAGCGGCGGGAGGTCTTGCGGGGGCCAACGTCAACGTCCTCAACGGCGCGGACGGCCTCGGCGAGATCGCCGCGGGCCTGGTCTCGCAGGGGCTGACGATTCTGGACTCGGTGCGGGGGAACCTGAGTGGGTCGGACCCCGACGGGCGCCGTCCCGGCGACGAGGTCAAGAACCTGCTCCAGTTGCAGGCGAAGAAGGACGAGAAGAAGAACGACGGGCCGGTTGACCTGGACTGAGCGCTCCGCTGGACGTACCGGGAGGCGTCGTCGGTCCAGTGCGGCGCCATCGTGGCTGGTCGCGCAGTTCCCCGCGCCCCTTTCGGGGCGCTCCAGCACAGGCCGTTGCCCTACGGCGTCGTGAGGCTCCACAAGGCTGCCACCAGTGGGCGGCGTAGGTCCGTTCGGCGTACGCACAGGCCGATCGGGAACGGTTCCGGGGGTGGGTCCGCAGGGATCACCGCCAGCCGTTCCCGTACGGCGCTGTTCTCCAGCACCAGCCGGGGCACCACGCCCGTCCCGCAGCCCAGCGCGACCAGGGTCAACAACCCCTCGTGGCCGTCCGGTTCACAGGCCACGTCCGGTGTCGTGCCCCGGGCGCGGAACCAGCGGTCGGCCGCCTCGCGGACCAGCCCCCGGTGCGGGAGGACGAACGGGCCGTCGAGACCCGGGTCGGGACGGTCGCGGGCGGTGACCAGGACCAGTTCCGTCACCGCGACCGTCCGGCTCACCAACGGCTCCGGCAGCCGCGCCGGGATACCGGCCACCGCCACGTCCACCTCACCCTCGTCCAGGCGGGCCAGCGCCGCCGCCGCGTCGCCGGTGCGCAGATCGAGCCGTACCTGGGGATGCGCGGCCCGGAAGGGCGCCAACAGGTCGGGCAGCAGCGCCTGGCAGGCGGTCACCGTGGCGAACAGGGCCAGCCTGCCCGTGAGTTCGGCCGGGTCGGGATGCTCCTCGCGGTAGGCACGCCACAACTCCAGTGACTGGACGGCGTATTCACGGAAGCGGTGCCCCTCCGCCGTCAGCGAGACCCCGCGCGCCCCGCGGTCGAACAGCCGGTGTCCGAGGTCGGCCTCCAGTCGCTGCACGGTCCGCGTGAGCGTCGCCGGACTGACATGGCAGTCGAGACTCGTCCGCCCGAAGTTCAGCGTCTGCGCCAGATGCAGGAAAAGCCGTAGCTCCCGATGGTCGTCCCGCATACCGTGACCTGGCCCTTTCATTTCACGCAACAGCCCGCTGCACAGGTTGCGCTTGCCGCAACACTCGCCCGGAGCCTACAACTCCACCATGACCTCGACCACGTACACCTCCGCCGTCTTCACCCTCGAAACGATGGACGTGCCCGGCGGCACGGAGACCATCCTGCGCGGCGGCCGGCACCTCTTCCCGCTGCTGCCGCAGGCGTTCGCCGACGTCCGCCGCATCGGTGTCATCGGCTGGGGCCCGCAGGGCCGCGCCCAGGCCCGCAACCTGCGCGACTCCCTCGCCGGTACGGACATCCGGGTGAGCGTCGGCCTGCGCCCCGGCTCGGCATCCGCGGCCGACGCCCGCGCCCACGGCTTCACGGAGGAGAACGGCACGCTCGGCGACTGGCTCGCGGTCACCGCCGAGAGCGACCTGGTGATCCTGCTCATCGCGGACGCGGCCCTCGCCGCCCACCACGAGGAGATCTTCGCCGCCCTCAGGCCCGGCGCCACCATCGGCCGCTCGCACGGCTTCCTGCTCGGTCATCTCCGGGCCACCGGTGGGGAGTTCCCGCCCGGACACGGCGTGATCGCCGTCTGCCCCAAGGGCATGGGCGACTCCGTGCGCCGGCTCTACGAGCAGGGCGCCGAGATCAACGGCGCCGGAATCAACAGCAGTTACGCCGTCCACGCCGACCCCGACGGCAAGGCCACCGACCGCGCGCTCGGCTGGTCGGTCGCGCTCGGCTCGCCGTACACCTTCCGCACCACCCTGGAGAGCGAGTACCGCTCCGACATCGTCGGCGAACGCGCCATCCTGCTCGGCGCCGTCCACGGCATCGTCGAGAGCCTCTTCACGCGCTACCGCCTGGTCGGCGACGACGCGGTGACCGCCTACGAGCGCTCCTGCGAGAACGTCACCGGACCCATCGCCCGGACCATCTCCCACGCCGGACTCCGCGCCGTCCGCGAGGAGTTGGACCCGGCCGGACGGGAGGTCTTCGACCGCGCGTACTCGGCGACCTACGGTCCCGCCCGCGAGATCGTCGCCGAGATCTACGACGAGGTCGCCGACGGCACCGAGCTGCGCAGCGTCGTCCTCGCCGAACGGCGGCTCGGCGCACGGGAGATGAGCGGGATCGGCGGTTCCCCGATGTGGGCCGCGGGAGCGGAGGTGCGAGCGCGCCGGGCCGAACGGGCCCTGCCCGTCGAACCGTTCACCGCCGGAGTGTTCGTGGCGACGATGACCGCCCAGGTCGACGAGTTCGCCGAACGCGGCCACCCCTGGTCGGAGATCGTCAACGAGTCCGTCATCGAGGCGGTCGACTCCCTGCTGCCCTACATGCACGCACGGGACGTGGCCCACATGGTCGACAACTGCTCCCGCACGGCCCGCCTCGGCGCCCGCCGTTGGGGCCCGCGCTTCCAGGCGGCCTACGAGCAGATCGCGTACCCGATGTCCGAACTCCCGGCGAACGAGGCTCTGTTGACGGCATTCGACACCCACCCCATGCACGAGGCACTGGCCGCGGCGGCGAAACTGCGCCCCTCCGTGGACATCTCGGTGGCCTAGCTCAGCGGCTTGGCGACTTTCTGGACGGTGACGCCGTCGAGCGCGGCTGCGGCGGAACCCGTCCCCTGGGTTCCGCCTGCGTGCCTCCAGCGCTCCCGTGTTCTCTCAGCGCCACTCGACCGCGAACGCCCGCGCCGGGTTCTCCCTGAACATGCGCCCCACCAGTTCCTCCCCCAGTTCCACCGCAAGCCGCGGCCCCACCCGCCGCAGCAGATACGGCATCCCCGGGCCGCCGTCCACCGAGCGAGCCCCGGCGACGACCGTGTCCCCGCCGAGCAGCAGCCGGTCTCCGAAGCCGGCCTCGGCCAGGGCCCGGACCGCGTCCGGCATCCGCCAGTCCGTGGCGTGGTGGGCCCGGGACGGGCCGTCGAACGCCAGGTAGGCGCCCGCGTCGGCGGCCTGGCGTTGGACCACCGGGTCTGGGGAGCGGTTGAGGTGGCCGAGGATCACCCGCTGCGGTTCGACCCCCAACTCGCCGCACAGCAGGTCGAGTACGTCGAGGGCGCCCGTGCCCAGCTCCAGGTGGACGGCGATCGGCGCACCCGTCGCCCGATGGGCCTCGGCCGCGGCGGTCATCGTCCTGCGGGCGTGCGCGTCGAGGCCGTGGAAGCCGCCCGCGACCTTGATGATCCCCGCGCGGACACCGGACGGCCCGATGCCCTCCGTCAGCTCGGCGACGAAGACGTCGGCGAGCCTGCCGCGCAGACTCTCCAGCAACTCCGGCCTGTAGTGCGCCGCTTGGTGCAACCCGGTCGCGCAGACCACGTGCACCCCCGCCGCCCGGGACAGCAGCGGCAGATCGGCGACCCGCCGCCCCATCCCGTACGGCGTCCACTGCACGACGCTGCCCCCGCCGACGGAACGGAACGCGGTCAACTCGGCCCGCGCGGCCGAGGAGTCGCCCAGCTCCTGGCCGGGGAGCTGCGGGCTGCGCAGGAAGAGATGGTCGTGCGCGTCGCACACACCCAGATCCCCAGGGTCCACGTCCCCAAGCACCGTACGCACAACGGCACTTACCACTGCTGACCTCGCGGCAACCGTCCCCGTCCCGGCGCCGAAAGATGCAGCACCTGGAACACGTCGCCCACCGCCTTCGGCGTGTCGTGCTCCCAGAGGGAGAAGTGGACGACCTCCCAGCTGTGCGGGTCGACGGCCGCCGCCGCGAGCACCGCGCCGTCCTCCCCGGCCAGCCGCCGGGTCTCACCCACGGCGTCCTCCATGACCGCGGCCAACTCCACACCCTCCGCTATCCGTTGGCGCCGCCGCACGGCAACCGCGGCGGGTGAGCCCGCGGCACCGCCCTCCTCGTACGCGAGGCCGGTCCACCGCAACACCTCCGGTCGCCCGAAGTCGTTGACGAGCCCCTGGAAGGCGCCGCCCCAGAGGAAGCGGTTCATGCCCTCCACCATGTTCCACAGATAGAACGGCGCGTACTGGTTGACCGGCGAACCGTGCACCCCGCGCTCACGCAGCAGATAAGCCTTCAAACCGAGGCCGTCCCAGTCGTCGAGCAGATGCCCGACCCGCGCGACCCGTCCCCGGATGATGGTCATGTCGTAGTCCGCGGGAAGAGTGAGTCCGTACTGCATCGCGTGCATCAACTGCCTCCTCAAGTCGGGTAGTTCGCAGGGCCGACATGCTCGTACCAGCAGGCGGTCGTGCCGTCCTCGGCGGCCTCGACGACCGCGAGATGCGTCATGAACGTGCGCGGTGCGGCGCCGTGCCAGTGCCACTCGTCCGGTTCGATCCACACGGTGTCGCCCGCGCGGATCGGCTCGACGGCACCGCCCTTGCGCTGCACCAGACCCTCGCCCTCCGTCACGTGCAACACCTGGCCGTGCGGATGGGTGTGCCATGCCGTGTGCGCGCCCGGCGTGAAGTGCACGCTGAACACCCGTATCCGGGAAGGCGGTTCGGGCGCCGCGATCTCGTCGAGCCACACCGTGCCGGTGAAGTTCTCCGCCGGCCCCTGCCTCGTGTCGGGGTGCTTCCTGCTGATCTGCACGTGCCGGGACTCCTATCGGGGAGACATGGGGGAGAGAAGGGAGAGCAGTCCCCGAACGCCGGTGTCGAAGGCGGCCGGCGACCCGGACGCGCGGGCCAGCACGTACCCGCCCTGCACGGTCGCGAGGATCGTCGCCGCGATCTCCTCACCGTCCAGCTCCGGCCCGAACTGCCCCTGCTCCTTGCCCTCTTCGACGATTCCGGCGAGCCGCTCACGGATCGCGTCGAGCGTCTCGTCGACCGGCTCCCGCAGCTCGGCGCTGGCGATCACGTCCGGATCCATCGTCAACCGCCCGATCGGACACCCGCGCAACACGTCACGCTCGCGCCGCAGATACGCCTCGATCCGCTCGTACGGCGTGCCGGGCCCGTCGAGTACTCCCTCGGCGGTAGCCCGCAACTCCTCGGCCGTCCGCCGGATCGCCGCCAGCGCCAGCTCCGGCTTGCCCTTGAAGTGGTGGTACATGCTGCCCTGTCCGGCACCCGCGCGCTCCAGGATCGCCTTGGGGCTGGTGCCCACGTAACCGCGCTCCCACAGCAGCTCGCGGGTGGACTCGATCAGTCGCTCGGAGGTGCTCATACGAGGACTGTACATACTAGTAGGTACAGAAGTCGAGGCCCTGTGGAGCATCCGGAACGCACGCGCGTACTCCCCGGGAGGTACGCACACAGCCGCTGGCCGTACGACGACCCGGACCCCTCCCCGGAGCCAGTCTCGATACATCACAGGAAGCCCATCGAGGGCTCCAGGCTCCTTGGAGATGAATCGACATGCAGACTCTGGCGAACTGGAACGGCGGCGGCCCCGGCCCGTGGATCCTGCTCTTCCCGCTGATCTGGGCGGCCGTGGTGGTCGGAGCGGTGACCGTCCTCCGCCGCACCGCCTGGCGCGGTCGCGGGGTCGGCCGCGGCGGACCGTGGCGCGCGATGGCCGACACCCGCCCCACCGGCGACTCCCCGCTGGCAGTCCTCGGCCGCCGCTTCGCCTCCGGCGAGATCGACGAGGACGAGTACTGGCGCCGCCTCTCCGTCCTGGACGAGCAGTTCGGCCGCACCGGCAAGGAGGGCGGCCCGGCATGACCACCGCGACCACCACCCGCACGGCCGCGCGGGTCGTCGACGCCGTCAAGGTGTACGGCGTCGGCGACACCGCCGTACGTGCCCTGGACGGGGTGAGCGTCGATTTCCCGGCCGGCCGCTTCACCGCGATCATGGGCCCGTCCGGCTCCGGCAAATCCACCCTGATGCACTGCGCGGCCGGACTCGACACACTCGGCTCCGGCTCCGCCTACATCGGCGACACGGAACTCGGCACCCTGGACGACCGCCGCCTGACCCTCCTCCGCCGCGACCGCGTCGGCTTCGTCTTCCAGGCGTTCAACCTGGTACCGACGCTGACCGTCGCGGAGAACATCACCCTGCCCCTGGACCTCTCCGGAACCAGGGGCGACCGGGAGTGGATCGACGCCCTCGTCGACGTCGTCGGCCTGCGCGACCGGCTCCACCACCGCCCCTCCGAACTCTCCGGCGGCCAGCAGCAACGCGTGGCCGTGGCAAGGGCGTTCGCGGGCCGCCCGGAGGTCGTCTTCGCCGACGAGCCGACCGGAAACCTCGACTCCCGCTCCGGCGGCGAGGTCCTCGGACTGCTCCGCCGCGCCGTACGGCAGATGGACCGCACGGTCGTGATGGTGACTCACGACCCGGTAGCCGCCGCCCACGCCGACGAGGTCGTCTTCCTCGCCGACGGGCACCTGGTGGACCGTATGGAAGCCCCCACGGCCGACAAGGTCCTGGACCGCCTGAAGGCCTTCGAGGAAGTGGGGTCATGAACGCGTCCGTACGCCTGAGCATGTCCTCCCTGCGAGCCCACAAAAGGCGCTTCGCCGGTACGTTCCTCGCCGTGTTCCTCGGGGTCGCCTTCCTCGCCGGGACCCTCGTCATGGGCGACACCCTGCGCGCCAACTTCGACACCATGTTCGGCGACGCGACCAGCGGCACGGACGCGGTGGTCCGCAGCGCCGACGCCATCACAACACCCGGCGAAAGTCAGGGCGTTCGGCAACCGGTGCCCACAGCCCTGGTGAATACCATCGACCAAACCCCCGGCGTCGCGGCCGCCGCCCCGAGCATCCAGGGCGCGGGCCAACTCGTCGGCGCCAACGGCGAAGCCATCGGCGGCAAGGGCCCGCCCACCCTCGCCGGCAACTGGATCACCGACCCGAAACTCAACCCGTACCGCCTCGCGGAAGGCCGAACTCCCGCCAGGTCGGGCGAGGTCGTCATCAACCGAGGCGCCGCCGACAAGGGCCACTTGAAGATTGGCGACACCACGACCCTGCGCACACCCGACCCCGTCAAGGTGACGATCGTCGGCCTCGCGACCTTCGGCGGCGAGGACGGCATGGCGCAGGTGACGTTCACCGGCATGACGCAGTCCGACGCCGAGAAGTACCTCACCGCGAAGCCGGGCGAGGCGGCGAGCATCCAAGTACGAGCAGGCCCGGGCGTAAGCCAGCAGGCACTGGTAGACCGCCTGACTCCCCTCCTCCCCAAGGGAGTTGAGGCGATCACGGGTCAACAGTCGGCGCAGGAGAACACGGACATGATCTCGTCCCAGTTCCTGACCATCTTCACCACGTTCCTCCTGGTGTTCTCTGGCATCGCCCTACTCGTCGCGACCTTCTCCATCCACAACACGTTCGCGATCGTCATCGCCCAACGCACCCGAGAGAACGCCCTGTTGCGAGCTCTCGGTGCCTCCCGCCGTCAGGTCACCGCCGCCACCGTCACCGAGGCGAGCGTCGTAGCCCTGACCGCCTCGCTCGCCGGACTCGCGGGCGGCATCGGGATCGCGGCCGGACTGAAGATGCTGTTCCCGGCCATCGGATTCCCCTTCCCCGGCGGCGACTTGGTGATCCACACGCTCTCCCTGATGCTCCCGCTGGCCGTGGGCATCGTCGTCTGCCTCGGCTCCGCACTCATGCCGGCCATCCGAGCAGGCCGCACCGCCCCCCTGGCCGCGCTGCGCGAGACGGCCGTGGACCAGTCCGGCGCGTCCCGCGCCCGCGCGGTGACAGGCATGGCCCTCGCCGCCCTCGCGGCAGGGACCACCCTCACCGGCGTACTGGCCTCACCGTCCTTGATTCTGCCGGGACTTGGCGCCGTACTGGCCCCGATCGCCTTCGTCGTCCTCGGCCCTGTCGCCTCCTCCACGGCGGTACGCGCCCTCGGCAGCCCCCTCGACCGGCTGCGCGGCGTCACCGGCGGCCTCGCCCGGCGCAACGCCCTGCGCAGCCCCCGGCGTACGGCCGCCACCGCGAGCGCGCTGATGATCGGTGTGGCCGTGGTGTCGCTGTTCACCGTCTTCGGCGCCTCGCTGAAGGCCACGATGGACCAGACCGTGTCCCGGTCCTTCGCCGGTGACGTCGCCGTCAGTACCCCCTCCTTCGGCGCGGGCGGCAGCGGACTGAGCCCCAGGCTCGCCGGAGCCGTCGCCAAGCTGCCCGAGGTCGACACGGCAGTGGGACTGGGCCGCGGAGTGGCCGAAGTCGACGGCAAGGGAAGGGCGTTGACGGTCACCGACCCCACAGCCCTCGCCCGTACCTTCGACCTGGGCACAGTCCAAGGCTCCCTCCGCTCCCTCGGCACGGACGGCATAGCCATCACCAGGACGGAGGCGGACCGCCAACACCTGACCACCGGCAGCAAGGCCCAACTCGCCTTCACCGACGGCAAGAAGAAGACCTTCACAGTCCGCGCGGTCTACGGCCGGTCCGAACTCGCCGGCGACTACGTCATCACCCGCGCAGCCTGGTCCCCACACCGCACCCAGGACTCCGACACCTTGGTCGCCGTGTCCTTCAAAGCAGGCGTGAGCACAGCCAAGGGCAAGGCGGCAGTCGAGAAAATCGCGACCCACTACGGCAACCCACAAGTCCAGACCCGCCACGAATACGCACAGTCCTCGGCCGGCGGAATCGACATGATGCTGACCCTCGTCTACGCCCTACTCGCCCTGGCGGTCCTGATCGCCCTGCTCGGCATCGCCAACACCCTCACCCTGGCGATCCACGAACGCACCCGAGAACTGGGCCTGTTGAGGGCAGTCGGCCAGACCCGTTCCCAACTCCGGGCGATGGTCCGCTGGGAGTCGGTCCTGGTAGCCGCCTTCGGCACGCTCGGCGGACTCGCCCTGGGCGCCTTCCTGGGCTGGGTCCTGGTCAAGGCCTCGGACGGCGCGAGCGACAGCGCCTTCGCCTTCGCGATTCCGCCCGTGCAACTCGTGGTGGTGGCCCTGGTAGGCGTCACCGCGGGAGCCCTGGCGGGCCTGCGCCCAGCACGCCGAGCAGCACGCCTCGACGTACTACGCGCGATTGCCACCGAGTGATCCACCCCGGCCAGAGAAGCGAACGGCGTTCACCCCAACCCCCGGCGAGGGCCCACCAACTCCCACTGTCCCCACGCGTCGGCCGAGAGGGAGCCGTAGGGGCGCGCCGGTGTCGAGAGCCCCAGCGGGCGGAGGCCCGAAGGGTCGAGCACGGTGGGGCTCTCGACACCGGCTTCCAGCGCCCCGAAGGCGACCGAACCAAAAGAGGTGCGCGCGGGGTGCGTTCTCAACACGGGCCCAGGTATCGCCTGTTCTCAACACCGGCCCAGGTACCGCGTGTTCACAACACGGGCCCAGCTACATCGCCACCTAAAAACCGCCCCAGCTGTCCCACCGTCTCACCCCGGCCCAGCCCCCCCGACACCCCCCGACAACCACCCCCCCCGACAACCACCCCCCATAACAAATCACCGCCCGGTCAACCGGCAACGGCGGACCGGGCGGGAGCGTGTTGGGGCCGGTGGCCGTCGACCGGGTGCTCGACCTCGGTGACGAACCGGTGCGCCGGCTTCTCCGCGGCCGTACGCCGCGGGTGCCGGGCCGGCGCCGGTGTCGGCGTCGCGGGCTGGGGTGCGGGGAGGGTGAACCACACGACCTTCCCGGACTCGCCGTTCGGCCGCACGCCCCAGCTTTCGCTGACCGCGGCCACCATGGCGAGCCCACGCCCGCAGGTGGCCGTGGTCGCGACGTCCGCGATGTCCCCGACCACCGGGAGCCGGGGGTCGTGGTCGTGCACCGAGACGATGAGGTGGTCGAGCAGCAGCTCGATCTCGACGGTGCACGTCTTGTCGGGCTGGGCGTGCCGGTGGACGTTGGTGAGGAGCTCTGTCACACCGAGCGCGGCCCGGTCTATCAGAGGATCGAGATGCCAGTAGCGCAACTGCGCAGATACGATTCTGCGGACCTGGCCGATCCGCGACGGCAGGGCTTGGAGCTCCACCGCGCAGTGCCTGCTTGGGTGAGTGATCACGGCTGCGACTCCCCGACGAGAGGTCCGGAAGAACACGGAGTTCGGATCCAGCAGGGTGGTCGAGGGAAATAGGCCGCCTGCTGTTGTGCCCGGCGGCTGGTTCGCAGCGTTATCGCCGGTAAACCCAGAGTGACGTGAGACCAGAGTGACGCAGGGGTTGCGGTCCCGCAACTCGCGGCCGATCGCCGCTGTCCCGCAACGTCGGTCAACCGCAGCGCCAGTCAGCCATCGCGCCGGTCAGCCGCCGCGCCCGGCCGCCTTGCGTACGGCCTCGATGAACCGGCGTGCCGCGGGAGGCCCCGGCTGACCCGGTGCGGGGTCGTGCTCGCCGAGGGTCAGCAGGTACCGGTTGCCGTTCAGGTCGGCCAGCGCCCGGTCCTCCGGGGCGAACCAGGGTTTGGACGCGCGTACGGCCTGCACCGGCGCGCTGTCGATCTCACTGCCGTAACTGGTGAGCAACTCCACCCTGCCGTCATTGATCCGGACCTGCCCGGCCCGGGTCAGCGAGCGCAGTCGCTTCCCGATCCGCACGCCCGTGGCCGTGAACTCCGGCTCCGCCATGCTTCCCCGCCCCCTTGGTCCAGGACATCTCGTGATCCAGTGTGCGCCCCCGTTCAGGACGTTCGTCCTGCTCCGGCAGTCTGCCCGCCTCGGGCGTCGAGCACCAGTACGTACGAGGCGGTCACGTTGGGTATCCGGAGCACTCGCATAAATGCGCCCCCCGGATCGGTCGGGATCGCTCCCCAGGGGTGCCTTTGACCTTCCCAAAGGTGTGTTTATGCAGGTGAGAAGCGTGTGGAAGGTGCTTATGATCGAGGCGTCGGCCGCGCGAGGCGCCGTCGGCGCGAAGCGTAAGGAGCCCCGCCGTGAGCACCACCCCACAGGCCCTGACCGGCGCCACCCTCGACATCGACCGCAGTGACGCCGCCTACCGGGGCTGGCTGAAAGAAGCCGTCCGCAAGGTCCAGGCCGACGCCAACCGCTCCGCGGACACCCACCTGCTCCGGTTCCCGCTGCCCGAGCACTGGGGCATCGACCTGTACCTGAAGGACGAGTCGACCCACCCGACGGGCAGCCTCAAGCACCGCCTCGCCCGCTCCCTCTTCCTCTACGGCCTGTGCAATGGCTGGATCCGGCCCACCCGTCCGGTGATCGAGGCGTCCAGTGGTTCCACGGCTGTCTCCGAGGCGTACTTCGCCAAGCTGATCGGGGTCCCGTTCATCGCGGTCATGCCGCGCACGACCAGCGCCGAGAAGATCCGCCTGATCGAATTCCACGGCGGCCGGTGCCATTTCGTGGACGACCCACGCAAGATGTACGAGGAGTCGGCCGCCCTCGCGGTGGAGACCGGCGGCCACTACATGGACCAGTTCACCTACGCGGAGCGGGCCACGGACTGGCGCGGGAACAACAACATCGCCGAATCCATCTTCCGCCAGCTGGAGTTGGAGCGTTTCCCGGAGCCCGCGTGGATCGTCGCGACAGCCGGCACCGGCGGCACCTCCGCGACCCTCGCGCGCTACGTCCACTACATGCAGCACGACACCCGCGTGTGCGTCGCCGACCCGGAGAACTCCTGTTTCTTCGAGGGCTGGACCACCGGCGATCCGGACGTCACGTGCGACTGCGGCTCCCGTATCGAGGGCATCGGCCGCCCCCGGATGGAACCGAGCTTCGTGCCCGGCGCCATCGACCGCATGATGAAGGTCCCGGACGCGGCCAGTGTCGCCGCCGTAAGGGCACTGGAACGAGCCATCGGCCGCAAGGCGGGCGGTTCCACGGGAACCGGCCTCTGGAGCGCCCTCAAAATCATCGCCGAGATGGTCGCAGCAGGCCAACAGGGCAGCGTGGTAACCCTGTTGTGCGACCCGGGCGACCGCTACCTGGACAAGTACTACTCAGACACCTGGCTGACGCAACAGGGCCTGGACATCGCCCCCTACAGCAAGGCGATCACGTCGCTCTTGGCAACGGGAGTTTGGCCAACTTGAGCTGAACGAGTGCCAGTTGGGCCTTGCCTTTTAGGGGCGCGGGGAACTGCGCGACCAGCCACAGAGAACCCGCAGACGACGTACTAGGCAGCCAACCGCCGATCCAACTCCGTCACCGCACCCCTGAACGCCCGCCCCAACCCAGGCCGAGCCACCCGCACAACCCCCCTGAACACCGCCGTCCCCTCCACGGCGAACGTCCACTGAACCCGCGTTCCACTCCCCGCAGGGCTCAACCGCCACTCCTCAGCCATGGCACGGGCGCCCGGCGCATTGGTGACGTCGACCCGATACGCGTACACCTCCGCCGACTTCGCCGCGATGACCGTCTCGCGAAAGTGCCCACCGCCCCTGAGCCGGATGTCCCGCCCCGCCCCGTCGTCGACCGCCCGCGCACTGGTGACGGCCGAGAACCACTCCGCCCACCCCGGCACATCGTCGTTGAGGGCGTGGAAGACCGCGTCCGGCGCCGCGGACATCTCCTGCGTGAAGACCAGACGCACCGGAGCGGTGTCGATGAAGTCGAGCCCGACGGGACGCAGTTGGTTGGCCATGGACGCGAACCCCCTTGACAGGTAAGGGAAGTTGACCGGGGTGGGCGACCGTCACGATAGCTGGCGCCCCGTCAGATGTCTGCCCCGTCACCGGCTTCGCCCGCGACCACGAGCCGTAGATGCTCGGAGATGTCCGCACGCGCCTCGGCCGGCAGTCCCGCGTCCGTCACCAGCGTGTCGACCTGTTCCAGCGCGGCGAACGAACTCAGGCCCACCGTGCCCCACTTGGTGTGGTCGGCGACCACCACGACCCGCCGCGCGGACTGCACCAGCCTGCGGTTGGTCTCGGCCTCCGCGAGGTTCGGCGTCGACAGCCCGGCCTCGACCGATATGCCGTGCACACCGAGGAACAGCATGTCGAAGTGGAGCGCCGCGATCGCCTGGTCGGCCACCGGCCCCACCAACGAGTCGGAGGGGGTGCGCACTCCACCGGTCAGCACGACCGTCGCCGCGCCCTGCCGCTGCCCAGACGTCCGCTGCGCCGCGTGGAACACGTCCGCCACCCGCACCGAGTTGGTGACCACGGTGAGATCGGGGACCTCAAGCAGGTGATGCGCGAGCGCATACGTCGTCGTACCGCCGGAGAGCGCGATCGCCGTGCCCGGCGCCACCAACTCCGCCGCGGCCCGCGCGATGTCCTCCTTGGCGGTCAGCTCAAGACCCGACTTGGCCTCGAAGCCCGGCTCGTGCGTGCTCGCCTCGACGACGGGGACCGCCCCGCCGTGCACCTTCTCCAGAACGCCCTGGCGGGCCAGCGCGTCGAGATCGCGGCGTACGGTCATGTCCGACACGCCGAGCTTGCGGGTCAGTTCGTTGACGCGGACGCCGCCGCGGCGCCGGACCTCGTCGAGGATCAGTGCGCGCCGCTGCTCCGCGAGGAGGTTCTGATTCTCACTCACGTACGCTCCGGTCCTTTCGCCTCAACCCGTCCGACTGTCCGTCGCACCCGCTCGGAGCAGGACATTCTTCCCGGCTGCGGTGCGCGGACGTCCCATCCTCGCACGCCACCGCAAGCACTGCGCCACCGCCCGTCCCGACGCGCACATGTCATCCGGACCTCATCCGTCCCCCTTGTGTCACACGGATCGGGGAGATTCGGTGACGGGGCGTGTGCGACGCGCCGGAAAGGGCGATCCTGGTGTGCGCACGGACACAGACAGACAGTGCGTCACGGGGGATGTGCGAACAGTGGAGCGTGTACAGGAACACGCCGTCACCAGCGAGGCGAACGGCCCCGCCGGACGGCCCGACCAGACCGAACCCGCCCTGGAACTCCTGGTCCACGGAGTCGGCGGCGCCACACCCGAGGAGATGCTCGGTGATCCGCGCACGGTGCGGATCACCGGCGACGACACGGCGGCCGTCTTCCGGCGCGCCGCCGACGTCGACGCCGAGTCCCGGCCCGCCGACCAGCGCGACGGACCGATCCGCGAGGCGTACGTCTGGTGCAACCTGACCTCCGGCAACGGCACCCGCGCCCTGTGGCTGCTGCTCCTGCCGTTCATGGTCGTCAACCTCGCGCACTGGATGCGCCCCACCGCCCGCGACCGGAAACGGACGGTGCGTTTCTACGGCCTGCTGGTGCGGCTCGCGGGACTGACCCTGACCGTGCTGCTCGTCGCCGCCGCCTGCGAGGTCGCCCTGGACCTCGCCGCCTGGCAGTGCGCGGGCACGCGCGCGTGCGCCGACCGGCACTCCTGGCTGGGTTTCCTGTCGCCCACCGTGTCGCACGGCAGCTGGTGGAGCGGCCCTGGCCGTCGCCTCGCGCTCGCCGCCCTGGTGCCGACCGCGCTCACCGTCCTGCTCTGGTACCTCTCCCGCCGCACCTGGAGCGCCTACGAGTCGCAGCGGCCGATGTCCCGCAGCCCCGAGCCGGACGACGAGACCGGCCGCACCTCGCTGGGCCGCCCCGGCTTCTGGTACGGCCGCCGCCTGGTGGCCCGACTGCGCGCCGCGCACACGGCGGCCGGCCTCCTGACGGTCGCCGCGGCCGTCACCGTCTCGACGGTGGGCTTCGACCGCGGCCCCGGCGGGTCCCCGGGACTGGCCATCCTCGGCGTGCTCCTGGAGACCGCGCTCGCCGGCCTCGCGTGTGTCGTGGTCTATGTCGTGTGCCGCCGGGGCCGTAGCGAGAACCGCCTCGACCAGGCACTCGACCGCCGTCTCGTACGACGCCTGCCGCTCGGCTCGCTCCTGCTGCTCGCCCTCGCCCTGCTGTACGCCGGCTGGTCGCGCCCCGGGTGGGAGTCGTCGGGGCGGCTGCCGGGGGACGCGGCCTTCGGCGGGATCGCCCTGGTCCAGGGCCTGTTGGTGATCGCCCTCGCCGTGGTCGCCCACCTGCTGCACCGCACCCACCCCGACCCGCGCGCCGCGATGCGGGGCCTGGGCGGACCGGCCGTCGCGATGCTGGCCTGCGCCCTGGGCGGCGTGATGTCCGGCGGAGTGTCCCAGCGGGTCTCCGACTGGCTGGACGGCACCGGAACGTCCATCGCGGGCCCGCCCGTCCTGCTCACCTGGCAGGCCTCGGTGATCCCGCCGCTGCTGGTCGTCGTACTCGTCCTCTGTGCCGGGCTCGGCCGCCGCACCCTGCGGTTGCGCCGTAGCGAACTGGCCGTGGTGGCGCACGACTACCCGGGCGAGCGAAGGGATCACGCGCGTACCGTCCGTATCGCGAGCACGCGCGCGATGGCCGCGCTCACCGACCGCGGCCCGCTCCTCGTCGCCGTGACCTCCACCGCGACCCTGCTCCTTGGCGCCGGAGCGCTCGTCGGCGCCTTCGCCACCGACAAGACACCGGAACGGGCCGGGGAGGAGGGGCAGGCTTTCGTGCACGGCGCCGCCGAGACCTCACAGGGCCTCGGCTCCTGGCTGATCGGGCTCGGTTTCCTCCTCTTCGTCACCTGGGGCCGGCGCGCCTACAAGGACGCTTCCGCGCGGCGCACCATCGGCATCCTGTGGGACGTCGGCACCTTCTGGCCACGGGCCGCCCACCCCTTCGCCCCGCCCTGCTACGCCGAGCGCGCGGTACCCGACCTGACCTGGCGGATGGCGACCTGGACACACGCCACGGGCGGCCGCCTCGTCATCTCGGGCCACTCCCAGGGCAGCGTCCTCGCCGCCGCAGCAGCCTGGCAACTCAAGCCGGCCCAGCGCAAACGAGTAGCCCTCCTGACCTACGGCTCACCGCTGGAGCGGCTCTACGGCCGCTGGTTCCCGGCCCATTTCGGACCGGCCGCGCTCAGCCGGCTGCACCACGAGGTCGACTGCTGGCGCAATCTGTACCGGCTCACCGACCCCATCGGCGGCCCGGTGCGCCTGACCGGCGACTGCGGCCCCGAGGTGGACCACGCACCCCTCAAGGACCCCCTGGAGTACGGCCGCACGGCACAACACCCGCTGCCCGCACCGATCCTCGGCCACTCCGACTACCAGGCCGACCCGGCATTCGCCGAGGAACGGGAACGGTTGCTGGCCCGGCTGCGGCCCGAGGTGCCGCCTCAGGGCAGCTCGGGCAGGTCCTCCGCGTAGAGCAGGGTCAGGTCGTCCGTGCTCGGCTCCTCGACGTGGGCGACCCGGCTCGCATGCCGCTCCACCATCGCCTCGAAGGTCTGCCTAGCCGTACGGCCGTTGCCGAACGCGGCGCCCTTCGGGATCGCCGTGAAGTACTTCGTCAGCCCCTCGGACGCGCCCTCCGCGAGCCGGTACTCGTGCTCCTCGGCCTGCTGCTCGACGATCCTGAGCAGCTCCTCGGGGTTGTAGTCGCTGAAGGTGATGGTCCGTGAGAAACGGGACGCCACACCGGGGTTGACGGAAAGGAACCGCTCCATCTCCGCCGTATAGCCGGCGACGATCACCACGACCGCGTCCCGGTGGTCCTCCATCAGCTTCACGAGCGTGTCGATGGCTTCCTTGCCGAAGTCGCGGCCCGAGTCCTCCGGGGACAGCGCGTACGCCTCGTCGATGAACAGGACTCCGCCGCGCGCCTTGTCGAAGGCCTCCTGGGTGCGGATCGCGGTGGAGCCGATGTGCTCGCCGACCAGGTCGACCCGGGACACCTCGACGAGATGCCCCTTCTCCAGGACGCCGAGGGAGGCGAGGATCTCGCCGTAGAGCCGGGCGACCGTCGTCTTGCCGGTGCCGGGGGAGCCGGTGAAGACCAAGTGCCGTTTGACGGAAGCCGCCTTGAGGCCGGCCTGCTGGCGGCGGCGGCCCACCTCGATCATGTCGGTGAGGGCCCGCACCTCGCGCTTGACGCTGTCCAGGCCGACCAGCGCGTCGAGTTCACCGAGGACGGCCTTGGAGGTGCGGGACTCCTTCTCCGGCTCCGGCGCGGTGACCAACGGCTCCTGCTCGGCCGTGCGCTGGCTGGGGATCGCGCCCAGCACGCTGCTCGACCGGCTCGCCGTCTCCACGGCCGTCTCGTGAGTGGTGGGCGGCTTGAGACCGCTCTCGTCGCTGGTGCAGTCCTCGACAACGGGTCCCGTGCCGGGCGCCGCGTCCGGTCCGGCGTCCGCGAACTCGTAACCGCCGCGCGCGCACCGCTCCGTACGGCACTTCTTGAGCGTCGTACGACAGCCGTCTATCACGTGGAAGCCGTAGCCGCCGCTGCCAGTCACGCGGCAGCCCTGGAAGGTGCCCCGGCCGCCCGCGGAGACGTAGAAACCCGCCTCGGCGGGGGAGTCGACCGTGCAGCGCTCGATGGTGGGGTCGGCGCCCTTGGTGACGATCACGCCGGTCTGGGTGGCGTCCACCGTGCAGTTGTTGAGGGTGCCGCCACTGCCGTGGTCGCGGAACCACGCGCCCGTGGCCGCGTCCCGGATCCGGCAGTCGTCGAGCTGCGCGGTCGCGCCGTCGCTCACCGACACGGCCGTGTTGCGGACCTGCGAGATGTCGCTGTCGACGACGTCCGCGCGCGAGCCGCGGTCCAGGACGAACAGCGCGTCCGGCACGTCGTGCACCCGGCACGAGTCGAGGACCACGGTCGCGCCGTCGCTGACCCACACCGCCGGGTAGTCGCCCGTGCTGTCGAAGATCTCGCACTGGTTGGCGTCCACGCGCGTGCCCGGGTCCCACACCGACAGTCCGTTGCGCCCGAACTGACGCACCGTCGTCCGGGTCAGCGTCAGGACGGAACGGGAGCGCAGGTCGACCGCGTTCTCCGGGATGTCGTGGATACGGCAGTCGGCCAGCGTCAGCACCGCGTCCGTGTCGAGCGTGACGCCGTCCGCGGCCGTACGGTGCACATCGCAGTCGGTGAGGTGCGCGGTGGCCCGGCCGGTGATCTGGACGCCGCTGCCCCGCGTCTCGTAGACCTCACAACCCACCGCCTCCAGCGCGGAGTTCTCGCCCGTCGCCGACAGACCCACCCCCGACGCGTGGTGGATGCGGCAGCGCTCCAGGCGCGGGTGACCGCCGCCGCGGACCGCGACGCCCGCCTGGCCGGCCGAGACGACCTCGCACTCCTCGAACACCCCGCCACCGCCGTCGAGTACGGCGATCCCGATGCCGGCCGGGTTGTCGACGGTGCAGCGCCGCACGGTGGGGCGGGCACCACCGCGCACCTCGATGCCGGACGCGGAGCGCGTGACGATCCGAAGGTCCGTCAACTCCGGTGCGCCCTCCTCGACAAGGAGGGCGGGCGCGGCCGAGTCCTGGCCCTCGACATGCAGGTCCTGGACGATCGCCGAGGCGCGGACGGTCAACGGCACGCCGTCCAGGGGCGCGATACGCACCGAGCCGGGCGAACCCTCGGGGCCGCGCAGGGTCACCGACCGCTGGACGACGAGGTTCTCCCGGTAGGTGCCGGGAGCCACGGTCAGGACATCTCCCTCGGCCGCGGCCTCCAGGGCGGCGGCGAGCGACGCGTACTCACCTGTGCGGCGCCGCCACCGCGATGTACCGGTGTGCGTCACCTGGACCGTGCCCTGTGCCATGGCGCTGCTGTGCCCCCACCTCGTGGTACGCGGGTTGATGCCGAAGCCTTCGCCGGTCCACCGTAGCGTGCGTGCGGGCGGTGGGTTGACCAGAGCCGGAAGGCTGTCAGCTGCCGGTGCCGGTCCGGCCCCAGTCCGGACCCGCCCGCTCCCACGCCTGGTCCCAACGGGCGTACCTGCGACGGACCATGCGCCACAGCACGAGCCGTCTGCCGCTGTCGACGAGCCCGGCGGTCAGCAGCGCCGCACCGAACCCGGCGAGCACGGCGTGCGTCGTCGCCGTGGCCGAGTCCAGGGGGCGGGCCACCACGCGGCCGTGCTGGTCCGTCCAGACCTTGAAGTGGTCGCCGGCGTGCGGGACGTTCAGGTTCGCCAGCACCGCGCCGTGCTGCGCGGTGCCGTCCGGCGCGGTCCAGTCGGCGAGCACGCGGCTACGGGAGTCCCGCGCGGTGGACGAGTCGGGGTCGGGGTCCAGCACGGCCCCCTTCAGCTTCTTGACCACCGTGGCCGTCACGACGTGCCGGTCCGCGCGCTGCTCCCGCACCGACCGCTGCAAGGTGTCCTGCGCGACGACGCCGATGAGCGAACCGATCAACGGCGCGGCGACCAGGACCAGCAGCAGGACCACGAGGGCCAGCCAGGCCTCGACCAGATCGGTCGCGCGACGCAGCGGATTGTGCCGCCAGCGCCACAGACCCCGGATTGCTCCCACCGTCCCGCACCCCCTTCCCGCTCCGTGATAACCCCAGGCGCAGCAGTTCACCCAAGAGCCCCGGCAAAGAGAGAGCGAAATCACCTCTCACCGGGCCTCTCATGAACTTCTCACGGGATCTCAACGACCGGGCCCACGGGGAGGGTTCCCGCCTCGCGCGCTCATCGACGGAACTCCGCCTACGCGAGAATCCGGACCGGATCTCCGACGCGGATCGTGCCGGTCGAACGGGGCACCAGGTTCTGCCCGAAGACAAGCCTGCCGCCGATACGGCGGTGCCGGGCCAGGGTGCGCAGCGGCTCCTTGCCGCGCTCGGCGGTGCTCTGGTCGGTGGTGGTCACGACGCAGCGCCCGCACTTCTTGGCGACCCGGAAGGCGACCTCGCCGATCGCGACCTCCGACCAGTCGTCCTCGGCCCACGCGGCGGTGCCCGCCACGACCACATTGGGCCGGAACCGATTCACGGGCAGCGGCCCCTCGGCCGCGTGATCGCCTTGTGCGATCAGGGAGTTGAGGGCGTCGAGGGAGGCCTCGGAGGTCAGCAGCAGCGGATAGCCGTCGGCGAAAGCGACCGTCTCACCGGGAAGCGCGAAGTCCGGATCGACGGGCCTGCGTGTGGCGGGATCGTCCATGTGGACGAGGCGCACGCCGAAGCCCAGATAGTCGCTGCACCAGACATGGGCGGCAGCCCGGCCCGGCACCGCGTCGACCTTGGTGCCGAAGATCTCCATCGCCACGGTGACGACCGGCTCCGGAACGGGCACGGTCAGCGGGTCACGGCCGGGCGCGGACAGACGAACACCGCCGCCGGGCAGAAGCTCGGCGGCGGCCAGTGCGAGACGCGGGTGCTCGCGTTGCGTGACGACCTTCCCCCCGTCGTCGATCAGCGCCCAGCGTCGGTCTCCGGCCAGCCCCCAAGGCTCCACGAGAGCCTCCCGGAGCGAGAAGCCCCGGAGCGCCTTGACCGGATGAACGTGGATCGACCGCAGCTCCGCATTCCCCATCACTCCATCGTGCCAGGCGGCACCGACAGCGCAGGGTACGGATCAGTAGCCGCGGTACTGCTGCTGGTTGTTGTACGGGTCCTGCTGGTACGGAGCAGGGGCGGGGCGGGGAGCCGCCGGACGCATCGCCTCGTAGCCGGCCGGAGCCGCCATCGGGCGCGGCTGCTGTTGCTGCTGCTGGCCCGGGTAGCCACGCGGCGGGGCCTGCTGCGGGATGTAGGCGGCGGGCGCCTGCTGCAGCGGGGCGGGCTGCTGCGCCTGCGGATAGCCGCCGTAGGAAGCCTGCGACGGACCCGCCGGGAGGGCGGGCAGTCCCGACGGCAGCGCGGGCAGGTTGCTCCCCGGCATGTCGTACATGGCAGGGACCCGGATCGGGGCGATCTGCGGGGTACCCCGCTCGGCCACGAGGGAGTCGTAGATCGGAGTGTCCGGGAAGGAGGCGGAGTAGTAGCCGCCGCCATAAGTGGAGCGGGGGGAGGTCATGGCACATAAGTTAAGCCCACGATGTGGTGGTTGGGGAGACCGATTAGAGGGTTGTTTTCCGTGTCGGCAGTGGCATGGGATCCCCAATGCGAGCGAACTTGGCAAAAAAGGGCATCGATCGGTGTCTGGATCGTGTAAAGCCCGAGTTCCCGGCGGGTTACCAGCGGTTGGCCACCGGTGTTGCCGCGCCCCACATGGGCGTTCGCGCCCTCGGGGAATAGGTTGTCCGGGTAGACACCCAATGGGCTGCCGGGGCGTGTCCTGGCACGGTGACACGTGATGGGGGCAGACATGTCAATGCCGAAAGGGTCGAATGTTCCGGTGCCGACGACGGCACTGCGCGTCGAATTGGGCCGGCGGTCCGGACCCGGCGTCCCCGATGTGGACGCCTCGGCCCTGCTGTTGGTCGACGGGAAGGTCCGCTCCGACGGGGACTTCGTCTTCTACAACCAGCCCACGCACTCCTCCGGCGCGGTCCGCCACGAGGGCAAGGGCAACGCCGGCGAGCGGGTGACCGACACCCTGGTCGTCGACCTCGCGCGCGTGGAGCCCGCCGTCGACCGCATCGTCCTCGCCGCCTCGGCGGACGGCGGCACGTTCGGCCAGGTCCCCGACCTGTACATCGAGGTCAAGGACGCCGTACAGAACACCGCGGTCGCCCGCTTCGACAGCACGGGCGCGACGGTCGAGACCGCCTTCGTGCTCGGCGAGTTCTACCGCCGCCAGGGCGCCTGGAAATTCCGTGCCGTCGGCCAGGGCTACGACAGCGGGCTCGAAGGCCTGGCGACCGACTTCGGCATCACCGTGGACGAACCGCAGCAGGCCGCACCGGCCGCCACCATGCCGCCACCCTCCGGGCCGCCCGTGAACCTGCCGCCGCCCATGCCCACCGCTCCTCCCGTCGGCCCGCCCCCGCCCCCGCCCGCGGCACCCGTACGGCTGACCAAGGTGACGCTCACCAAGGCGGCCCCCTCGGTCTCACTGACCAAGCAGGGCGGCACCTCGGGCGCCCTGCGCGTGAACCTCAACTGGGAGGTCCGCAAGCAGTTCTCGGGCTGGGGCAGCAAACGCGGCCAGGCGGTCGCGATGCACGCGGACCTCGACCTCGACCTGTGCGCCCTGTACGAACTCGCCGACGGCCGCAAAGGCGTCGTCCAGTCCCTGGGCAACGCGTACGGCTCCCTGCAGAGACCCCCGTACATCCACCTCGACGGCGACGACCGCACCGGCGCGTCGGCGAGCGGGGAGAACCTCACCGTCAACCTCGACCACATCAAGGACTTCCGGCGCATCCTCGTCTTCGTGACCATCTACGAAGGCGCCCGCTCCTTCGCCGACCTGCACGCCACGGTCACCCTCCAGCCGCAGCACGGCGCCGCGATCGACTTCTCGCTCGACGAGTGCACGGTCCCCTCCACGGTGTGCGCGCTCGCCCTGATCACCAACACCGGGGGCGACCTCGTCGTCCAGCGCGAGGCCCGCTATCTCGTCCCCGACCGCGGGGTGAGCCCCCAGCGGACCGTCGACCGCATCTACGGGTGGGGCATGAACTGGACCCCGGGCCGCAAGTGACCCCTCAGCTCTCGTCGCCGACGACAGCGTCCGGACGCGCGTACGTGCGGCCCTTCCAGGCCGCACCACGTCCCCTGTAGTGCTGCACCGCGGAATCGACGGTCATGAGGAGGTACAGAAACGCGGTGAACGGCAAAAGGGGAGCAAGCCACACCGGCTGCCCGTAGTAGCGGAGCATCGGGACGTACGTCCCTGTCATCACCAGCCACGCGAGACCGCCGAGGACCGCGGTCGCCGTACTCCCGACGGCCAGGCCGGTGAACAGGGCCACCGGCGGTACGAGATACACCAGTGCCAGGCCCAGGACGGTACCCACGAGGAGCAGCGGGTTGTGCCGCAGCTGCGCGTAAGCGCTGCGCGAGACCATCCGCCACAGGTCGTGCAGCCGCGGGTAGGGGCGCACGCTGTCCACCCGCTCGGCGAGCCCCAGCCAGATGTGACCGCCGCCGCCCTTGACGGCCCGCGCGAGCGCCACGTCGTCGATCACCGCGTGCCGGATGGCATCCGGGATCCGCGCCCGCTCGGCCGCGTCGGTACGCAGCAGGACACAGCCGCCCGCCGCAGCAGCTGTCCGCGCCGACCGCTTACCGATCCGACGGAACGGATACAGCTGCGCGAAGAAGTAGACGAACGCCGGCACCACGAGCCGCTCCCACAGGCTCTCCACGCGCAGCCGGGCCATCAGCGAGACGGCGTCGAAGCCGCCGGTGCGGGCCGCCGCCACCAACTCCCGCAGGCTGTCCGGGGCGTGCGCGATGTCCGCGTCCGTCAGCAGCAGGTACTCGGGGCCACGCGCGCGTGCCAGCCCGATACCGTGCCGTACCGCCCACAGCTTGCCCGTCCAGCCCGCGGGCGGTTCGCCGGGGGAGTCCACGATCAGCGGCAGCCCGCCGTGCCGGGACGCCAGTTCACGGGCCAGTTCCCCGGTGCCGTCCGAACTGCCGTCGTCGATCAGGAAGATCTCCGCCCGCCCCGGATAGTCCTGGGCGAGGAGCGAGGGCAGACTCTCGGGCAGTACGGCGGCCTCGTCGCGGGCCGGGACGACCACGCAGACCGGCGGCCAGTCGTCGGGGTCGGTACGGGCCGGGAGTCTGATGTCCGTACGCCAGAAGAAGCCCTGACAGAACAGCAGCCACAGCCAGGCGGCGAGTGATCCGGCGGCGATCCACACGATGGCGCTCACGGCCGCAGTCTGCCCCACGGGAGCGGGTCCACAGAGGCCATCGTCTATCGTGGCCGGGTGAAGATCGCGCTGATGGACTCCGGAATCGGCCTTCTGGCGGCCACTGCGGCGGTACGGCGCGTGCGCCCCGACGCGGATCTCGTGCTCTCCCTGGACCCCGAGGGCATGCCCTACGGGCCGCGCACGCCGGAAGACATCGCCCAGCGCGCGCTGGCCGTCGGCGAGGCCGCCGCGGCGCACCGGCCCGACGCCCTGATCATCGGGTGCAACACCGCGACCGTGCACGCCCTGAGGGCCCTGCGCGACCGTCTGGAGCCCGGCATCCCGGTCATCGGCACGGTCCCGGCGATCAAGCCGGCCGCCGCCGGCGGCACTCCCTTCGCCATCTGGGCGACACCCGCCACCACCGGCAGCCCTTACCAGCGCGGCCTCATCAAGGACTTCGCCGACGGCGTGCCGGTCACCGAGATCCCGTGCTGGGGACTGGCCGAAGCAGTCGAGCACGGGGACGAGGCGGCCATCGACGCCGCCGTCGCCGCGGCCGCCGAGCTGACCCCCGACGATGTAACGACCGTCGTCCTGGGCTGCACCCATTACGAACTGGTCGCCGAACGGATCCGCGCCGCCGTGCAGCGCCCCGACCGCCCGCCGCTCGTCCTGCACGGCTCCGCCGACGCGGTGGCCGCCCAGGCACTGCGCCGGATCGGTGAACAGCCCGCCCCCGAGGCACTGCCCGACGGCACCGTGACGGTGCTCCTGAACGGCCGTGAGGGCGCGCTGCCCGCCGCCGCCTCGGTCTACGCCGAGGGCCGACTCCTGCGGGCCGTCACCCCCGCCCACTGACCGCCGGCGGTCAACCGGACGCCGTGCGTCCACCGTGTCGGCACACAAAACGGTCACCCTCCGCAACGCCGTACCCGCGCAGCGAAACCTGAGTAGTCTCGTAGGCATGAGGGACCACCCCCGCGACGAAACCATCCCGCAGACCGAGATCTGGACCGGACGCGCGACGAACCGGTTCCAGTGGCTGCTGGCGCTCGCCGGTGCCGCCTGCATGGCGCTCGGCATCGAGCTGGCCGTGGACTCCACCTGGACGTCCGGCATCGCCCCGCTCGTCATGTCCGTCGTCGGGTGCATCGCGGCCGGACTGCTCATGCTGTTCGGCACGCTCGCCTTCGTGCACGTCGCCCTGAAGGTCGACACGGAGTCCCTCGAAGTGCGCTGTGGTCACATCGGTCTGCCGCGCCGCCGCATCCCCCTCGCGAGCGTCGCGGGCGCCGAGTTCGCCCCGCACGTCACCCCGCGCCAGTGGGGCGGCTGGGGCTACCGCTGGCGGCCCGAGAAGGGCACCGCCGTCGTCGTACGGCGTGGCGAGGGCATCGTGTTGCAACTGTGGGACGGGCACACGTTCACGATCACCGTGGACAACGCGGAGGCGGCCGTACGGATCATCACGGACCGGCTGGCGCCGCCCACTCCCGGCGCGGTGCACTGACGTCCTCCCTCACCCCTCAGGGGGCCAGGCGGTCGCCACGCGCGCGTGCGTCCGGCGTGGTGCGCGAGGCGTCGTCGGCGATCGGGTGGGCCGTGGCCAGCCCGGCCAGGAAACCGGCGCCGACCGACACCGCGGTAAAGCTCAGCGCGTTGCCGACCGAGGCGATGACCGCGAGCCCCGTCAGCGCGGCGCCCGCCGTGAGCGCGATCGGGGTGGAACGCGGAGTGCGCCACAACGCGTGAAGCACCCAGCAGAAGGCCGCTCCCAGCAGCAGTACGCCGACGACTCCCTGCTCGGCCGCCATCTGGAACGGCGCCGAGTGCGGCTTGCCGTCCGGCAGCAGTGCCTCGGCCGCCGCGCCGCTCAGCTCGCCGAAGCGCCCCGGGCCCACGCCCAGGGCGGAATCCTGATGAGCCATGTGCAGGGCGTCCTGCCACAGCTGGACCCGGTGCGGGGTCAGCTGCCCCTCCAAGGACACCGTGAGGCCGTCCGGCAGTACGTTTCCGGCGACGGCCCAGGTCGCGCCGGTCACCAGGGCAGCGGCCAGGCCCAGGCCGGTGATGCCGAGACCGCGGTGTCGCATCCGGTCGGCGGCGAGCGAGCACAGCAGCACCGCAGTGCACAGGACGAATCCCGTGATCGAACCCAGGACGGCCGCCGTGACCGTGATCCCGGCCGCCAGCAGCCGCAGCGCGAGCCGTAGGGCCGGAGCGGAGGCGGCCCAGGCGGAGCAGCACGCGGAACCCGCGGCCAGGGTCAGCAGGGCCGCGGTCGCACCGGCGTGACCGAGCGGGACGACGAACTGGGGGCCCGGGGCGAGATGCGGTTCGGCCAGCGCCAGACCGAGCACGGCCAACGCTCCGACACAGGGTGCGGCGACCGGTACGAGCGCCCCGGAGATCCGCCCCGACGCGTAACCCGCGGAGACCGCGAGAACCGCGAGCAGCACACCCTCGGGCCGGCCGTCGTGCATGGCGGCGGTGATCAGCGACCACGCGGCACACGATCCGAGGACCACGATGCCCGCCGCATCCGAAACGTTTCGTCTCTCACTGTCGGCGTCCGGACCGGTCGCCGACGCCATCCCCGTGGAACCCACCCCGCCGCCCCCTGAACCGGGCCGCCCCCGACCCGTGACCGGCCCCGGCCGTCCTGGCCTGGACCGACCGGACGACAAGGGCTCCGGCACACCGTAACGGCTGATGACCGATTTGTGGACGAGTTGCGCAGGAACGATGCTGCTGCGGCCCTGTTCAGTGCCCTGTGCTGCCATCCGGACCGTGCTGTCGGCGCCAAGGTCAACCGCCGTACACTCCCGGAGTGACCGTCACCGCAACTTCCGTGGACGAGTCGGACCAGCTGGAGCCCCAGGCCGCGCCCGCATCGCGCCTCGCCCGCCTCGTCCGTCTGGTTCCGGCCGCCGTAGCCGCGCTCTCCGGAGTGCTGCTCTACGTCAGTTTCCCGCCACGCACCCTGTGGTGGCTGGCGCTGCCCGCCTTCGCCTGTTTCGGCTGGGTGCTGCGCGGCCGCAGCTGGAAGGCGGGCCTCGGCCTCGGCTACCTCTTCGGCCTCGGCTTCCTGCTGCCGCTCCTCGTGTGGACCGGCGTCGAGGTCGGCCCCGGACCCTGGATCGCCCTGGTCGTGGTCGAGGCGGTCTTCGTCGCGCTGGTCGGCGCGGGCATCACCGCGGTCTCGAAGCTGCCCGCCTGGCCGCTGTGGGCCGCGGCACTGTGGATGGCCGGCGAGGCGGTACGCGCGCGTGCCCCCTTCAACGGCTTCCCCTGGGGCAAGATCGCGTTCGGCCAGGCGGACGGCGTCTTCCTGCCGCTTGCTGCGGTGGGCGGCACCCCGGTCCTCGGTTTCGCGGTCGTCCTGTGCGGCTTCGGCCTGAACGAGATCGTGCGCCTGGCCCTGGAGAGCCGACGTACCCGTGTCGTACGGCGGTCCGCCGCCGCTGTGGCCCTGCTGAGCGTGGCCGTACCGGTGGTGGGCGCGGTGGCCGCGCGGTCCCTGGTCAGCGACAAGGCCGAGGACGGCACCACGACCGTCGCGGTCATCCAGGGCAACGTCCCGCGCGCGGGGCTGGAGTTCAACGCCCAACGGCGTGCCGTGCTCGACTACCACGTCAAGGAGACGCTTCGGCTGGCCGCGAAGGTCAAGGCGGGCAAGGCCGCGAAGCCCGATGTGGTCCTGTGGCCGGAGAACTCCTCCGACGTCGATCCCTTCGCCGACGCCCAGGCGTACGCCGACATCGACGAGGCCGCCAAGGCGATCGGCGCGCCGATCTCGGTCGGCGGTGTCGTCGAACGGGGCGGCAAGCTCTACAACGAGCAGATCCTCTGGGACCCGGTGAAGGGCCCGACCGACACCTACGACAAACGGCAGATCCAGCCGTTCGGCGAGTACCTCCCGATGCGCTCGCTGCTCGGGGCGATCAACAAGAACTGGACCAGCATGGTCCGCCAGGACTTCAGCCGGGGCACCAAGCCGGGCGTCTTCACCATGAACGGCGCCAAGATCGGCCTGGTCACCTGCTATGAGGCCGCCTTCGACTGGGCCGTGCGCTCCGAGGTCACCGACGGTGCCCAGCTGATCTCCGTGCCCAGCAACAACGCGACCTTCGACCGCAGCGAGATGACCTACCAGCAGCTCGCCATGTCCCGGGTCCGCGCCGTCGAGCACAGTCGGACGGTCACGGTCCCGGTGACCAGCGGCGTCAGCGCGATCATCATGCCGGACGGGAAGATCACGCAGAAGACCGGCATGTTCGTCGCCGACTCCCTGGTCCAGAAGGTGCCGCTGCGCTCCTCGGAGACACCGGCCACGAAGCTCGGCATCCTGCCCGAGATCGCCCTGGTGCTCGTCGCCGCGGCCGGCCTCGGCTGGGCGATCGGCGCCGGTGTGCGCGGGCGGCGCGCGGGCGACGCGTAGCCGTACGGCCGTTGTACGCCCGCCGGGCGCACGGCAGTTCGTGGAGTAGCCATGGATCGTCCCGTTAGGGTCGGAGCATGGCTACTCCTGATTTCATCCGTACGATCCGGGCCTCCGCGGGGCATCAACTGCTCTGGCTTCCCGGGGTCAGCGCCGTTGTCTTCGACGACGCGGGTCGCGTCCTGCTGGGCAAGCGGGCGGACAACCACGAGTGGGCGTTGCCCTCCGGCATCCCCGAGCCCGGTGAGCAGCCCGCGGTCTGCGCGGTGCGCGAGGTGTTCGAGGAGACGGCCGTCGAATGCGTCGCGGAACGGGTCGTCATGGTCAAGGCCGGCGGACCGATCACCTATCCCAACGGTGACGCCTGCCAGTTCATGGACATCACTCTGCAGTGCCGGGCCGTCGGTGGTGAAGCGGCCGTGAACGACGACGAGTCGTTGGAGGTCGGCTGGTTCGAGCTGGATGTGCTGCCCGAACTCAGTGATCACCAACTGTTCCGGATCAAGCAGACCCTGGCTGATGCACCCACATGGTTTGACACCACGAGTACCGACTGAAGTATGTGCCCGACCCATATGTGGTGGGGCGGGGGCGCTGTCTAGGCTCGCCACATGACCGTGCCCAACGCCCTCCCGGGAACCCACGCGAGCCTCCTCGACCTCAGCGGCCGAACGGCCCTCGTCACCGGTGCCGCCGGCGGTATCGGCCGCGCCTGCACGCTGCGGTTGGCGGCCGCCGGGGCGAAGGTCAGAGCGGTCGACGTGGACGCCCCGGGACTGGCGGCGCTCGCCCACCAGGCGCAGGACCTCGCGGGCACCGTCGAGCCGCACGTGCTCGACCTCACTGACCTCGACGCCGCCGAGCACGCCGCCGTCGGCACGGACGTCCTGGTGAACAACGCGGGGCTGCAACTGGTGCGCCCCATCGAGGAGTTCCCGCCCGACGTCTTCCACACCGTGCTCACCGTGATGCTGGAGGCGCCCTTCCGGCTCATCCGCGGGGCTCTGCCCCACATGTACGGGCAGGGCTGGGGGCGGATCGTCAATGTGTCCTCCGTCCATGGGCTGCGCGCCTCTGCCTTCAAGTCCGCGTATGTGGCCGCCAAACATGGTCTGGAGGGGCTCTCCAAGACCGCCGCCCTGGAAGGCGCACCACATGGCGTCACCTCGAACTGTGTGAACCCCGCCTATGTGCGCACCCCCCTGGTCGAGCGGCAGCTCACCGACCAGGCGCGGGCGCACGGCATCCCCGAAGAACGGGTGCTGACCGAGGTACTGCTCCAGGACAGCGCGGTCAAACGGCTCATCGAACCGGAAGAGGTCGCCGAGGCCGTCGCCTATCTGTGCGGCCCGCACGCGTCCTTCGTGACCGGCACCTCGCTGGTACTGGACGGCGGGTGGACCGCGCACTGAACTGTCTGTCCCGCAGGCGAATTGGAGTTGTCCACAGGCCTGACCGGCCGGCCCGGCGATGGGGAATCCTGTGAGCATGTCCAGCGATCACATGCAGTCCGCCGAGCGCTCCGCCACCGTCACCGGTGCCGGAGCGCCACCGAACAGCGCCGAGGTGCCGTTCCTTGAGCTGCTGGCCCGGGGAGCCTCCGCCGACGCCTATGAGCAGCCGGTGCTGCTCGCCCGCGCCGAGGGACGGTCGGTCGAGTCGATCGCCGCGCTCGAACACGCCAAGTCGCTCGCGCTGCGCGTGCGTTCGGAACTGGAGGGGAGGCGGCGGCGCGAGGCCGAGCTGTCGGCCCTGTTCGAGACGGCGCACGACCTCGCGGGACTGCGCGACCTGGACGCCGTACTGCAGGCGATCGTCCAGCGCGCCCGGTCGCTGCTCGGCACCGACATCGCCTACCTCAGCCTCAACGACCCGGCCAGGGGCGACACCTACATGCGGGTGACCGAGGGGTCGGTCGCGGCCCGCTTCCAGCAACTGCGGCTGGGCATGGGGGAGGGGCTCGGCGGACTCGTGGCCCAGACGGCACGCCCGTACGTCACCGACGACTACTTCAAGGACGACCGTTTCCAGCACACCCTCACCATCGACTCCGGGGTCCGGGACGAGGGGCTGGTGGCGATCCTCGGGGTGCCGTTGATGCTCGGGCACCGTGTCATCGGGGTGCTGTTCGCGGCGGACCGGCGGGCGCGGGTCTTCGAGCGGGAGCAGATCGCCCTGCTCGGTTCCTTCGCCGCGCTCGCCGCGGCCGCCATCGACACCGCGAACCTGCTCACGGAGACCCGTGCGGCCCTCGCCGGCCTGAAGCGCGCCAACGAGATCATCCAGGACCGCAGCGGAGTCATCGAGCGCGCCTCCGACGTCCACGACCGGCTCGCCGAACTCGTGCTGCGCGGCGGCGGTGTCCACGACGTGGCCGCGGCGGTCTCCCAAGTCCTCGACGGAGTGGTCGAGTTCACCGAGACCGACGCCACACCCACAAGAGCGCTGGAGGCGTCCCGGGCGGAGGGGCATGCGGTACGGCACCGGGACGACTGGATCGCCGCCGTGGCCGCCGGAGGCGAACTGCTCGGTGCGCTCGTGCTGCGCGGCCATCCCGGACTCGACCCTGTCGACCAGCGCACCCTGGAGCGCGCCGGCATGGTCACCTCCCTGCTGCTGCTCGCCCGGCGGTCGGCCGCCGAGGCCGAACAGCGCGTCCGCGGCGAGCTGTTGGACGACCTGCTCGACGCCCGCGACCGCGACCCGCGCCTGCTGCGGGAGCGCGCGTCCCGGCTGCACGCCGACCTGGACGCCACCCATGTCGTACTCGCTGCCCGGCTCGACGGCACGACGGCCGACGCCGACCAGGAGGCCGCCGCCCGCAGAAGGCTGTGGTCCGCCGCCTCGCACCTCGCCGGAACCCGACACGGCCTGGCCGCCGCGCGCGACGGGGGCACCGTCCTGCTGCTGCCCCTCGACTCCGGCGACACCGCCACGGACCTGGCCCGGCGCACCGCCGCCCACCTGGGAGCGGCGGTCCACGAAGCGGTCACCGTCGGCGCCTCCGCGCCCGTCGAGAAGCTCGCCGCCCAGCCGGACGCCGTGGCCGCCGCCTACGAGGAGGGCCGACGTTGCCTCGACGCCCTGGGTTTCCTCGGCCGTTCCGGAGACGGCGCCGCCGCCGAGGACTTCGGCTTCCTCGGACTGCTCCTCGCCGGCGACCGGGACATCGGCGGATTCGTCGAGCGGACCATCGGCCCGGTCACGCGCTACGACGAGCGCCGCGGCACGGATCTGCTGCGCACCCTCGACGCGTACTTCGCCTGCGGCATGAGCCCGGCCCGTACGAAGGACGACCTGCACGTCCACGTCAACACCGTGGCCCAGCGGCTGGAGCGCGTGGGCCGGCTCCTCGGTGAGGACTGGCAGGACCCCGCCCGCGCCCTGGAGATCCAACTCGCCCTGAGATTGCACCGGTTGGCGGCTCCGACGCGGCGGTGACCCTCGTAGGCGCGAGGCGTACGAGGGTCGGCGCGGCGCGTGCCGGTCAGGTGGTGCGCGCGTTCGCCGCGTTCTTCGCGGTTGCGGTCGTGGGCCGGCCGTCGTCGTCGGCCGCGGCGGTGTCGACCTGGGTCAGATCGCGGTGTCGTGTCTCCTTTGCCGCGCCGACCGCGATCAGGGTCAGGACGACCGCCGCGATCACATACAGGGCTATCGGGGTCGAACTGCCGTAGTCGGCCAGCAGGGCGGTGGCGATCAGCGGGGCCGGGGCGCCCGCCGCGACCGATGCGAACTGGGCACCGATCGAGGCGCCGGAGTACCGCATCCGGGTCGCGAACATCTCGGAGAAGAAGGCGGCCTGGGGTGCGTACATCGCGCCGTGCAGCACCAGCCCGACGGTCACGGCGAGGACCAGGTTGCCGAAGTCTCCGGTGTCGATCAGTGCGAAGAACGGGAACATCCACAGCCCGATGCCCGCCGCGCCCAGCAGATAGACGGGTCGGCGCCCGACCTTGTCCGACAGCGCGCCCCAGGCCGGGATGACGGCGAAGTGCACGGCGGAGGCGATCAGTACGGAGTTCAGTGCCGTCTGCCGGGAGACGCCGGCCGAGGTCGTGGCGTAGACGAGGATGAACGCGGTGATCACGTAATAGCTGATGTTCTCCGCCATGCGCGCGCCCATCGCGACCAGGATGTCGCGCCAGTGGTGGCGCAGCACGGAGACGAGCGGGAGTTGCTCGGCGTCGGCGCTTTGGTCCGCTGTTCGGGCGGCGACTTTGCGGGCCTCCGACTGTGCCAACGCCTCCTGGAACACAGGGGATTCATCGACAGACAGACGAATCCACAAACCGACGACGACCAGGACGCCGGAGAGCAGGAAGGGGATTCGCCAGCCCCAGCTGCCGAAGGCCTCGTCCGAAAGGACGGCGGTGAGCAGGGACAGCACTCCCGTCGCGAGCAACTGCCCTGCGGGCGCACCGGTTTGGGGCCACGACGCCCAGAACCCACGCCGCCGCGCGTCCCCGTGCTCCGACACCAGCAGTACGGCCCCGCCCCACTCGCCACCCAGCGCGAAGCCCTGCACCAGACGCAGCGCGGTGAGCAGTACCGGCGCCGCCGCTCCCACGGTGGCGTGGGTGGGCAGCAGCCCGATCGCGAAGGTCGCCCCGCCCATCAACAGCAGGCTCAGCACCAGCAGCTTCTTGCGGCCGAGCCGGTCGCCGTAGTGCCCGAAGACGAGGGCGCCGAGCGGACGGGCCGCGAAGCCGACGGCGTAGGTAAGGAAGGAGAGCAGGGTGCCGACGAGCGGGTCGGAGTCGGGGAAGAACAGCTTGTTGAAGACGAGCGCGGCGGCGGAGCCGTAGAGGAAGAAGTCGTACCACTCGATGGTCGTGCCGATGAGGCTGGCGGCGACGATGCGCCGGAGGTTGGCGGGGGGTGGGGGAGCGGTGGTTGCTGAGGCCATGTGCGCCACTTCCTCGGGTGCGGTGGGGACGGTAGGTGAGGGCACACGCTAGGAAGAGGCACGTCAGCGGCACATGTGGTGGGACACCATAGTTCTGGGTGGTGCAGTGCGCGTGGGCACCATGGGGGAGCTGGCCGTTGTGACGAAGGGCGTTAGCCAGCGGCCCATTCGTGTCCCGGGTCGCCGCTGGTAAAATGGGGGCACGCTTCGACACCGCCGGGGCCCGTGCCAAGGGGTACGGGCCCCGGCGCGTTGCGGGCATCAGATCCAGGAAGGTTCCCCATGAACACGAAGCCGCCGGCCGCATCCTTCGACACGCTCGGGCTGCCGTCCGGGCTGGTCGAGACGATGACCGGCCTCGGGGTGACGGAGCCCTTCCCGATCCAGGCGGCGACGCTGCCCAGCGCGCTCGCCGGTCGCGATGTCCTCGGCCGGGCCCAGACCGGTTCCGGCAAGACGCTGGCCTTCGGGCTCGCGCTGCTCGTGCGGACCGCGGGCCTGCGGGCGGAGGCGAAACGACCGCTCGCCCTGGTCCTGGTGCCGACCCGGGAGCTCGCGCAGCAGGTGAGCGACGCGCTGGCGCCGTACGCGCGGACGCTGGGCGTGCGGCTTGCCACGGTGGTCGGTGGGCTGTCGATCAACCGGCAGACGGCGCTGCTGCGGGAGGGCGTCGAGGTGGTCGTCGCGACGCCGGGGCGGCTCACCGACCTGGTCTCGCGCCGGGACTGCCACCTGAACCGCGTGCGGATCACGGTGCTGGACGAGGCGGACCAGATGTGCGACCTGGGGTTCCTGCCGCAGGTCTCGGACATCCTGGACGAGATCCCCTCCGACGGGCAGCGGCTGCTGTTCTCGGCCACGCTCGACCGCGATGTCGACCAGTTGGTGCAGCGCTATCTCCATGACCCTGTTCACGCCTCGGTCGACCCGTCCGTGGGTTCGGTCGCGACGATGGAACACCATGTGCTGAACATCCACGCCGCCGACAAGTACGCGACGGCGACCGAGATCGCCGCGCGGGACGGCCAGGTGCTGATGTTCCTGGACACCAAGGCCGGCGTCGACCAGTTCACCCGTCACCTTCGGGCCAGCGGCGTACGGGCGTCCGCCCTGCACAGCGGGAAGTCACAGCCCCAACGCACGCACACGCTCGGTCAGTTCAAGGACGGTGAGGTCACCGTGCTGGTGGCCACCAACGTCGCCGCTCGGGGCATCCACATCGACGCGCTCGATCTCGTCGTCAACGTCGATCCGCCGGCCGACGCCAAGGACTACCTGCACCGTGCCGGGCGCACGGCGCGCGCCGGGGAGTCCGGGCGCGTGGTCACCCTCGTCACGCCCAACCAGCGGCGCGACGTGAACCGGATGATGTCCGACGCCGGCATCCGGCCGGTCGTCTCACAGGTCCGCTCGGGCGAGGAGAAGCTGGCCGCCATCACCGGGGCCAAACGCCCCCCGGCCGGGACGAAGACCAGCGGCGGCAACGCCCCCTTCCGCGGCCTGGGCACCCGTCCCGGCCGGCCCGCCAAGGAGTCCCGTAAAACCGCCGAGGCCCGCAAGGCCGCGGAAGCCCGCGCGGCGGCCCGGGTGCGCAAGAGCCGCTGACCGCACGGACAGTACAGAGCCCAAGCGGCGGCATCCAACGCGCCTTCACCGAAAGGCCGTTGCTATTGCTGCTGCTCTGCGGTGGCATCGGCAGTGGCTCGGCCGCGGAGTGTGACGAGGGCCAGCAGCGCGGAGAACAGCGCGGCCGAGCCGCAGACGACGAAGCCGATCGAGTAGCCGTGGCCGAGAGCGTCCAGGGCGAGGGGGTGCAGGTCGGCCAGCTTCGGTGACGCCGCCGAGGCGCCGTTGACCGCGAGCGGGCCGCCCTCTTCCAGTACGGCCGTACCCGCGCCCTTCAGCGCTGGTGGCAGGGCGGAGTCGTGCAGCGAGTCGGAGAAGCTGCTTGCCGCGCGGCTCAGGGCGACGGCGCCGATGATCGCCGGGCCGAGGGTGAAACCGAAATCCCGCAGCAGGTTGGTGGTGGCGCTCGCCATGCCGGCCAGATGCGTCGGCACGGTGTTGACGGCTGTCGCCGTGATCGACGTGACAGTGATCGCGAAGCCCAGGCCGACCAGACCGAGCGGCACGATCAGCGAGGTGAAGGCGCTGTCGGTGATCGGCAGCGTGGCCGCCCAGTAGTCGCCCGCCGCGATCAACAGCAGCCCCCCGCCCAGCAGTAGCCCCGGTGCGACAGCTTTCAGCAGCCGCTCCGTCACCGGCAGCATCACCAGGGTGATGCCGTTGAGCAGGACGAATGCCAGGCCCGTCCGCATCGGAGCCTGGTCCTGCACCGGGCCGAGCCGGATGCTGACGGAGTACGCGGTGCCCAGGAAGGCGAACATCCCCACCACGGCCACGATCGACGCCACCGCGAAGGCGCGGTTGTTGAACAGGTCCAGGCGGAGAAGCGGGGACTTGGCGCGCTTCTCGGCCAGGACGAAGCCGACGAGGAACACGGCCGCCAGGACGAAGGCGATGACGATCGAGGGCGAGGCCCAGCCGTCCGTCGGGCCCTGGATGATGGCGTAGAGCAGGGAGAACAGGCCGAGGCCGATGGTCAGTTGGCCCGCTATGTCGAGCGAACGGCCCTCGGGGGCACTGGAGTTGACGACGAACAGAGCGCTGACGGCGGCGCTCGCCGCGGCGATGGCGGTGACCACGACGAACGACCAGCGCCACGAGCCGTAGGTCGCGGTGACGCCGCCGAGCAGCGGGGCGAGGAACCCGCCGGTGGACAGCAGGGCCGCCCACATCGCGATGACCCGGGCGCGCTGTGCGGGCGAGGTGGTGCCGGCGGCCAGGATGGCCAGCGAGGTCGGGAACAGGGCGGCGGCTCCCAGACCTGCCAGGGCCTGTCCGGCCCAGAGTTGGTGGACGCCGGAGGCGGTGGCGCTGACCAACTCGCCCACGGCCAGCAGCGAAGCGCCGCCGACCAGCAGCCGCTTGCGGCCGAAGAGGTCGCCGAGCAGGCCGAAGGTCAACTCCAGTACGGCGACCGGGAGCAGGAACGCGTCGGAGATCCAGGTGAGTTGCGAGCCGACCGGGTGCAGGTCGGACTGGAACAGCCCGTTGAGGGTGGCCGGTATGGCCAGGCCGATCTGGGCGAGGCAGACGGCGAGGAGACCGGCGACCAGGGTGCCGGTGGTCAGGCCCGGGCCGGTGGCGGTTCTGGTGGTGGGTTCGGTCGTCATTGACACGGAGGGCTCCTGAGGTACGGAAGCAGCGGCGAGGAGACAGGGAGAGGAGGCAGAGAGAAGGGGACGGGGAAGGGGATGGGGATAGGGGGCGCTTCGGGATCAGCGGGTGCCGGTCAGGCGGCTCGGCCGGTAGTCGGTGAAGGCGGCGCCGTCGAGGCCCAACTCGTCGGCGCTGTGCTGGAGTTCGGCGGCGGTGGTGGAGTCGTCCCAGTGCCGGGTGTCCAGTCGGTGTTCCACGGCGTGCAGACCGGCGACGACTTCGGCGGTGGTGAAGTTGCAGTGGCTCTGGCGTGCCACGTAGGCCTGTCGCAGGAGGGCGGAGTCGCCGGCCCTGCGCACCCGACCGGCGAAGGCCGATTCCTGCTCCACGGGCACCAGTTGGTCGGCGGTGGTGTGGATGTCCAGCAGTGGCACGGCCAGGCTCTGTCCTGCGGTCGAGGTCCGCTTCAGACGGGCCACCGCGGCCGGGTCGGCTGTGACGTCCGCACCGCGGGTGAGCCGGTTCAGGTCGGTGCGTAGGTTGAGTCCGGCGTCGCGGTAGAGCGCCTCGACCTGCTTGGCGTGGGCGGACTTGTGCAGCAGCCCGGTGTAGTCGACGCCCTTGTTCCAGGACGTGTTGCCGCCGGCCGACTGCTCCACCGACCAGCGTGCCGGGACGATGAACGAGAGCAGGCCCTGAGCCAGCCACGCGTACTGCTGCTGCTCCTGGCCCGCGAAGTCGTCGCGGGCGGGCGGCTGTTGGCCGGGAGCCCAGTCGGCCAGGTTGAGATAGGCGGCGGCCAGGGCGATCCGGGCGCGGCCCGCCGGGGTCTGCTGCGCCGTCTCGACAGCCTGGGTGAGCCGGGCGGCCAACGCGGCGCCGTCGGCCTGGCTGGCCAGGTTCACGAGCCGGTCGGCGTCGGCAGGGTCGAAGAACGTGGCCAGGGTGTACTCGGCGTCCAGCTGGTAGTTGTCCAGATCGACACCGCCCGCGACCAGGCCGCACAGTCCGAGCGCACCGTCGACGCGTCCCGCGCCGTCGCGGGCGATCCGGGCGTTGACGAGACCGCCCATGGACTGGCCCACCGCGATGACCCGGGTCGGTGTGCCGACCTGCCGACGGAAGGCGCTGAGTGCGGCGAACTGGTCCCGCTCGGCCGAGTCGAGCGCCCACATCGAGCCGTTCGGGTCGTAGGAGGAGCCGGCGAGGGCGTAACCGGCGTCCAGCAGGGCCTGGCGCACCGCGGGCGACGGGGCGTCGGCGGCGGTGGTCGGTCCGAAGCCGTGGCTGAACAGCAGCAGGGTGCCGTTCCACTGCTCGGGCTTGTCCGCGATCCAGGTGGCGCCGTCGGCCAGAGTGCCGGAGTAACTGTCGGCGGTGACGGCGTGGGCGCCGGTCGCCGGCCCGATCAGGGCGGTCGCGAGGGCGGTCGCGCAGGCTGCGGCGAGGGTCGAGAGACGGGGTCGGGGCATGGCGGCGGCTCCGCGGGTCGAGTGGGGACCGAGTGGGGGAGCAAGCAGGGGGAGTAAGTGGGGCAGCAAGTGGGGCAGCGAGCTGGAAGAGCGCTGCGAATGTAGGGCTCTTTTTTGATTGCCGTCAATAGACTGACCAATATTGAGGCGGACGGGTCCCCGTGTGGAAGTGCGGGGCCCGGGCGCGGGTCAGTCCAGTGTCACGGTGTCCAGCAGACGTGCCGCCGCGCGCGCCGCCGGACGCTCCCAGCGGCTGGCCAGACCACGGAAAACGGTCTCCGCCTGCGCGGCCGGCCAGTCTCCGGGCAGGTGCTCGGCGGGCAGATGCGGGTCCCGTCGTACCAGATCCAGCCAGTCCGTGTGCAGCAGGAGCTGGCCTGCGAGTTCGTCGCCGGAGGCCGCGGCGGGCAGCGGGTCCGTGCGGTCCCAGCGCTCCAGGAACGACCGGTACCGCGCGCCGATGGCCGGCACGTCGAACGCCTGCTCCAGCACCTCACGGACGTCGGTCGGCGACTCCACCTCGGCCCGGAACACCCGCAGATACGGCTCCAGGCCGAGACCGGCCACCATCTCGCGGACATCGACGCGCGCGGGGGCCACCCAGAGGCCGTTCTGCAGGGGGCCGAAGCCCGCCCAGATCAGACGGGAGCGCAGGTCGTGCCGTTCGCGGCTCCATGCCTCGGGCAGGGAGAAGCCCACCATCGTCCACCGGCCGTCCCAGTCCCGGTTCACCGCGCCGGTGCGCCAGATGCGGTCCCGGCCGTCCGTCAGCACCTGGACGGCGTGCGGTGTCAGCCCGAAGTACATCTTCCGGCCCTGACGGCGACGCTCCAGGAGATCGCGTTTGACCATCCGGTTCAGGGTGGTCCGCACCGCTTCCTCGGTGCTGCCCAACCTTCCGAGAGCGGCGATCACGCTGCCCGACGACACGGCGACGGGGCGCCCCAGTACATGAGCGCCGAAGAAGGTCAGCATCAAGGACTGGGTGCGCGGCTCGGGACCGCTCTCGGCGGCCGGTCCTGCGGCGACATCGACACTGGTCACCGCCACAGCCTAGGCCCGGGGTGAGAGTGGGGAGCCGCTCTTCCGCAAAGTGAGTCACTTTTGTGACGGCGGAAGGAGATCGGTCTGATGTGGAGGGCGAGGGCGCGGAAGTCCGCGTCGGCAATCTGTTTCGCGTGATGTCTCAACGGATCGGCGCGCCTTGGCCATGGCACCTCAGAGGGCGAATGCCTCGGTCAGGCGCAGGCTGTAGCCGTCCTCTTCCATCAGGACGACGGTGACGCCGAACGGGGAGGGGTGGTCCAGTTCGATGGGGGTGAAGGCGTAGTCGATCGCGGCCTGGACGGGTGGCACCAGCGTGCCGCCGGGCTGGGGGTCCGGGGCCGGCTGCCAGTGCGGTTCAACCGCCGCCGAGCCCTCGGGCCTGTTGGCCGGGACGCTCTCGGTGTAGGGGAACTGGTGGAGCGTATGGCCGTCGGTCGTGGCGTGCACCATGTTGAGGCAGGGCGCCGGCCCGGTGATGGGCAACTCGCAGGCGGTGGCGACGTCGTGGGTCTCCCAGGCGAGGACGACTTCGTCGGCGCAGGCCGCCGCGGCGATGTTCGAGAGCGACGCGATGGCGGTGAGCGCGTCCTGGCCGGTCTTGACCGGCCGCAGCCAGATCAGGCCCACCAACTGGCCGCGCACCAGCGGCATGATGACCGGGCGGGGCACGGCACCTTCACTGAGACCCGCGACGTACGCGCTCTTCATCGACTCGGTCAGCGCGTCGAACGTACGCGTGTCCATGAACTCCCCATCCGCAGCGGCTACGTGACGTCCATTCTGCCTCTGTCACGGAGTGCTTGAAGCCGCCTGGGAGTCCGGCGGGGCGGGTGAGTGGACCCAGCGCGTGAAGGCGGCTCGTGCCGCGCGGTCGGCGTGTAAAAGCCCCGGCTGGACGGGGGAGACCAGCCGGGGCCGTGCGTGGTGGCATGCAGCCACATCGAGTTGAACGGCCGGCCGGCGCCGGTTGTTCCCACCCGAGCCCCTGTCGTCACTGTGAGCTGGGGAACACCCCCTGCGGAAGGCCTCAGTTGAGGTAGTCGGCGATCAGGGCCGCGAACTCGTCGGGGGTGGCGAGGCGGATGCCGAGAGTCTCGGCCTTGGCTCGCTTGGATCCCGCGTTGTCGCCGGCGACGACCAGGGTGGTCTTCTTGGAGACGCTGGAGGAGGAGCGACCGCCCGCGCGTTCGATCAGTTCGTTCATCTGGTTGCGGCTGAGCTTCTCCAGTGGGCCGGTCATCGCGCCGGTGACGACCACCGTCATCCCGGCCAGGGGCCCGTCTGCCGCGTCCGCGGCTTCCGTACCGTCGGCGGAGGTGTCGACAGCCGTGGCGGGCGCGGGCGGGGTCGCGCCGGGTTCGGTCATGTTGATCCCGGCGGCGACGAGTCTGTCGATGAGCGGGGCCAGATCGGTGAGTTCGGCGACGATCGAGGGTGCCTTCTCGGTGCCGATGCCCTCGACCTGTTGCATCGTCTCCGCGTCGGCGGCGCGGATGTTGTCCATGGTGGCGAAGTAGCGGGCGATACGGCGGGACATGGACCGGCCGGTGCCGCGGACCCCGAGCGCGCACAGCACCCGTGACAGCGGTTGGCCCTTGGCCGTGGTGATCGCGGCGAGGAGGTTGTCCGTGCTGGTCTCGCCCATCCTTTCCAGGCCCAGGAGTTGGTCGCGGGTGAGGGCGAACAGGTCGGCGAGATCGGCGACCAGGCCGCCGTCGACGAGCTGGACGACGCGGGTGTGGCCCAGGCCCTCGATGTCGAGCTGGTCGCGTCCGGCGGCGTAGGACAGGGCCGCCACCAGGTGGCAGTTACGGCCTTGCTCGCAGCGCCACCGCAGTTCGCTGGTGTCGATCCCGGAACCGCAGCGCGGGCACACCTCGGGGAAGACGATGGGCTGTTCGTCGCCGGTACGCAGGTGCGCGACGGGCGCTTCGATGCGGGGGATGACGTCGCCGGCCCGATGGACCATGACGTGGTCGCCCAGGCGCAGATCGCGGCGGGTGATGTCGCCCGGGTTGTGGAGGGTGGCGTAGGTGATGGTGGCCCCGTCGATCTCCACCGGCTCCAGCACGGCGCGCGGGGCGATGATGCCGGTGCGGCCCACGTTCCACTCCACCTCCAGCAGCCGGGTGATCTTCTCCACGGCAGGCAGCTTGTAGGCGATGGCCCAGCGCGGGGCCCGCGATCCCGCGCCGGCGGCCTGCTGGTCGGCGGCCAGGTCGGCCTTGATGACGATCCCGTCGATCCCGAACGGCAACTCGGCGCGCAGCGCGGCGATCTCCTGCACCCGGGCCAGCACCTGCTCGACGGTGTCGGCGACGATGCCGGGCACGGGAGTTCCGGCGGTGGTGTTGATCCCGTACGAGGCCACCTGGGCCATGAGGTCACTGTGCGCGCTCTCCAACAGCCGCCCCGCGAGGCCGACTTCGGTCCCGGCGAGGGGAAGCAGGCCGTAGCCGAAGAACGTCATCGGCACGGTGTACGCCCGCTCCTTGGCGCGCAGCGTGCCCGCCGCGGCGCCACGCGGATTCGCGAACGGCTGCCCGTCGTGCGCGGTACGCACCTCATTGCCGTGCTCGAACTGGGCGGTGGTCATCAGGACTTCGCCGCGCACCTCGACGGTGACCGGCTCGGTCAGCTCGGCGGGCAGGCCCTCGATCGTGCCGATCGCGTGGGACACGTCCTCCCCTGCCGTCCCGTCGCCGCGCGTGATCAGCCTTGTGAGGCGGCCGTCGGTGTAACGGGCCGCGACGGCCAGGCCGTCCAGCTTCGGCTCCACACTGAACCGCGTGACCTCGTGGTCGATCCTCCGGGTCAGGGAGGCGGTCCAGGCGGTGAACTCCTCCGGGGAGAACACGTTGTCCAGACTCAGCATCGCCACCGTGTGCGGGACATCGCCCTCGACCGCGCCACCGGCGACCTTCCCGGTCGGGGAGTCGGGCAGCACCTGGTCGGGATGGTCGGCCTCCCATGCGGCGATGCCGCGCACCAGCCGGTCGTAGGAGTCGTCGTCCAGCACGGAGGTGCCGCCGGCGTAGTAGGCGGCCGACGCCTGCACCGCGTCCTCGACCGCCTGTGCGTAGGCGGCGGCATCCACGATCACTGCAGCTGGTGTTGTCATGACCGTCATCCTGCCTGCCACCACTGACAATGCCCCGAGCGTGACCGTGACCGCGCGTCGGCAGGTGCAAGGTGCTCGGCGCTCGATGACGGGGCCGGTCGGCCGACGTGCCCTCCCCGGCGCTGAGTTCGCTTCTGCCGTGCAGCCCGGTGTCTGTCAGTCCTCCGGTTCGGAAGTGCGCTGGAGGTCGGCACGTCCTTCGGCGGTGCGGATGAAGCGGGTCATGCCGAACTGGCTTGTGCCGGGGGCGTCTTGGGGAGTTCCGGTCGTCGTCTCGCTGGAGCGGGGTGCGGTCGGCAGGACGTAGGGGCGGCGGAGCACCTCGTCCAGGATGATCACGGTCTCGGTGGCGCGGACCGCCGGAATGGTCGACAGGCGGTCGGTGACCAGGCGGTGGACGGCGGTGACGTCGGCCACCCGGATCTGGATCATGGCGTCGTGCTCGCCGGTGGTGACGGCGCAGTACTCGACCTCCGGCATCTGGGCGAGAGCGGTGCGGAACTGCTTCCACAGCTCCTGGCGGACCGTGACGAAGATCAGGGCGCAGATCTCAAGACCGACCCGGTTGTGGTCGACGCGGGCGCTGAAGCCGTTGATCACGCCGTCGGCGCGGAGGGCTTCGAGGCGGGTGTAGGCGTTCGCGCGCGAGACGCCGACGCGTTCCGCGAGGGCCGCGACGGAGATGCGGCCCTGTGTGCGGAGGACGTCGAGGATCTTGAGATGCACCGAATCCAGGCCAAGGCCGATGCCGATCCGTCCAGAGCGGCGTTCGCCCGGGGACTCCGAGGTCGACAGATCGCTCATGTTCGCGCCTCTCCGTTGATTTTCGTCTCGCGGTGATCCCGTCAGCCGAAAGTCCTGGTTAGTTTCAGGCCACCATAACGGCGAATCGTCCAGGTCCCCTCCCGGCATCCGTCCGCTCCCGCCCGGCCTTCTTCCGCTCCGCCCCCGCTCGTCCCTTGCTCCGCCCTCGCGAAACCTTTGCTCCGCCCTCGCTCCGCCCTGCTCACGGAGGCACGTATGCCCAGATTCAGTGCCGGGTCGTACCCGATGGCACTCCCTCTCGTCGCGGTCGCGGCGCTCGCCCTGAGCGCCTGCTCCGGCGGTACGAGTGCCTCCGGATCCTCGGCCGGCAAGACCCTGGTCGTCGACACGTCGTTCAACCTGAAGACCGCCGACCCGGGCCGTGAGTTCGAGCCGACCGGGCAGATCGTGGACAAGGCGCTCTACGAGACGCTGCTGACCTTCAAGGGCTCCGACGTCACCAAGCCGGTGCCGGGGCTGGCCTCCTCGTACGAGCAGTCCAAGGACGGCAAGACGCTCACCCTGCACCTGCGGACGGGCGCGAAGTTCGCCGACGGCACCGCGGTCACCGCCGACGACGTCGTCTTCTCGCTGAACCGGGTGATCGCGCTCAAGGGCAACCCGTCGTTCCTCCTCGACGGCGTCACGGTCACCAAGACCGACGTCTCCACCGTCACCCTGGTCTCCAAGAAGGCGAACCCGGCGCTGCCCTTCATCCTCCCCAACCCCGCGCTCGGCATCCTCAGCGCGAAGACGGTCCAGGCCCACGGCGGCTCGGCGACCGCGACCGACGGGGCGGAGAAGTACCTCAACACCACGTCGGCCGGCTCCGGTCCCTACACGCTCACCTCGTTCAACACGAACACCCAGGTCGTCCTGACCAAGAACCCCAAGTACACCGGCTCGGACAAGCCGACCTACGACAAGATCGTCCTCCGCAACGTCCAGGCCCCCACCCAGAAGCTGAACGTGCAGCGCGGCGACAGCCAGATCGCCCTCGACCTCACCTCCGACCAGGTCAGTGGGCTCGGCGGCGGGCTCAAGGTGGACAGCGGCGCGTCCTCGGACGTGATCTTCCTGCTGCTGAACCGGGACACCAAGGTCAGCAGTACGACGGCCAACGCCAAGTTCGCGGAGGCGGTGCGCAAGGGCATCGACTACAAGGGCCTGCTGTCGCTCGCCGGGACCGGCTCCGTCCAGCCCGCCGGGGTCATCCCGTCGACCTTCCTCGGCGCGCTGCCCGCCTCCGAGGCCGGAGGCCGTGACCTGACCGGGGCGAAGGCGGCCCTGAAGGCCAGCGGGATCAGCAAGCCGTCCGTGACCCTCGGCTACGCCAGTGACCTGACCGTCGACGGACTGTCCCTGCAGACCCTCGCGGAGCGGGTCCAGGCACAGCTGAAGGAGGTCGGCATCACCGTCACGCTGGCCCCCGCGCCGACCACCACGGAACTGGACAACTACCGCAACGGCAAAGAGCAGTTGGGCCTCTGGTACTGGGGCCCGGACTACCCGGACCCCAGCGACTACCTGACCTTCCTGCCCGGCAACCTGGTCGGTCTGCGCGCGGGCTGGAAGGCCGGTGCCGACCCCGCTCTCACCGCCCTCGGCGACAAGGCCGCCACCACGATCGGCGACGACGCCCGCAAGGCGCTGTACGAGCAGATCCAGACCCGGATGAACGCCGGCGGTCCCTTCATCCCGCTGATGCAGCCGAGCCGGAACACCGTCTCCGCCGCGTCCGTCACCGGCGTCGCCTACAACCCCGTATGGACGATCGATGTCGCCGCGCTCGGCGCCAAGTAAGAGGGCGGGCGGTGGCAGGCGTCTCCTCGCCCGCCACCCCCTCGCCCGTTTCCTGCTGCGCCGTACCGCGACCGCCGTCCTGCTCGCCGTGGGCGTGACCCTGGTGACGTTCGTCCTCACCAACCTGGTCCCCGGCGACCCGGCGGCGGCCAACCTCGGCCAGCGCGCGATCGGCGACCCGGCGATCGTCGCCCAGTTCCGCCACCACTACGGCCTCGACAAGCCACTGCCGGTCCAGTACGTCACCTACCTCGGCAACCTCCTCCACGGCGACCTCGGCGAGTCCCAGCAGAGCCACCAGTCGGTCCTCACCGACCTGTCCACCGCGGTCCCCGCCACCCTGGAACTCGCCGGGGCCGCGATCGTGGTCTCCCTCGTCGTGGGCGTGGCGTTCGGTGTCGTCGCGGCGCTGCGCCGGGACCGCTTCACCGACCAACTCCTGCGTGTGGTCAGCCTGTTGGGGGTCTCGGTACCGACCTTCTGGCTGGCGCTGCTCGCCTTCTACGTCTTCTTCTACCGGCTCGGCTGGGCGCCGGGCAGCGGTCGTCTCGACCCCGGCATGACCGCGCCCCCGCACGTCACGGGCCTTTACACGGTCGACGCGGCACTCGCCGGACAGTGGCCGGTGTTCTGGAACGCGGTGGGCCATCTCGCCCTGCCCGCACTGGTGTTGACGGCGTACACCGTCGGCCTGCTCACCCGCTTCACCCGTTCCGCCGTGCTGGAAGTGCTGAACCAGGACTACGTCAGGGCGGCCCGCGCCAAGGGCCTGCCCGGCCGGACCGTCCTCTTCCAGTACGTCCTCCGGGCCGCCCTCGTGCCCGTCATCACGGTCGCCGGACTGGCCTTCGGCGCCCTGCTGTCCGGCACCGTCCTGGTGGAGTCGATCTTCGCCTGGCCGGGCCTGGGCGCCTACGCCTACCGCAGCGCGACCACCCTCGACCTGCCCGCCGTGATGGGCGTAGGCCTGGTCGTCGGACTGGTGTACCTGACCGTCAACCTCGCCGTGGACGTGCTGTACGGCGTGATCGACCCGAGGGTGAGGGTGCAGTGAAGTTCTCCCTGCTACGACGGCTGCCGCCCGCCTGGCGTCGGCCGCTCGCGGTCACCGGCGGCCTGGTCGCGGTGTTCTGGCTGGTGATCGTGGTCGCCGCCCCGCTGCTCGCCCCGCACGACCCCCTCGCGCAGGACCTGCCCCGGCTGGCAGCCCCCGGCGGCGGGCACTGGTTCGGCACGGACGAACTGGGCCGGGACGTGCTCAGCCGCGTCCTGTACGGCGCCCGCGTCTCCATCCCGCTCGCCCTGCTGCTGGTGGCCATGTCGCTGCTGGTCGGCGGGGTGCTCGGGGCCTGCGCCGGGTTCTTCGGGCGGTGGGTGGACGAGACCGTGATGCGGATCGCGGACCTGGTGTTCGCCTTCCCCACCGTCATCCTCGCGATGGTGGTCGCCGCCGCACTCGGCGCCAGCCTGCAGAACGCGGTGCTGGCCGTCCTGGTCGTCTCCTGGCCGTCGTACGCCCGCGTCACCCGGGGTCTGGTCATGGGGCTGCGGAACCGTGAATTCGTGCTCAGCGGGCGGCTGTTGGGCTTCTCCGCCTGGCGGTCGCTGCGCGTCGACATCCTGCCCAACGTGCTCGGGCCGCTGCTGGTCCTGGCCACCCTCGACATCGGCACCGCGACGCTGCTGCTGTCCGGGCTGTCCTTCCTCGGGCTCGGTGCCAAGCCGCCGACCGCCGAGTGGGGCGCGATGGTGGCGGACGGCACCCAGCAGTTCGACAAGTGGTGGATCGGGGTCTTCCCGGGCCTGGCCATCCTCACCGTCGTCCTCGCCTTCAACTTCCTCGGCGACACACTCCGGGACGCCCTCGACCCCGGCACGGCCCGCACGATCGGCGCGGAGAAGGAGCGTGTCGGATGACCGCCGGCAATGTGCTGGAGATCAGCGGCCTCACCCTGGACCTGGCCGGCCGTCGCATCCTCGGTGGTGTCGACCTCGCGGTGCGGCCGGGGCAGGTGCACGGACTCGCGGGGGAGAGTGGCTCGGGCAAGACCATGACCGGTCTGGCGGCACTCGGTCTGCTGCCCCCGGGCGCGCGTACCGGCGGCCGGATCGAGCTGGAGGGCACCGACCTGCTGACCCTCCCGCCCCGTCAACTGGCCGCGCTGCGCGGCCGGTCGGTGAGCATGGTGTTCCAGGACCCGTCCACCAGCCTGCACCCGATGCTCAGCATCGGACATCAACTCACCGACCACCTGCGCCACCACCTCAAGCTGAACCGGAAGGCCGCGAAGGAGCGGGCCGCCGAACTGCTCACGCAGGTCCGTATCCCCAACCCCCTTGAGGCGCTGGGGCGTTACCCGCACCAGTTCTCCGGCGGCATGCGCCAGCGGATCGCCATCGCCATCGCGCTGGCCTGCGAGCCGAAGGTGCTGATCGCCGACGAGCCGACCACCGCCCTCGACGTGACCGTGCAAGCAGGCGTACTGCGGCTGTTGCGCGGGCTCTGCGACGAACTCGGTCTCGCCGTCCTGCTGGTGACCCACGACCTGGGTGTGATGTCCGCGATCGCCGACGAGGTGAGCGTGATGCGCCACGGCCTGGTCGTCGAGACCGGTCCGCGCGGCCGAGTGCTCACCGAGCCGCGGCACGAGTACACCCGTCAGCTCCTGGACGCGCTCCCCGGAAGGAGCACCGTATGACCCCCGACCCGACGGCCCCTCTCCTCTCGGTCGACGATCTCGTGGTCCAGTACCACCGGCCGGGAGCAGTGCCCACGCGCGCCGTCGCCGGGGTCAGCCTCCAGGTGCGGGCCGGTGAAGTGGTCGGCCTGGTCGGCGAGTCGGGCTGCGGCAAGTCCACCCTGGCCCGTGCGGTCTGCGGCCTCACCCCGGCCGCGGACGGCCGGATCACCTACGACGGCACACCGGTGCGCCCGCTGCGGGTGCGCCGCCGCGATCCGGCCCTCACCGGCGTCCAGATGGTCTTCCAGGACCCGTACGGTTCCCTCAACCCCCGCCGTCGGGTGGGCGCGCAGATCGCCGACGGCATCCGTACCGCGGCCGGGCGGGGGGAAGCGCCAGACGGGGCGACCCCGGAGGACCTGCTGACCCGGGTCGGGCTGTCGGCAGAGGCCGCCGAGCGCTATCCGCAGGAGTTCTCCGGCGGCCAGCGGCAGCGCATCGCCATCGCCCGCGCGTTGGCCGCCCGCCCCCGGCTGCTCGTCGGCGACGAACCGATCTCCGCCCTCGACGCCTCCGCCCAGCTCCAAGTGGCCACGCTGATGCGGTCGTTGGCCGTCGAGTCGGGCGCCGGGCTGCTGTTCATCAGCCACGACCTGTCCGTCGTACGGCTGATCGCCGACCGGATCGCCGTGATGTACCTCGGGCGGATCGTGGAGACCGGCCCCACCGCCGAGGTCTGGGCCGACCCGCGACACCCCTACACCCGGGCGCTGCTGGCCGCCGTACCGAAACCCGACGGCGCGGGAGTGCTGCCCGCCGAACTCCCCGGCGACGTGCCCGACCCCGCCGACCCGCCGAGCGGCTGCCGCTTCCACCCCCGCTGCCCCCAGGCCTTCGACGGCTGCGACCGCGAGGAACCGCAGCTGATCGCCGGGGGCGTCGCGTGCCGCCTGTACGCGGCCTGACCCGAGCCGGGTCGAACGGTCCCGCCCCGCAGACACCTCACGGAGAACCGATGCCCGACGACGACCACCCCGCCGAACCCCTCTACCCGGCCGACCGACTCCACCTCGCCAAGGAGGCCACGGCCCGAGCCGGTCTGGACGCCCTGCTGATCTCGCCCGGCGCCGATCTGCGCTACCTGACCGGCTACGACGCCCTGCCGTTGGAGCGGCTGACCTGCCTGGTCCTGCCGGCCGACGCGGACCCCTTCCTGCTCGTCCCGGCTTTGGAGGAACTCGCGGCCAAGGCATCCCCGGCCGGTGACCTGGGCATCGAGATCACCGGCTGGGGCGAGACCGACGACCCCTACGCCCTCGTCGCCGCCCGGCTGCCCGCCGCGACGGCCCGCGTCGGTGTCGACAACCACATGTGGGCGGAGAAGACCATCGCCTTCCGCGCCGTACTGCCGGGCGCGGAACAGGAGTTGGCCGGAGGTGTGCTCAACGAGCTGCGGATGCACAAGACTTCGCAGGAGGCCGCCGCCCTGCGCCGGGCCGGTGCGGCCATCGACCGGGTGCACGCCCGCATGGGGGAGTGGCTGCGGTCCGGACGTACCGAACGAGAGGTCGGCCGGGACATCGCGGACGCGATCATCACCGAGGGGCACGTCCGGGTCGACTTCGTCATCGTCGGCTCCGGCCCGAACAGCGCCAGCCCGCACCATGGACTGTCCGACCGCACGATCCGGCCCGGAGACCCGGTGGTGGTCGACATCGGCGGTACGACCCAGGACGGCTACTGCTCCGACTCGACCCGGGTGTACACGGTGGGCGAGCCGCCCGCCGACTTCCGCCGGCTCCACGAGGTACTGCTGCGCGCCCAACGCGCCCAGACCGACGCCGTACGGCCGGGTATCACGTCCGGCCAACTCGACGCCGTGGGGCGGGACATCATCACCGACGCCGGATACGGCCCGCACTTCATCCACCGCACCGGACACGGCATCGGCCTGGAGACCCACGAGGAGCCCTACATCGTGACCGGCAACCCGCTCCCGCTCGCACCGGGCATGGCCTTCTCCGTCGAACCCGGCATCTATCTGCCCGGCCGGTACGGAGCGCGGATCGAGGACATCGTGATCTGCACGGAGGAGGGCGGCGAGCGCCTCAACCGCACCCCTCGGGACCTGGTCGTACTCCCTTGACCCGGCACCAACAGGTACAGGTACAGGAAGTGACGTGATGATCCGAGGGGGGACCCCTACACCCGCCCAACTGTGCCTGACCGGTGAGGACTTGGTCCTGCGTGAGCGGACCGAGAACGACCTCCCCGCGATGACGGAGCTGTTCGACGACCCCGAGGGACCCTGACCCGGACCGCACCCGCGCCACCGTCCATCCACCTGTCACCCACCCAAGGATCAGCCATGCCCGCTCCACCGCCCCGTTCCGCCCGTCCCGCAGCCGACGGCGGTGCCCGCCCGGGCGGCGTGCCCGCCGACCTGGCCGAGGTGTGGACGGTGATCACGGGCATGTACGAGGGGTACACCGCGGGCGACCGCGAGCGCATCGACGCCTTCCTCGACCCCGCGGCCACCATCTGGGACTCGGCGACCCCCGAACTCCTCTGTGGAAGAACGGAGTTGAACCGCGTCCGGGACGCCCGTCCCACGTCCGACGCCGGCCCCGCCGAGACCGGCCTCACGGCCTACGGTCAGGTGGTCGACGTCTTCGGAGACCTGGCCGTGGCTCGCTACTGGCTACGGGTCGACTTCCGCACGGCCCCCTCGGAACTGGCCCGGAACACCGCGGTCCTACGACGTGCGCAGCCCGACGGCCACTGGCTCGTCGTGCACCTGCACGAGGACATCCAGAGCGCTCCGGGGTAGCGGAGAGAACCCGCCGGTGCGACAACCCCGGGCCGGTGACTCCGAGTTGGGAACAGTGAGTCAGGTGAGGCGCAGGGGTCTGTTCCCTCTACTATGTCGGGGTCGCACCCCCACTGAGCAACGGGGCCGGAGCCCAGCCGAGTTGACCTCACGGTGGATCTGGTGGCTGTCGGTTCCACTCAAGGAGGACATGTCCCGTGCATTCGCTCGATGACTCCGACCCATCGCACATAGGTCGCTACCGTCTGGTCGGCAGACTCGGCGAGGGCGGGATGGGGAAGGTGTACCTCGCGCGTTCGCCGGGTGGCCGTCCCGCCGCCGTCAAGGTGATCAACGACCACCTCCGTCATGACGAACACGCGCTGAGCCGGTTCCGCCGCGAGGTGGAGACCCTGGGCACGGTCCGCAGCGCGTACACGGCCTCGCTCATCGACGCGGAGCTGGACACGCCGCCGTACTGGCTGGCCACCGAGTACGTGCCGGGGCCCACGCTCCATGCCGCGGTGGTGACCAATGGGCCGCTCCCCGCCGACCTGGCCCGGGTCATGCTGGCCGCCCTGGCCGAGGGGCTGGACGCCATCCACGTCCGCGGTGTGTGGCATCGGGACCTCAAGCCGCAGAACGTCATTCTCTCCGCCACCGGCCCTCAGCTGATCGACTTCGGCATCGCCAGGACCACCGACGCGTCCAACCTGACCCAGGTCGGCAGTGCGTTGGGCAGTCCCGGGTACATCGCGCCGGAGACGATCACGGGCGGCGAGACCGGCCCGGGAGCGGACGTGTTCGCCCTCGGCTGCACTCTCGCGTTCGCCGTCACCGGTCGCCCGCCCTACGGGGACGGGCCGTTCGCCGCCGTGTCCTACCGTTCGGTGCACGGGGAGATCGACCTGCGGGGTGTGGATGCCGGAGTCGCCGAGCTGATCGCGGCCTGCGTGCAGAGTGATCCGGCCCGGCGACCCACCCCGCAGCGCATCGTCGAACTCTGCCGGGCCGAGGCCGACCTGGTCCAGCATCCCGCCTACCAACGAGCCCTCGCCGTCGGCTCCGCGACGGATCGGCAACGCGCCGCGACCGTCGCCGACTTCGGAGGCAACGCGTCGGAGGCGGCGACGGCTTTCGCCCCGCAGTCGACGGCGCTCATGGACACCGCCCGGGGCGCCCACGCCGTCACCCTCCTCGCGCCGGACGCGGGCCTCAACACTCCTGCGGGTACGCACAGCCCTTACCCGGTAACCGGTCCTTCTCCGCAGTCGGACGGTGGAGGAACCCGAAGCGGGCGACGCAGGCTGTGGGCCGTCATCGGCGCGGCCTCGCTCATCGTCGCCGCAGCAGCCGGGCTGCTCGTGCTGCACGCCTTCGACGACAAGGGCAAGGACTCCACTTCCACACACGGCACACCGTCCGCCAGTGCCGGCCGTGCCGCCGACGTGTCGGCAAGCCCGTCCGCGAGCGGGACGACGCCGTCTCCCTCTGCCTCAGCCACAGGTGACGCAGGCGGGAGCAAACTGGCCGACGCCGTGGTGGTGAAGTCCCCCTTCACGTTCGAGGCCGGGAAGCCCGTGCAGACCGTACGCTCGAAGCTGATCATGCAGACCGACGGCAACCTGGTGCTCTACGACGAGTCCGGAACGGCACGTTGGGCCAGCCAGACCGAGGGCGCGGGGAACACGGCCGTGTTCCAGGAGGACGGCAACTTCGTGGTCTACAACGCGCAGCACCAGGCGCTGTGGGCCAGCAACACGCAAAGTGCCGGCGGGGCGACCCTCAAGGTGCTGGAGGACGGCAACATGGTCATAGCGACCGACGAAGCGGTCCTCTGGCAGACCGATACCGCGCATTGAGGGCACGGTGGTGGTCGGGCCTCAGCGGACCCGCGCCACCGCCGAGTAGATCCCGCTGCCCTCCGGGGTCTCGCCCGGCGTCGGCGGATGCCACTCCGTCGCCGTGACCAGGCCGGGCGGGACCAGATCGAGGTCGTCGAAGAAGCGCTCCACCTCCGGGCGGGTACGGAAGCCGAGTTTGATGCCGCCCTTGGCGTACTGGGCGGTGACCTGTTCGGCGAGTTCGGGGTAGAGGTCGGACGCGGCGTGCGACAGGACCAGGTAGCTGCCGGACGGCAGGGTGGCGACGAGGTTGCGCACGATGCCGTGGGCGTCCTGCTCGTCGGGGACGAAGTGCATCAGCGCGATCAGCGAGAGGGCGATCGGGCGGGTGAAGTCCAGGACGTGGCGGGCGTGTTCGACGATGCGCTCCGGCTGCCGCACGTCGGCCTGGATGTAGTCGGTGACCCCGTCGGGGTGGCTGATCAGCAGCGCCTCGGCATGACGCAGGACGATCGGGTCGTTGTCGGTGTAGACGACCTTCGCCGTCGGCACGGTCTGCTGGACGATCTGGTGCAGGTTGGGTTCGGTGGGGATGCCCGTGCCGATGTCCAGGAACTGGTCGATGCCCTGGCCGGCGAGCCAGGTCGCCGCGCGGTGCATGAACTGACGGTTCTGCCGGGCCGCGTCCTTCGCCTCCGGCGGCAGCTTCTCTCCCACGGCCTCGTCGACCGGGTAGTTGTCCTTGCCACCGAGCAGCCAGTCGTAGACCCGCGCGGGATGTGCCTTGCCGGTGTCGATCTGCGGTGACGGCTGGGGGTCGGTCGTCATGGCAACTCCATCGCGGCGGGTGAACGGGTCGGGCCCAGGTCCTGATCATCGTACTCGCGTGGGTCATGTGACTTGCGGGGGAGGGGAGTTGGACCCGTGGTGCCGGTCAGCTCGCCGGGTGTCCGTGCAGGCCGTCGAAGAGGATGGTCGTCAGGGCGTCGGCCAACTTCTCCACGGACAGGTCGCGTTCGGGGCGGTACCACTCCACGAGGGAGTTGACCGTGCCGAACAGCAGGCGGCTGGCGAGGTGCGGGTCGATGTCCGCCCGTATCCCGCCCTCGGCCGCCGCCCGGGTCATCAACTCGGCGACCCGGTGGTCGAATTCACGGCGCCGGGCGAGTGCCCGCTGTTCGACCTCGCTGTTGCCGTGCAGACGCAGCAGCAGGGTGACGTACGGCAGCTCGGCGGCGAGCACCTCGACGCTGCGGTGGATGATGCGCTTCATCCGCGCGGTCGCGGTCGCGGTCGTGTCCGGGGTCCCGCTGCCCCCGTCCCGGTCCCCGGCCTCCTCGTCCAGCACGGCGAACAGGGCGTCCAGGGCGCGGTTGACCGCGAGTTCGAGGAGTTCCTCCTTGCCGGACACGTGGTGGTAGATGCTCGACTTGCTGAGGCCCAGGCGTCTGCCCAGTTCTTCCATGCCGGTGCCGTCGTAGCCGCGTTCGTTGAAGACCACGACGGCGACCTCCAGCAGCGAGTCGCGGTCGTAGGCGGGACGGCCGTGACGGCCGGCCGGGTTCTGCACAGGTGTCCTGGTCACTGGGCCATTGTGACAAGGTCGGCGGCCACACCGGACGGAACGGCCACGGATGTCACTGTTCCCGCAGATCCTTGACCCGGCGGATCTTGCCCACCGAGCGCTCCAGGGTCTCCGGATCGACGATCTCCACCCCTATGGTCACGCCCACGCCGTCCTTGACGCCCTTGCCGATCGCGGCGGCGGCGGCATCCCGCTGCTCGGGAGTGGCACCGGGGCGGGCCTCGGCGCGGACCGTCATGTGGTCCATACGGCCGCGCCGGCTGAGCTGGATCGTGAAGTGCGGGGCGACGGCGGGGGTGCGCAGCAGGATCTCCTCGATCTGGCTGGGGAAGACGTTCACCCCGCGCAGGATGATCATGTCGTCGCAGCGGCCGGTGATCTTCTCGATGCGCCGGAAGGCGGGGCGGGCGGTGCCGGGGAGGAGCCGGGTCAGGTCGCGGGTGCGGTAGCGGATGATCGGCAGGGCCTCCTTGGTGAGGGAGGTGAAGACCAGTTCGCCGCTGTCGCCGTCGGGCAGTACCTCGTCGGTGAGCGGGTCGACGATCTCCGGGTAGAAGTGGTCCTCCCAGACGTGCAGGCCGTCCTTGGTCTCCACGCACTCCTGCGCCACGCCGGGGCCGATCACCTCCGACAGGCCGTAGATGTCGACCGCGTGGATGTCCATGCGCTCCTCGATCTCGCGGCGCATCGCCTCCGTCCACGGCTCGGCGCCGAAGATGCCCACCTTGAGGGAGCTGGTGCGCGGGTCGACGCCCTGGCGCTCGAACTCGTCGAGGAGGGTGAGCATGTAGGACGGGGTGACCATGATGATCTCAGGCTTGAAGTCCTGGATGATCTGCACCTGGCGGGCGGTCATGCCACCGGAGGCGGGGATCACCGTGCAGCCCGCGCGCTCGGCGCCGTAGTGCGCGCCCAGTCCACCGGTGAACAACCCGTAGCCGTACGACACATGGATCTTGTGACCGGGGCGGCCACCGGCCGCGCGGATCGAGCGGGCCACCACGTCCGCCCACATGGAAATGTCGTTCTCTGTGTAGCCGACGACCGTGGGGCGGCCGGTGGTGCCGCTGGAGGCGTGGATGCGGCGGACCTGGTCCATGGGGACGGCGAACATGCCGAAGGGGTACGTGTCGCGGAGGTCGGCCTTGGTGGTGAAGGGGAACCGGGCCAGATCCTCAAGAGTGCGGCAGTCGGCGGGCTTGACCCCGGCCTCGTCGAACTTCCTGCGGTACAGCTCCACGTTGTCGTAGGCGTGCCTCAACGTGGCCTGGAGCAGACCGAGTTGGTGCTCTCGCAGCTCTTCGCGGGTCAGGCGTTCGGCGGCGTCCAGCAACCCGTCGGGGAGAGGTTCCCCCAGACGCGGACTCGCCGGCGCCGGAACCGGTGAGGCCGCGGGGGCTGTCAGGTCGCTGCTCATGGAGACTCCTTCGTCTTCGTGCTGTTGATACTGCGGCTGCGTCCGCGGAACTCCGCGATGACCTGGTCGCCGCGCAGCACGCTCACGTCGTAGATGCCGCTGCGCCCGAACCGGGTGCGCTCCGTCGCGGTCGCCACCAGGACGTCGCCCTCGTACGCCGGGGCGACGAAGTCGATGTCGGCCGCGGCGGCCACGGTCACCGGGCCGTGGCTGTTGCAGGCACAGGCGAAGGCGGAGTCGGCGAACAGGAACAGATAGCCGCCGTGAGCGGTCCTGTGTCCGTTGACCATGGCCGGGGTCACGGTCATACGGAGCACGGCGGTCCCTTCGCCGTGCTCGACGAGCTCCATCCCGAGAGCCCGGGACGCCTCGTCCGCGGCGAACATCCTCGCCGTCGGGCCGGAGGCCGTGTCAGCGGCCTGCGTCATTTTCCACCACCTTGTGGACCGACCGAACATTCGGTTAGCGTGCGTCACGGCCAAGTAATCCAGCAACACCACTGCCTGTCAAGAGGTGGAACGCATGCCCCAGACCAGCTCCGAGCTGCCCGACTTCTTCGCGCGCCATCGCGCCCTGCTGGAACAGGCGGTCGCCGCGACCGCCGCTCGCGACCACTGGACGCCGTACCCGGAGTCGCCCAGCAAGTCGGTCTACGGCGAGGACGCGGCCAAGCACGGCGAAGCCGCCTTCGAGGAGCAGCTCGGCGAATATTTCGAGCTGGCGGGGCACCCAGGCGACGCGCGCGTCCCGGCCGCCGAGACCTCTCCCTACGGCTTCGACCTGGGCATCTCCTACCCCCGCGTCGCGCCGGACGAGGCGGTGGCCGCCGCCCTGGCCGCCACCGGACTCTGGCGCGACGCGGGCCCCGACACCCGCGCCGGAGTCGCCGCCGAGATCCTGGCCCGGCTGAACGCGGCGAGCTTCGAGATCGCGCACGCCGTGCAGCACACCACAGGGCAGGCCTTCGTCATGGCGTTCCAGGCGGGCGGCCCGCACGCCCAGGACCGTGGCCTGGAGGCGGTCGCCTACGCGTGGGCCGAGCAGAAGCGGCACCCGGGCACCGCCCGCTGGAGCAAGCCGCAGCGCAAGGGCGGGCCGCTGGTCCTGGACAAGAAGTTCACCCCGGTCGGACGTGGGGTGTCGCTGCTGATCGCCTGCAACACCTTCCCGACCTGGAACGGCTACCCGGGCCTGTTCGCCAGCCTGGTCACCGGCAACCCGGTCGTCGTCAAGCCGCACCCGGGCGCCGTCCTCCCCCTCGCCGTCACCGTGCGGATCGCCCGCGAGGTGCTGGCCGAGGCGGGCTTCGACCCGAACCTCGTGATCCTCGCCGCCGAGGAGCCCGGCGACCGCAATGCCGCCGTCCTCGCGCTGCACCCCGACGTCCGGATCATCGACTTCACCGGCTCCACGGAGTTCGGCGACTGGCTGGAGACCAACGCCCGCCAAGCCCTCGTGTACACCGAGAAGGCCGGCCTCAACACCGTCGTCCTCGACTCCACCGACGACTACCGCGGCCTGCTCGGCAACCTCGCCTTCTCGCTGGCCCTCTACAGCGGCCAGATGTGCACCACCCCGCAGAACCTCCTCATCCCGCGCGACGGCATCACCACCGACCAAGGCCCGCGCAACGCCGACGAGTTCGCCGCCGACCTCGCCGCAGCCCTCGACAGACTGCTCGGCGACCCCGCCCGCGCCGCCGGCACCCTCGGCGCGATCGTCAACGACGGCGTGCGCGAGCGCTTGGAGCAGGCCGCGACGGTCGGTCGTACGGTGCGCGCCTCGGTGCCTGTCGAACACCCCGAGCACCCGAAGGCCGTCGTCCGTACGCCGCTGATCGCACGCCTCGACGCCGAGGACGACAGGGAGACGTACACCCGGGAATGGTTCGGGCCGGTGTCGTTCGTCATCGGAACCGACTCCACCGAACACAGCCTGCGGATCCTGCGCGAGACGGTCCGTGCGCACGGCGCGCTGACCGCCGCCGTCCACTCGACCAGCGAAATGGTCCTGGATGCCGCCGAGTTGACCGCCCTGGACGCGGGCGTGCACCTCTCCGAGAACCTCACCGGTGGCGTCTTCGTCAACCAGTCCGCCGCGTTCAGCGACTTCCACGGCAGCGCCGCCAACCCGGCCGCCAGCGCCACCTTGTCCGACCCCGCGTTCGTCACCGGCCGCTTCGCGACCCTGCAGTCGCGCCGGCCCGCCCCCGCCGAGGAGACCCCCGATGCCTGAGCTGTCCTCCGACGAGGTCTATCTGATCGACGGGGCCCGCACCCCGCAGGGCCGCTACGGCGGCGCCCTCGCCTCCGTACGACCCGACGACCTCGCCGCACTGGTCGTCGGCGAGGCGGTCCGCCGCGCCGGAATCCCGGCCGAGGAGGTCGACGAGGTGATCCTCGGCGCCGCCAACCAGGCGGGTGAGGACAACCGTGACGTGGCGCGGATGGCCGTACTGCTGGCCGGGCTGCCGCACACCGTGCCCGGCTACACCGTCAACCGGCTCTGCGCCTCGGGCCTGACCGCCGTGGCCTCCGCCGCCCAGGCGATCCGCGCCGGAGAGGCGGACCTCGTCGTCGCCGGCGGCGTGGAGTCCATGACCCGCGCCCCCTGGGTGATGGCCAAGCCCGGCACCCCGTGGGCCAAGCCGGGAGAGGTGCACGACACCTCGCTCGGCTGGCGCTTCACCAACCGGCGCTTCGCCGCCCAACAGACCCTGTCGATGGGGGAAACGGCCGAGGAGGTCGCCGCCCTCGACGGCATCACCCGCGCCGAATCCGACGCGTTCGCGCTGCGCAGCCATCAACGGGCCGTCGCCGCCCAGGAGTTGGGCCACTTCGACCGGGAGATCGTGCCGGTCGCGGTCAAGGGCGGGGAGGTGACACGGGACGAGGGCCCGCGTCCCGGCACCACGCTGGAGAAGCTCGGCTCCCTGCGCACCATCTTCCGGGAGGGCGGCATCGTCACCGCCGGTTCCTCCTCACCGCTGTCCGACGGTGCTGCCGCCCTGGTGGTCGCGAGCGGGACGGCCGTCCGACGCCACGGGCTCACTCCCAGGGCCCGGATCGTCACCTCGGCCTCGGCCGGAGTGCAGCCGCACGTCATGGGACTCGGCCCGGTCCCCGCCACCGAGAAGGTGCTCGCCCGCGCCGGGTGGGGGATCGGCGACCTGGACGCGGTCGAGCTGAACGAGGCCTTCGCGGCTCAGGCCCTCGCGGTCACGCGCCGCCTCAAGCTGGACGAGGAGAAGGTCAACGCGGACGGCGGCGCCATCGCGCTCGGCCATCCTCTTGGGTGCTCCGGGGCCCGTATCCTGCTCACCCTGCTGGGCAGGTTGGAGCGCGAGGACGGGCGGCGGGGGCTGGCCACGCTGTGCGTCGGCGTCGGGCAGGGCGTGGCGATGCTCGTGGAGCGGGTATGAGCGTCACCGAAACGGGCGCGAGCACCCCCGACACCGGCGACTACGAGACGCTGCTCGTCGAGGAGCGCGAGGACCGGGTCGTCGTCACCCTGCACCGCCCCGAGGCCCGCAACGCCATCAGCGGGCTGATGATCCGCGAACTGCACGCCGTCTGCGACCAGTTGGAGCAGGACCCCAAGCTGCTCCTGCTCACCGGCCACGGCGGCGTCTTCGCGGGCGGCGCCGACATCGCGGAGCTGTTGGCGCGCGGCCGGGACGAGGCCCTGCAGGGCATCAACAGCCGCCTGTTCGAGCGAGTACGCCGACTGCCGATGCCGACCCTCGCCGCAGTGGACGGCTGGGCACTGGGCGGCGGCGCGGAACTGTCCTACGCCTGCGACCTCCGTATCGCCGGCCCGGACGCCGTCTTCGGCAACCCCGAGCCGGGGCTCGGTATCCTCGCCGCGGCCGGTGCCTGCTGGCGGCTGCCCGAACTGGTCGGTGAGTCTCTTGCCAAGCAGGTGCTGCTCGCCGGACGGAACCTGGACGCGGCGTCGGCTCTGGCGGCCGGGCTGGTCATCGACGTCGTACCGGCGGACAAACTGTTGGACGAGGCGCACGCGCTGCTCGACCGCATGGCCCGATCCTCGGCTACGGCCCTGAGGCTCACCAAGTTGGTGATCGACTCACCCGGCGCCCACCCGGTCGCCGACGACCTCGCGCAGGCCGTGCTCTTCGAGGGGCAGGACAAGAGGGACCGTATGACACGCTTCTTGGAGAAGAGGAGTACCCGAGCATGAGCCCAACAGCCCACTCCGCACCGGCAGTTGTCGGTGTGATCGGCGGTGGCCGGATGGGTGCCGGTATCGCGCAGTCCTTCGCGGTCGCCGGTTCGGCCGTGACCGTCGTGGAGAGCGGCGAGCAGGCTTCGGCCGCCGCGCTGGACCGAGTTGCCACAGGGCTGAAGCGGGCCGCCGAGCGGGGCCTGCTCAGCGAACCCGCGGAACAGGTCCTCGCCCGGGTCACCATGGCGGACTCGGTCGACGGCCTGCCCGCCGACGCGGATCTGGTCGTCGAGGCCGTCCCCGAGGACGCCGGGCTGAAGGCCCGTGTGCTCGCCGCGGCCGAGCAGGCGGTGGGCGCGACGACCGTGCTGGCCACCAACACCAGCTCCCTCTCGGTCACCGAACTCGCCTCCGTGCTCACCCGGCCCGGCCGCTTCCTGGGCATGCACTTCTTCAATCCGGTGCCCGCCTCGGCCCTGGTCGAGATCGTCGTCGCGCCGAACACGGAAGCCGCAGTCGTCAGCGCCGCCCTCGACTGGACGCACGCCCTCGGGAAGAAGGACGTGACCGTCAAGGACTCGCCCGGGTTCGCCAGCAGCCGCCTCGGACTGGCGCTCGGCCTGGAGGCGATCCGCATGGTCGAGGAGGGCGTCGCCGAGCCGGAGGCGATCGACGACGCGATGAGCCTCGGCTACAAGCACCCCATGGGGCCGCTGCGCCTGACCGACCTGGTCGGCCTCGACGTACGCCTGGCCATCGCCGAGTACCTGCATTCCACCCTCGGCGAGCGCTTCGCACCGCCACAGCTGTTGCGCGACAAGGTTGCCCGGGGCGAGCTGGGCCGAAAGACGGGACAGGGGTTCTACGAGTGGAAGTGAGCGGGTCCTCGGATGGCGTCGGCTACCGCCTGGACGCCGGTGTCGCCATCATCGAGCTGCGCAGTCCCGCGCTCGATGTCTCGCTGCGGGGCGGTCTGTTGGCTGCTGTACGGCAGGTGGGCAACGACGGGACCGCGGTCCGTGCCGTGCTGCTCACCGCGCAGGGCAAGCACTTCTGCGTAGGACAGGACCTCAAGGAGCACGCCCGGGCCCTGGAGAACGGGCCCGATACCGCCTTCGCCTGCGTACGGAACGAGTACAACCCCCTGGTGGAGGCGCTGCACGCGCTGACCCAGCCGGTCGTCGTGGCCGTCGAGGGCGCGTGTGTCGGGGCCGGGCTCGGGCTGGCGCTCTGCGCGGATGTGCGGGTCGCGGCCGAGGGGGCACGGTTCGCCACCGCGTTCACCGGGATCGGTCTGGCCGCCGACAGCGGGCTGAGCGGTGCGCTGGCGCAGGCGGTCGGTCCGTCGCGGGCCGCCGGGCTGATGTTGCTCGGGGATCGGTTCGGCGCGGAGGACGCGCTGCGGTGGGGACTGGTGCACCGGGTCGTACCGGACGGGGACGCTGCTGCTGAGGGGTTGGCCCTGGCCAGGCGACTGGCCGCCGGGCCCACCGCTGCCTACGCCGAGGTCAAGGCGCTGCTGCGGGACGCGCCCGGCGCGAGCCTCGCCGCCGTGCTGGAGCGGGAGGCGGCGGCGCAGGAGCGGCTGGGGGCGACGAGGGACCACCGGGCCGCCGTAGAGGCGTTTCTCGCGCGGGTGGAGCCGTCGTTCGAGGGCCGGTGAGAGGGCTGGTGACCAGCCATTCACCCGGCAGGTCTTGCCTCGCCGGGGTAAACCCATCAGACTAGGTACCGAACGAATGGTCGGTAGGGAAGTTGGTGTGTCGATGACCAGCACAGGCACGGAGGCGTCAGCCGCCGGCTGGGACGAAGCGCGGCTCTCGGAGCAGTTCGATGCCACGATCGCGAAGGACCAGCGGATCGAGCCCCGCGACTGGATGCCCGACGGCTATCGCAGGACCCTGATCCGGCAGATCGCGCAGCACGCGCACTCCGAGATCATCGGGATGCAGCCGGAGGGCGACTGGATCACCCGCGCACCCTCCCTGCGCCGCAAGGCGATCCTCTTCGCGAAGGTGCAGGACGAGGCCGGACACGGACTGTATCTCTACTCGGCCGCCGAGACCCTGGGCGCGGACCGCGCCGAGCTGACCGACGCGCTGATCAACGGCCGGCAGAAGTACTCGTCGATCTTCAACTACCCGACGCCGACCTTCGCCGACGTCGGCGTGATCGGCTGGTTCGTGGACGGCGCGGCGATCTGCAACCAGGTGCCGTTGTGCCGTTGTTCGTACGGGCCGTATGCGCGGGCCATGGTGCGGGTGTGCAAGGAGGAGTCCTTCCACCAGCGCCAGGGCTATGAGCTGCTGCTGACCATGATGCGTGGCACGGACGGTCAGCGGGCCATGGTCCAGGACGCCGTGGACCGTTGGTGGTGGCCGTCGCTGATGATGTTCGGACCGCCCGACGACGACTCGCCCAACTCGGCGCGTTCCATGGCCTGGAAGATCAAGCGGCACAGCAACGACGAACTGCGTCAGCGCTTCGTCGACATGACGGTCCCGCAGGCGGCAAAGCTCGGAGTCACCCTGCCCGACCCGGAGTTGAGCTGGAACGAGGAGCGCGGTCACCACGACTTCGGCACCCCGGACTGGTCCGAGTTGCAGCGCGTGATCAGCGGCGACGGACCGCGCAACGCCGAGCGGGTCTCCCGCCGCCGGGCCGCCCACGAGGAGGGCGCCTGGGTCCGGGAGGCGGCCACCGCCCACGCGGCCAAGCAGGCCGCCCGTACGCAGACAACCGCCCGCACACAGAAAACCGAAGGAGCGGCGGCATGACGCAGGACTGGCCCCTGTACGAGGTGTTCGTCCGCGGAAAGCGCGGCCTGAACCACGTCCACGTCGGCTCGCTGCACGCCGCCGACGACGCCATGGCGCTCACCCACGCCCGCGACCTGTACACGCGGCGCAACGAAGGTGTGTCCATCTGGGTCGTGCGCTCGGAGCACATCGCCGCCTCGACCCGCGACGAGAAGGACCCGTTCTTCGCGCCGAGCGCCGACAAGGTCTACCGCCACCCGACGTTCTACGACATCCCCGACGACGTCCCCCACATCTAGGAGCAGGGAATGAGTGACGACCACGTCTATCTGTCCCTGGCCGAGGGGCACGACGACAGCGACGCCCGCTGGGCGTTCGGCACCGGCTTCGAGGACCCGCTGTACGGCGTCGACCAGACGGTGCCGGAGGGGACGGACTCCGCTCAACTGGTCGCGTTCTGCCTGGCACTTGGCGACGACGCCCTCGTGAGCGCGCAGCGGCTGGCCCAATGGTGCACGGGCGCACCGGAGTTGGAGGAGGAGGTGGCACTCGCCAACATCGGGCTCGACCTGCTCGGCCAGACCCGCCTGCTCTACGCGCGCGCCGGTCAGGTGGACGGCGCCGGACGTGACGAGGACGCGTACGCCTACTTCCGCGACGCGGACGCCTTCCGCAACGTACGGCTGGCCGAACTCCCCAACGGAGACTTCGCGTTCTCGATCACCCGGCTGTTGGTGCTGTCCGCCTGGCGGCTCGCCCTCTTCGAGCGGCTCGCCCTCACGACACAGGACCCGGTGCTGGCCGCCATCGCGGCCAAGGGTGTCAAGGAGCTCGCGTACCACCGCCAGTACTCCGCCGAGTGGGTCGTCCGGCTGGGCGACGGCACCGAGGAGTCGCAGCGGCGGATGCGGGACGCGCTGGCCGCGATTGCGCCGTACGTGGACGAACTCTTCGCGGGGGACGGCGAGTTGAGGGCTGAGGTCCTGGCCGTGCTCCGCCAGGTCACCGACGCCGCCGGGCTCACCCTGCCCGAGGTGGCACCTGTCCCCGGGCATGGCCGCGACGGCGACCACACCGAGCACCTGGCCCCGCTGCTGGCCGAACTCCAGAGCGTGGCCCGCGCGCACCCGGAGGCGACATGGTGACCACCCTGCTCGACGCGCGGCGCGCCCGGTCCGTCGCCGCGCAGGTGCCCGACCCCGAGATGCCCATGCTCACGCTGGCCGACCTCGGCGTACTGCGCGACGTCGCGCTGAGCGAGGACGGAACGGTTGTCGCGAGCCTGACGCCCACCTACTCCGGCTGCCCCGCCATGGCCGAGATGCGCGCCGAGGTGGCCGCGCGGCTGCGGGACGCCGGGTACGCGCGCGTGGAGATCCGTACGGTCCTCAACCCGCCCTGGACCACCGACTGGATCACCCCGGCCGGCCGCCGCAAGCTCGCCGAACACGGCATCGCCCCGCCGGGTGCCGCCCCTCGCGGCCCGGTCAAGCTCACGCTCTCGCCGACCCGTCGTACGGTGCCCTGCCCCCGCTGCGGATCGGCGGACACCGAGGAGACCTCGCACTTCGCCGCGACCTCCTGCAAAGCCCTGTGGCGGTGCCGCGCCTGCCGCGAGCCGTTCGAGTACGTCAAGGAGATCTGATGGCGAGCCCCCAACTCCCGCTCGCGGAAAGGACGGTGGACCAGTGACCGCCCCGGCCCCCGCCACCCCCGCCCGCCCGGTGCGACGCCGACCGGCCTTCCACGCCCTGCGGGTCGCCGCGGTCGAGTCGCTGACCGAGGACGCCGCCGCCATCAGCTTCGAGATCCCCGAGCAGCTCGCAGAGGAGTTCGCGTACCGGCCCGGCCAGTCGCTCACTCTCCGCCGCGAGGTCGAGGGCCGCGACGAGCGCCGTTCGTACTCCATCTGCTCCCCGGCAGGGGCCCGCCCCCGCATCGGCGTACGGGTCGTCCCCGGCGGCCTGTTCTCCTCCTGGCTGGTCAACGACGTACGCCCCGGAGACACCGTCGAGGTGATGGCCCCCACCGGCGCCTTCACCCCCGACCTGACCCTCCCCGGCCACCACGTCCTGATCGCCGCCGGCTCCGGAATCACCCCGATGCTCTCCATCGCGGAATCCGTCCTCGCCGCCGACACCCGCTCCCGCGTCACGCTCTTCTACGGCAACCGGCGCAGCGACACCGTGATGTTCGCCGACGACCTCGCCGACCTGAAGGACCTGTACCCCGGCCGTTTCCAGCTGGCGCACATCCTGTCCCGCGAACCGCGCGAGGCGGAGATCCTCTCCGGCCGCCTCGACGCCGACCGGCTCACCGCGCTCGTCGACGCCCTCGTCGACGTGGACGCGGCCGACGACTGGTGGCTGTGCGGCCCGCACGGCATGGTCCGCGACGCCCAACAGGTCCTCGCCGGACTCGGCGTCCCCGTCGAACGCGTCCACCAGGAGCTGTTCTACGCCGACGACGAGCCCGTACGGCCGAACCGTCACGTCGACACGGCCTACGACGGCCCGGTCAGCCAGGTCACCGTCACCCTCGACGGCCGCACCACCAACTCCGCGCTCCCCAGGGACCGTTCGATCCTCGACGGCGCCCAGAAGACCCGGCCCGACCTGCCCTTCGCCTGCAAGGGCGGCGTCTGCGGCACCTGCCGCGCGCTGGTCACCGACGGTACGGCGGACATGCGGCGCAACTACGCCCTCGAACCCGCCGAGGTCGACGCCGGTTACGTCCTCACCTGCCAGACCTTCCCCGTGTCCGACACCCTCGCCGTCGACTACGACAGCTGAGGCGGGCCATGACACTTCACTTCGAAGTTGCCGAGGGCGTCGGCACGATCCGACTCGACCGGCCGCCGATGAACGCCCTGGACACGGAGACACAGGACGGCCTGCGCGCACTCGCCGAGGAGGCGACGCGCCGCGACGATGTGCGGGCGGTGGTGGTGTACGGCGGGGAGAAGGTGTTCGCGGCGGGTGCGGACATCAAGGAGATGCAGGGGATGGACCACGCGGCGATGGTCGTGCGGTCGCGGGCCTTGCAGGAGTCGTTCACGGCGGTGGCCCGTATCCCCAAGCCGGTGGTCGCGGCCGTCACGGGCTATGCGCTGGGCGGGGGTTGTGAGTTGGCGTTGTGTGCGGACTTCCGGATCGCGGCGGACAACGCGAAGTTGGGGCAGCCGGAGATTCTGTTGGGGTTGATTCCGGGTGCGGGTGGTACGCAGCGGCTGGCGCGTCTGATCGGTCCGTCGAAGGCGAAGGACCTGATCTTCACCGGTCGGATGGTCAGGGCGGAGGAGGCGCTCGCGCTGGGTCTGGTGGACCGGCTCGTCCCCGCTGCCGAGGTGTACACCGAGGCGCATGCGTGGGCGGCGAAGCTCGCGCTGGGTCCGGCGATCGCACTCCGTGCCGCGAAGGAAGCGATCGACACGGGTCTGGAGACGGACATCGAGACGGGGCTGGCGGTCGAACGCACGTGGTTCGCGGGGCTGTTCGCGACCGAGGACCGTGAGCGTGGGATGCGGAGCTTCGTCGAAGAGGGCCCCGGCAAGGCCAAGTTCAGGTGACGTGAAGCGCGAGGCCAGAAGTAGATGAAGTTCCACGTGATCAGCAGCACCAGCACGCCCGCCCCCACCGCC
>NZ_JBFAJJ010000022.1:0-43008 GCF_040655155.1 Streptomyces sp. NPDC050508
GCGTTTGAGGACGAGGCCCCTTCAGGGCCGAAGCGGGGGTCTGGGGGCGGCAGCCCCCAGGGACGGGACGGGTAGGGGCGGCGGGGGCGAAAAACTCCCCTACAGGCCGTAGCGCTCCCGCGCCTCCTTCACCGCCGTCGCCTTCACTTCCCCACGCCGCGCCAGCTGCGCCAACGCCGCGACGACGATCGACTCCGCGTCGACGCCGAAGTAACGCCGAGCCGCGTCACGCGTGTCCGACAGACCGAATCCGTCCGCGCCCAGCGACGAGTAGTCCTGCTCGACCCACTGCGCGATCTGGTCGGGAACCTGCCGCATGTAGTCGGAGACCGCGAGCACCGGCCCCTCGGCACCATGCAGCGCCTGCCGGACATACGGCACCCGCTCCTCGCCCCGCAGCAGCGCCGCATCCGCGTCCAGCGCATCGCGCCGCAGCTCGGTCCAGGACGTGGCCGACCACACATCGGCCGCCACACCCCACTCCTCGGCAAGCAACTGCTGCGCCTTCAACGCCCAGTGGATCGCAGTACCGGAGCCCAACAGCTGAATACGAGCCGCGTTGGCAGTCGGCGAAAGCCCGGCAGATTCCGCCGTGTTGAAGCGGTACAGGCCCTTGACGATGCCCTCGTCGATACCGAGCCCGGCCGGCTTGGCGGGCTGCGGGATCGGCTCGTTGTAGACGGTGAGGTAGTAGAAGACGTTCGAGTCCTCACCCGGTGCCGCCTCGCCGTACATCCGGCGGATGCCGTCACGCACGATCGCCGCGACCTCGTACGCGAACGCCGGGTCGTACGACAGCGCCGCCGGGTTCGTCGCCGCGATCACCGGCGAGTGACCGTCCGCGTGCTGCAGACCCTCGCCCGTCAGCGTCGTACGGCCCGCCGTCGCACCGACCAGGAAGCCGCGGCCGAGCTGGTCGCCGAGCTGCCACATCTGATCGGCCGTGCGCTGCCAGCCGAACATCGAGTAGAAGATGTAGAAGGGGATCATCGCTTCGCCGTGCGTCGCGTACGACGTCGACGCGGCGATGAAGTCCGCCATGGAGCCCGCCTCGGTGATCCCCTCGTTGAGGATCTGGCCGTTCTTGGCTTCCTTGTAGTACATGAGCTGGTCGCGGTCGACGGGCTCGTACGTCTGGCCCTTGGGGGAGTAGATCCCGAGCGACGGGAACAGCGATTCCATGCCGAAGGTGCGTGCCTCGTCCGGCACGATCGGCACCCAGCGCTTGCCCGTCTCCTTGTCGCGGACCAGGTCCTTGACGAGCCGGACGAACGCCATCGTCGTAGCGACGTTCTGGCTGCCCGACCCCTTGTCGAAGGCCGCGAACGCCTTCTCCGAAGCGGAGGGCAGCGGAGCGAGCGCGTGCGTGCGGCGGGCCGGAGCCGGGCCGCCGAGGGCAGCGCGGCGCTCCTGGAGGTAGCGGACCTCGGGGGAGTCGGCGCCGGGGTGGCCGTAGGGCACGACCCCGTCGATGAAGTCGCTGTCCTTGATGGGGAGTTCGAGCAGGTCACGCATCTGCTTGAACTCGTCCGTCGACAGCTTCTTCATCTGGTGGTTGGCGTTCTTCGACGCGAAGCCCTCGCCGAGCGTGTGGCCCTTGACCGTCTGCGCCAGGATGACCGTCGGGCCGCCCTTGTGCTCTACGGCCGCCTTGTACGCGGCGTACACCTTGCTCGCCTCGTGGCCACCGCGCGAGAGGTGGAAACACTCAAGGATCTTGTCGTCGCTCAGCAGCTTCGCCAGCTCGACGAGCGCCGGGTCCTTGCCGAAGAAGTCCTCGCGGATGTAGGCGGCGCCCCGCGTCTGGTACGTCTGCACCTGGGCGTCCGGTACCTCGCGCAGGCGTCGTACGAGCGCGCCCGTGGTGTCGAGCTGGAACAGCTCGTCCCAGGCGTTGCCCCACAGCGACTTGATGACGTTCCAGCCGGCGCCGCGGAACTGGGCCTCCAGCTCCTGCACGATCTTGAAGTTCGCGCGGACCGGGCCGTCGAGGCGCTGGAGGTTGCAGTTGATGACGAAGGTGAGGTTGTCCAGACCCTCGCGGGAAGCGAGTGCGAGGGCGGCCGTCGACTCGGGCTCGTCCATCTCGCCGTCGCCGAGGAACGCCCAGACGTGCGACTCGGAGACGTCCTTGATGCCGCGCGCGGTGAGGTAGCGGTTGAAGCGCGCCTGGTAGATCGCCGACAGCGGGCCGAGGCCCATCGACACCGTCGGGAACTCCCAGAGCCAGGGCAGGCGGCGGGGGTGCGGGTACGACGGGAGGCCGTTGCCGCCCGCCTCCTGGCGGAAGTTGTCGAGGTGCGCCTCGGTGAGGCGGCCGTCGAGGAAGGCGCGGGCGTAGATGCCGGGGGAGGCGTGGCCCTGGATGTAGAGCTGGTCGCCGGAGCCGTCCGCCTCCTTGCCCTTGAAGAAGTGGTTGAAGCCGGTCTCGTACAGCCAGGCCGCGGACGCGAAGGTCGCGATGTGGCCGCCGACGCCGTGTTTCGCGCCGCGGGTCACCATCGCCGCCGCGTTCCAGCGGTTCCACGCGGTGATCCGGCGCTCCAGCGCCTCGTCGCCGGGCGCGGACGGCTCGGCGGCGGTCGGGATGGTGTTGACGTAGTCCGTCTCAAGCAGCTTGGGCAGCGCGAGGCCGTTGCCCTCCGCGCGCTCCAGCGTGCGGCGCATCAGGTACGCGGCGCGGTGCGGGCCCGCAGCCTTCGTGACGGCGTCCAGGGAGGCCTGCCATTCGGCGGTCTCCTCGGGGTCGCGGTCCGGGAGCTGGTCGAGCTCGCTCGGCTGGATGGCGTAGGGGTCGGTCATGTCGCCGCCTTCCTCAGTCGAAGGGGGGTTCCCTCGTCGGCAAGGGGTATCCGGGGGTGCCCTTGGTCTTTGGCAGGACAGGGCGGCGGGCTCTGTGGTGGGAGCCCGTCGGTGACTGTAACTCCCTGATCGATGATCGATCAAAGGTTCCCGGGCAAAATATCTTGATTACGAGAAAGTCGGCACGGCGTGCCTTTTGCGGGGGCACCGGGTGCCGTGATTTTCGCCGTTTTCCAGGGAGTTTCCGCAGGTGAGCATAGCTGCGCTCGGCTGCGTGCCCGACCGCGTCAAGGGCGCGGGGCGCACCCGAGAACGTGCGCCTTCACCAGCTCCGCGATCCGCGGATCCCGGCGCCGGAACGCGGCCACCAACTCCTCGTGCTCCTCCGCGTACGACTGCTGCACCGTCCCCAGCCAACGGATCGACAGCGCCGTGAACACCTCGATGCCGAGGCCCTCCCAGGTGTGCAGCAGCACCGAGTTGCCGGCGGCGCGGACCAGCTCGCGGTGGAAACCGACGGTGTGCCGGACCTGGCCCGTCCCGTCCGCGTTCCGGTCGGCCTCGTACAGCGCGGCGACATGCGGTTCGAGCGCCGAGCAGTCCTCGGCCAGCTTCCCGGCCGCCAGCTCCGCCGCGATGGCCTCAAGACCGGCTCGCACCGGGTAGCTCTCCTCCAGGTCGGCCGCGGTCAGGTTCCGGACGCGTACGCCCTTGTTCGGCGCCGACTCGATCAGCCGCAGCGACTCCAGCTCGCGCAGCGCCTCACGCACCGGCGTCTGGCTGACCTCCAGCTCGGTCGCGATCCGTCGCTCCACGATCCGCTCGCCCGGCTTCCAACGGCCGCTCACGATCCCCTCCACGATGTGCTCGCGGATCTGTTCGCGCAGCGAGTGGACGACGGGCGCGGTCATGAGAGCTCCTTAAGGGCGTTTGACGTTTAGACAATAAGGCCGCACACCCGCTCGGGCGGGGCGCAAGGGGGTGCTTTCCTGCAGGTGAGACGAGACTTACACGCTGGTGGGGCGGACGACGCGGTCGGCCTTCGGCACGTCGGGGGATGCGGTGAGCAGCGGAGTTCGGGGGTGCGGGGTCGGACTGGTGGCCGTGGCGGAGTCGGCCATGAGGGGCGACCGGGTCTCGGCCGACGTCCATCGCGGCGAACGGCCCGTCGGCCGCCGCACGGCGGCGGAACTCGGCCGGCGCTGCGGCCCCGGCGGCGCCCGCGTCTTCGTGAGACCGGACGGCGCCCAGGAGTTCGGCCGTGTCGGCAGGGGCTTCCACTTCCTCGGCACGGATGAGCGGGAGCACGGCGCCGTCACCGTGCTGCGCACACAGCCCGGCGGCGACATCGGCGCCCGGCACTCGACGGGATCGTACGCCGGGATGCTTGACCGCATGTCCCGGGCACGCACCCTCTACGAGCGACGTGGGCGCCGCCCGGGGCCGTGGTCCGGCAGGTGGAGCGCCGGGCCTTCCTCACCGGCGTCGCCCCGAGGGCCGGGGGACCCACCTCACAGGGCTGCCTGGACGCGACGTACGACCTGCTGCCCGGGTGGGAAACGCGCGGTGCCCCCGCCCGGAAAGCTCCGGAACGGGGGCACCGTACAAACAACGAACCAGCTGGCCGCTGACTACAGGCCGAGCTCGACCTCGAACTCGCCCGCCTCAAGGATCGCCTTGACGGCCGTCAGGTAACGGGCCGCGTCGGCGCCGTCGACCAGGCGGTGGTCGTAGGAGAGGGTCAGGTACGTCATGTCGCGGACGCCGATGACCGTGCCCTCCTCCGTCTCGATGACGGCCGGGCGCTTGACCGTGGCGCCGATGCCGAGGATCGCGACCTGGTTCGGCGGCACGATGATCGTGTCGAAGAGGGCGCCGCGCGAACCGGTGTTGGAGATGGTGAAGGTCGCGCCGGACAGCTCGTCCGGGGTGATCTTGTTCGCCCGGACCTTGCCCGCGAGCTCGGCGGTGGCCTTGGCGATACCGGCGATGTTCAGGTCGCCCGCGTGCTTGATGACCGGGGTCATCAGGCCCTTCTCGGAGTCCACCGCGATACCGACGCTCTCGGTGTCGAAGTAGGTGATCGTGCCCTCTTCGACGTTGATCCGGGCGTTGACGGCCGGGTGGGCCTTCAGCGCCTGGGCCGCCGCCTTGACGTAGAACGGCATCGGGGACAGCTTGACGCCCTCGCGCGCGGCGAAGGAGTCCTTGGCCTGGGCGCGCAGTCGCATCAGCCGCGTGACGTCGACCTCGACGACCGAGGACAGCTGCGCCTGCTCGTGCAGCGCCTTGACCATGTTGTCGCCGATGACCTTGCGGATGCGGGGCATCTTGACGGTCTGGCCGCGGAGCGGGGAGGCCTCCAGGACGGGGGCCTTCTTGGCAGCGGCGACCGGAGCAGCGGCGGCGGCGACGGGCGCCGGAGCGGCCGCGGCGGCCTTCGCGGCCTCGGCGGCGGCGATGACGTCCTGCTTGCGGATACGGCCGCCGACGCCGGTGCCCTTGACGGTGGACAGGTCCACGCCGTTCTCGGACGCGAGCTTGCGCACCAGCGGGGTGACGTAGGCGCCGTCGTCCGTGGCCTGCGCGGCGGCGGGCGCCGGAGCGGCCGGGGCGACCGGAGCCGGAGCCGCGACCGGCGCGGGGGCCGGGGCGGCGGGGGCGACCGGAGCTGCGGCGACCGGGGCGGGCGGTGCGACCGGAGCCGCGGGGGCCACCGGCGCGGGGGCCGGAGCCGGAGCGGCAGCGGGCGCAGGGGCGGCCGGAGCCGGGGCAGCCGCCGGAGCGGCACCCGGGGCGCCGACGACGGCGAGCTTGGCGCCGACCTCGGCGGTCTCGTCCTCGCCGACCAGGATCTCCAGCAGTACGCCGGCGACCGGCGACGGGATCTCGGTGTCGACCTTGTCCGTGGAGACCTCAAGGAGGGGCTCGTCCTCCGCGACCTCCTCGCCGACCTCCTTCAGCCAGCGGGTGACGGTGCCCTCGGTGACCGACTCGCCCAGTGCGGGCAGTACGACGTCGGTACCGGAGGCGCCGCCGGCCGGAGCGGCGGGAGCGGCAACGGGGGCCGCCGGGGCGGGAGCCGGAGCCGCGGGGGCCTCGGCGACCGGAGCCGGAGCGGCCACGGGAGCCGGCTCCGCGGCCGGAGCCGGGGCGGCGACAGGCGCGCCCGTACCGTCGTCGATCACGGCCAGCTCGGCGCCGACCTCGACGGTCTCGTCCTCGGCCACCTTGATGGAGGCCAGCACACCGGCGACCGGCGAGGGGATCTCGGTGTCGACCTTGTCGGTCGACACTTCGAGCAGCGGCTCGTCGGCCTCTACTCGCTCGCCCTCGGCCTTCAGCCAGCGGGTGACAGTGCCCTCGGTGACGCTTTCACCGAGCGCCGGAAGGGTTACGGAAACCGCCATGGTTTCGGTTGCTCCTTACGAATTGCGGAAGTCTGTGTCGTCGTCCGACCGAGGGGGTCAGTCGTGGGAGTGGAGAGGCTTGCCGGCCAGTGCCAGGTGGGCCTCGCCGAGCGCCTCGTTCTGCGTCGGGTGGGCGTGGATCAGCTGCGCGACCTCGGCGGGCAGCGCTTCCCAGTTGTAGATCAGCTGGGCTTCGCCGACCTGCTCGCCCATGCGGTCGCCGACCATGTGGACGCCGACCACGGCACCGTCCTTCACCTGGACGAGCTTGATCTCGCCCGAGGTGTTGAGGATCTTGCTCTTGCCGTTGCCCGCGAGGTTGTACTTCAGAGCGACGACCTTGTCCGCGCCGTAGATCTCCTTGGCCTTGGCCTCGGTGATGCCCACGGAGGCGACCTCGGGGTGGCAGTACGTCACCCGGGGGACACCGTCGTAGTCGATCGGAACGGTCTTCAGACCGGCCAGACGCTCCGCCACCAGGATGCCCTCGGCGAAGCCGACGTGCGCGAGCTGGAGCGTCGGGACCAGGTCACCGACGGCGGAGATGGTCGGGACGTTCGTCCGCATGTACTCGTCGACCAGGACATAGCCGCGGTCGATCGCGACGCCCTGCTCCTCGTAGCCGAGACCGGCGGAGACCGGGCCGCGGCCCACCGCGACCAGCAGGAGCTCGGCCTCGAACTCCTTGCCGTCGGCGAGGGTGACCTTGACGCCGCTCTCGGTGTACTCGGCCTTCGAGAAGAAGGTGCCCAGGTTGAACTTGATGCCGCGCTTGCGGAACGCGCGCTCAAGAAGCTTGGAGGAGTTCTCGTCCTCAAGGGGGGCGAGGTGCTTGAGGCCCTCGATGATCGTCACGTCGGCGCCGAAGGACTTCCACGCGGAGGCGAACTCCACGCCGATGACACCGCCGCCCAGGATGATCGCGGACTGCGGGACCCGGTCCAGGACGAGGGCGTGGTCCGAGGAGATGATGCGGTTGCCGTCGATCTCCAGGCCCGGCAGCGACTTCGGCACGGAGCCGGTCGCCAGCAGGACGTGGCGGCCCTGGATGCGCTGGCCGTTCACGTCGACGGAGGTGGGGGAGGAGAGGCGCCCCTCACCCTCGATGTAGTGCACCTTGCGGGATGCGATCAGACCCTGGAGACCCTTGTACAGGCCCGAGATCACGCCGTCCTTGTACTTGTGGACGGCCGGTACGTCGATGCCCTCGAAGGTGGCCTTGACACCGAACTGCTCGCTCTCGCGGGCCTGGTCGGCGATCTCGCCCGCGTGCAGCAGGGCCTTGGTGGGGATGCATCCTCGGTGCAGGCAGGTGCCGCCGACCTTGTCCTTCTCGATCAGGGCGACGTCCAGTCCCAGCTGGGCCCCGCGCAGCGCCGCGGCGTAACCGCCACTGCCACCGCCGAGGATCACTAGGTCGAAAACGGTGCTGGCGTCGTTCGCCACGTCACGTCCTCCATGCATGTGCGCCGTACGCCGGTCTTCAGTGACCGCGCGGCGGCTGGTGTCCGGCCGCTCTTTCTTCGGCCCTGTGGTGGGGGCCCTGTCCTGCCGAGCCCATCTTCGCACTTGTCGAGGCCCAACGAGACGCCGGGCCCGGGTGTGAGACGCCACACGCTCACTTGAGAGACGCTGAATTGGTGAGACACCTGGGTGCGACCCCTAGGGGCGCGGGGAACTGCGCGACCGGCCACAAACCGGCCCGCAGTCGCCCACGCACCCAAGGCATCGAGCTATGAGGCGCAGAACGTCAGCCCAGATCCCCAGCCGCAGTCAGCTCCGCAAGCCGCACGAGCGTCCGCACCGCAGACCCCGTCCCACCCTTGGGCGTATAACCGAACGGCCCGCCCTCGTTGAACGCCGGTCCAGCGATGTCGACGTGGGCCCAGGTGATCCCCTCGCCGACGAACTCGCGCAGGAACAGCCCGGCAACCAGCCCGCCCCCCATCCGCTCACCCATGTTCGCGATGTCGGCGGTGGGGGAGTCCATGCCCTTGCGCAGGTGCTCCGGCAACGGCATCGGCCAGGACGGCTCGCCGACCTCCTCGGCCGCGTCCACGATCGCCGCACGGAAGGCATCGTCGTTGGCCATCACGCCAAACGTACGGTTCCCGAGAGCCAAGACCATCGCCCCGGTCAGCGTCGCCACGTCCACGATCGCGTCCGGCTTCTCCGCCGACGCCGCCCACAGCGCGTCCGCGAGGACAAGGCGGCCCTCCGCGTCCGTGTTGAGGACCTCGACGGTCTTGCCGCTGTACATGCGCAGCACGTCACCGGGACGGGTCGCGGAACCGGACGGCATGTTCTCGGCGAGCGCCAGCCAGCCGGTCACGTTGACCTCAAGACCCAGACGGGCGGCGGAGACCACGGCCGCGAACACGGCGGCGGCACCGCTCATGTCGCACTTCATCGTCTCGTTGTGCCCGGCCGGCTTGAGCGAGATGCCGCCCGAGTCGTAGGTGATGCCCTTGCCGACGAAGGCCAGGTGCTTGGTCGCGGCAGCGTGCGTGTACGACAGCTTCACCAGGCGCGGACCGGCCGCGGAACCGGCGCCGACGCCGAGGATCCCGCCGTAGCCGCCCTTCTCCAGGGCCTTCACGTCGAGCACCTCGACCTTGATGCCGTGCTCCTTGGCCGCGGTCTGCGCGACGGCGGCGAAGGCCTCCGGGTCCAGGTCGTTCGGCGGGGTGTTGATCAGGTCGCGGGCGCGGTTCAGCTCCTCGGTGACCGCGAGAGCGCGCTCCACGGCCGCCTTGTAGTCCTTGTCGCGGGGCTTGCCGCCGAGCAGGGCGACCTCGGCGAGGGGGGCCTTGCCGCCCGCCTTCGCGTCCTTGCCGTTGCCCTTGTACGCGTCGAAGGAGTACGCGCCGAGCAGCGCGCCCTCGCCGATCGCGCCGGCGTCGGCGGCGTCCGTGAGGGGGAGCGCGAAGGCGGCCTTCTTGGCGCCGGTCAGGGAGCGGGCGGCGACGCCGGCGGCCCGGCGCAGCGCCTCGGCGTCGTACGCGTCGCCGTCCGCGGGCTCGGCACCGAGCCCCACCGCGAGCACGAGCGGAGCCTTGAAGCCGGCCGGTGCGGGCAGCTTCGTGATCTCGCCCTCGGCACCGGAGGCACCGAGGGTCTCCAGGACGCCGGCGAGCCTGCCGTCGTACGCCTTGTCCACGGCCTCGGCGCCCGGTGCGACGACCGGGCCCTTGCCGCCCTTGGCGACACCGATCACGATCGCGTCGGCCCGCAGGCCGGGCGCCGCGGCGGTGCTGAGAGTGAGAGCAGTCACAGTGGTGAATTCTCGCTTCCGAAGTGAAGTTCCTGTGGTCGAACGGGGTGGGTCGACCGGGCCCGACAGCCGACCCTAATTCCGACCTGCGGCGGCGGTGGGCATAGGGGGCTGGTGAGCGCCCGGGACGAGCCTACGCGCGTGTGCGTGATGGCTCATTCCCGCGGGGGTTCACCTGCCGGAAGCGGAGTGACCTCGACGACTCCGGCCACCCCGCGATCCGCAACCAACACCAGGAGCGGGTCCGGGTGTTGGCGCGCGGCATCGTCGAACGGCTGGCGCACGGCGCCGGTCCTGTTGAAACATGCTGGACGGCGACCCACCCAAGGGGCGCGGGGCTGTGACATGTGCGGCTCCGCCGCGCGGGCGCGACCAGCCACGACGATCCGGCACTCACCCACCCAGCGAAAGCACCACAAGCGCGACGGTGCCCGCAGTTTCCGCAAGCCCCCCGAACACGTCTCCCGTGACCCCACCGAACCGCCGCCGACAGTGCCGCAGAAGAATCTCGGCGACAACCAGCGCCACGACAACGGCAACAACCGCCCGCACCCTCCCATGCACCCCGAAAATCGCCCCGAGCGCCGCGGAGATCACCAAGTAGGACAAGGTCACAGCCACCGCGCCCCCCACCGGCACAACCCCGGCAACCGCCGCCCCCAGCCCCTCCGGCCGAGCCGCAGGCACTCCCGCACGAGCAGCCCAGGTCAACGCGAGCCGCGCGGCGATCGCCGAGACGATCGCCGCAGCCGCCCCCCGCGCCCACGACTCCCCGTAGAGCTGCGCCAGCACAGCCACCTGAGCCAGCAGAACGAAGACGAGGCTGAGCACCCCGAACGGCCCGATGTCCGACTGCTTCATGATCCGCAGCGCATCCTCGGCCGGCTTCCCGCTCCCGAGCCCGTCGGCGGTGTCCGCGAGCCCGTCCAGGTGCAGGCCGCGGGTGAGGACGGCGGGCACGGCGACCGTGCCGACGGCGGCGAGCAGCGTGCCCGCGCCCAGGAACAGCAGCAACAGCCCGAACCCCGCCGAGCACACACCGACGACCGTCCCGACGACCGGAGCGGCCATCATTCCGGCACGCGCGGCCTCCCGGTCCCAGCGGGTGACCCTGACCGGGAGAACCGTCAGGGTGCCGAACGCGAAGCGGAGGCTGCCGAGAGCCGGGGTCTTGGACACCGGCGCAGATTACCCGGCGGTCAGGAGGGCGCCCCCTGCGGCCGTAGCTAAAGTGCACATATGGGACATTGGCTGCACCGCAACATCGTCGAGCCGGGCAAACTCCCGCTCCTCCTCGCGCTCACCGCCTTCGTCCTGACCTTCCTCATCACCCGGGTCATCACCCGCCTGATCCGCGCCGGCAAGGGCCCCTTCGGCAACATCAAGGCGGGCGACGTGCACATCCACCACGTCGTCCCCGGCGTGGTCCTCAGCATCCTCGGCGGCTTCGGCGCCGTGGCCAGCACCCGCTACGGCGTCGGCTCGGCGCTCTTCGCGATCGTCTTCGGGATCGGCGCGGGCCTGGTGCTGGACGAGTTCGCGCTGATCCTCTACCTCGACGACGTGTACTGGACCGAGGCGGGCCGCAAGAGCGTCGAGGCGGTGGTGCTCACGGCGGCCCTGGTCGGCTTCGTCCTCGCCGGCTTCTCGCCCTTCGGCGTCAACGACCTCACCGCCGCCGAACTCCACGACCGCGCCGGAGTGATCGTCAGTGTCGGGGTCAACTTCCTCTTCTCGCTCATCGCCCTGAGCAAGGGCAAGGCCCGCACGGCGGTCTTCGGTGTCCTGGTCCCGCTGGTCGCCGTCGTCGGCGCGATCCGGCTGGCCCGCCCGGGTTCCCCCTGGGCCAAGCGCTTCTACCGCAAGCGCCGTCACCGGGCCCGAGCCCGCTCCACCCTCCGCGCCTACCACCACGACCGCCGCTGGGCGGGCCCGCGCCGAGCCGTCCAGGACTGGCTCGGCGGGAAACCGGACCCGGAGCCGGTACGGATTCCCGGTCGGCAGTGACGGTCCCCTGCCCCGCCTACCGCACGCGCAGCCGCCGGTGCCGTACCGCCGAAGTCAGGCACAGCAACCCCACCGCGATGATCGCCGCCAGATGCTCCTTGCCCGCGAGGTTGCCCTTCAGCATCACCTCGATCGCCATCGCCCCGGTCACCGCGAGCGCCGTCGCATACGCGCCGTAGCGCCACGCGACGAACACCGCGAGGCCGACCACCGCGGCCGAGGGGCCCGTGTCCACGACCAGCCGGTCCGAGCTGGGCAGCCCGAACGGGTTGTCGAAGCCGAGCCAGATGCCGAGGCGGGCGTACAGCGTGCCGGCGAGGGTCGCGGCGTACGCGATGACCAGCGTGCGCCACCGGCCGAGGCAGATCTCCGCGATGCCGAACACGAAGAGGATCTGGGCCAGGGCGCCCCACACCGGCAGGTCCAGCGCCGGCACGAAAAGAGACAGTGGTGTGCGAAGGAGCGCCAGCCACAGCGGGTCCTCGGCCCGTACCGCGCCCGTGTCCTGCACGAACTGGTAGCCCCACGACTGGTTCTGGACGAACTGGAGCACCGCGGTCAGCAGCACCGCCCCGATCGTCATCGGGATCGCCCGCCAGTGCCGCCGCTTCAGCAGCGGCTCGCGCACGGTGACGTAGAGCAGTCCCCATTCGGCGCGGGTCCAGCGGGCGAGGCGGTTCATCTGTGCGTCTCCAGGTGCTTGCGGTGCAGCCACTTAGGCAGTCCCGGTGCCTCCAGAAACCCTTCCGCGCGCGCCGCCGCGAGGCCGATGCGCAGCAGGTCCGCGCTCTTCTCGAAGAGCAGGAACCGAGGTTCCCAGATGGGCCGGTACTTGGCGTTGGCGCGGTACAACGACTCGATCTGCCACCAGCGCGAGAAGAAGCTGAGGAGTGACCTCCACAGCCGCAGCACCGGCCCGGCGCCGATCCGCGCCCCCCTTTCGAAGACCGAGCGGAACATGGCGAAGTTGAGCGAGACCTGGGTGATCCCGATCTCCTGGGCGCGGCGGAGGAGTTCGATCACCATGAACTCCATGAGCCCGTTGTCGGAGTCGCGGTCCCGGCGCATCAGGTCCAGGGACAACCCGTGCGGGCCCCACGGCACGAAGGACAGCACCGCTCTCAACTCACCGTCCCCGTCGGTGCATTCGAGCATCACGCACCGCCCGTCGTCCGGGTCCCCGAGCCGCCCGAGCGCCATGCTGAACCCGCGCTCCGTGGCCCCGTCCCGCCAGTCGTCGGCCCGCTTCAGCAGGTACGCCATCTCCTCGGCCGGAATGTCCTCGTGCCGGCGGATGCGCACGGTGTAACCGGCCCGCTTCACCCGGTTGTAGGCCTGCCGTACGGTCCGCATGGCACGCCCTTCGAGGGTGAACTCGGCCACCTCGACGAGGGCTTCGTCCCCGAGTTCGAGGGCGTCGAGCCCGTGCCGCGCGTAGACGGTCCCCGCCTCCTCGCTCGCGCCCATGACGGCCGGAATCCATCCGTGAACCCGCGCCTCCGCGAGCCACGGCTCGATCGCGCCGGGCCACGCCTCGGGGTCGCCGATCGGGTCGCCGGAGGCCAGCGACACCCCGCCCACGACCCGGTACGCGACGGCCGCCTTGCCGGTCGGCGACCACACCACGCTCTTCTCCCGGCGCAGCGCGAAGTACCCGAGCGAGTCCCGCTCGCCCTGCCGTTCGAGGAGCGCCCGCAGGTTCTTCTCGTCGTCCTCGGTGAGCGGGTCGACGGCACGCCGGGAGCGGAACGCGGCGTAGAACACGGCGAGGACCAGGACCGTACTGAGCACGTTGATGGTGACGTTGGCCCAGTTCGGGGTCCAGATGCCGGGGAAGCGATTCTCCGTGGCGGCGATGGACACCAGCCGGAACGAGCCGTAGTGCCAGCGCTCCAGGAACGTCGAACGGGACGCGTCGTGCGCCTGGTTGGTGACCGTCACCAGCAGCGCGGCCAGCAGCGAGGCGGCCAGGGTGCCGGCGACGGCGACGACGGCGGCCAGCCGGGGGTTGGACCGGTCGCCCTTGGCGTAGAACTCCCGCCGCCCCACCACCAGCGCGGCGACGAACGCGGCGGTCAGTCCCAGGGAGATCCAGTTCTGCGCGTACTGGCGGATCTCCTGGAACGACATGGCGAATCCGAACAGCAGCAGAAACAGCCCGCTGACCACCAGGTTCAGAATCCACGCGGCCCGCTTGCGGCGCCGCATGGTGATGGCGAGGAACGCCGTGAACACCCCGGACGCGAAACCGGCCGTCAGCAGGTACGGCGTGAAGAAGTTCTCCTGGTTGTGCCGTCGTACGTCCTGCCCCAGCGAAACCCACGCCGCGCTGAGGAAGTTGATGAACGCGACGGCCCGCAGATACCAGACGGCGAAGGCCGCGGCCCGCCGCGAGGCGCCTGAGCTATGACGTTCCTGAACGGGCCCGACCCGGACATCTCCCATGAAGGAGGATCATATGGGCGTTGTTGCGGCGAACAGCTCTTTTCCGTCGCCGCAACCCGTCCCCACCCGTTCCCGCCGACGTCACTCGGGCTTCTCGGCCTCTTCCGGCTCGACGGACTCCGTCGGCTCCCCGGGTTCGACAGAGGGCTCCTCGGTCGACTCCTCCGGCTTGAGCGGGAGTTCGGCCGCCAGCGCCGCCGCGGCCTGCACCAGCGGCAGCGCGAGCAGCGCGCCCGCGCCCTCCCCGACGGTCACGCCGTGGTCGAGCAGCGGCTCCAGGGCCATCCGGTCCAGCGCCTTCGCCTGCCCCGGCTCCCCGCTGTTCTGCCCGGCCAGCCACCAGTCCGGCGCCCGGAACGCGACCCGCTGACCCACCAGCGCACAGGCGGCGGCCACCACCCCGTCCAGGATCACCGGCAGCTTCCGTACGGCACTCTGCAGCAGGAACCCGGTCATCGCGGCGAGGTCGGCGCCGCCCACCGCCGCGAGGAGCTGCAACTGGTCCCCGAGCACCGGCCGGGCCCGCCGCAGCGCGTCCCGGATCGCCGCGCACTTGCGCATCCACGCCAGGTCGTCGATCGCGAGACCGCCCCGCCCGGTGACCACGGACGCGTCGGTCCCGCACAGCGCGGCGATCAGCACCGAGGCTGGTGTCGTACCGCCGACGCTCACATCGCCGAGGACCACCAGATCCGTACCGGAGTCGGCCTCCTCGTCGGCGACGGCGACACCGGCCAGGAATGCGGCCTCCGCCTCCTCCGGCGTCAGCGCGTCCTCGATGTCGATCCGCCCGCTGCCCCGCCGTACGCGGTGCTTCACGACCTCGTCGGGCAGCGAGTCCGGCTCGCAGTCCAGGCCCATGTCCACGATCCGCACCGGGACGCCGAGCCGCCGGGCCAGTACCGCGGCCGGGCTCGCGCCCTCCAGCACCGACCGCACCAACTGGTCGGCGGTGCCCGCCGGGCGCGCGGACACGCCGAGTTCGGCGATCCCGTGGTCGCCCGCGAACAACACCACACGCGGTCGTTCGACCGGCCGCACCGGAACGGCGCCCTGCGCCGCCGCCAACCACTCACCCAGGTCGTCGAGTCGGCCCAGCGACCCGGGCGGCACGATCTGACGTTCGCGCCGCGCCTCGGCGTCACGGCGCACACCGCCGTCGGGGCGCTCGATCAGATCGGTGAAGTCGTCGAGATTAAGCGAGCTCATTCGCCGAACAGTACCGGCAGCGATCGAACCTGACAGAGCCACATGGCCACCACGCGCCCCCGACGTCCTTGCCCTCAAGATCCGGATCCCGTACGTATCGTTTTGCACCGTATTGTCGTACGTCTCCGGGAGTCGCCCATGAACAGCCTGCGCACCCGCGTCAGCGCCCTCGACGAGCGACGCCGTCACCGGGCGGTGGCCCGCGCGGTCCTGAGGCTCCTCCCCGAACCGGAGAGCTGGCTGGACGTCGGCACGGGCGACGCCCGCTTCCCCGCGACGGCGAAGGAACTCTTCCCGTACACGTCCTTCGACGGCCTGGACCCCACCCCCCGAGCCGTCCGGGCCCGCGCGGCCGAACGCATCGAGGAGGCCTACGCCGGCCACCTCGCGGACCCCCACATCACCACCGCCCTCCAGGCCCGCTACGACGTCGTCACCCTCCTCCGCGACCGCTCACCCGCCCCCGACCCCGAAGCCGAACTCCGTGCCGCCCTCACGGTCCTGCGCCCCGGCGGCCTCCTCCTGATGGAAGGACGACCGGACGACCTGCGCGCCCAACTGGAGCCCCACGACTGCGAGTTCGTCACGGAAGCGCGCCGGGTCCCGGACCGCTTCCCGCCCCCGCGACGCCTGATCGCCCGCAGCAAACAACAGCCCTAGCCGCGCAAGGCCAGCGCCTGCCCGGCGACCACCAACAACACGTGCTCGCACTCACCGGCGACCGCCGCGTTCAACCGCCCCAGCTCGTCCCGGTACCGCCGCCCGGACGCGGTCGCCGGCACGATCCCCGAGCCCACCTCGTTGGACACGGCGACCAGGGTCCGCCGCGTGGCACGCACAGCAGCGGTCAACTCCCGTACACGCTCCCGGAGTTGCTTCTCCCCGCCGTCCCCCCACTCCGTGTCGTCCCAGGCCCCCACGGAGTCCATGGCGTCCGTCAGCCACAGCGACAGACAGTCGATGAGCAGCGGCGGCCCGTCCTGCGCCAGCAACGGCACCAGGTCGCACGTCTCCGCCGTACGCCACGACCCCGGCCGCCGCTCCCGGTGCGTGGAGACGCGGGCGGCCCACTCGGTGTCCCCGTTGCGCGAGCCGCCGGTCGCGACATACAGCACATCGGGAAACGCCTCCAGCCGCCGCTCGGCCTCCACGGACTTCCCCGACCGCGCCCCGCCCAGCACCAGCGTCCGCCGCGGCACATCGGGCACGTCCTCGTACACCCCCACGGTCAAGGTCGTCCCGTCCGGCACGGCCCGCGCCCCCACGGCAGCCAGCCGCCGCGCCAACTCGGCCCCCGGCGCCACATCGTGATCCAGATGTACGGCGATGACATCGGTCGCGGGCCCCATAGCCCCCACCGCCCGCAACTTCGCAAGAGCATCCGGCCGCCCCACGACATCGGCGAGCACCATGTCGTACGACGGGACAGCCCCCTCCTCAAGCCCGGCCGGCGCGCCCCCCGGCGGCAGATACAGCACCCGTTGCCCGTCCGGCCCGGTGACGGCGTACCCCGTACCGGGCGCGTCCATCGCCACCGCCCGCACCCGATGCCCCGTCAACAGCGCCAGCTCCCGCCCGTCCGGCACCCGCCCCGGCTGCGGCAGCCCCACCGGCACCTCCACCGCGGGCCCGTCATGCGGATGCGACAACAGCACCTGCCGCACACCGCCGAGCGAGTGCCCCGCCCGAGCCGCGGCAAAGGCGGCCCCGGGCGTCAGATCGAGCAACAACGTCCCGTCAACGAGCACGGCGGTAGCAGCCCGAGCATCCACGCCGAGCGAAACGGCACAGGCCGCACAGGGGCAGTCGAGGCGGGGGAGTCCAGCGGGGGCACCGGTGCCGAGCAGAGTGAGTTCCACGAACCGATTTTCACCGCTCACTGATGAACATGCCCATCCTGGACGCCCTTAGGGGCGCGGGGCTGTGACGTTTGCGGCTCCGCCGCGGGGCGCGCCCAGCCCCCACCGACCCGCACCCGACCGAATATCCGCAGCTCACCCCCCACTAACCCAGCGGAGCGAATAGGCTGCTCAGCAGAAGCCGGACCAAGATCCGGCTTCTGCTCTGCATGCGCTGAGACCTTGGAGGCGTACATGGCGGCATGGATCTGGCGGTTCGAGAAGTCCGACGGGACCGAGGTCGAACCCGCGGTCACGCCGGAGGAGTTCACCACACAGGGGGACGCCGAGTCCTGGCTCGGCGAGATCTGGAAGGACCTCGTCGCCGGCGGCGCGGACCAGGTGTTCCTCTTCGAGGACGGCACACAGATCTACGGTCCGATGAGCCTGCACGCCGAGGACGCGTAACCCGTCGTAGCTCAGAGCGAGGGGGGCGGCCGGAGAAACACCGGCCGCCCCCACCTCGTTCCCCGGAGGGCTACTGCTCGCCCAGCGTCACGTCGACCTTCTTGGACGCCCCGTTCCGCGTGTACGTCACCGTCGTCTTCTGCCCCGGCTTGTCGGCGGCGAGGGCCTCCGACAGTGAGGTGATCGTGGTGATGCCCGTGTCGCCGAGCTTGGTGACGATGTCGCCGGCCTCGATGCCGGCCTTGTCGGCGGCCCCGCCGCTCTTCACCGCGACCACGGCCACCCCGGCGGCCTGGTAACCGGCGTCGACGACCGTACGTCCGGTGATGCCGAGGGCCGCCCGCCCCGAGTCGGTGACCTTGCCGTCCTTGACGATCTGGTCGGCGACCGTCTTCACCATCGAGGAGGGAATCGCGAACCCGATCCCCGGCGCCGCGCTGCCCCCGAGGTCGGGATCGGTGGCGGCAAGGGTCGGGATACCGATGACCTGCCCGTCCAGATTCACCAGCGCGCCCCCGCTGTTGCCGGGGTTGATCGCGGCCGAGGTCTGCACCATGTTGGCGATCGTCGCGCCCGTACCGCCCCCGGTACTGCCCTCGCTGACGGTCCGTCCGGTCGCCGACACGATGCCCTGCGTCACGCTGGACGACAGTCCCAGCGGCGAGCCCATGGCGAGGACGATCTGCCCCACCTCGACCTTGGACGAGTCGGCGAACGTCGCTGCCTTCAGCCCGTCCGGCACCTTGTCCAGCTTGACGACGGCCAGGTCCTGCGCGGGATACGAGTAGACGAGCTTGGCGGTGAGCACGTCCTCGCTGTTCGCGGTGGTCACCTTGAAGGTCTTCTCGTTCCCGACGACGTGCGCGTTGGTGACGATGTGCCCCTGGTCGTCGTACACGACCCCCGATCCCAGATCATTGCTGGCCTGGATCTGCACGACCGACGGCAGGACCTCCTTGATCACCTTCTGGTAGTCGCTCTGCAGGTCGTCGCTCGACATCGGCACGGCGGCCTGCGCGGCCTGTGCGGTCGAGGTGTCCTTCTTCGACGCGGACCCGGAGTCGGAACATCCGGTGACCAGCGCGAGCGAACAGGCGAGACCGGCGAGAAGAGCGACCGGCCGCAGGGCACGGGTACGGGTATGGGTACGGGGAAAGTCCACACGCCGAGTGTCTCTTTGGGGTGAATGTCAGGCTTGTGCTGCTGACCCGAACGGGCCCCTAGGGGGAGGGGCGCGCGCTCAGCCCCGCACGCCGCACAGATGCAGCAGCGCGGCCACCGAGCGATACGGATCCGTCCGCCCGGCCCGCTCCTCGGCGGCCAGCAGCGACGCGACGTCCGCCGGGATCTCGGCACCTTCCGGAGCCGTGTCGGTGAAGACCCGCACGCCGTACCAGGACTGCAGCGGCGCCCCGATCCCCGCCAGCGTCGCCGTCAGGGTGCTCAGCCGGTCCGCCCGCACATCGAGGCCCAGCCGGTTGCGGTACGCCGTCGAGTCGAACGCGGTCGCCGTGGCCGCCCAGTCCCAGGACAGCCCGGGCCGCATCGCCAGCGCGTCGGCGTTCCGTACGAGCAGCGACAGCAGGCCGCCCGGCGCCAGCATCCGCGCCAGCCCCGCGAGCAGCGGGTCGGGCTCGGACACGTACATCAGGACGCCGTGACAGAGCACGACGTCGAAGCTGCCCGGCAGGAAGTGCACACCCGTGTCCCGGCCGTCGCCCTCGATGATGCGCACCCGCTCCCGGATGCCCTCGGGCTCACCCGACAGCGCCTCACGGGCCGCGGCGATCATCTTCGGCTCCTGTTCGAGCCCGGTCACCTGGTGCCCGGCCCGGGCCAGCCGCAGCGCCTGCGTGCCCTGGCCCATCCCGACGTCGAGCACCCGCAGCCGCTGCCCGACGGGATACCGGCCGACTATCTGCTCGTCGAGCTGCCGGGCCACCAGCTCCTGTCGTACGACATCCCGCAGGCCGCCCAGCTTGTCCAGCCAGGCATCCACCGCGCCGCCGGAGAAGGAGTCCGCGCTCAGGGCCGCTCTCCGCGCTTGACCAGCGGCTTCGGCAGCCGGAGTCGACGCATCTGTAGGGAACGCATCAGCGCGTAGGCCACCGCGCCCTTCGTGCTCTCGCCGGGGAAGCGCTCGGCGAGCTGCTTGCGCAGCCGGAACACGTTCCAGAACGAGTCGACCAGGATCAGGACGATCACCACGAGCCACAGCAGCAGCGCGATGTTCTGCAGCGCGGGCACCTGCACCACGCTGAGCACGAGGATCACCACGGCCAGCGGGAGGAAGAACTCGGCGACGTTGAAGCGCGCGTCCACGTAGTCGCGGGCGTACTTGCGGACCGGGCCTCGGTCGCGGGCGGGCAGATCCCGCTCGTTACCGCGGCCGGCCAGCGCCTGGCGCTGCTTGTCCATCTGGACCCGCCGCTCGTCGCGCTGACGCTTGGAGGCGTCCTTCCGCGTCATCGAAGTGTTGGCGACGCTGCGGCGCTGAGTCTGTGACTCACTGCGCTTGGGCGTGGGCCGACCCTTCGGGGCCTGAGGGTCTCGGGGCTGCGTGGAGTCGGTCAGCGACACCTTGTCGGTGGAGGCTGCCTTCTCTTCCTTGGAACGGCTTCGGAACACAAAACCCAAGGGTAAGGGGTGGAAGGGGTTGGACCCCAGTCCGGTGGGGAACGATCCGGCAACACCAGTCGTCTGTAGGGGACAGAGAAGGACGTCAGGGACGGGTTCTGCCAGGGGAGCACCTACTCCTTACGCCGGAGCAGAACCGGGGTCAGTCGTCCTTGGGGATGAGCGCATCCGTCCCCGAACAGTGCGGTAATGGATGCAGGGCCCGTACTGTGGGTTTTGTTGCAGTCGCTGGAGCTGGAGTCCGTCAGAAGGGGGCGCGCGAAGCCCATGAGCGGTGTCATGAAGCGTATGGGGATGATCTTCCGCGCGAAGGCGAACAAGGCCCTTGACCGGGCCGAGGACCCGCGCGAAACCCTCGATTACTCGTACCAGAAGCAGCTGGAGCTGCTTCAGAAGGTGCGCCGTGGTGTGGCCGACGTCGCCACGTCACGCAAGCGTCTGGAGCTCCAGCTCAACCAGCTGCAGTCGCAGTCCTCGAAGCTGGAGGACCAGGGCCGCAAGGCGCTCGCCCTCGGCCGTGAGGACCTGGCCCGCGAGGCGCTCTCGCGCCGCGCCGCGCTCCAGCAGCAGGTGACGGACCTGGAGACGCAGCACACCACTCTCCAGGGCGAGGAGGAGAAGCTCACCCTCGCGGCCCAGCGCCTCCAGGCCAAGGTGGACGCCTTCCGCACGAAGAAGGAGACCATCAAGGCCACGTACACCGCGGCCCAGGCACAGACCCGGATCGGCGAGGCGTTCAGCGGCATCTCCGAGGAGATGGGCGATGTCGGGCTTGCCATCCAGCGCGCCGAGGACAAGACCCAGCAGCTCCAGGCCCGCGCCGGCGCCATCGACGAACTGCTCGCCTCCGGTGCCCTCGACGACCCGACCGGCATGGCCAAGGACGACATCCAGGCCGAGCTGGAACGCCTGTCCGGTGGTACGGATGTAGAGCTGGAACTCCAGCGCATGAAGGCGGAGCTGGCCGGCGGTTCGTCCGCTCAGCAGCAGGCGATCGAGGGCGGCACCGACAAGGCGCAGCCCCAGCAGCCGCAGGACACTCCGCGCTTCGACAAGCAGTAGGCCCACGCCTGAGGAGGGCGACATGATCGTACGGATCATGGGGGAGGGGCAGGTGAGGCTGGCCGACGGCCACCTCACCGAGCTGAACAAGTTGGACGACGTACTCCTGACGGAGGTCCAGAACGGCGACGGCCCCGCCTTCCGCCAGACCCTCCAGGCACTCCTGGCAAAGGTCCGCGAACTGGGCGAGCCTCTGCCGGACGACTCCCTGGAGCCGTCCGAGCTGATCCTCCCGTCCCCGGACGCGACCCTGGAGGAGGTCCGGGACCTGTTGAGCGACGACGGCTTGATCCCGGGCTGAGAGCTTTTTCGCGGTTTCCTTTTCAGCGCCGGTCAATTCTCAGCCCGTCCGGCGTTTGAGGACGAGGCCCGTTCAGGGCCGAAGCGGGGGTCTGGGGGCGGCAGCCCCCAGCTACGCCCACCACAACACCCCGAACAGGCACAGGGAACGTACAGCTGACCCCCGTTCCGCCCCCGGCAGGGACGCCGTACCGTTGCGAGAATGAGTGCTCTCGACCGAGCCCGCTGCCAAGCGAAGGCGCACCCCTCCGCGCTGGACGCGGCCCTCGCCGCCGCGGTGCTCGTGTGCATGGTCGCCGGGTCGTTCGTGGACCCGCACGGAGGGCACGGCGTCAGCTGGGGCATCCGCACCCCGGACCCCCTCAGCCTGATCCTGATGGCGGTCGGCGCCGCCGCGCTCGTCTTCCGCCGTCGCGCCCCCATGATGGTCCTCGCCGTCACCGGCACCGCCTCCCTCGTCGAGAGCGTCACCAGTGACCCGCGCGCCCCGGTCGCGATGTGTGCCGTGGTCGCCCTGTTCACCGTCGCCGTCACCACCGACCGCTCGACGACCTGGCGCGTGGGCCTGCTCACGATGATCGTGCTGACCGGCGCCGCGATGCTCGGCGGCCCCCTCCCGTGGTACGCCCAGGAGAACCTCGGCATCTTCGCCTGGACCGGCATGGCCGCCGCGGCCGGTGACGCCGTACGGAGCCGCAAGGAGTTCGTGCACGCCATCCGCGAGCGCGCCGAACGGGCCGAGCGCACCCGCGAGGAGGAGGCCCGCCGCCGGGTCGCCGAGGAGCGCCTGCGCATCGCCCGCGACCTGCACGACGTCGTCGCCCACCACATCGCCCTGGTCAACGTGCAGGCGGGAGTCGCCGCCCACGTCATGGACAAGCGGCCCGACCAGGCCAAGGAAGCCCTCGCGCATGTACGCGAGGCCAGCCGCTCCGCGCTCAACGAACTCCGCGCCACCGTCGGCCTGTTGCGCCAGTCCGGCGACCCCGAGGCCCCCACCGAACCGGCCCCCGGCCTCGAACGCCTCGAAGAACTCGCCGGCACCTTCCGCAACGCGGGCCTGCACGTCGAGGTGGCCCGAGCCGACAACGGCACGACGCTCCCCGCCGCCGTGGACCTGGCCGCCTACCGCGTCATCCAGGAAGCCCTCACCAACGTCCAGAAGCACGCCGGTACGGAGGCGAAGGCCGAGGTGAGCGTCGTACGTGTGGGACCGAACGTGGAGGTCACCGTCCTCGACAACGGCTCCGGCGAGGACCAGGACCCCGACTCCGGCGGCGGCCACGGCCTGCTCGGCATGCGCGAGCGCGTCACCGCCCTGCGCGGCACCCTCACCACCGGTCCCCGGTACGGAGGCGGCTTCCGCGTCCATGCGATCCTGCCGGTCAAGACCCGCCCACGCGCCACGGGGGAGCCCGTATGACGACGATCCGTGTCCTGCTCGCCGACGACCAGGCCCTGCTGCGCAGCGCCTTCCGCGTACTCGTCGACTCCGAGCCCGACATGGAGGTCGTAGGAGAGGCCTCGGACGGCGCGCAGGCTGTACGGCTGGCGAAGGAGGAGCGGGCCGACGTCGTGCTGATGGACATCCGGATGCCCGGCACGGACGGCCTCGCCGCCACCCGCATGATCAGCGCCGACCCGTCCCTCGCCCACGTCCGCGTGGTCATACTGACGACCTTCGAGGTCGACGACTACGTGGTCCAGTCCCTGCGCGCGGGCGCGTCCGGCTTCCTGGGCAAGGGCTCGGAGCCGGAGGAACTCCTCAGCGCGATCAGGGTCGCGGCGGCCGGAGAGGCACTCCTGTCCCCGGTCGCGACCAAGGGCCTGATCGCCCGCTTCCTCGCCCAGGGCGACCTGGACGACGACCGCGACCCCGCCCGCGCCGAACGCCTCGAAGCCCTCACCGTGCGCGAGCGCGAGGTCCTCGTCCAGGTCGCCGGCGGCCTCTCGAACGACGAGATCGCCGAACGCCTGGAGGTCAGCCCCCTGACGGTGAAGACCCACGTCAACCGCGCCATGTCCAAACTCGGCGCCCGCGACCGGGCCCAACTCGTCGTCATCGCCTACGAGTCGGGCCTGGTCCGGCCGCGAGTGGAATAACCCGGCAGGCCTACGGCAGCGCCAGCATCCGCTCCAGCGCCAGCTTGGCGAACGCCTCCGTCTCCTTGTCCACCTCGATGCGGTTGACCAGGTTGCCCTCGGCGAGGGACTCCAGGGTCCAGACCAGGTGGGGGAGGTCGATGCGGTTCATCGTCGAGCAGAAGCAGACAGTCTTGTCGAGGAAGACGATCTCCTTGCCCTCGGGCGCGAAACGGTTCGCGAGGCGTCGTACGAGATTCAGCTCGGTGCCGATGGCCCACTTGGAACCGGCCGGGGCTGCCTCAAGTGCCTTGATGATGTACTCCGTCGACCCGACGTAGTCCGCCGCGGACACGACCTCGTGCTTGCACTCGGGGTGGACGAGGACGTTGACACCCGGGATCCGGGCCCGCACGTCCTCCACCGACTCCAGCGAGAAGCGGCCGTGCACCGAGCAGTGGCCGCGCCACAGGATCATCTTCGCGGCCCTCAACTGCTCAACGCTGAGGCCCCCGTTGGGCTTGTGCGGGTTGTAGAGGACGCAGTCGTCGAGGCTCAGGCCGAGGTCGCGGACCGCGGTGTTGCGGCCCAGGTGCTGGTCGGGCAGGAACAGGACCTTCTCGCCCTGCTCGAAGGCCCACTCAAGGGCCCGCTCGGCGTTCGACGAGGTGCAGATCGTGCCGCCGTGCTTGCCCGTGAACGCCTTGATGTCGGCGGACGAGTTCATGTACGAGACGGGCACGACCTGCTCGGCTATGCCGGCCTCGGTCAGCACGTCCCAGCACTCGGCGACCTGCTCGGCGGTGGCCATGTCCGCCATCGAGCAGCCGGCGGCGAGGTCGGGCAGGACGACCTTCTGGTCGTCGCCGGTCAGGATGTCCGCGGACTCCGCCATGAAGTGCACACCGCAGAACACGATGTACTCGGCCTCCGGGCGCGCGGCCGCGTCCCGAGCCAGCTTGAAGGAGTCGCCCGTGACGTCGGCGAACTGGATGACCTCGTCGCGCTGGTAGTGGTGGCCGAGCACGAAGACCTTGTCGCCGAGCTTCTCCTTGGCCGCGCGGGCCCGCTCGACCAGGTCCGGGTCGGACGGCGAGGGCAGGTCACCGGGACACTCGACGCCGCGCTCGCTCTTCGGGTCGGCCTCACGGCCGAGGAGGAGCAGGGCGAGGGGCGTCGGCTGTACGTCGAGCTCCTGGGTCTGGGCGGTGGTCACGACACGCACCCTTTCTGTTCTGCGGGCTGGGCTGTCCCGATGGGAAGACAGCCCTTTTCGTCGAATTGACGCTATCTATCATAACTGCTTCACGTCAGTTTGACGATGCCCATAGCGTCGATGTGACATCAATCCCGGTACGCACCCGCGTACGCACCCGGCGGGGGGCCTTGCGGGCGTGTGCGAGCATGGAGAGAGGGGTCAAGGGAAAGACACCGGGCACGGTCCGGAATGAATCCCCGGCCCCGACGGTTGAACTCGTCGGCAAGCAGTGTCCGTACAACCCGGGAGAGATGTAGATGTCCGTATCGGACGAGACCAGCACCGTCACCGACGGCATCATCCTGTCCGACGCCGCCGCGGCGAAGGTCAAGGCCCTGCTCGACCAGGAAGGCCGTGAGGATTTGGCCCTGCGCGTCGCCGTCCAGCCCGGCGGCTGCTCCGGCCTCCGCTACCAGCTCTTCTTCGACGAGCGTTCCCTCGACGGCGATGTCGTCAAGGACTTCGGCGGTGTCAAGGTCGTCACCGACCGTATGAGCGCTCCGTACCTGGGCGGCGCCTCCATCGACTTCGTCGACACCATCGAGAAGCAGGGCTTCACGATCGACAACCCGAACGCGACGGGCTCCTGCGCCTGCGGCGACTCGTTCAGCTAATCACTGAACCCCGTACGAAACGCAGTACGAAGGCGGCGGCCCCCTCCGACAGGGCCGCCGCCTTCGGGCTTTTACCGTCGCTACCGGGCCAGTGAGGGTCCTGCCCCCACCTCCACCTTCTTCTCCACCGGGATCTCCTTGCCGTCCGAACCGACGACCTTCCGGTCGCCGAGCGGCGCCTTCAACTGCACGGTCTGGTGGTAGAACTTGGCGATCATGATGCAGACCTTGTCCGGCCAGGGCGTGTCGGTCACCGTGACCGTCACCTTGTCCGAACCCTCCACGGCCGACGTCTTGTAGTCGGCGCACACCCCGCCGGTGAAGGCCACGGTGAGGCTCTTCCCGTCGGCCGTGTAGCCGTCCACCTTGACGTCACGCGGAGCCGACGTCGACGACGGACTCGCCGTGGGTGTGGGTGTGGGCGTGGTGGCCGAGGTCAGGTACTTCGGATCGATCGCCGGGTACGTCACCGTGAAGCTGTCCTGCCCGCCCGGCTGCCGCGTCTCGAACAGCCAGGACGGCACCAGCGTCTGCTTCCCGTTCACGGAGTGCACCGCGAGCCCGAACACCGCGTGCTCGACGGTGGTCGACGCCTGCGTCGGCGTGGCGGAGATGCCGGTCGACGACCCGCACGGCGCCTCCAGCCGGTCCTTCAGCGGTACGGCGCTGGCGCAGCCACCGATGCCCATGCGGTGATCGGTCTTCGGCGCCGCGTTCATCAGGTCCAGCGTCTTCCGCGCGCTCAGCACCGGATAGACGTCACCCTTCACCGGCGCGGCCAACTGCCCGCTCCCGCCGACCACTTCACCCTGGGCGCTGACGGTCAGCCCGGTGGTCCACCCGTGGGTCGGCAGTCCGCCGACGACGGGATCGGCGTTCACGACCCGCTGCACGCCCATGAGCTGGCTCGCGTCGACCTTCGCGTCGTCCTGGCCGACGGCCTTGAGGATCGGGGCGGCGGCCTTCTTCGCGACGGCCACGCTCACCGGATCGCCCGCGGGGGAAGCGGGGTCGTGCGTGCACTTGAGGGTGCCGCCGGTGCAGTTGTCGGTCCCGGGTGCGTAGCGGTTGAACGTCCACATGCCCGGCGCGGCCTTGTTCACCTGCAGACTCGGCCCGCTGCCATCCTGCCCGCCGATCTGCCAGACCTGCCCCTCGGCCACCGGCGTCCCCACGACACCGAGCGCCTTCGCGAGCCGGGCCACGTCGTCCTTGCCGACCTCGCCCTGCGGTGCGTAGACGGCCGCGGAGTCCGGCCCACCGGGCAGAGTGCCCGCGGCCCGGTACGTCTCGCCGTACGGATTCGGCTCACCGGACGCGATCCCGTTCGTACCGCCCGAGGAGTACCCGTCGAGCGCGAGCGGCGGGGGAGTCCCGTCCGCACCGGACGCCGCGGATCCCGTCCCCTCACCCGAACCCCCGGAAGCGGACGAGGACGACGCGAGATACGCCCCGCCACCCCCCACCAGCAGTACGGCAGCGGCGACGGAGGCGACGACCAGGGGCGACCGGGAGCGAGAGGGGCGCCTGCCGTCGGTTTCGGGGGAGTGGTCGCCCAGGGGCAGGTCGTCGGCGTCGGGTGCCGCGGGACCGGTACCTTCCGGCCCGTCGGCTTCGACATCGGATGCCGCGACGCCCGCCTCTTCCAGGGCGGATGCAGCGGGGGCGTTCTCGTCCGCCCGGCGGGCTTCTGCGCCGGTTGCGGCAGGTGTCGTCTCTTCCGGCTGCCCGGCTGCCGTGCCAGATGCCGTGGAGCTGGCCTCTTCCTTACGGTCGGTCCCGGCACCGGAGGCCGCACGACCGCTCTTTTCGGGATCAGCGTCCTCCTCCGTGTCCCCGCCCTCGGCAGCAGACGTCGTAGCGTCGGCCGCCTTCGCCAGGCGAGACCCCCCGCCCTCAGCCACTTCCCCGCCGGCCCTGGTGTCGTCGACCCCGGGCCCCGTCACGGCACCCTTCGCTGCAGCGGCGTCCCCCACGCCCCGCACGTCCCCGGGGGCGCCGGACGCGTCGTCGTTGTCGGGTCGCTCGGTGTTCACCGCATCGCTCCTTCGGCTGCGCAACTGTCCCTTGACCCTGACCCGACCCTGTCAAAGGGCCGGGCGGAAGGGTCGTATCCCGCATCCCCTTTACGGGGGACAGCGATGGGACGCAGCGGGGGAGCGCACGGTTCCCCTGAGCGCGCCGATCGAGCCGGAACCTCGGCTCAGCCCATCCGCTTCCGCTCAGTCGCCGTACTCGCCCATCGCGTCCAGCAGCCTCGCGGACTTCGAGGGCACGGACACGCCGTGGATGAGTGACGGGGACACCGGAAGGGCAACGATCCGGTCGGGAACCGTCCAGTGCGGAGCCATCCGGGCGCAGTCGCCGCGCAGCGCCGCCAGATCGGCCTCACCTTCACCTTCGAGGTGAACCGGAACGGGGGCATGGACTTTGAGGTTCGTCATAGCGGCACCGTAGACACGCTTTACCTCGCGAAGAAAGATCTACTATCGGGTAGTTTTGGCCGCTTCAGAGCCGCCGCGCGGACCGGGTAGCGTGAACTGTCAACGCAGCCTCCCTCAGGAGAGTCCTCGCCGTGCGCATCGCAGTCACCGGCTCCATCGCCACCGACCACCTCATGACCTTCCCCGGCCGCTTCGCCGACCAGCTGGTCGCGGACCAGTTGCACACGGTGTCGCTCTCCTTCCTGGTCGACAACCTCGACGTACGCCGGGGCGGCGTCGGCGCCAACATCGCCTTCGGCATGGGCCAGCTCGGCACCAAGCCGATCCTGGTCGGCGCCGCCGGCTCCGACTTCGCCGAGTACCGCGACTGGCTCGACCGCCACGGCGTGGACACCGACTCGGTCCGTATCTCGGAGACGCTGCACACCGCCCGTTTCGTGTGCACGACCGACTCCGACCACAACCAGATCGGCTCCTTCTACACCGGTGCCATGAGCGAGGCCCGCCAGATCGAGCTGAAGACCGTCGCCGACCGCGTGGGCGGCCTCGACCTGGTCCTGATCGGCGCGGACGACCCCGAGGCGATGCTCCGCCACACGGAGGAGTGCCGTACCCGTTCCATCCCCTTCGCCGCTGACTTCTCCCAGCAGATCGCGCGCATGGAGGGCGACGACATCCGCATCCTGCTGGACGGTTCGGCGTACCTCTTCTCGAACGAGTACGAGAAGGGCCTCATCGAGTCCAAGACGGGCTGGAGCGACGAGGAGATCCTCTCCAAGGTCGGCCACCGCGTCACCACGCTCGGCTCGCGCGGCGTCCGTATCGAGAGCGTCGGCATGGACCCGATCGAGGTCGGCTGCGCGGAGGAGGAGCGCAAGGCCGACCCCACGGGTGTCGGCGACGCGTTCCGCGCGGGGTTCCTCTCGGGGCTGGCGTGGGGGGTCTCCCTGGAGCGGGCGGCGCAGGTCGGCTGCATGCTGGCGACGCTTGTCATCGAGACGGTGGGTACGCAGGAGTACCAGTTGCGGCGGGTGCACTTCATGGACCGCTTCACCAAGGCGTATGGGCATGACGCGGCGGGTGAGGTCCAGGGGCATCTGGGCTGAGTTGTTGTCTGCTGGCGCGTGGGGGCTGGTCGCGCAGTTCCCCGCGCCCCTTAGGTGGCTCAGGTCAACCGGCGGATCAGGTACGCCGTGCCTTTGGGTGCCCTCTCCTCACCCACGTACTCCTGGCCCCGCATTTCGCACCACGCCGGGATGTCCAGCCGTGCCGCCTCGTCGTCGGACAGGACCCTGACCGTGCCACCCACCGGTACATCCCCGATGACCTTGGCCAGCTCGATCACCGGAATCGGGCACCGCTTCCCGAGGGCGTCCACGACGAGGGAGTCCTCTTCTACGGCGGTCACGGGCGCCGGCGTCGGCGCCCCCAACTTCTCCCGCACCCCCGCCACCGCCCCCGGCAACACCGCGAGAAACCGCTCGATGTCCGCTTCCGTCGTCCCCGGTGGCAACGACACCCGCACATTCCCCTCACTCAGCACCCCCATCGCCTTCAGCACATGGCTGGGCGTCAGCGTGCTGCTCGTGCAGGACGATCCGGACGAGACGGAGAAACCGGCGCGGTCCAGTTCGTGCAGGAGTGTCTCTCCATCGACATAGAGACAGGAGAAGGTGACGATCCCGGGCAGTCGCCGCGCCGGATCGCCGACCACGTCCACGTCCGGCACCAACTGCGGTACCCGCACGCGGATCCGCTCCGTCAGCTCCCGTAGCCGTACCGCCTCCTCGGCCGCCTCCGCACGCACCGCGCGCAGGGAAGCCGCCGCGGCCACGACGGCCGGAATGTTCTCGAAGCCGGCGGCCCGCCCCGACTCCCGCTCGTCGACGGGCCCTTGAGCCGCGAACCGCACGCCCTTGCGCACCGCCAGCAGCCCGACCCCGGCCGGCCCGCCCCACTTGTGCGCGCTGGCCGTGAGCAGCGACCACGCGCCGTCGACCCGTCCCCAGCCCAGCGACTGCGCCGCGTCGACCAGCAACGGCACCCCGGCCGCCCGGCACACCTCGGCCACCTCGGCGACCGGCTGCTCCGTCCCCACCTCATGGTTGGCCGACTGGAGACAGGCCAGCGCGGAGTCCGGCCGTAGGGCTTCGCCGTAGGCCTCCGCGCGCACCGCCCCCGTCCGGTCCACGGGCACCTCGGTGACCGAACCACCCTCCGCCGCCAGGCTCTCGGCCGAATGGAGCACGGAAGAGTGTTCAACCGCTGACACGATCAGGTGACGTCCGACGCGCCGCCGCCCCGCCAACGCCCCCGCGATCCCCGTGTGTACGGCCCGGGTCCCGGAGGAGGTGAAGACGAGTTCGTCGGCCCGGCAACCGACAGCCTCGGCGGCCGCCTCACGGGCAGCGTCCAGCAGTAGTCGGGCCTTACGTCCCTCCCGATACAACCGAGCAGGATCCGCCCACCCCTCGTCCAGAGACGCCAACAGGGCCTGCCGGGCGACGGGATGGAGAGGAGCGGAAGAGGCAGCATCAAAGTAGGACACACAGCAACGTTAAAGCGGACCTGTGCTTTCGACAGGGGCGCGGGGAACTGCGCGAGCAACCACAACGCACCCCGCACTCACCCAAACCACCTCAACCCCCGAGCTATTAGGCGCCCGGAGTAAACCCCGGCGCGTATGCCACCCTCCCCGCGAACCCCCGGAGGGCGTCGGCTAGGGTTTGGTCCGCATAAACATCCAAACCCCTGCCCGACGCAGGGCGGCGACCGACCCGCGTGAAGGCAGGCCGCAGCCAATCCGCGCGGGCGAGACTCTCGGGAAGGCGCTACGTGAGTCCCAACGGCTCCGACCGCTCGCCGCGGCGCCCGATGCGGCGGAAGCTGCTGCAGGCAATGACTGCGGGCCTGGTCCTGGCGACCGCGACCGGTTGCACATCCAAGGACTTTCCTCGCCTTGGTTTCCCCACTCCGACCACGGAAGAGGGTCCGCGGATCCTCTCCCTCTGGCAGGGGTCCTGGGCCGCCGCGCTCGCCGTCGGCATCCTGGTGTGGGGCCTGATCATGTGGAGCGTCATGTTCCACCGGCGCAGCCGCACCAAGGTCGAGATCCCCCCGCAGACCCGGTACAACATGCCCATCGAGGCGCTGTACACGGTTGTTCCGCTCATCATCGTCTCGGTGTTGTTCTACTTCACCGCCCGCGACGAGACGAAGCTCCTGAGCCTCGACAAGAAGCCCGACGTGACGGTCAACGTCGTGGGCTTCCAGTGGAGCTGGGGCTTCAACTACATCGAGAACGTCGACGGTGTCAGTGGCGACGCGACGACCGACAAGAACCTGGCCGCCATTCCGGACCGGTTCAAGAAGGAGTTCCCGGCGAACGCCGGCGGAGTCTACGACGTCGGTACGCCCGCCACGAAGAACCCGCAGACCGGCAATCCGGGTCCGACCCTCTGGCTCCCCAAGGGCGAGACGGTCCGCTTCGTCCTCACCTCACGCGACGTCATCCACGACTTCTGGGTGGTGCCGTTCCTGATGAAGATGGACGTCGTCCCGGGCCACACCAACTCCTTCCAGGTGACCCCCAACAAGGAGGGCACCTACCTCGGCAAGTGCGCCGAGCTCTGCGGCGTCGACCACTCCCGGATGCTGTTCAACGTGAAGGTCGTCTCGCCGGAGCGTTACCAGCAGCACCTCAAGGACCTCGCCAAGAAGGGGCAGACCGGTTACATTCCCGCCGGCATCGCGCAGACGAGCCACGAGAAGAACCGGGAGACGAACAACCTGTGAGCATCCTCAACGAACCTCAGGGTGCCGCGGCAGCAGAGTCCCACTACGCGGACGAGCTGCCGGTAAGGCGCAAGCAACCCGGTAACGTCGTGATCAAGTGGCTCACCACCACGGACCACAAGACGATCGGCACGCTGTATCTGGTCACGTCGTTCGCGTTCTTCCTGATCGGCGGCGTCATGGCGCTGCTGATGCGCGCCGAGCTGGCGCGGCCGGGTCTGCAGATCCTGTCGAACGAGCAGTTCAACCAGGCGTTCACGATGCACGGCACGATCATGCTGCTGATGTTCGCGACGCCACTGTTCGCCGGTTTCACGAACTGGATCATGCCGCTGCAGATCGGCGCGCCCGACGTGGCGTTCCCGCGGCTGAACATGTTCGCCTACTGGCTCTACCTGTTCGGCTCGCTCATCGCGGTGGGCGGTTTCCTCACCCCGGAGGGCGCGGCCGACTTCGGCTGGTTCGCGTACTCGCCGCTGTCGAGCGCGGTCAATTCGCCGGGCATCGGCGGCGACATGTGGATCATGGGTCTGGCCTTCTCCGGCTTCGGCACGATCCTCGGCTCGGTCAACTTCATCACCACGATCATCTGCATGCGCGCACCGGGCATGACGATGTTCCGCATGCCGATCTTCTGCTGGAACGTGCTGCTGACCGCAGTCCTGGTCCTGCTGGCCTTCCCCGTTCTCGCCGCCGCGCTGTTCGCGCTGGAGGCGGATCGGAAGTTCGGGGCACATGTCTTCGACGCCTCAAACGGCGGGGCACTGCTGTGGCAACACCTCTTCTGGTTCTTCGGCCATCCAGAGGTGTACATCATCGCCCTGCCGTTCTTCGGCATCATCTCCGAGGTCATCCCGGTCTTCTCCCGCAAGCCGATGTTCGGCTACATGGGACTGGTCGCGGCCACGATCTCCATCGCCGGCCTGTCCGTGACCGTGTGGGCGCACCACATGTACGTCACCGGCGGAGTCCTCCTCCCGTTCTTCTCCTTCATGACGTTCCTCATCGCCGTACCGACCGGCGTGAAGTTCTTCAACTGGATCGGAACCATGTGGAAGGGGTCCTTGTCCTTCGAGACCCCGATGCTCTGGGCCACCGGCTTCCTGATCACCTTCACCTTCGGTGGTCTGACCGGTGTCATCCTGGCCTCGCCGCCGATGGACTTCCACGTCTCGGACTCGTACTTCGTGGTGGCGCACTTCCACTACGTGGTGTTCGGCACCGTCGTGTTCGCGATGTTCTCCGGCTTCCACTTCTGGTGGCCGAAGATGACCGGCAAGATGCTCGACGAACGCCTCGGCAAGATCACCTTCTGGACGCTGTTCATCGGCTTCCACGGCACCTTCCTGGTCCAGCACTGGCTGGGTGCCGAGGGCATGCCCCGTCGTTACGCGGACTACCTCGCGGCCGACGGCTTCACCGCCCTGAACACGATCTCGACGATCAGCTCCTTCCTGCTCGGCCTGTCGATCCTGCCGTTCCTCTACAACGTGTGGAAGACGGCCAAGTACGGCAAGAAGGTCGAGGTCGACGACCCGTGGGGCTACGGCCGTTCGCTCGAATGGGCGACGTCCTGCCCGCCGCCGCGGCACAACTTCCTCACCCTGCCGCGGATCCGCAGCGAATCCCCGGCGTTCGACCTGCACCACCCCGAGATCGCCGCTCTCGACCAGCTTGAGAACGCGCACCACGGCGACAAGGCCCTCACTGGCGGCAAGGAGGCGGGCAAGTGAAGGTCCAGGGCAGGATGTTCATGTGGCTGGCCGTCTTCGTGCTCGCCACGGCGATCGTCTACGGCGTGTGGTCCAAGGAGGCGGCCGGTACCACGGCCCTCTTCATGGCCTTCGGCCTGTGCATCATGGTCGGCTTCTACCTGGGCTTCACCGCCCGGCGGATCGACACGCTGGCGCAGGACAACAAGGAGGCCGACGTCGCGGACGAGGCCGGCGAGGTGGGCTTCTTCAGCCCGCACAGCTGGCAGCCCCTCGCCCTCGGCATCGGTGGCGCGCTGGCCTTCCTCGGTGTGGCCATCGGCTGGTGGCTGCTGTACTTCTCGGCGCCGCTCATCATGCTCGGCCTGTTCGGCTGGGTCTTCGAGTACTACCGCGGTGAGAACCGCACCCAGTAGCACGCGCCGAACGCCCACGAGCCCGGACACTCCGTCAGGAGGGTCCGGGCTCGTGCTTTTGCCGCAGTGCCGGTCCCTCGTCCGAGTGACCCACCGCGCCGCGGCTGACGAAGCTTCATAGCGTGACCCCATGAACCACTCTCCGCGCACCCGCACCGTCGTCGGCTGCACCCTGCTGGTGATCGCCCTCGGCGCGGGCGTCACCGCCTGCGGGTCCGACGGCGGCAACCCGCTGTCGGCCAAGCCGTACGACGCGGCGGGGCAGATCTCCTTCAACGGCCCGTCCGGCAACGGCAAGAAGGCCGACCCCGACAAGCCCCTGGTGGTCACCGCCTCCGGTGACGACGGGCGCATCACGGACGTCACCGCCATGGACGCCACGGGACGCTACGTCACGGGCGAACTCGCCGCCGACGGCACTCGCTGGCACAGCACCTCCCCGCTGGCCGCCAACGCCCGCTACACGGTGCGGGTGAGCACGGAGGACGAGGACGGCGCCCCCGGCCGCAAGGTCCTCACCTTCGACACCAGCAAGCCGACCACCAAGAAGAGCCTGACGGTGAAGTTCGGTCCGGACGCGGGCACGTACGGCGTCGGCCAGCCGGTCACCGCCGAGCTGAACATGCCCGTCAAGGACAAGGCGCAGCGGGCCGTCGTGGAACGCGCCCTCAGGGTGGACTCCGTGCCCGCCGTGGAGGGCGCCTGGCACTGGGTGGACGACAAGGAACTCCACTACCGCCCCAAGGAGTACTGGCCCGCCCACGCCACCATCCAGGTGCACAGCAACCTCGACGGCGTGAAGATCAGCGACCGCCTGTGGGGCGGCAGTTCAAAGGGCCTCAAGCTCACCACGGGCGACAAGATCATCGCCGTGACGGACGCCGCGTCCCACGAGATGACGGTCTACAAGAACGGCGAGGAGATCAACGAGATCCCCGTCACCACCGGCAAGCCCGGCTTCGAGACCCGAAACGGCGTCAAGGTCGTACTGGGCAAGGAGTACTTCGTACGGATGCGCGGTACCACCGTCGGCATCTCCGAGGGCTCCTCGGACTCGTACGACCTCCCCGTGTACTACGCGACCCGCGTCACCTGGAGCGGCGAGTACGTCCACGCCGCCCCCTGGTCCGTGGGCTCCCAGGGCTCCGAGAACGTCAGCCACGGCTGCACCGGCATGAGCACCAGCAATGCGGAGTGGTTCTTCGACACCATCCACGAGGGCGACGTCGTCAAGGTCGTCAACTCGAACGGCGACGACATGGAACCCTTCGGCAACGGCTTCGGCGACTGGAACCTCGGCTGGAAGAAGTGGCGAGGCGGCAGCGCGCTGGTGGGCGGAACCCCGGATGGTCCCAGCCCGGAGGACGCGGCACGGCTCCGTCCCGAGTCAGTGTGACCCACCCAGGGGCGCGGGGAACTGCGCGACCAGCTACAACGGGCCCGCAGTCGCCAAGAACCCAGCGCCCCACCCCACTAGGCGCTCAAGGCCCGCTTCTCACGCAGCAGAGAGGCAAGAGAGGCCGCGAACTCAACGGGATCCACCGGAAGGGTCACAGCGGCCTCAGCGCGGCTCCACGTAGCCAACCACGCGTCCTGGGGTCGCCCGATGAGCACAAGCACCGGCGGGCAGTTGAAGACCTCGTCCTTCACCTGGCGGCACAACCCCATGCCCCCCATCGGCGAGGACTCCCCGTCGAACACACAGACATCGATCCCACCCCGGTCCAGTTCCTTCAGAACCGCCGCAGGCGTGGCGCACTCCAGGAACTCGACCAACGGCGCGTCCGGAGCCGGCCGCTTGCCGGTGGCCAACCGCACCTGCTCGCGGGTGTTGGAGTCGTCGCTGTAGACGAGCACCGTGGCAGTCGGCTGCATTGTTCCTCCGCGTCGTTGGTCGGGAACCTCGGGTACCGGTGCGGCGGATGCTACTCCTTTGAACACCCCGTCAACACCTGTTGGAACACCCCTGCGATGGGCCATACGGGCAGTACACACGCTGCGAACACTCCGAACGGCACCCCCCGGAGTGAGGGCGGGATAAGCGACCGACATAATGTCGGTCGTGGCGACAGCAACGACAGTAGAAACCGGGCACGCGCACCCGTCGGTCAACCGGCCGAACCTCACCAGCGTCGGAACCATCATCTGGCTGAGTTCCGAGCTGATGTTCTTCGCGGCCCTCTTCGCGATGTACTTCACCCTGCGATCGGTGACAGGTCCGGATCACTGGAAGGAGATGGCGAGCCATCTCAACATTCCGTTCTCCGCGACCAACACCACGATCCTGGTGCTCTCCTCCCTCACCTGCCAGCTCGGCGTCTTCGCCGCCGAGCGCGGGGACGTGAAGAAGCTCAGGGGCTGGTTCATCATCACGTTCGTGATGGGTGCGATCTTCATCGGCGGTCAGATCTTCGAGTACACGGAGCTGGTGAAGAAGGACGGCATCTCGCTGTCCTCCGACCCGTACGGCTCGGTGTTCTACCTGACCACCGGTTTCCACGGCATGCACGTGACGGGCGGCCTCATCGCCTTCCTGTTCGTCCTCGGCCGCACCTACGCGGCGAAGAGGTTCACCCACGAACAGGCGACCGCGGCCATCGTCGTGTCCTACTACTGGCACTTCGTCGATGTCGTCTGGATCGGCCTCTTCGCCACGATCTACTTGATCAAGTAGTCGGGCCCGATCCCGCGCGCGCCCAAGAAGCGCACATTCCAGAAGCATCGACGCAGAAGATCCTGACACCGGGGTAATCCGTGAAAAAGCTCTCCACACGACGACGCCATCCGCTGGCGGCGGTCGTCGTACTACTCCTCGCGCTGGCGGCAACTGGGGGGCTGTACGCCGCGTTCGCGCCCGCGAGCAAGGCGCAGGCCGACGAGTCCGCCCAGTCCCTTTCCATCGACGAGGGCAAGAAGCTCTTCGCCGTAGGCTGCGCCAGCTGCCACGGCACCGGCGGTCAGGGCAGCTCCGACGGGCCGAGCCTCGTGGGCGTCGGCGCCGCGGCGGTCGACTTCCAGGTGGGCACCGGCCGTATGCCGGCCCAGCAGCCGGGCGCTCAGATCCCGGCCAAGAAGGTCATCTACTCCCAGGCCGAGATCGACCAGCTCGCGGCGTACATCGCCTCGCTGGGCGCCGGCCCGGTCATCCCGACGAAGAACGAGTACGGGCCCGCCGGTTCGGACATCGCCAAGGGTGGCGAGCTGTTCCGCACCAACTGTGCCCAGTGCCACAACTTCACCGGCAAGGGCGGCGCGCTGACGCACGGCAAGTTCGCGCCGAGCCTCGAAGGCGTTGCCCCGAAGCACATCTACGAGGCCATGCAGACCGGCCCGCAGAACATGCCTTCCTTCCCCGACACCACGCTGTCGTCGAAGAACAAGAAGGACATCATCGCGTACCTCAACGCGGTCAACGGCGACAACACCGAGAGCCCCGGCGGTCTTGAGCTGGGTGGTCTCGGTCCGGTCAGTGAGGGTCTCTTCGCCTGGATCTTCGGTCTGGGCGCGCTGATCGCGGTAGCCGTCTGGGTCGCCGCTCGGACCGCAAAGGCCAAGAAGTCATGAGTAGCCAAGACATTCCAGAAGAGAACCTGCCCGCTGAGCAGGACGCGCACGGCGCGGTGTCGGTGGCGGACGAGCACGACCCGTTCGCCGACCCCGGCCTGCCGCCGCACGAGCACCGTGTTCAGGACATCGACGAGCGGGCCGCCAGGCGGTCCGAGCGCGTCGTCGCCTTCCTGTTCACGCTGTCGATGCTGGCCACCGTCGGCTTCATCGCCTCGTACGTGGCGATCCCGCACGACAAGCCGATCTTCGTCTTCCCGATCGGTCACATCAACGCGCTCAACTTCGCGCTCGGTCTGACCCTCGGTACGGCGCTCTTCACCATCGGCGCGGGCGCGGTCCACTGGGCCCGCACCCTGATGTCCGACGAGGAGATCGCCGACGAGCGGCACGCCATCGAGGCGCCCCCCGAGGTCAAGGCCAAGGTCATGGCCGACTTCAAGCAGGGTGCCAAGGAGTCCGCGCTCGGCCGTCGCAAGCTGATCCGCAACACGATGTTCGGCGCGCTGGCCCTGTTCCCGCTCTCCGGCGTCATGCTGCTGCGCGACCTGGGCCCGCTGCCGGGGACGAAGCTCCGCCACACCCTGTGGTCCAAGGGCAAGCTTCTCGTCAACATGAACACGAACCTGCCGCTGCGTCCCTCGGACGTGGCTGTCGGCTCGCTCACCTTCGCCAAGCCCGAGGGCCTGGAGGAGACCGACGAGGAGTTCCAGACCCAGATCGCCAAGTCGGCGCTGATGATCGTCCGGCTGCAGCCGGACAACATCAAGGACAAGCGCGAGCTGGAGTGGGCGCACGAGGGCATCGTGGCCTTCTCGAAGATCTGCACCCACGTGGGGTGCCCGATCTCCCTGTACGAGCAGCAGACGCACCACGTGCTGTGCCCGTGCCACCAGTCCACCTTCGACCTCTCCGACGGTGCCCGAGTGATCTTCGGCCCGGCCGGTCACGCCCTGCCGCAGCTGCGCATCGGCGTGAGCGACGAGGGTTACCTCGAAGCGCTCGGCGACTTCGAGGAGCCCGTCGGTCCTGCATTCTGGGAGCGCGGATGAGCACCAACGAGAACAATGAGCGGCGCGACAAAGCACCGGCCGGCGAGCGTGTCGCCGACTGGGCGGACGGACGCCTCGGGATCTACTCCCTGGCCAAGTCCAACATGCGCAAGATCTTCCCCGACCACTGGTCGTTCATGCTGGGCGAGGTCTGCCTCTACAGCTTCATCATCATCATCCTCACGGGTGTGTATCTGACGCTGTTCTTCCACCCGTCGATGAACGAGGTGACGTACCACGGCAGCTATGTCCCGCTCCAGGGGCAGCTGATGTCGGAGGCGTTCAACTCGACGATGCACATCTCCTTCGATGTGCGCGGCGGTCTGCTGATCCGGCAGATCCACCACTGGGCGGCGCTGATCTTCGTCGCCGCGATGATGGTCCACATGATGCGCGTGTTCTTCACGGGCGCCTTCCGCAAGCCGCGCGAGGTCAACTGGCTGTTCGGCTGGCTGCTGCTGGTCCTGTCGCTGTTCACCGGCTTCACCGGCTACTCGCTCCCCGACGACCTGCTGTCGGGTACCGGCGTGCGGTTCATCGAGGGCGTGCTGCTGTCGATCCCGATCGTCGGCACGTACATCTCGTTCTTCGTCTTCGGCGGGGAGTTCCCGGGCGGTGACTTCGTGGCGCGGTTCTACGCCGTCCACATCCTGTTGCTGCCGGGCATCATGCTCGGCCTGGTGGTCGGCCACCTGATCCTGGTCTTCTACCACAAGCACACGCAGTTCGCGGGACCCGGCAAGACGAACAAGAACGTCGTCGGCATGCCGCTGCTGCCGGTCTACATGGCCAAGGCCGGAGGCTTCTTCTTCCTGGTCTTCGGTGTCATCGCGGCCATCGCGGCGATCGCCTCGATCAACCCGATCTGGGCGATGGGCCCCTACCGTCCCGACATGGTGTCCACGGGCGCCCAGCCGGACTGGTACATGGGCTTCGCCGAGGGTCTGGTGCGTGTGATGCCGGGCTGGGAGATCAATCTGTGGGGTCACACGCTCGTCCTGGGTGTGTTCATCCCCATCGTGGTCTTCCCGCTGGTGCTGGTGGCCATCGCCGTCTACCCGTTCATCGAGTCCTGGGTCACCGGCGACAAGCGCGAGCACCACATCCTCGACCGGCCGCGCAACACCCCGACCCGTACCGGGTTCGGTATGGCCTGGCTGGCGGCGTACTTCGTGATGCTGATCGGTGGCGGCAACGACATCTGGGCCACGCACTTCCACCTGTCGATCAACTCGATCACCTGGTTCGTGCGCGTCGGCTTCTTCGTGGTGCCGGTGCTGGTCTTCATCGCCACCAAGCGGGTCTGCCTCGGCCTCCAGCGCCGCGACAAGGACAAGGTGCTGCACGGCCGCGAGTCGGGCATCATCAAGCGCCTGCCGCACGGTGAGTTCGTCGAGATCCACGAGCCGCTCAGCCAGGACGCGCTGCACACGCTCACCGCGCACGAGCAGTACGTGCCGGCCGCGATCGGCGCGACGGTCGACGAGAACGGTGTCGAGCGCAAGGTGAAGGGCTCCGAGAAGCTGCGCGCCAAGCTGAGCGAGGCGTACTACGGCGAGGAGTCCCAGATCGCCAAGCCCACCGTCGAGGAGTACAAGGAGATCACGAGCGGCCACGGCCACCACTGATCGCTGAGGCGTCGCCACGCCACAGTCGAAGGGCCCCGTCCGAACACCGGACGGGGCCCTTCGCCGTGCCTGCGGCTGGATAGGGTGGGGGAGGTCTTTCGAACCATGTTTCTACGACACTCAGGAGCGGCCGTATGAGCGCTGTGACCCCCGCTGGAGGCGACACCGCGGCGGCCCGTTCCTGGCCCGACGTACTGAGCGCGCTGCTGGCCGGACAGGACCTGGACACCGCCGACACGGCGTGGGCGATGGACCGCATCATGAGCGGGGAGGCCGCGGACGCCCAGATCGCCGGTTTCCTGGTGGCGCTGCGGGCCAAGGGCGAGACGGTCGAGGAGATCACCGGCCTCGTCGAGGCGATGTACGCCCACGCGAAGCCGCTGGACATCCCGGGGCCGGCCGTCGACATCGTCGGTACGGGCGGTGACCGGGCCAAGACGGTGAACATCTCGACGATGTCCGCGATCGTGATCGCCGGGACCGGTGCGAAGGTCGTCAAGCACGGCAACCGCGCCTCCTCCTCGGCGAGCGGCTCCTCCGACGTGCTGGAGAAGCTCGGCATCAACCTGGACCTGCCGACCGAGCAGGTGGCGCGGGTGGCGGAGGAGGCCGGGATCACCTTCTGCTTCGCGGCCAAGTTCCACCCCGCGATGCGGTTCGCCGGCGCGGTCCGGCGTGACCTGGGGATCCCGACCGCGTTCAACCTCCTCGGCCCGCTCACCAACCCGGCCAGGGTCACCACCTCGGCGGTCGGCTGCTTCGACACCCGCATGGCCGGGCTCATCGCCGGCGTGCTCGCCGAACGCGGCTCGTCCGCGCTGGTGTTCCGCGGCGACGACGGCCTCGACGAGCTGACGACCACGGCCACCTCCCGGGTGTGGATCGTCCGCGAGGGCAAGGTCACCGAGGAGGCCTTCGACCCCCGGGACGTAGGCCTCCCGCTGGTCCCCGTGGAGGCGCTGCGCGGCGCCGACCCCGAGTACAACGCCGACGTGGCCCGCCGTCTCCTGGACGGCGAGACAGGCCCGGTACGGGACGCCGTACTGCTGAACTCGGCGGCGGCCCTGGTGGCGCTGGAGGCCGGGGACGGGCCGCTGGCGGACCGGATCCGGGCCGGGATGGAGAAGGCCGCGGAGTCGGTCGACTCGGGGGCCGCGAAGCGCACTCTGGAGCGCTGGGCGGCCGCCACCAACGCATAACGGGCGTCGGTCGTCGTCCCGCGATCCGGACACGGGTTGCGGGACGACGATCACCTCACGTAGGTTTTCTGACCAGGTCATGAGTGACAGTCATGAGGCCCCGGCCGACTGTCCGGCAACCCTCCGTCCGTGGCGGGGTGCCCCGGGTGAAGACCAGGCCGTGGGCAGCGAGGTCCGCGGCAAGCGCGGGCCCCTCGAAAGACACCAGGGGTCCTGGTCATCGAGGGAGTTCTCTGTGAGCAAGCGAATGCGATAGGGCGCGAAGCCCCCACTCCGCACATCCCCTTTCACCCTTTCCTGCGCCGAAGCCCTGTCCGCTCGCGCAGTGAATTCGCCTGCCTCTCACGGGAGTTCGCCATGTCTGTTGCCACCGTTGCCGCCGCTACGACCATTTGTGCCTCTTTGCCCGTTCTCGGCCGGGATGTCACCGTCCCGCTCGTCACGGGCGGCGAAGTCACCTACGCGGCGCTCGACTACGCGGCCAGCGCCCCCGCCCTCCAGCGCGTCTGGGACGACGTGGCGGCCTACGCCCCGTACTACGGCAGCGTGCACCGAGGCGCCGGCTACCTCTCGCAACTGTCGACCGACCTGTTCGAGAACGCCCGCAAGACGGTCGAGGAGTTCCTGGACTGCCGCCCCGACGACCAGCTGATCTTCACCCGCTCCACGACGGACTCCCTCAACCTCCTCGCCGCGGCCCTCCCCGCCGACTGCCAGGTCTTCGTCTTCGAGACCGAGCATCACGCGTCCCTGCTGCCCTGGAAGGACGCCCGGGTCACCTACCTCAACGCCCCGCGCACCCCGGCCCAGGCGGTCGAGACCCTGGAGCAGGCCCTCGCCGCCCGCGACCCGTACGGCCCGGCCCTCGTCTGTGTCACCGGTGCCTCGAACGTCACCGGCGAGCTGTGGCCGGTCCGCGAACTCGCCGCCGCCGCGCACGCCCACGGCGCCCGGATCGTCCTGGACGCGGCCCAACTCGCCCCGCACCACCCGGTGTCCGTCCAGGACCTCGACGTCGACTGGATCGCCTTCTCCGGCCACAAGCTGTACGCCCCCTTCGGCTCGGGCGTCCTGGCCGGCCGCGCCGACTGGCTCCAGGCGGCCGACCCCTACCTCGCGGGCGGCGGCGCCAGCCGCAAGGTCACCCGGCGCGAGGACGGGGGAGTGGACGTGGAGTGGCACGACAGCGCGGCCCGGCATGAGGCGGGCTCGCCCAACGTCATCGGCGCCTACTCCATCGCGTCGGCCTGCAAGGCGCTGACGGAGGCGGGCTTCGACACCCTGGTCGCCCGCGAGCAGCACCTGATCGAGAAGGTCCGGGCGGGCCTGGCCGAGGTCCCGGAGGTTCGCGTCCTGTCCCTCTTCGGCGACGACGCCCCGCGAGTGGGCGTGATCTCCTTCGTCGTCGACGGCTGGAACAGCTCCCACTTCGCCGCCGCCCTCTCCGCCGAGTACGGCATCGGCGTCCGCGACGGCCTCTTCTGCGCCCACCCCCTGGTCCGCACCCTCCTGGGCAGCGACCCCCAGACCCAGGGCGAGTGCGGAGCCCCGGAGGCAGCCCCGGGCGAGAAGTCCCTCAACGCGATCCGCGTGAGCTTCGGCGCGGGCACCCCGGACGAGCACGTAGAGCGCTTCGTGACGGCGGTACGCGAGCTGGTGACCGACGGCGCGAAGTGGACCTACCACACGGAGAACGGCCGCTGCGTCCCGGCGGTGTGAGGTAAGCGCGGTCAGATGTAACGAGCCTTAGGGGCAGTCCACCCAGGGGCGCGGGGCTGTGTCGATTTGCGGC
>NZ_JBFAJJ010000022.1:43105-141627 GCF_040655155.1 Streptomyces sp. NPDC050508
CGCTCCGCCGCGCGGGCGCGACCACCTGCAGACGGCCGTTGCGTGCCTACGGTGCGATGTAACGAGCCTCAAAGGCAGCCCACCCAGGGGCGCGGGGCTGTGTCGATTTGCGGCTCCGCCGCGCGGGCGCGACCACCTGCAGACGGCCGTTGCGTGCCTACGGTGCGATGTAACGAGCCTCAAAGGCAGCCCACCCAGGGGCGCGGGGAACTGCGCGACCAGCCACAGCCGGACGGTCAGCCGCAAACGATCCGCGCCCCCCACCCCCCTAGGCGCCCAACCTCACGAGTCCAACCCGATAGCAAAAGCCGCCTCAAGATCATGCTGGGAGTACGTCCGAAACGCCACGTGCGTATCCGTCCCCTCCACCCCGGGAATCTTGCTGATCCGCCCAGGAATCACCTCGGCCAGATCCTCGTGCTGCCGCACCCGAACCATCGCGATCAAGTCATACGTACCGGTGACGGAGAAGACCTCGCTCACAGATTCGAGCGCGGCGATCGACTCGGCGATCTCCGGAATCCGGTCCACGCTGGTCTTGATGAGGACGATCGCGGTGATCACGGCTGGTTCTCTCCCTCGGGGACCGTTACTGGGGCGGGCCCAACTCTAGTCGCCCGCCCGTCTCCCACCACCGCCCTTCCAAGGCCGCCCTTCGGGCCCTTCTTTTTCCTGAATCTCACCCACGCGTAGCCGAAGCCCAGCGTGAAGCCCACCAGGTGGGCCAGGTACGCCACCCCCGGACCCTGCGCGGTCTGCCCCGCCGCCAGCCACTGCAACGCCGCCCAGAACGGCAGCACGACCCACGCGGGGAAGCGCAGCGGCAGGAAGAAGAGGAAGGGGAGGAGACTCGTCACGCGGGCCCGGGGGAACAAGTACAGGAACGCCCCGAGGACCGCCGAGATCGCCCCGGACGCGCCGACCAGTGACTGTTCGGAGTCGGCGTTGGCAACCGCGTAGCCCAGCAGGGCCAGGTAGCCGCAGACCAGGTAGAACAGGGTGAACTCGACCCGGCCAAGACGCTCCTCGGTCATCGCTCCGAAGACGTAGAGGAAGAGCATGTTGCCGAGGAGATGGATCCAGCTGCCGTGGATGAAGAGGGCCGTGACGGGGGTGAGGGCCTCGCGGGCGGGGTCGGCGAACAGGTCGGCCGGGACCACGCCCCAGCGGTGGAAGTACGCCCGCTGCGCGGCGAGCAGCGCGTCCCCGGTGCCGTAGGACGGGACGAAGCCCGAGGCCGGGCCGAGGACGAAGATCAGGCAGCACAGGCCGATCAGGGTGTACGTCATGGGCGCCGAGGTGCCGCGGAACGTCCTGACGAGTGCCGAGCCCCAGTTGCTGATCATGGATACAGAGCATGACGTAACGGGGCGTAGCAGCACAGAGTGCCTCGCCGCTGTGGACGGCCGAGCGGTGAGTACCCGCCAGGCCGTAGGGTTACGAGCCACACTCGCCGGGGTAACCGGCGATCACGGAAACTGGAACAAGAAGGAAGCGGACAGCCACGATGACGGTTCCCCTGCCGACTGCCTCGACGCGGTGGCGCTGCACCCTCTGCGGCAACCTCACGCGCTTCGACGTGACGCGCTCGTCGAAGGTCGTGGAGTACCTCCACCTGGACCTGGCCGGTGAGCCGAAGGTGGAGGAGCGCGAGGTGGTCAGTGAGACCATCGAGTCGGTGCGCTGCCGCTGGTGCAACGCCGTGGATCAGGTGGAACTCGTCGACAGGCCGGGCGCCGGCTCCTGAGAGGGAGAGGCCCCGCACAGACATTGGGGTGTGAGGGATGGTGGAGAACTCAGGCGGGGGGCCGGGCGACGGCGCCGCCGAGGTGCTCGACCGTCCGCTGCCCGACGGCGTGCGGAGACGAGTCGTGCAGATCGTGTCCGACGGCTTCGGTGGGCTCACCGTCGCCGAACTGCCTTCGCAGCTACGACAGTACGCCCGCTTCGCCCCCAACCGGCGCGCCAAGTTCGCGGGCAATGCCATGGCCGCCGCTCTGGAGACGGATCCGCTGTTCCGGCAGCGTATCGGGGAGAAGCTCAGAGAGGCCCAGTCGGAGCTTGCGGGTGCTCTCGACTCCGGCTCGCCGCCCCCGGCCGCGGATCCGCTCGACGTGGCGGCCGCGGCCTATGTTCTGCGCCCCACCGGCTGGGTGAAGCTCGTGACCGCCGCCGGCGAGGAGGCGCTGCGCGCCGACGCCGAGCGCGCCGACGAGGAGAGCCGGGCCGAACTGGAGCGGCTGCGCGAGGAGTTGACGCAGGCCCGGGACGCGACCCGGACCGAGACCGAGCGGCTGCGCACCGAGCTGGACGCGGCGAAGAAGGAAGCGGAATCGCTTCACCGCAAGCTGCGCGCCGCCCACAGTGACGTCAAGCGCGGCGAGGCCGCCCTGCGCAAGCTGCGGGCCGAGACGGACGTCGCGCGCGCGGAGGGGCAGACCCAGGTGTCCGCGGCCGAGAGCGAGAGCAGACGGCTCAAGGCGCGGCTCAGCGAGGCGGAGGCGGCCCTTGAGGCCACCCGCAAGGCGGCCCGGGAGGGGCGCAGCGTCGAGGACATGCGGGTACGGCTGCTGCTCGACACCGTGCTGGAGGCAACCCAGGGGCTGCGGAGGGAACTGGCTCTGCCGCCCGTTTCCGTACGGCCCGCCGAGACCGTCGACGCGGTCGAACCGGGACGAATGACACCGAAAGACATCGCCGCGCGGGCGCTGTCCGAGAACGACCCCGCGATCCTCGACCAGTTGCTCGCGCTGCCACAGGCCCATCTGGTCGTCGACGGCTACAACGTCACCAAGACCGGCTATCCCCAAATGCCCCTGGAGAAGCAGCGGTTGAGGCTGCTCGGCCAGCTCTCGCAGCTCGCCGCGCAGACCGGCGCCGAGGTCACCTGTGTCTTCGACGGGGCCGAGCTGGCCGCGCCCGTGCTGCTCGCGCCGCCGCGCGGGGTGCGGGTGCTGTTCTCCAAACCGGGCGTCACCGCCGACGAGTTGATCCGCCAGCTGGTGCGCGCCGAGCCGCCCGGCCGGCCGGTGATCGTCGTCTCGACCGACCGTGAGGTGGCCGACGGCATCGCGAAGGCGGGCGCCCGGCCCGTCGCTTCTGCGGTACTCCTCAAGCGACTGTCGTGAAAGTCAACGTGCAGGTTTAATGCCGGAATTGACCGAACCGTCACGCAACGTAGCGTCAATCGACCATCACTGCATGTTGGTTATGTGCAAAGAATGCTTTGAGTGACGGCATTTTTTCGTGTGAGGATTTGAACTGATCACAGAAACATCACTAGGGTCGTGCCTCGAACCTCCGAACGGGTGATCACTCAATAGAAGGAGCTCGACTCCGTGGCGTCCCATCGTCGACCGAAGCAGCCGAGCCGCACGCGTGTCACTGTGCTGACCACCGCAGCCGCTGCCGCCGTTGCCTTCAGCGCTCAGGCCGCCAACGCCGCGCCGAGCGAGAAGCCCAGCAAGGACGAGGTCAAGTCGAAGGTCGACGCCCTCTACGAGCAGGCCGAGCAGGCCACCGAGAAGCTCGACGGGGCGCAGGAGAAGCAGCAGAAGCTCCAGAAAGAGATCTCGACCATCCAGGACAACGTCGCCCGCGGCCAGGAGGAGCTCAACAAGCTCCGGGACGGCCTCGGGACGATGGCGAGCGCCCAGTACCGCACCGGTGGCATCGACCCGTCGATCCAGCTGTTCCTGTCCTCGAACCCGGACGACTACCTCGACAAGGCGTCCACGATGGACCAGTTGAGCAGCCAGCAGGTCGAGGCGCTGACGAAGATCCAGGCCAAGCAGCGCGAACTCGCCCAGGAGCGCGCGGACGCGAGCACCAAGCTCAAGGACCTCTCCGCCACCCGCACCGAGCTCAAGAAGAAGAAGGACGAGGTCAAGGCCAAGCTGGCCGCGGCCCAGAAACTCCTCAACACCCTGACCGCGGCGGAGAAGGCGTCTCTCGCCCAGGAACAGGCCCAGGCCGCCAACCGCTCCAGCTCACGCGTGAATCTCGGCAACACCGGTTCCGCCTCCAGCCGGGCCGCCGCGGCCTTCGCCGCCGCCCAGTCCGTGATCGGCTCGCCGTACGTCTACGGCGCCTCCGGACCGTCCTCCTTCGACTGCTCGGGCCTGACCTCCTGGGCCTACGCGCAGGCGGGCGTCTCCATACCCCGCACGTCCGAGGCCCAGGCGAGCGCGGGCACGATCATCTCCAGCGTGAGCGACCTGAAGGTCGGCGACCTGGTCATCTTCTACGGCGACCGCCACCATGTCGGCCTGTATGCGGGCAACAATCAGGTGCTGCACGCCCCGCACACGGGCGCCGTGGTGCGCTACGAGTCGATCAGCGACATGCCGTTCCAGTTCGGCGTCCGGATCTGATCCCGTCCTCATCCGGTCGTTCCGGACCGCCCGAACGGGCGAATTACGACACTCCAGGCTGACCCCACGCCCCGCCCATGACCTGCGTCATAGGCGGGGCGTCACGTTGTGTGTCCGCGGAGGTCTTTGGCCCGCACCCCTTCACAGAGCTACTGTCTGGCGCGTTTCCCCGCATCGGGGGAGCGGTCCGTGTCCGCCAGCGGAAGGAAGTGCGGCTTCCCGTGGGATCCCGTCGTCGCCTTGCACCGTCCGGGTTCGACCGAGGCGCCAGTGCCGCGGTCTGTGTCTTGAGCGCGGCTGCTGCCGCACTCGGCGCCATGCCGGCCACCTCCGCCGTGGCCGCGCCGCACGACGACGCCCGAGCCGAGGTGGACCGGCTCTACCAGGAGGCCGAGAAGGCGACCGAGGCCTACGACAAGGCCGACGAGCACGCCGGGCAGCTGCACCGGCAGGTGAGCGACGCCCAGGACCGGATCGCCCGGCAGCAGCAGCGCATCAACACCATGCGGGACGCGCTGGGTTCACTCGCCGGCGCCCAGTACCGCTCCGGCGGCATCGACCCCACCGTCGCGCTGCTGTTCTCCGACGACCCGGCCGACTACCTCGACAAGGCGTCCGTCCTCGACCGGATCACCACCCAGCAGGCGGGTGAGCTCAAGGACCTCCAGGAGGCCATGCGCGAACTGGCCCAGGAGCGCACCGAGGCCGCCGGACACCTCGCCGAACTGGAGCGCAGCCGCAAGGCCGTCGCCACCCACAAGAAGACCGTCGAGGGGAAACTCGCCAAGGCCCGGCAACTGCTCAACCAGATGCCGCTCGCCGACCGCGCCGCCTTCGACCGGGCCTCCCGCTCCTCCCGCGAGGACATGCCCGACCTCGGTGCCGGCGTCCCGACCTCGGGGCGCGCGGCGGCAGCCGTGGCCGCCGCCCAGTCCGCACTCGGCAAGCCGTACATCTGGGGCGCCAACGGCCCCGGCGGCTTCGACTGCTCCGGTCTGATGCAGTGGTCGTACGCCCAGGCGGGCGTCCACCTCCCGCGCACCTCGCAGGAACAGCGCTACGCCGGCCGGCAGATCCCGCTCTCCCAGGCCCAGCCCGGAGACCTGGTCGTCTACCGCTCCGACGCCAGCCATGTCGCCATGTACGTGGGCAACGGCCAGGTCATCCACGCCCCCTACCCGGGCGCGCCCGTGCGCTACGACCCGGTCGGCATGATGCCGGTCTCGTCGGTCACGAGGGTCTGAACCCGCGCGAAAGGGTCGTACGATCGGGAAGTGACTGGTCGTAGGCGGGCGTCGCGCTCCGGAGTCCTCGCTCTGTGTCTGCTGCTCGCCTCGCTCGTGGGGTGCGGCGGACAGCCGGCGGCGGACAGTGCGAAGACCGATGTGCAGCGTCTGCTGGACGCACAGGCGGCGGCCGTCCTGCACCACGACGAGACGGCGTACGCGAGGACCGGCGCCCGCACCGCGTACGAGAACCTGCGCGCCGTCCCCTTCGCCTCTTGGTCGTACCGGCTGACCGCCCTCCACACCGGCGGCGCCACCGCGACCGCCGACGCCGAACTGAGCTACCGGGTCAAGGGCTACGACACCTCACCCGTCACGGTCGGCCGCACGCTCGGGCTGCGCCTCACCGCGGACGGGCAGTGGTACGTCGACTCCGACCGGCCCGCGAAGAAGTCCGGCCAACAGCTGTGGGACCAGGGCAGGGTGAGCGTCGTCAAGGGCGCGCACAGCCTCGTCATGGGCGTCGGGCAGTCCGCCGACAGCCTGCGCGACTACCGCGCCCTCGCGGACCACGCCGTACCGGCCGTGTCGGACGCCTGGGGCACGGGCTGGACCCGGCACGTCGTCGTGCTCGTCCCCGGCTCCCTGGGCGGTATGGCGGGCCTCCTGGGCGCACCGGCCGCGTCCTACCGGGGCATCGCCGCGGTGACGACGGGCGAGGCGGGCGGTTCGGGCAGCGCGCCCGCGGACCGGATCATCGTCAACCCGGACGCGTACGCGCTGCTGGGTTCGGTGGGCAAGCAGGTCGTGCTGACCCACGAGACGACCCATGTCGCCACCCGTGCCCAGACCACCGCCGCCACCCCGCTCTGGCTCTCGGAGGGCTACGCCGACTGGATCGGCTACCGCGGCACCGGCCGCACCCCGACCCAGGCCGCCCCGGAGCTCTACCGAGCCGTCGAGGACGGCGACCTCCCGACCGCCCTCCCCACCGACAAGGACTTCGGCTTCAGCAGTGAGGCGACGAAGCTCGCGCAGGCGTACGAGGGCGGGTGGATGGCCTGCCGAATGATCGAGGACCGGTGGGGAGTCGACCGACTGGGCAGGTTCTATCGGGCAGTTGGCGCCCACAAGAAGCGGGCCGGGGCGGTGGAGGACGCGATGAAGAGCGTGCTCGGGGTGACACTGGACGACTTCACGGCGCAGTGGCGGGACTATCTCAAGGCTCAACTCGCCTGATCCGGCGACCGGTTCATCTTGGCTGATCCAGTTGGTCGATGGCCTCCGTCAGCCACTCCCGCTCGGCCGCGCCCGTCGCCCGCGCGACCCGCAACATCCCCTGCCGGAACAGGTCTTGGGTCTCCTCCGCCCGTACGGGCTCGCCGTCCCGGTAGAAGAAACTCGCCGGGGTCTGAAGGAAGTCCAGCCGGCGGCGCAGCACGGCGGCCTGCTCCTGGCGGTCGGGCAGGTGCCGTAGGAAGGCCAGGACCGTGTTGAAGCGGACGTGGTCGGTGATCTCGGCCTGTTTGGGGTGGCGGAGGCGCTCCAGGAGGTCCTCGCGGCCCTTCCCGGTGAGGGACAGGACCCGGCGCGGGGCCGCGCTCGCGCCCTCCTCCGTGTGCTGGTCGAGCTTGCCGGCGGTGACCAGGCGGGTGATCGCCGGGTAGAGCGCGCCGTCGCTGACCGGGCGGACATGGCCGCTGAGTGCCTTGATGCGTTCCTTCAACTCGTAGCCGTGGAGCGGCTGTTCGGCGAGGAAGCCCAGGATCGAGAGCTCCAGCATGTGTCCTCCTTGCGGGCGCGATGCCCTCATGGTACCTCTTATCGAGCTACCTCGATTAGAGGTAGCTCGTATCGAGGGAGTCGCCCGTGAACACCCACCGCCGGCAGCTCATAGCGCTCGCCCACCCCGTCTACCTCTCGCTCCTGGCCTCCGTCGCCGCCGGGATCATCAACACCGTCTGGGTCTCCCGGCTCGGAGGCCCGGCCGTCGCCGCCGTGGCCGTCGCGACCAACACCGAGAACGTGCTCCTGGGCATCGCCCTGGTCTTCGCCTCCGGCACGACCGTGCTGGTCGCGCACGCGAGGGGAGCCCGCGACCCGGCCGCCGTACGGTCCGCGGTGCGCGGCGGCTGGGCCCTGTGCGCGCTGGTCACACCGGTCGTCGTCGGGGCCGGCTTCCTGTTCCGCGAACCACTGGCCCGCCTGGTCCTCGGCGGAAGTGGCCCCCAACTCCCGCTCGCGGTCGCCTACTTCGCGATCTCCCTGCCGGGCATCGCCGTCTTCTACGCCCAGCAACTCGTCGACGGCATCCTCAAAGGCGCCGGCGACACCAGAACCCCGATGCGCCTCGCCCTGCTCGCCAACGGGCTCATCCTCGTCACCGACCCGTTCCTCATCCACTTCTACGGCGTCCGGGGCGCCGCCGCCTCGACCGTGCTGTGCCGGGTCGTGGCGCTGGGAGCGGGGCTGCGCGCGCTGCGTCGAAATGCCCTGCTGCGTACGAAGGTTGCCCCCGCCGAGTCCGTCCGCGCCGCGCTGCGCCGGACGTTGACGACCGGGTTGCCGATGTCGGCGGACTTCACCGTCCGGCAGACCGGAACACTGGTGCTGGTCGCGATCGTTGCCCGACTCGGGGTGACGGCGGTGGCCGCGTACGCCATCGCCTACAAGGTCCTGTACGTGGCGACGATGGCCTTCTACTCCGTACGGCAGGCCGCCTCCATCCACACCTCGCACCTGCGCGGGGCCGGGCGCGACGAGCGGCGGGAGATCGGGCGGGAGGCGCTGCTGGTGTCCGGCGCGGTGGGCGTGGCGGCGGCCGTCCTGCTCTTCGTCACCGCCCCCTGGATCATGGCCGCCTTCGGCGCCGGGCCCCAAGTCGCCCACCAGGGCGTGCTGTTCCTGCGCTGCATCGGCCCCTACCTGCTCCTGATGGCCGGCTTCATCGCGCTCGGCGGGGTCTTCGAGGGGAGCGGTGGAGCACCGGCCCTGCTACGGGTGACAGTGCTCGGCACAGTGGTCCAACTCCCGCTGGCGTACGGGCTGTCGGGGCTCGGGCTGCCCGGCGTGTGCCTGGCGCTGGCGCTCGCGATGGGGGTGCAGTGCGCGGTCGTGGGCGTGCTGTTCCGTCGGCGGGCCCGGAGTCAGGAGGACGCCGACGTCGCCTTCGAGCGGGTCGCCTGACTCGGGAGCGGCGGTACGTCCGCCCAGGTGACCGAGGCCCGCCACAGTTCGCGTGCGCCCAGGACGGCCGCGGCGACCAGCAGGCCGTTGCGGAGGAACAGGAGGGCGATGCCCAGCCCGTCGCTGAAGACCACGTGGGCGAACCAGATCGGGAACTCCAGGACCGTCACGAAGGCCGCCGCCAGGACCAGGGCGACCGGGAGTCTCATCCGGCTGGCCCGGAAGCAGGAGCAGACGGCGGCGAGGCCGATCAGCCATACGACGTACTGGGGGCTGATCACCCGGCTGGTGACCGTGAACATCAGGACCGCCACGAAGGCCGCGTCCGCGAGGGTGTGCGGGACGAAGCGGGCCGCCATCAGGCGCCAGAGCATGAGCCAGCCGAAGGCCATCGCGGTGAGGCCCAGGGCCGCCGTGCTGACCCAGTTGACGTACGGGCCGACGAACTCGACCGAGCCGTAGTTGAGGAGCACCTCGCCGTTCCAGCCGAAGTGCCGGGCCACGTGGAAGACCAGGGAGCCGAGGGACTCCACCTCCGTGCCCCGCTCGCGCTGGAAGGTCAGGAAGGCGAACGCGCCCGGCATCGACACCGCGAAGAGAGAGGCGATCACCACGACCGTCACCGCCGCAGCGCCCCACGCACGGCGCTTGACCGCGCCCAGCAGGAGCAGCGCCGGCCACACCTTCAGCAGCGCCCCGAAGCCGACCAGCGCTCCCATCACGCGCGGATGCCTGGCCCCCGCGAGCAGCGCGGCCACGGCGACCGCGGTCACCATCACGTCGTAGCGCGCGTACACCGTCGGGCCGAGCAGCGGGACGCCCGCCACCCACACCCAGGCGCCGCGCAGCGTCCGGCCGGGGCGCAGGCCCGTGTACAGGAGCAGGGCCAGGACGGCCAGGTCGGCGAGGAAGGCGAGGACGAAGAACGCCGACGCGTAGTCGAGGAAGCCCAGCAGGGCGGGGGCGAGGATCGGGAGGGCGGCGGCGGGCGGGTACTGCCAGGTGACGTCGTCCAGCGGGAAGCCGCCGTGCCGGAGTGTCTCGTACCAGCCCTGGTAGATCACCGTCACGTCGCTGGTGACGTCCGGGCCGGGGAACACGAGCACCTTGAAGACGAACAGCAGCAGCATCAGCCTGGTCACGCCCCAGGTCCCCAGCAGCAGCGCCAGCCGCTGTCTCGCGCCCGCAATCTCCACGTGAGCCCCTGTTCCGTGCCGCATGCCGCTTTTGAGGGGCACATGATCTCCCGAAGGGCTGTGCGAGAGCCATGAAGCGCGGCCGTGCCGAGCTGTGAGTCACCGCCGGGTAGGGTCGGCCGCGTGCGCAAGACCCTGATCGTGACCAATGACTTCCCGCCCCGGCCCGGTGGCATCCAGGCTTTTCTGCACAACATGGCGCTGCGCCTGGAGCCCGAGCGGCTCGTCGTCTACGCCTCGACCTGGAAGCGCGGCAAGGAGGGTGCCGAGGCGACGGCCGCCTTCGATGCCGAGCAGCCCTTCACCGTAGTACGGGACGCCACGACCATGCTGCTGCCGACGCCCGCCGCGACCCGCAAGGCCGTGGGGCTGCTGCGGGAACACGGGTGTACGGCGGTGTGGTTCGGGGCGGCGGCGCCGCTCGGGCTGATGGCGCCGGCGCTGCGGAAGGCCGGTGCCGAGCGGCTGGTGGCCACGACCCACGGGCACGAGGCCGGGTGGGCGCAGTTGCCCGCCTCGCGTCAACTCCTGTACCGCATCGGGGAGTCGACGGACACGATCACCTACCTCGGCGAGTACACGCGGTCGCGGATCGCCGCTGCGCTGAGCCCGGAGGCGGCGGCCCGGATGGTCCAACTGCCGCCCGGTGTCGACGAGAAGGTCTTCCATCCCGGTTCCGGGGGTGCCGAAGTGCGGGAGCGTCTCGGGCTCACCGACCGGCCCGTCGTCGTGTGTGTCTCGCGGCTCGTGCCGCGCAAGGGGCAGGACACGCTGATCCTCGCCATGCCGCGCATCCTGGCCAGGCAGCCCGACGCGGTCCTGCTGATCGTGGGCGGCGGGCCGTACGAGAAGGACCTGCGCAGGCTCGCGTGCGAGACCGGTGTCACCGACTCCGTGCGCTTCACGGGCGCCGTGCCCTGGTCCGAACTGCCCGCGCACTACGGCGCCGGTGACGTCTTCGCGATGCCGTGCCGCACCCGGCGCGGCGGCTTGGACGTCGAGGGGCTCGGCATCGTCTACCTGGAGGCGTCCGCCACCGGGCTGCCCGTCGTCGCCGGCGACTCCGGCGGCGCGCCCGACGCGGTGCTCGACGGCGAGACCGGGTGGGTCGTACGGGGCGGCTCCCCGGAGGAGGCCGCCGACCGCATCGTCGCGCTCCTCGGTGACCCGGAGCTGCGGCAGAACATGGGGGAGCGGGGCCGGCAGTGGGTCGAGGAGCGGTGGCGGTGGGATCTTCTTGCGGAGAAGCTGAGGGCGCTGTTGTAGGGGCGCCATCCGGGGTGCCAGTTGATCGATGAGGGCGGGTGCGGGTGCGTGGGGGCTGGTTGCGCAGTTCCCCGCGCCCCTAAAAGCCCCGGGCGAACCCCCTGTCTTTAGGGGCGCGGGGCTGTATCGATATGCGGCTCCGCCGCGTGGGCGCGACCAGCCACACACAACCCGCACCCGCCCGACCACCGCACCCCCCACCCCCCCCACAGCGCCCCAAAACCGGCGCAGCCCCTTGGCGGAACCGGATAATCCGCAGATGCTGCGCGCATGACAGCAAAACTGACGCAGCATCAGCTGACGAGACGTCAAATCATGGGCATGATCGCCCTCCAGACCGCCGCCACCGCCGGTCTCACCCGTATCGGCCTGCAGTCCGCGCAGGCCGTCGAACCCGCCGCCGTCGAGTCCGCGACCGCGATCGTCGTCGGCTCCGGCTACGGCGGTGCGGTCGCCGCCCTCCGCCTCGGCCAGGCCGGCATCACCACCCTCGTCCTGGAAATGGGCCGGCTCTGGAACACCCCGGGCGCGGACGGCAAGATCTTCTGCTCCACCGCCGCCCCGGACAAGCGCTCCATGTGGTTCAAGACCCGCACCGAGGCCCCGCTCGCCACCTTCCTGTGGCTGGACGTCGTCAACAAGGACATCACCGCGTACCCGGGGGCCCTGGACCGCGTGCACTACGACAACATGTCCGTCTACGTCGGCCGGGGCGTCGGCGGCGGTTCCCTGGTCAACGGCGGCATGGCGGTCACCCCGCTCCAGTCGTACTTCGCCGAGCAGTTCCCCACCGTGGACGCCACCGCGATGTACAACACGTACTTCCCGCGCGCCCGCACGATGCTCGGCGTCAACACCGTCGACCCGACCTGGTTCGAGTCGACGGAGTGGTACCAGTTCACCCGCACCTCACGGAAGGCCGCCACCAACACCGGCCTGAAGACCACCTTCGTGCCCAACGTCTACGACTTCGGCTACATGGAGAAAGAAGCGGCGGGCACCGCCACCAAGTCCGCGCTCGCCCAGGAGGTCATCTACGGCAACAACTACGGCAAGAAGAGCCTCGACAAGACCTACCTCGCCTCGGCGCTCGGCACCGGCAAGGTCACCATCCACACCATGGAGAAGGTGAAGGCCGTCACGCGGGCGAGCGACGGGTCGTACGTCCTGACCGTCGACCGGATCGACGACACCGGCACGGTCGTCGAGACCAAGCAGTACAGCTGCACCTATCTGTTCCTCGGCGGCGGCAGCCTCGGCACCACCGAACTCCTCGTCCGCGCTCGGGACACGGGCACCCTGCCCGCGCTCAACTCCTCGGTCGGGGCGGGCTGGGGGCCCAACGGCAACACCATGGTGGGGCGGGCCAACCAGATCTGGGACACCACCGGCGCCAACCAGTCGACCATGCCGGTCATGGGCATCGACGACTGGGCCAACACCGACAACCCGGTCTTCGCGGAGATCGCCCCGCTGCCCATCGGGTTCGAGACCTGGGTGAGCCTCTATCTGGCGATCACCAAGAACCCCCAACGGGCGTCCTTCACCTACGACTCGGCGAGCGGCACGGTGAAGCTGGGCTGGACCGCGGCCCAGAGCGCGGTCTCGGTCGCGATGGCCAAGAAGCTGTTCGACCGGATCAACGCGGCCAACGCGACGCTCTACCGGTACGACCTGTTCGGCTCCACCAGCAAGGTGTTCGCGGACGACTTCTGCTACCACCCGCTGGGCGGCTGCGTGTTGGGCAGCGCGACCGACAACTACGGCCGGGTGAAGGGGTATTCGAAGCTGTACGTCACGGACGGCTCACTGGTACCGGGCAACATCGGCGTGAACCCGTTCGTCACCATCACCGCGCTCGCCGAGCGCACGCTGGAACGGGTCCTCGCCGAGGACTTCTGAACCCTGAAGGGAACCTTCAAGGGAACCCCCGAGGGAATCCCCAAGAGTTGCCCCAACTACCCGTCTACTTCTGGTAGATGGCCTCGATCTCGTCCGCGTAGTCCTTGGCCACCACATTGCGCTTGAGCTTCAGGGACGGCGTCAGGTGGCCCGACTCCTCCGTGAACTGGGAGGACAGAATGCGGAACTTCCGCACCGATTCCGCCTTCGACACCGCGGCGTTGCCGTCGTCGACCGCGTCCTGGATCGCCTGCACCAGGTCCGGATCGTCACGCAGCGACGCCGCGGTGGAACCCGCAGGCTTGCCGTGCTCGGCAGCCCAACGGCCCAGGAACTCGTCGTCGATGGTGACCAGCGCGCCCACGAACGGCCGCCCGTCGCCGACGACCATGCACTCCGCGACCAGCGCGTGCGCGCGGATCCGGTCCTCGATCACGGCCGGGGCGACGTTCTTGCCGCCCGCGGTGACGATGATCTCCTTCTTGCGACCGGTGATCCTGAGGTAGCCGTCCTCGTCGAGGGTGCCGATGTCCCCGGTGTGGAACCAGCCGTCGGCCAGCGCCTCGGCCGTAGCCGCCTCGTTGTTCCAGTAGCCCTTGAACAGGTGCTCGCCGTGCAGCAGCACCTCGCCGTCGTCCGCGATACGCACCACGGAGCCGGGCAGCGGCTGGCCGACCGTGCCGATCTTCGTCCGGTCCCAGGGGTTGAACGCGGTCGCCGCACAGGACTCGGTCAGCCCGTAGCCCTCCAGGACCGTGAAGCCGATCCCGCGGAAGAAGTGACCGAGCCGCTCGCCCAGCGGGGCGCCGCCGGAGATCGCGTACTCGCCCTTGCCGCCGAGCACCGCGCGCAGCTTGCTGTAGACGAGCTTGTCGAAGGTCTTGTACTTGAGCTTCAGGCCCAGCGACGGACCCGACGGCGTGTCCAGCGCGCGGCTGTACTCGATCGCGGTGTCGGCCGCCTTGTCGAAGATCTTGCCCTTGCCGTCCGCCTGCGCCTTGGCCCGCGCCGAGTTGTAGACCTTCTCGAAGACACGCGGCACGCCGAGGATCAACGTCGGCCGGAACGAGGCGAGTTCGTCGGTGAGGTTCTTGATGTCCGGGACCAGGCCGAGCTTGATCGGCGCCATCATCGGCGCGATCTGCACGAGCCGCCCGAAGACGTGCGCGAGCGGCAGGAACAGCAGCACCGAGCACTCGCCGGTGCGGAACAGCGGACGCAGCCGCTCCACGATGTTGCCGCACTCCGCGAAGAAGCTGCGGTGGGTGAGCACGCAGCCCTTGGGGCGGCCGGTGGTGCCACTCGTGTACACGATGGTCGCCGGGTCGTCGGCCTTCGCCTGCGAGCTGCGCTCCTCGACGGTCGCGTCCGAGACGTCCTTGCCCGCGCGGTCCAGCTCGTCGATCGCGCCGGCGTCGATCTGCCAGACGTGCTTGAGCGCGGGCAGCTGCGCGCGCACCGACTCGACGGCGGCGGCGTGCCCGTCCTGCTCCACGACGAGCGCGGTGGCCCCCGAGTCGCTCAGGATCCACTGCACCTGCTCCGGCGAGCTGGTCTCGTACACCGGCACGGTGATCCCGCCCGCGCACCAGATCGCGAAGTCGAGCAGCGTCCACTCGTACCGCGTGCGGGACATCAGCCCGACCCGGTCGCCGGGCTGGACGCCGGAGGCGATGAGCCCCTTGGCGGCGGCGTGCACCTCGGCGAGGAAGACCGTGGCGGTCACGTCCTGCCAGCCGCCGTTCGCCTTGCGGGCGATCACGGCGACATCTGGGTGCTGCGCGGCGTTTCTGCGGACGATGTCGGTCAGATTGCCGTCCGCGGGGACCTCGTACAAAGCCGGAAGGCTGAACTCGCGCAAGACTGCTGCTCCTCATAGGGCGCCGGCGCCACGACGTTGTGTGATGCGACGGTCCGGTCCAAGACTCGGGCAGGTGCCGCAGGACCCGGTGGTTGAAATCCTGAGCACGACTGGACTGCCCGGACGTTACCCGCCGGTATGGCTCCTACGACAGGGGGTCTCGGCGAGATGTTCGCTGCGTCACACAGATTGGTGTTTCCTCTCGCGCACAGTAGTCCACGCCTTTCTTAACTGGCCAGTAACCGCAAGCTCCGCCGCTACTGTTCACGTTTGCCGCACACGCCTACGCTTGATCGTCATGGCACTCACACCGGCAGGAAACCCCGGGACGCGCATCCATGTGGTCAGCGACGTGCACGGCAACGCCCGTGACCTGGCCAGATCCGGCGAGGGTGCCGACGCCCTGATCTGCCTGGGCGACCTGGTCCTCTTCCTCGACTACGCCGACCACTCACGCGGCATCTTCCCCGAGCTGTTCGGCGAGGAGAACGCCGACCGCCTGGTCGAGCTGCGCACCGCCCGCCGCTTCGAGGAGGCCCGCGAGCTGGGCGCCCGCCTGTGGGCCGGCGTCGGCGGCGACCGCGCGTCCCTGATCGAGAAGGCGGTGCGCAAACAGTACGCCGAGATGTTCGCCGCCTTCCCCACCCCGACGTACGCCACCTACGGCAATGTCGACATGCCGACCCTGTGGCCCGAGTACGCCGGACCCGGAACCACCGTGCTCGACGGCGAACGCGTGGAGATCGGCGGCTGGACGTTCGGCTTCGTGGGCGGCGGCCTCCGCACCCCCATGCGCACCCCGTACGAGATCAGCGACGAGGAGTACGCCGCCAAGATCGAGGCGGTCGGCGAGGTCGACGTCCTCTGCACCCACATCCCACCCGAGGTCCCCGAGCTGGTCTACGACACCGTCGCGCGCCGCTTCGAACGCGGCAGCCGGGCTCTCCTGGACGCCATCCGCCGCACCAGACCCCGCTATTCACTGTTCGGCCACGTCCACCAGCCGCTCGTCCGCCGGATGCGGATCGGGGCGACGGAGTGCGTGAACGTGGGGCACTTCGCGGGGAGCGGCAAGCCCTGGGCACTGGAATGGTGACCGCCCGCCGATGTCCGCAGGTAGGGGGTGCGGTAGGGCGGTCGGGCGCGCGGTAGCCTTCACGCTGCACGCACACGCGCACGACGACGCCCTGCCGGTCCGCATCTGGAGGAGCCACAGCGATGGCGGAACACACCAGTTCGAGCATCACGATCGAGGCGGCACCGGCCGATGTGATGGAAGTGATCGCCGACTTCACCCGCTACCCGGACTGGACCGGCGAGGTGAAGGAGGCGGACGTCCTCAAGACCGACGAACGGGGCCGCGCCGAACAGGTCCGCCTCGTCATGGACGCCGGCGCGATCAAGGACGACCAGACCCTCGCATATACCTGGACCGGCGACAACGAGGTCTCCTGGACCCTCGTCAAGTCCCAGATGCTGCGCTCCCTGGACGGCTCCTACATCCTCAAGTCCACAGGCGCGGGTGCCACGGAGGTCACGTACCTCCTCACGGTGGACGTCAAGATCCCCATGCTCGGCATGATCAAGCGCAAGGCCGAGAAGGTCATCATCGACCGGGCGCTGGCGGGGTTGAAGAAGCGGGTGGAGTCGGGCGAGCAGTAGGAGGGGGCTGACGCTCAGCCCGTCCGGCGTTTGAGGACGAGGCCCCTTCAGGGCCGACGGAGGTCCGGGGGCGGAGCCCCCGGCAACGGCACCCAACCCCCACCGACCGACTACCGTTCACTCATATGCGCACCCTCCTGATCACCGGCCCAGGCGGCAGCGGCCGCAGCACCATCGCCGCAGCCACCGCACAAGCCGCCGCAGGCACCGGCACCCGGACCCTGCTCCTCGGTGCCGACCGCGGCGACACCCTCGGCGCCGCCCTGGGCGTGGTGACGGGAGCGGCGCCCGTGGAGGCCGCCGAGAACCTCACGGTATGGCGCCCCGACGCCACGGAGTCCTTCCGCGCAGACCTCACCGCCTTCCAGGACCGCGCCTCCTCCGCCCTCGAACTCCTGGGCGCGGCCCGCCTGGACGCGGAAGAGGTGACCCCCCTCCCCGGCGCCGAGGAACTGGCCCTCCTCCGAGCCCTGAGGGACGCGGCCCTGTCCGAGGTCTACGACCTCCTCGTCGTAGACCTCCCGCCCACCTCCCACGCACTGGCCCTCCTCGCCCTCCCCGAGGAACTCCGCCGCTACCTACGCCGCCTCCTCCCCGCGGAGCGCCAAGCGGCCCGCGCCCTGCGCCCGGTCCTCGGCCGCCTCGCCGGCGTCCCGATGCCCTCGGAGTGGCTGTACGAGACGGCGGGCCGCTGGGACGTAGAACTGGCCGCGGTCGAGGCAGTCCTCGCCGACCGGAACACGACCGTACGACTGGTCGCCGAGCCCGGACCGGCCGGCGCCGACGCCGTCCGCGCGGCCGGACTCGCGCTCGCCCTGCGCGGCCTGCGCCCCGACGTACTGGTCGCCAACCGGGTGCTGCCGGAGTCTGTCGAGGACACCTGGCTGGCCGGCCTCAATGCCCAGCAGCGCAAGACCCTGGACGAGTGGCAGGGGGCGTACGACGTCCAGCACGTCCCGCACCTCGGCCACGACCCCCGCGGCACCGACGACCTCACCGCGCTCGCCGTGCCCGGAGTCAACGCGACCGGCTCCACGGTCGAGTGGCCCGTCACCGACGGGCTCGCCGAGGACGGCGGCGACAGGGTCCTCGTATGGCACATCCCGCTGCCCGGCGCGATACGGGACGAGCTGGACCTCGTCCGCCGAGGCGACGAACTCGTCGTCACCGTGGGCCCGTTCCGCCGTATCGTGCCGCTCCCGTCGGCTCTGCGCCGCTGCACCGTGGCCGGCGCCGCCCTGCGCGAGGGCGAACTGCGCATCCGGTTCGCCCCCGACCCGGACCTGTGGCCGCAGGGAAGGTGACCGAGTGCGGATTTGTGCGGCCCGACCCCGTGAACCACGTACGCCCATTCGGGTAACGTCGTAGAGACGAACCGTAGTCAGGAGTCCGTCATGAGCGAAGAGCTCCCCCCGTCCGACGCCGGCGAGGAAGAGGCGCTCGACGAGGTGCGGGCGACCGACGCCGACGCCTGGGCGACGGCGGCCGCCGAAGACCTAGCGGCGGAGAAGGCCCGCCGCCGCACCCAGTACGGCCCGCCCCCGGGCTCGGCCGCCGAGGAACTGCGCAAGCTCGTCGACACCGTCGCGGACAAGCTGTCCGGCCTCCAGTCCCCCCTGCTCGGCCAGGTCGCGGGACCGGCCGCCCAACAGGTGGTGAAGCAGGTCGTCCAGCAGGCCAAGGCCGCCGTCGAGCCCGTCATAGAACGCAACCCGGACGTCTTCGACCACCTCGCGGCGGCCGGAAGCGAACTCCTCGCCGCGTACCGCTCCGCGGTCCAGGCCCAGGAACAACGCTGGACGGCACGCGACAGCGAACTGAAGGACCGCCGTGACCGGGGAGAGGACCCCGGCCCGGGGGAGCGCATCGACCTGGACTAGAAGGCCCTCGGGTACGGTGGGCCGTAGCGGGGCTCGACCGAAACTGAGGGATTCATGGGACTCACCATCGGCGTCGATATCGGCGGCACGAAGATCGCGGCCGGGGTGGTCGACGAGGAAGGCAACATCCTCTCGACCCACAAGGTGCCGACGCCGGGCACGGCCGAGGGCATCGTGGACGCCATCGCCGCCGCAGTCGACGGAGCGCGCGCCGGGCACGAGATCGTCGGCGTGGGCATCGGTGCGGCCGGGTACGTCAACCGCCAGCGTTCGACGGTCTACTTCGCGCCGAACATCGACTGGCGCCAGGAGCCGCTGAAGGAGAAGGTCGAGGCCCGCGTGGGCCTCCCCGTCGTCGTGGAGAACGACGCGAACGCCGCGGCCTGGGGCGAGTACAAGTTCGGCGCCGGCAAGGGCCACCGCAACGTCATCTGCATCACCCTCGGCACCGGCCTCGGCGGCGGCATCATCATCGGCAACAAGCTGCGCCGCGGGCACTTCGGGGTGGCCGCCGAGTTCGGCCACATCCGCATGGTGCCGGACGGCCTGCTGTGCGGCTGCGGCTCACAGGGCTGCTGGGAGCAATACGCCTCCGGCCGCGCGCTCGTCCGCTACGCCAAGCAGCGCGCCAACGCGACCCCCGAGGCCGCGGACGTCCTGCTCTCCCTCGGCGACGGCACCCCCGAGGGCATCGAGGGCAAGCACATCTCCATGGCCGCCCGTCAGGGCGACCCGGTGGCCGTCGACTCGTACCGCGAACTGGCCCGCTGGGCCGGCGCCGGCCTCGCCGACCTGGCCTCCCTCTTCGACCCCTCCGCGTTCATCGTCGGCGGCGGCCTCTCGGACGAGGGCGAACTGGTCCTCGACCCGATCCGCAAGTCCTACAAGCGCTGGCTGGTCGGCGGCAACTGGCGCCCGGTCGCCGACGTGATCGCCGCCCAACTGGGTAACAAGGCGGGGATGGTAGGCGCGGCGGACTTGGCAAGGGAACCCGACCCGATCATGTAGGCGTACGGCCACTCTGCCGACCTAAGGGGCGCGGGGCGGTAGTCGATTTGCGGCTACCGCCGCGTGGGCGCGACCAGCCACGCACGACCGGCAGTCGCCCACGTACCTCGCGCCCCGAGCTGTCGGGCGTAGATTGATCCACATGGTGCCGCTCCCCAACTCCCGCACAGACCCCGACGGTTCGGCGATCATCCGCGTCCTGAGCTACAACATCCGCTCGATGCGCGACGACACGGACGCCCTGGCCCGCGTGATCAGGGCTTGCGCCCCGGACCTCGTCCTCGTCCAGGAAGCCCCCCGTTTCTTCCGCTGGCGCAAGAAGCTCGCCCGGCTGGCAGCAGCGTCAGACCTGGTCGTCCTCACCGGCGGAGGCTCCGCCGCGGGCCCGGCCCTGCTCTGCTCGCTCCGGGCGACAGTCGAACGCACGGAGGACGTCCTCCTCCCGCTGACGCCCGGCGAACACCGCCGCGGCTTCGCGACCGCGGTCGTACGGTTCGGCGGCACCCGGCTCGGTGTCCTCAGCTGTCATCTCAGCCTTCGCCAGGACGAGCGGTACGAGCAGGGCGGCATGTTGCTCGACCGGCTGGCCGGAATGGGTGTGGACCATGTGATCGCGGGCGGCGACCTCAACGACCGCCCCGACGGCCGGACCTTCGGGCGGCTGGCCAAGGAGTTGCAGGACTGCTGGGCCACCGTCCCCTGGGGCGACGAGTACACCTGGACGCCCGGCAACCCCTTCCAGCGCATCGACGCGATCTTCGCGACGCAGGGCATCGAGGTACTCGGCTGCGGGGTGCCGCTCGGACTGCCAGGGGTGGAGGAGGCCGACATCAAGAGGGCGACGGACCACTTTCCGGTCCTCGCCGCCCTCAGAATCCCCGCGAACCCCCGGAACTAGACGACCGCTCCCCGCCCCGGATCCTCGCCGTCCTCCTCGTCCGTGCGCATCCGCATCACCAGCGTGCCGAAGCCGCCGAGGAAGCCGCCGATGCCGATGGTCGCCAGCCACCAGGTCATGTCCCAGCTGAGCAGCACGGCCAGCAGCAGGAGGATCGGGCCGCCGATCACCCCGAGCCAGGCGAACTTGGCCGTCGTGTCGGCGGCCGGCAGCGGGGGCGGCTCCGGCGGCACGAAGTGGCCCTCGTCGTCCTCGTCGAAGTCCTCCTCGGCGGAGTCCGGCGCGGTGTAGTCACGAGGCCCGCCGACACCGGGCGCGAAGGAGACCGAGCTGCCCAACGGCTTGGCGGGCGCCGGCGGCTCCTCCGTGCCGGTGTCCTTGCTCTTGTCTTTGCTCTTGTCCTTGCCCTGTTCCTTGGCCTTGGGCTGTTCGTCGTTCTTCTCGGGATCGAGCAGCGCCAGGTCCTCGATCGACTTGAACGGCTTGGCGCCCGGCGGATCCTTGGGCTCCTCGCCGTATCCGGCGACGATCGCGGCCCACGCGGCCTCCTCGTCGAACGGGACGCCCTGCTCGTCCGGTTCGAGGCCCTCGCGGTCGGAGTCGTGCTCAGCCACCTGTGGCCGTCCCTTCCTGCTCGCTCACCCGGCCCGTGTCGGACGCCTGCTTGCCGACACTGGGTGCGAGCCGGCCGATGAACGTGAAGCTCTCCTCGAAAATCCGGTCCGCGTCGTGGTCCAACGTCGCGACGTGGTAGCTCTGTTCCAGCAGGATTTCCGTCACGTCGGTCGAGGAAACGCGGCTGAGGACACGGGCCGAGTCGGCCGGCGGAACCACATGGTCCTGGGAGCTGTGCAGCAGCAGGAGCGGCTGGGTGACCTGAGGCAGCTCGCGGTCGACCAGCCGGAAGAAATTGCGCAGGGAGTGCGCGGAGTGCAGCGGCACCTTGTCGTACCCGACCTCCTCGCTGCCCTCCTTCGCGATGTCACTGGCGATACCCGGCGCCGTACGCACCAGATGGCGGGCCACCGGAAGGGCGTACGCGGCGAGGCCGTGCACCTTGATGCCCGGGTTGACGACCACGACGCCGCTGATCTCGTCACCGTGCTTCGCGGCCAGCCGCAGGGCCAGGGCGCCGCCCATGGACAGACCCGCGACGAAGACCTGCGAGCAGCGCTCACGCAGGGCGCGCAGCTCGCGGTCCACCTCCGCGTACCAGTCCTGCCAGCCGGTGAGCTGCATGTCCTCCCAGCGGGTGCCGTGCCCGGGCAGCAGCGGCAGCGAGACGGTGAGGCCGCGCTCGGCCAGATACTCCGCCCAGGGGCGCAGCGACTGCGGGGAACCGGTGAAGCCGTGGCAGAGGAGAACTCCGACCTCCCCGCCCTCGTGGCGGTACGGCTCGGCTCCGGGGAGGACCGGCACCTTCGGTCTCCTGTTCATGAGAGGGGCGTGGTGGTGAGACGCGTGTTCATGAGAGGGGTCTGAACAAGTCCAGGTGCGGTTAACCGTACGCGACCGCACTGACACCGACCAGGGTCGTCGGGTCCTTTGACGGTGCTCCGGGTTAAGGTCTGATCGACGGATACGGGAGGCACTCGGTTGTTGTACGGCACGATGAAGGTCGCCATCGGGGGACCGCTGAAGGTCGCCTTCCGACCCTGGGTGGAGGGCCTGGAGAACATTCCGGACGAGGGTGCCGCCATCCTGGCGAGCAATCACCTCTCGTTCTCGGACTCGTTCTTCCTGCCCGCGGTCCTGGACCGCAAGGTGACCTTCATCGCGAAGGCCGAGTACTTCACGACGCCCGGGGTGAAGGGCAAGCTGACGGCCGCGTTCTTCAAGGGCGCCGGCCAGCTTCCGGTGGACCGCTCCGGTGCGCGCGGGGCTGGCGAGGCCGCGATCAAGGCCGGGATCGACGTCTTGGAGCGCGGTGAACTGTTCGGTATCTATCCGGAGGGCACGCGCTCCCCGGACGGCCGGCTCTACCGCGGCAAACCCGGCGGCCTCGCGCGCGTGGCGCTCGCCTCCGGAGCGCCGGTCATCCCGGTCGCGATGATCGACACGGAGAAGATCCAGCCGCCCGGGAAGGTCATGCCGAAGCTGATGCGTCCCGGCATCCGGATCGGCAAGCCGCTCGACTTCAGCCGGTACAACGGCATGGAGCACGACCGCTTCGTCCTCCGCGCGGTGACCGACGAGGTCATGTACGAGATCATGAAGCTCTCCGGCCAGGAGTACGTCGACATCTACGCGACCGCCGCCAAGCGGCAGATCGCGGACGCGGCGAAGGCCGACAAGGAAGCGGACAAGGCGGCCAAGGCCGCGCTCGCACAAGCGGAGAAGGAACAGACCAGCCCATAGGCGGGCCGGAGTCTGTGTCGGGGGTGGGGGAGATGGCCAAGCAGGTACGCGTCGTCAGAATGTCCGTCGAGCAGCCGCTCTGGCGTGCCCTGAGCGGCTACCGCGTGCTGACCATGCTGTACGCGATCGGGCTGTTCGCCAGCGCCTACGACGAGTTCGACCGCCCCGGCATCGCCATCGCCTTTTACGTCGTCCTGTTCGTCTGGACGCTCGCCACCCTGCCCCGGGTGCAGAGCGCGGTCGCCTGCACCAAGCGCTTCCTCGCCGTCGACCTCGCTATCGCGCTGACCGGCATAGTCCTCACCCCGCTCGCGGCCGACGACCACCACATCTCAAGCGGCGGTCCCACCCTGCCGTCGATATGGACCGCCGGCTCGGTCCTCGCCTACGCCATCAAGGGCGGCTGGCGCTGGGCCGTGTTCGCCTCCACACCGGTCGCCGTCGCCAACCTGATCGAGCGCGGCTCCCCGGCCCGCGACACCGTCCACAACGTCGTCCTCGTCTGGGTCGCCTCCATCGCCATCGGCTACGTCGTGGAGGTCGCCCGCGCCTCCGAGCGCACCCTCGCCCGCGCCCTGGAGATCGAGGCCGCCACCCGGGAACGGGAGCGCCTCGCCCGGGACATCCACGACGGCGTCCTCCAGGTGCTGGCCATGGTGCAGCGGCGCGGTGCCGTGCTCGGCGGCGAGGCGGGCGAGCTGGGCCGGATGGCGGGCGAGCAGGAGGTCGCGCTGCGCACCCTGGTCTCCGGCGCCCTGGTGCCCGTGTCCCGGGTCTCGCTGGACGCGGCGGAGGGCGCGGTCGTCAGAGCCGTAGAGGTAGAAGCGGAAGCGCCCGATGACGACGGGCCGGTCGATCTGCGGGCGCTGCTCGCCCCGTACGCCGCCGCGAAGGTGAGTTTCGCCGAGCCCGGTGCCCCGGTGCCGCTGCCCGCGCCCGCGGCGAAGGAGTTGGCCGCCGCTGTCGGTGCCGCCCTGGACAATGTGCGCAGGCACGCCGGTGCGGACGCCCGCGCCTGGATCCTGGTCGAGGACGAGCCCGGCGAGGTCGTCGTGACCGTGCGGGACGACGGGCCCGGCATCCCCGAGGGCCGGCTCGCGCAGGCCGAGGGGGAGGGGCGGCTCGGGGTCGCCCTGTCGATCCGGGGACGGCTGCGGCACCTCGGCGGCAGCGCCGAGCTGGTCTCGATTCCCGGACAGGGCACGGAAGTTGAGCTGAAGGTACCGAAAGCGCGGGGGAAGGCGGGGACACGATGAGTGAGCAGCAGGGCCCGATCAGGGTCATGGTGGTCGACGACCACCCGATGTGGCGCGACGCCGTCGCCCGCGACCTGGCCGAGTCCGGCTTCGACGTGGTCGCCACCGCCGGGGACGGCGAGCAGGCGGTGCGCCGGGCCAAGGCCGCCGCCCCCGACGTCCTCGTCCTCGACCTGAACCTGCCGCAGATGCCCGGCGTCCAGGTCTGCAAGGAACTGGTGGGCGCCAACCCGGCGTTGCGCGTCCTGGTCCTCTCCGCGAGCGGCGAGCACGCCGACGTACTGGAGGCGGTGAAGTCCGGCGCGACCGGCTATCTGCTCAAGTCGGCGTCCACGGAAGAGCTGTTGGACGCGGTGCGCCGAACAGCGGTCGGCGACCCGGTGTTCACCCCCGGCCTCGCCGGACTGGTCCTCGGCGAGTACCGCCGCCTCGCCTCCGACCCGGCACCGGCCGCCGACAGCGACGAGCCCAAGGCGCCCCAACTCACCGACAGGGAAACCGAAGTACTGCGCCTGGTCGCCAAGGGCCTGAGCTACAAGCAGATCGCCGAACGCCTGGTCATCTCGCACCGCACGGTCCAGAACCACGTCCAAAACACCCTGGGCAAGCTCCAGTTGCACAACCGGGTCGAGCTGGTCCGGTACGCGATAGAGCGCGGCCTCGACGACGCGTAGCCAGGTCGGTAGATCAACTACCCGACAATTCACCGCACTTGATCTCGGAATTGACCTTCCCGCCCATCCCTCTGTGACCTGGATCACCATTAGCGTGGCTCTCACAGGAAACCGCGGCGAAGGGATATTTCCATGCGCGTCGGAGTACTGACCGGAGGCGGCGACTGCCCCGGACTCAACGCCGTCATCCGGGGCATCGTCCGCAAGGGCGTACAGGAGTACGGCTACGGCTTCGTCGGCTACCGGGACGGCTGGCGAGGTCCACTCGAAGGCGACACCGTCCGGCTCGACATTCCCGCGGTGCGCGGCATCCTGCCCCGCGGCGGCACCATCCTCGGCTCCTCCCGCACCAACCCGCTGAAGCTGGAGAACGGCATCAGCCGCATCAAGGCCAACCTCGCCGCGCAGGAGGTCGACGCGCTCATCGTGATCGGCGGCGAGGACACCCTCGGGGTGGCCGCGCGGCTGTGGGACGAGAGCGGGGTGCCCTGCGTCGGCGTACCGAAGACCATCGACAACGACCTGTCCGCCACCGACTACACCTTCGGCTTCGACACCGCCGTCGGCATCGCCACCGAGGCGATCGACCGGCTGCACACCACCGCCGAGTCGCACATGCGGATCCTCGTCTGCGAGGTGATGGGCCGGCACACCGGCTGGATCGCCATCCACTCCGGCCTCGCGGGCGGCGCGAACGTCATCCTCATCCCCGAGCAGCGCTTCGACGTCGACCAGGTGTGCGCCTGGATCACCTCCCGCTTCAAAGCGTCGTACGCCCCGATAGTGGTCGTCGCGGAGGGGGCCATGCCCAAGGACGGCGACGTCGTACTGAAGGACGGGACCCTCGACTCCTTCGGGCACGTCCGCCTCTCCGGGGTCGGCGAATGGCTGGCCAAGGAGCTGGAGAAGCGCACCGGCAAGGAGGCCCGCACCACCGTCCTCGGGCACGTCCAGCGCGGCGGCACCCCCAGCGCCTTCGACCGCTGGCTCGCCACCCGCTTCGGCCTGCACGCCATCGAGGCCGTCCGCGACGGCGACTTCGGCAAGATGGTCGCCCTGCGCGGCACGGACATCGTCCGCGTACCGATCGCGGAGGCCACGGCCCAGCTGAAGACGGTCGACCCGAAGCTGTACGAGGAGGTCGGGGTGTTCTTCGGCTGAGCCGTGGCCGCACTCCGGGCGTCGGCCGGGCAACTCAGCCCGTCCGGCGCTCCACCGACCCCGCGCTCGTCCCACGCAGCTGACCCACCAACTCCCGTACGACAACTGCCCCGTTGAGCGTCAGGACGGACTCGGGGTGGAACTGCACCCCGGCGAACCCGGGACCGCGCAGCGCATGCACCTCGTCCGACCCGCTCCGGCTCACCTCCACGCCATGGGCACCCAGCTCGACGGCGGCCTCGTCGTCGCAGCGCGCCACGAAGCTGTTGTAGAAGCCGACGGTCTCCTCCCGCCCGAACAGATCGATCACCGTCTGCGCCCCCTGGTACGGAACCTCCTTCCGTACGATCTCCAGGCCCAGCTCCGCCGCGATCAGCTCGTGCCCGAGGCACACGCCGAGGACGCCGTGCCGGTTCTCCCGGACGACCTCGGCGGTCAGCGCCCGCAGGAACCGCATCTTCGGGTCGGCCATGTCGGAGGGGTCACCCGGCCCCGGCCCCAGCACCACGGGCCCCTCGTGCGCGAGCACCGCCTCCCGCAGCCCTTCCTCGTCGTACCGCCGCACGGTCACATTGAGCCCGCTCGACCGCAGCACGTGCGCGAGCATCGCCGTGAAGGTGTCCTCCCCGTCGACGACCAGCGCGTGCCCGGTCAGCTCCTCGGACCGCTCCTGCATCCGCAGCCAGAACGGGGCGAGGGAGGTGCGGCGACCGTCGAGCGCGGCACGCACGCGTGGGTCGTCGGCCAGCCGGGGACGCGAGTCCTCGTCCCGGGGCCGGGACGGTCGTACGCCCAGAGCCGCCAGCACTCCCGCCGCCTTCGCGTGGGTCTCCGCGACCTCGCTCGCCGGGTCCGAACCGCGGACGAGGGTGGCGCCGACCGGCACCCGCAGCCGGCCGGCCGTGTCGATGTCGGCGGTGCGGATGAGGATGGGGGAGTCGAGGGTCTGGGCGCCGCCGGAGTCGTGGCCGAGCAGGGCCAGGGCGGCGCCGTAGTAGCCGCGCCCGCCGACCTCGTGCCGCTCGATGACCCGGCAGGCGTTCTGCACGGGCGACCCGGTGACGGTCGCCGCGAACATCGTCTCCTTCAGGACCTCGCGCACGTCCAGCGAGGAACGGCCGCGCAACTCGTACTCGGTGTGCGCGAGATGGGCCATCTCCTTCAGGCGCGGGCCGACCACGACCCCGCCCATGTCGCCGACCGTGCACATCATCTTGAGTTCCTCGTCGACGACCATCGACAGCTCCTCGATCTCCTTGCCGTCGGCGAGGAAGGAGAGCAGGTGCTCGGGCGTCGGCCCCTCGGCCGGATAGCGGTACGTCCCGCTGATCGGGTTCATCACGACGGTCCCGCCGGACATCCGGACGTGCACCTCGGGGCTCGCGCCCACGAGCGTCCGCTCCCCGGTGTGCACGACGAACGTCCAGTAGGCACCCCGCTCACCCACCAGCAGCCGCCGGAACAACGCCAGCGCGTCGGCCCTGCCGTACCCCGGGATCTCCCCCTCGTACGTCCGCCGGATGACGAAGTTGGCGCCCTCGCCCCGCCCGATCTCCTCCCGCAGCACCCGCCCCACGATCTCGCCGTACGCCTCGTCGTCGACGTCGAAGCCCCCGCCCTCGACCCGGACGTCGTGCGCGGGCAACTGCTCCAGGGCGTCGGCGAGCGGGATCTCGTACGACTCCTCGGGGGTGAGGAAGGTCAGCGGGGTGCCGTCGTCGCGGACGTCGAAGCCGCGTTCGCGGATCTGGCGGTAGGGGATCAGGGCCAGGCCCTCGTCGGGGAGGTCGGCGAGACGGTCGTAGGAGGCGACCGGGCCGATCATGACCTCGATCACGTCCTGGTCGTGGCCCGGAGTGCGACGGCGCAGCAGGGCGAACGGGCGGGAGTCGCGGAGCAGGTCGTCCAGATGCATGGGTCCCTGGTTCCTTCTCGTGGAGAGGAACGGACCCCGGACACACCGAAGGCCGCCCCTCGGGCGGCCTTTGCGAAGTACGGTCGAGTACGCGCAGTCAGTGGGCCGCCGGATGAGCGGTCCACCACCAGTTCTGAGTCGAATGCGCGAACATGCGAGGCACCATACCCCACGCCCACCTGAGCGCGCGGGCATCTCACCTGTCGAGCCGCGCGAAAATTGCTCGACACGACCCCGTAATGTTGAGGGCGTGACCGTGAACGCTAAGACCAGCGCGAGCGCTGGCAACACCTGGCGAGACCTGCCCGCGGCGCAGCAGCCCGAGTACCCCGACACCGAGGCTCTGCGCGCAGTGATCGCGGACCTCGCGTCGTATCCGCCGCTCGTCTTCGCGGGCGAGTGCGACCAGCTGCGCGCCCGGTTGGCGGCCGTCGCCAAGGGAGAGGCGTTCCTCCTCCAGGGCGGCGACTGTGCCGAGGCCTTCGACGCGGTGTCCGCCGACCACATCCGCAACAAGCTGAAGACCCTGCTCCAGATGGGCGCCGTACTCACGTACGCCGCCTCGGTGCCGGTCGTGAAGGTCGGCCGTATCGCCGGCCAGTACTCGAAGCCGCGCTCGAAGGGCACCGAGACCCGTGACGGCGTGACGCTGCCGACGTACCGCGGCGACTCGGTCAACGGCTTCGCCTTCGACGAGAAGTCCCGCATCCCGGACCCCGAGCGCCTGAAGCGGATGTACAACGCGTCCGCCTCCACGCTCAACCTGGTCCGCGCCTTCACCACCGGCGGCTACGCCGACCTGCGCCAGGTGCACGCCTGGAACCAGGACTTCGTGAAGTCGTCCCCGTCAGGCCAGCGCTACGAGCAGCTCGCGCGGGAGATCGACAACGCGCTGAACTTCATGCGGGCCTGCGGCACCGACCCGGAGGAGTTCAAGACCGTCGAGTTCTACGCCTCGCACGAGGCGCTCCTGCTGGACTACGAGTCGGCCCTGACCCGGGTCGACTCCCGCACCGGCAAGCTCTACGACGTCTCCGGGCACATGGTGTGGATCGGCGAGCGCACCCGTCAACTGGACGGCGCGCACATCGAGTTCGCCTCCCAGATCCGCAACCCGATCGGCATCAAGCTCGGCCCGACGACGACCGCCGAGGACGCGCTGCAGTACATCGAGCGCCTCGACCCGGACCGCGAGCCCGGCCGGCTCACCTTCATCGTGCGGATGGGCGCGGACAAGGTCCGCGACAAGCTGCCCGAGCTGGTCGAGAAGGTCACCGCGTCCGGCGCGACCGTGGCCTGGATCACCGACCCGATGCACGGCAACACGTACGAGGCGGCCTCCGGCCACAAGACCCGCCGCTTCGACGACGTGCTCGACGAGGTGAAGGGCTTCTTCGAGGTCCACAAGGGCCTCGGCACCCACCCGGGCGGCATCCACGTCGAGCTCACCGGCGACGATGTCACCGAGTGCGTGGGCGGCGGCGACGAGATCTTCGTCGACGACCTGCACCAGCGCTACGAGACGGCCTGCGACCCCCGGCTGAACCGCAGCCAGTCGCTCGACCTGGCCTTCCTCGTCGCCGAGATGTACAGGGACCAGTAGCGGTTTCACCTGTTACAGCAGTATGCCGTGGGGCGGGGATCACATACGATCCCCGCCCCACGGCACTTTTACAGCTCCTGCGGGCCGGGTAAGGTTAGGTTGGCCTTATCAAGTTCCGGCGGGAGGTGAATCCGCGTGTACGTCTGCAGTTGCTTCCAGGTGACCGAGGCGCAGGTCCAGCAGCACGCGGGTGGGGGTGCCTGCACGCCCCGCCAGATCGCCTCCGCCTGCAAGGCCGGTACCGACTGCGGTTCGTGCGTCCGCCGGATCCAGGCGATCCTCGGCCGCGGCAGCTGCCCGCGCCGCGATCTCGCGGAAGAGGGCGCGCCGGTCTTCGCCGACCTGGACGAAGCCGCTTAGGGGCAGACCCTAGCTGGGCTGCTCGATCTGCTGCGCGATGTAGAGCGCCTCGCCGAGCTGCTCGATCAGCTGCAGCTGCGTGTCGAGGTAGTCGATGTGGTGCTCCTCGTCCTCAAGGATGTCCTCGAAGATGTTGGCCGACGTGATGTCGCCCTTCGTGCGCATCACCTCGATCCCGCGCTTGAGGCGGTCGATCGCCTCGACCTCCACCTGCCGGTCCGCCTGGAACATCTCGGTGACCGTCTGGCCGACCCGCACGTGGAACAGCCGCTGGTAGTTCGGCAGACCGTCGAGCATCAGGATGCGCTCGGTGATCTTGTCCGCGTGCTTCATCTCGTCGATGGACTCTTCACGCGTGTACTTGGCGAGCTTGGTCCAGCCGTTGTTGTCCTGGATGCGGTAGTGCAGCCAGTACTGGTTGATCGCGGTCAGCTCACCGGTGAGCTGCTCGTTCAGGAACTCAAGGACCTCGGGGTCGCCCTGCATCGCAGAGGCTCCTTCCAAAACGGGGGGAACTGGCGGGTTGCGCCGCATGATTGCACCGGCGCGAAGAGGCCGTCCAGTAAGTGCATGCTTAGTAGGAGTTGCCCGAATCCGCCCAGAGCCGGTCATGTGCATCGCCCCGGGTCTGTCAGGATGGAGTCATGGGTCAGAGAGGGGTCGAACAGCCCGAGCTTCCACCGGGCCAGCGGCTCCAGCGCGGCTGGCCGGTCACCCACTACGGCCCGGTGCCCAAGTTCCGCCCCGAGCGCTGGGAGTTCAGGGTCTTCGGCGCTACGGCCGACGGTGACAAGCACTGCTGGAACCACGAAGAGTTCACGGCCCTGCCCTACGACTCGGTCGTGGCCGACCTGCACTGCGTCACGAAGTTCAGCATGCTCGGCGCCGAATGGGGTGGCATCCCCGCCCGCACCATCCTGGAGACCGCCCCGCCGGCAGCGGCCGTCACCCATGTGATGGTGTGGGCGGAGTACGGCTTCAGCGCCAACCTCCGGCTCGCCGACTTCGCCGCCGACGGCACCATCTTCGCCACCCACAAGGACGGCGAACTCCTCACCGCGGAACACGGCTTCCCGCTCCGCCTGGTCGTCCCCCACCTGTACGCCTGGAAGGGCCCGAAGTGGGTCCGCGGCGTCGAGTACATGACGGCGGACCGGCGGGGCTTCTGGGAGGAGCGGGGCTACCACAACGTGGGCGACCCCTGGCAGGAGCAGCGGTACTCGTACCAGGAGGGACCCGGCGAGGGTCCCGAGCTATGAGTCCCTGAGCTTCTTCAGCCGCTCCACGTCCGCCGCGTGCCCTTCCCTGCCGCCGGGCGTCTCGATGATCAGCGGTACGCCCGCGGTCGCCGGGTGGGTCATCAGCGCGCGGAACGGATCCTCGCCGATGTGCCCGGAGCCGATGTTCTCGTGGCGGTCCTTGTGGGCGCCGACGACGTCCTTGGAGTCGTTGGCGTGGATCAGTTTCAGCCGTCCCTCACCGACCGTGTCCACCAGCAGGTCGAGCGTCTGATGCATGCCGGTCGGGCCGGTCAGGTCGTGCCCGGCGGCGAAGATGTGGCACGTGTCCAGGCACACGCCCAGCTTCGGATGCGCGTCCAGCGCCTCGAAGTACGGCCCGAAGTCCCAGGTCCGGGAGCACAGGGACGAGCCCTGACCGGCCGTCGACTCAAGGAGCAGGAACGGGTCGTCGTCGTGGGTCAACTCGTCCAGCAGCGGCAGCAGATGCTCCCGCACCTGGGCCAGCGCCACGGACCGCTCCCGCCCGCCCGTCGCACTCCCGGTGTGCACGACGACGCCGAGCGCCCCGATCTCCCGCCCGCGCCGCAGCGAGTGCCGTAGCGAATCAACGGACTTTTCTACGGTGGCCTCGGTGTGCGAGCCGAAGTTGATCAGGTACGGGGCGTGCACGTACGCCGGGATCGAGTCGGCCTCGCAGGCCGCGCGGAACTCCTCGTCCTGGCGCGGGTTCCCGACCGGCGTCGCCCAGCCGCGCGGGTTGGCGACGAAGACCTGCACGGTCTCGGCGGCCAGCTCACGGGCGTAGGACAGGCCCACGGAGTGGAGGCCGCCGGCCACGGGGACATGGCCGCCGACGGGGTTGCGGGAAAGGAGCCGAGGGGCGGGGGAGGGGAGCCCGGGGGCGGTGGGGGAGAGGTGCTGGGTGCTCACCCGGCCAGGGTGTCACGCGCGCGTGCCGCCCCCGTCACCGGATGGTGATCGTGATCGTCGACCCCTTGGCGGCCTGCTCGCCCGCGTCCACGGACTGGCTCTTCACTGTGTCGCCGAACAGGCCCAGGATGCCCCGGTCCTCCTTGACCTTGAAGCCGGACTGCTCAAGGAGCTTCGTCGCGGCGTCGACGCTCGCGCCGACCACGCTCGGGACCTCGACCATCTCCGGGCCCTTGGACACCGTCAGCGTCACCGTGTCGCCCTCGGCGGCCTGGCTGTCGCCGGCCGGGGTCTGCTGGGCGACCTGGCCCGCGTCGTACTCCGAGGTGATCTCGGTGGCCGAAACCGTCACCTTGAGACCGGCGTCCTGCAGGTCCGACTTCGCCTCGTCCAGGTCCTCACCGGTGACGTCGGGCACGTCGATCGCGCTGCCCTTGCTGACGGTCAGGGCTATCGCCGAGCCCGCGTGGCGTTTCGTGCCCGCCGTCGGGTCCGTGCTGATGACGAAGCCCTTGGGGACGTCGTCGCTGAACTCCCTGGTGACCATGCCGGCCGCCAGCCCGTCCGTCTTCAGCAGGGCCTGCGCCTTGCCCAGGGCGTAGCCCTCCAGACCGGGCACCTTCACGGTCTCCGGGCCGTCCGAGACGGTCAGAGCCACCGAGTCGTTGTCCCGGATGCGGGCGCCGGCCACCGGGTCGGTGCTGATGACGGTGCCGCGCTTCACGGTGTCGCTGTAGGCATGCTTGACCGACTTCACGTCGAGACCGGCGTCTTTCAGCCGCTCCCTCGCCTGCGTCTCGGTCTTCGCCAGCAGCGGCGGGACCTTGGTGAACTGGCCGGAGTTGATGTACCAGACCCCGGCCCCGACCCCGACGATCAGCAGCAGGGCGGCGACGATGGCCAGCAGCCCGCGCCGGGGCCGCCGCGCCTCGCGCCGCCGGGGCGGCATGGGCGGCCCGCTCTCGAACCGGCTGGTCCGGTTGAAGGGGTCACCGGGCTCGTCGTCCTCGTTCACGGGCAGCGGACGCGGCACGGTCAGCGAGCGCGGGATCACGCTCGTACGGTTCTCGGCGTTGGGATACTCCGAGGTCAGCGCCTGCGGCGGCACCGCGTCCAGCTGCTCGGCGCTCAGCCTCGACCGCGCCTCGCGGACAAGACCGAACAGCGCGACCGCGTCGTAGGGCCGGAGGTCCGGGGTGCGCGCGGTGGCGGTGGCGACCAGCTCGTCCAGCTCGTACGCCAGCCCCGGCACGAGCGCCGAGGGCGGCGGGACGTCCTCGTGCAGGTGCTTGTAGAGCACGATCGCGGCGGAGTCCCCGTCGTGCGGCTTCTGGCCGGTCAGCATCTCGTACAGGACGACACCGCACGCGTACACGTCGACCCGGGGGTCGGCGGTGGTGCCCTCGATCTGCTCCGGCGCGAGATACGACACCGTGCCGAGCACGGACCCCGTGGTGCTGGTGACCGTGTCCACGGACCTGACCAGCCCGAAGTCGGCGACCTTGACCCGGCCGTCGTCCCCTATGAGCACGTTCTCCGGCTTCATGTCCCGGTGCACGAACCCGGCCCGGTGCGCGGCACCGAGCGCGGCGAGCACCGGCTCCAGGATGTCCAGCGCGGCCCGCGGCTGCAGCGCCCCGCGCTCACGCAGGACGTCGCGCAGGGTGCAGCCGGCGACGTACTCCATCGCCAGATAGACGTACGACCGGTCGGCGCCCTGGTCGAAGACCTGCACCACGTTCGGATGCGCCAGCCGCGCGACCGACTTGGCCTCGCGGATGAACCGGTCGACGAAGTGGGCGTCGGCCGCCAGCCCCGGGTGCATCACCTTGAGCGCGAGAACCCGATCCAGGCGGGTGTCCACGGCCCGGTAGACCGTGGCCATCCCGCCGACGGCGATCCGCGCGTCGACGCGATACCGGCCGTCGAGCAACTGCCCGACGAGAGGGTCATGAAGGGTCGTATCCACGCAGGTGAGTGTACGAGCCGACGCTGACAGCACCGCCTTTTCGGCCAGGATCGGGGCGGTACTGCAGCGGACCTGTGACGCATCCCACGCACGGCCAGCCGCCGACGGCGGGACCCCCACGGGAAAGGTTCACCACTCGACGGACTGGAAACGGGTGGTGCGCGGGTGGGAGATCAGAAGGCCGGGCGTTCAGGGTCGAACCGTGCCAGGCCCTCCGCAGGAGAGGACGCCTCTGCGAAATGCCGACGAGGGATACGCCCCGCCCGGAACGCCAACCTCCCCGCCTCCACCGCGCTCCGCATCGCCGACGCCATCAACACCGGCTCCTGCGCCCGCGTCACCGCCGAGGCGAGCATCACCCCCGCACACCCCAGCTCCATCGCGAACGCCGCGTCGGACGCCGTACCCGCCCCCGCGTCCAGAATCACCGGCACACGCGCGTGCTCGGTGATCAGCTGGAAGTTGTGCGGGTTGCGGATACCGAGCCCGGAACCGATCGGTGACCCCAACGGCATGATCGCCGCACACCCGACGTCCTCCAGCTTCCGCGCCAGCACGGGATCGTCGTTCGTGTACGGCAGCACCGTGAAACCGTCGTCGACCAGGGTCTCGGCGGCGTCGAGCAGCTCGATCGGGTCCGGCAGCAGTGTCCGCTCGTCCGCGATGACCTCCAGCTTGACCAGGTCCGTCCCGAGCGCCTCCCGCGCCAGCCGCGCCGTCAGCACCGCCTCGCCCGCCGTGAAGCAGCCCGCGGTGTTGGGCAGCACCCGGATACCGAGCCGCTCCAGGACGGACAGCACCGAGCCGTGCACGGAAGCGTTTACGCGCCGCATCGCGACCGTCGTGAGCTCCGTACCGGAGGCCACCAGCGCGCGCTCCAGGACGTCGAGGCTGGGCGCACCGCCGGTGCCCATGATCAGCCGGGACGTGAAGGACGTACCACCGAGGACGAAGGGGTCGTCGGCCATGGGTCAGCCTCCTTGGACGGCGGTGAGGACCTCGACGCGGTCTCCCTCGGAGAGGGACGTCGACGGCCACTCCGCGCGCGGGACGACGGTTTCGTTGAGGGCGGCGGCCACGCCGGAGGGCGACGGGGTCAGGGTCCGCACGAGGGTGTCGAGAGCCGTGCCGGGAGCGATCTCCTGGGGCTCTCCGTTGACGGAGACGTTCATACGGGCTGCTCCAGGAGTGCTCCGGCGCCGAATCGCCTCGGTGTGAACGGGCGTGCCTCGTCCGGGAGTTCACCGGTGGTCAGCGCGTGTGCCAGGGCGTCGCCGGTGACCGGGGTGAGCAGCACGCCGTTGCGGTAGTGCCCGGTGGCCAGCAGCAGTCCCGGAAGTTCGGTCGGGCCGAGCAGCGGCGCGTTGTCGGGGGAGCCGGGGCGCAGTCCGGCCCGGGTCTCGGTGAGCGGCAGTTCGGTGATGCCGGGGACCAGCTCGTGGGCGTCGCGCAGCAGTTCGTAGACACCGCCGGCTGTCACGGTTGTGTCCCAGCCCAGTTCTTCGCTGGTCGCGCCGACGACCAGTTCGCCGTTCTCGCGCGGCACCAGGTACACGTGGCTGCCGCGCACCACGGCCCGCACGGTGCGGCTCAGGAACGGCGCGTAGCGCTCCGGCACGGTCAGCCGCAGCACCTGCCCCTTCACCGGCCGTACGGGTGGCAGGACGTCGTCAGGGACCCCCTTCAGCCGCCCGCTGAGGCTGCCGCCGGCGAGGACCACCTGGCCCGCGCCCAGTGCCTCGCCCGCGCCCAGTGCCTCGCCCTCGCGCGTGACGACCCCCGTGGCGCGGTCCCGCTCGACCGTGAGCCGCTCGGCCCACGTCCGGTGGAAGACGACCCCGGCGCGCTCGCAGGCGGCCACCAGCGCGCCCGCCAGCCGCCGCGGGTCGACCTGGTGGTCGCCGTCGACCCTGAGCCCCCCGCGCACGCCCGGCGCGAGCATCGGCTCCAGGCGTCGGCACTCGCGCCCGGACAGCCACTCGGAGTCCAGGCCCGACCGGTGCTGCAGGGCATGCAGTTCGCGCAGATGGGCGCGGTCGTCGGCATCCAGGGCGACAGCGAGCGTGCCGCAGCGGCGGTAGCCGAGGTCGAGGCCGGTGAGGTCGGTCAGCTCGGCCGCGAAGTCCGGGTAGCGCTGCGCCGACGCGAGGTTCAGGGCGAGCAGGGTCTGCTCGCCGTAGTGGAGTTCGGTGACGGCGGCCAGCATCCCGGCGGCCACCTGGGCGGCCCCGCCGCCCGGCTCGGGGTCCACTACGGCCGTGGCGAACCCGCGTTGAGCCGCGCGCCAGGCCGTGACCAGGCCGATGATCCCGCCCCCGACGACGAGGACGTCTGAGCTACGTGTAGGCATGGGCGTCCAGCCCCTCCCTTCGCCGGCATGACCCGGATCAGGTTCGTACGGTCGGAGGCCGCCAGCCTCCCTCTCAGCCCGGTCGTCCGGACTCCCGCGAGTGCTTTACCTCGGCCACCCTAGCCCGTGCCGTATGTGTCGGTAAGGGAGCCTCCGCGAGACCTGGGCCGAGTCCGCGGGCGGCGACGTCGCGACACGGCGGCGGGACGAGCGGTGTGGAACAGGTCACCTGACGCGCCCGCTGACTGACAAATTGTCAGGTGTCTATGGTGATCGAGTGAGTGAGCAGACGCGGGAACAGGGCACGACAGCAGGGCGGCGCGTGGTCGTCGTCGGCGCGGGCATGGCCGGGGTGCAGACCGCGGTCGCCCTCCGGGAACAGGGCTTCACCGGCACCGTCACCCTGATCGGCGCCGAACCCCATCAGCCGTACGACCGGCCCCCGCTGTCCAAGGCCGTCCTGCTCGGCAAGGCCGAGGGCTCCGCCTTCGACGTCGACTTCGAGGCGCTCGGCATCGAAGTGCAGCTGGGGCGCGAGGTGTTGGGCCTGCGCCCCGCCGACCACGAACTGGACACGGCTGAAGGGCCGGTGCCTTACGACGTCCTCGTCCTCGCCACCGGTGCCGAACCGATCCGGCTGCCGGGCGCCGACGGCATCCCCGGCGTGCATCTGCTCCGCACCCTGGACGACGCCGAGCGGCTGCGGCCCGTGCTCGCCCGGCAGCACGACATCGTGGTCGTCGGCGCGGGCTGGATCGGCGCCGAGTTCGCCACGGCCGCGCGCGAGGCGGGCTGCGCGGTGACCGTCGTAGAAGCCGCCGACCGGCCGCTGGCGGGCGCGCTGCCCGCCGAGGTGGCCGCGCCGATGGCCGCCTGGTACGCCGACGCCGGAGCCTCGCTGCGGACGCACGCACGCGTGGAGCGCATCGAACCCGGCACGGTGGTCCTCGACGACGGCTCACGGCTGCCCGCCGGCGCCGTGGTGGTCGGCATCGGCGCCCGCCCCGCCACCGCCTGGCTGACGGGCTCCGGCATCGAACTGGGCGCACACCGCGAGGTCCTGGCCGACGACGGGCTGCGCACCTCGGTACCGGACGTGTACGCGGTCGGCGACTGCGCCTCCTTCCCTTCGGGAAGGTACGGCGAGCGACTTCTCGTCCACCACTGGGACAACGCCCTCCAGGGCCCGCGCACGGTCGCCGCGAACATCGTCGGGGAGACCCCGGCGGTCTACGACCCGGTGCCGTACTTCTGGTCCGAGCAGTTCGGCCGGTTCGTCCAGTACGCCGGCCACCACGCGTCCGCCGACACCACCCTGTGGCGCGGCGACCCGTCCGCCCCGGCGTGGAGCGTCTGCTGGCTGCGCGGGGACCGTCTGGTGGCCCTCCTGGCGGTCGGCCGCCCCCGTGACCTGGCCCAGGGCCGCCGTCTGATCGAGTCGGCGACCCCGGTGAATCCCGAGCTGCTGGCGGACGCTTCTCTCCCGATGAAGGCGGCTATCGCCTAGTTCGTCCCCCCGGGTCGGACCGGCCCGACTTCCGACTGTCAGTCCGGGATGGCACGCTGTTTACGTGACCGAGATTGACGCAAAGACCGAAGCTCTCGTCCCCGCCTGGCTCACGCTGCCCGACATCGCAGAGATGCTCGATATCGAGGTGACGCGCGTGCGGCAGCTGGTCAAGGACGGCCAAGTCATCGCCGTACGCCGTGGTGAGAACCGCGCGCTGCACGTCCCCGCCGCCTTCATCGACGGGGCCGAGCAGAAGGTCGTCAAGGGCCTCACCGGGACCTTGACGCTCCTGCGGGACGACGGCTTCTCCGACGAAGAGATGCTCGAATGGCTCTTCACCCCCGACCCGAGCCTGCCCGGCACCCCCGCGCAGGCGCTGAGTGAGAATCGCGGCACGGAGGTGAAGCGCCGCGCCCAGGCGCTCGCCGTCTGACCCGGACGACCGACCGGTGTACGGGCCGCGGGGACCTGCTCGAAGAGGCCCTGCCCGCGGCCCGTACGCGACACCACCACGCAACGACAACGGGGGACACCCGCATGCCCGACACCGCCGCAGCCGCCACCCGCGCGGAACTCGCCGACGCCCGGGTCTACCTCTGCACGGACGCCCGCCGGCGCCAGGGCGACCTCGCGGAGTTCCTGGACGCGGTCCTGGCCGGCGGGGTCGACATCGTGCAGCTGCGCGACAAGGGCATGGAGGCCGCCGAGGAGCTGGAGCACCTCCAGGTCTTCGCCGAAGCCTGCGCCCGGCACGGCAGGCTCCTCGCGGTCAACGACCGCGCGGACGTCGCCCACGCCGCCCGCGCCGACGTACTGCACCTGGGCCAGGGCGACCTCCCGGTGCCCGCGGCCCGCGCGATCCTCGGCGAGGACGTCCTGACCGGCCGCTCCACCCACGCCGAGCAGGAGGCCGCCGCAGCCGCCGTCCAGGAGGGCGTGGACTACTTCTGCACGGGCCCGTGCTGGCCGACCCCCACCAAGCCCGGCCGCCACGCCCCCGGCCTCGACCTCGTCCGGTACACGGCCGCCCTGGGCACCGACCGCCCCTGGTTCGCCATCGGCGGCATCGACCTCGGCAACCTCGACGAGGTGCTCGAAGCGGGCGCCCGCCGGGTCGTCGTCGTACGGGCGATCACGGAGGCAGACGACCCCGGCGCGGCGGCGGCGGAGTTCGCGAAGCGGCTCCGGCAGCTCTGACGGCTGTCCATATGGTCGCGCTGGTGTCCGGTGGGTGGACAACAGGGCGACAAATCAGGCAAATTTCCGGTTCCGGTTGGGTGACCGCCGCCCCCTGACTAACCTGCGGGTATGGCCTTCGGAACCGCATCCACCAGGACTGATCGCGCACGAACTGTGCGCGACATGCTCGCGACCGGCAAGAGGACGTACTCGTTCGAGTTCTCCGCGCCGAAGACCCCCAAGGGCGAGCGGAACCTGTGGAGCGCGTTGCGGAGGGTCGAGGCCGTCGCCCCCGACTTCGTCTCCGTGACCTACGGCGCCGGCGGCTCGACCCGCGCGGGCACCGTCAAGGAGACCGAGCAGATCGTCGCCGACACCACGCTCACCCCGGTCGCCCACCTGACCGCGGTCAACCACTCCGTCGCCGAACTGCGCAACATCATCGGCCAGTACGCCGACGCCGGGATCCGCAACATCCTCGCCGTGCGCGGCGACCCGCCAGGCGACCCCATGGCCGACTGGGTGGCGCACCCGCAGGGGCTGACGTACGCGGCCGAACTGGTCCGGCTCATCAAGGAGTCGGGCGACTTCTGCGTCGGTGTCGCCGCCTTCCCGGAGCTGCACCCGCGCTCCCCGGACTGGGACACGGACGTCGCGCACTTCGTCGACAAGTGCCGGGCCGGCGCCGACTACGCGATCACCCAGATGTTCTTCCAGCCGGAGTCGTATCTTCGGCTGCGCGACCGCGTCGAGGCCGCGGGCTGCGGCACCCCGGTCATCCCCGAGGTCATGCCGGTGACCAGCGTCCGGATGCTGGAGCGGTTGCCGCAGCTCAGCAACGCCGCCATCCCGGAGGGTTTGAAAGAGCGAATCCTCACAGCCAAAGACGATCCCGCGGCTGTACGCTCGATCGGGATCGAGTTCGCCACGGAGTTCTGTGCCCGGCTGCTGGCCGAGGGAGTGCCAGGACTGCACTTCATTACGCTCAACAACTCCACGGCGACGCTGGAAATCTACGAGAACCTGGGCCTGCACCACCCACCGCGGGCCTAGACCGGCCGCCCGGACATACGACACACTGCGTAGCGGCCACTGGGAGAGGGGCGTACATGGGCTGGACGGTCCTCTACATCGCGTTCGGCATCGTCGCACTGTGGTTGCTCGGTGAGGTGTTGCTGCAGTACAAGGCAAGGCTGCGCTGGCGGCTGCTCGCCTTCGTGGGCTTCCTGGGCGTCGTGCTCGGGGTGCTGATGGCTTCGGTCGTCGTGATCGGCCTGGGTGCCGTGGCCTTCGCCGTCGGCCAGACCTACGTCACCCTGTCGTTCCGCAGCGGCTTCGACGCCGGCTGGGCGGTCTCCGGGCGACCGGGCGCGGGCGGCAGCAAGCGCCGCGGCGGCGAACCGGACGAGCAGGATCCGGGCCTTGAGGCCTCCGGTCTCGACACGGGCGGCGGCTTCCAGGAGTACGGCCAGAACAAGGCCGCCTACGGCCGGGACGACGACTACGACCGCGACGACGTCTTCACCCCGAACCGCCCCGTCGACCCGACGGCCGCCGAGACCACCTCGGTCTACGAGCCGCAGCCCCTGCCCGACGACACCGGCTCCTACGGCGTCTACAACACCGCCGCGTACGCGAACGCCACCGACCCCGAGTACACGGGCACGGACCAGGCGTACGCCACCGCGGGCCAGACCCAGGACCAGGCCTACGCGGCTGCGGCCCAGGCTGGCGACCAGAACTACAACTACGACGGCTACTCGGGCTACGACCAGCAGCAGTACGGCTACGACACGACCGGCCAGCAGCAGTACGCGGCCTACTCCGACCCGTACATCGGCACGCAGACCTACGGCGGCGCCACGTACGACACGGGCTACGACGGCCAGCAGCAGTATCCCCAGCAGGGCTACACACAGGACCAGTACGGCAACGGCGGCTATGTCGCCGAGACCCCGGCCGGCGGCGTGTGGGTCCCGCAGCAGCGCAACGACGAGACCTACGGCGGCGAACTCCCGGCGGAGCAGCAGTACCCCTACCAGGGCGACGGCCAGCAACAGCCGCAGCAGCAGCCGCAGTCGGGCGCCGGCTACGACGAGCAGTACCGTTTCTGAAGCCTACTGAGACCCTCTGAACTGCGGCCCCTCCACGATCAGTCCAGCGACCAGCGCCCCCGACATGCCGGCGTGCGGGAGACCGCCGCCGGGGTGGGACCAGCCGCCGACCCGGTAGAGCCCGGGCAGGCGTGTGGTGTTCGCCGGATGCAGGAAACGGCCCTGCCCGGCGGCGAGCGACGGAGCGGGCACGGCGCCGAAGCGAGCGCCGGTCTCGCTCACCGTGTCCTCGGGTCCGCGCACCTCGTGCCACAACAGGCGCTCCCGCAGCCCCGGAACGGCCCGTCCGGCGGCTTCGAGCAGGAAGTCCGTGTACCGCCGGACCGTCCTCTCGTCCTCCCAGCCGGCCTCGCTCGACAGCACGGCGGACACCACCGCGGACTCGTGCGCGCTGTCCGGCCGGAGCGGGGGGTCGTCGGGGCGCAGCACCGTCACCGTGGGACAGCGGGGCTCGTCGCCGCCGGGGGAGGCCAGGAAGTCCAACTCGGCCTCGCGGTCCGGCGCGTGGACGACCGTCCGATGCACGGCTCCGTCCTCGCGCGGGCCGCGCAGGGCCAGCAGGAGCGTGAACCGCACCGGCCGGGGTGAGTCCGGGTCGGCCCGCACATCACCGTCCTCGTCCAGCGGACGCTCCGTCAGGGTCCGCAGCCGCGCCGGGTCCACATCGGCGACGACATGGTCCGCGTCGACCACCTGACCGTCGGCCAGCTCGATCCCCGCCGCCCGCCCGTCCTTCTCCAGCACCCGGGTGACCTCGGCCCCGAAGACGAACTCGACCCGCCTCGCCAGACACCGCTCGTACACCGCGCGCGCCAACTCCCGCATACCGCCCCGCACATACCAGGTACCGAAGGCATGCTCCATGTACGGCAGCACGGCCGCGCTCGCCGGAGCGGACCGGGGGTGCAGGCCGTACGCGAGAGCGTGGCTCTCCAAGAGGGCCGTCAGACGGTCGTCACGCAGCTCCCAGGCGCCGATCTCGGCGAGGGTGCTCGCCCTGCGCGTGCGCAGCAGCTTCTTGTGCGGGACCGCCGGATACGGCTCCTGCTCGGCCAGCACCGACCAGTTGGGCCACAACGGCTCCTCCAGGAGGGGCCTGCGGGTACGGTCCCAGGCCTCGCGGGCCCGGATCAGGAAGTCGCCCCAGCGCTGTCCCGCGCCGCCGCCCAGAGCCTCGTCCAGGGCCGTGACGACGCCCGCGCGGGAGGCGTTCGGCAACGACACCGCCGTGCCGTCCGCGAAGACGTGCCGGGACGACGGGTCGACCTGGACCAGCTCGACCAGGTCCTCCAGCGGCTCCTTGCCGGTCTTGACGAACAGGTCGCGGTAGACCGCGGGCACGGCCAGCAGCCCGGGGCCGGTGTCGAAGGAGAACCCGTCCCGCTCGAAGCGGCGCACCGCACCGCCGTACGTCTCCGTACGCTCGTAGACCGCCACCCGGTGGCCCGCGACGGCCAGCCGGGCAGCGGCCGCCATCGCGCCCATGCCGGCGCCGATCACCGCAATCCGTGCCATGCCTGCGACTTTATCGGCCGCCACTGACAGTCCCGGCCGCGGGCGGTCACCAGGGATCTTGGTCCGGTGGCCGTCCGGGAGGATGTCCCACCTGCGCGGCGAGCTGCTTCTCCTCCCGGCGCTGGGCCCGGCGGCGCAGGAAGCGCCGGATCCGCGAGATCAGGAAGAACAGGACCGTGAGCCCGGCCACCAGCAGCACGGCCGCGATGATCGCCGCTGCCTGGGGATGGAACATCGCGAACGACACGATCCCGCCGACCCCGAGATCCTCCGCGAAACTCATGATCACGTTGCTGAACGGCTCGGGCGAGGTGTTGATCGCCATCCGCGTCCCGGCCTTGACGGTATGGCTGGCCAGCGCCGACGAACCGCCGATCAGTCCCGCCACCACATCGTTCATCGAACCGCTGTGACCGGCGAGCACCGCCCCGACCCACGCCCCTGCGGCCGGCCGGATCACCGTGTGCACGGAGTCCCACACGGAGTCGACGTAGGGGATCTTGTCGGCGACCGCCTCGCACAGGAACAGCACGCCCGCTGTGACGAGGACCTCAGGGCGTTGCAGCGACTCGGGGACCGCGTCGGTCACTCCGGTCGCGCCGAAGATCCCGAGCAGCAGCACCACCGCGTAGGCGTTGATGCCGCTGGCCCAGCCGCTGGTGAAGACCAGGGGGAGTACGGACACGGAGGCGATAGTAACCACTCGGCAACATGGCGTCCTGGGCCTGAGTGCGTACGGCTGAGTATCCGTACCTAGGGAGTGAGATGAGTACGCGCGCGGATGGGGTGCGACCTGCGCGAACGAGAGAGTGGAGACACGGAAAGGGGCGCGGCTCCGGAACCGCCGACACGGGGCGGCGGAACGGGGCCCGCGCCCTTGGCCGCTCCTTCCGCCGAACCTTCGGCGGAAGCGAGGCACGGGGGAACCCGGGGGACTGACCGACGGGGGTTCCAACGGGGGGAACGTACGGGGGAAGCACAAGGAAGCGCCGGTTCGAGGCGGCCCGCGGGGGACGCGGCCACAACGGACCGGCGCTTCTGTGTGTGCGCTCAGTTGCCCCCGCTCACCCGCCCCTGGAGCAGCCGGGACAGCGCCGAGTGGACGTCGTCCAGGGAGCGCTCCGGCTGGAACGACTGCCAGTCCAGGGCGGCCACCAGGACCATCCCGACCAGCGCGGCGGCGGTCAGCCGGACATCGATCTCAGGGCTGAACTCGCCGCCCGCCACGCCCGCGTGCAGCACGTCCTCGATGGCGGCGTTCACCTGCTGCCGCACCACCATGAGCGTGGGCTGCCAGGCGCGGTTGGTGCGCCACAGCTCGGCCACGTAGAGCTGCGTGAAGGACGGGTAGCGGGCGATGAAGCCGAGGCCCGCGCGGATCATCGCGTCCAGGGCGTCCACCTTGCTGCCGCCGTCCCGGGCCGTCTGCTCGGCCGCCTCCCGGAGCGAGGCGGTGAGAAGGCCCACGCCGTGCCGCAGCAGCTCCTCGAAGAGGACGGACTTGCTCGCGAAGTTGTAGTAGACGGTGCCTTTCGCGACCCCGGCACGCTCGGCGATCTCGTCCACCGTGGTGGCCGAGAAGCCCTGTTCGGCGATGAGTGTGACGGCCGCCTCGTAGAGCTTCTGCCGGGTGGCCTCGCGGCGCGTGCTGCCGCCCGACGGGGTGTTGCTGCTTTCCATGGGCCTGATTGTCACAGGCCCGGTTCCTGCCGCGGGCACGGGTGCCGAGGTCCTGGGCCGGGTCACAGGCTCAGCTCCGGGTGCAGCCGGTCCAGCGTCCACACCTGGCGGTGGCGCGCGGACAGCGCGGTCAGCGCGAGCGCGCCCGCGGTGAAGGCGACGAGCACCACGCACGCGTGCCACACGGGTCCCAGGCCACCGCCCGTGATGAGCCTCCGTAGGGCCTCGACGATGTAACTCATCGGCAGGAAGGGATGGATCGCGTTGAAGAAGCCCGGGCTGGTCTGCACCGGATAGGTGCCGCCCGCCGACGTCAACTGGAGCATCAGCAGGGCGAGTACGAGGATCCGGCCCGCCGCCCCGAAGCGTGCGTTCAGCCACTGCACGATGGCCGCGAAGCACGCCGTCACCAGGAACAGGAAGCCGATCGTGCCGGCCGTGTGTGCCATCTCCAGGCCGATCGCCCAGTGCAGTACGGCCATCAGGGCCACGGTCTGGAGCACCCCGACCGCCACCACGGGCAGCCAGCCCGCGAGCGCGATCCGCCAGGCCGAGGCGCCGGCGGCGAGCGCGCGTCGGTTCATGGGCGCGATCAGCATGTACGCCACCATCGCGCCCACCCACAGGGAGAGCGGGATGAAGTACGGGGCGAATCCGGTGCCGTAGTTGGGCGCCTTGTGCAGGTCCTGGGTGGCCAGTTGGACCGGGTCGGCCATGACGCCGGTGCGCTGGTCGCGGTCCTGCTTGTCGTAGTCCGGGATCTGCGCGGCGCCGTCGTGCAGACCGCCGGCGAGCTTCCCGGAGCCGTCGACGAGCTTGTACAGGCCGCCGTTGAGGTCCACGGCACCCGTCCTGAGCCTGCCGACACCGGTGTCCAGGTCGGCGGCACCGGTCTTGGCCGTGCCGAGCCCGGTGTGCAGGGTCCTGGCGCCCGCGGCGACCTTCGAGGCTCCGTCGTTCAACCTGTTGACCTTGGCCACCGCGTCGTCGAGGTCCTCGGAGAGGTGCGGGGCGCGGTCGGCGAGCGCCTGGGCCTGCGTCTGGAGCGTGGCGAGGTTGGCGTCGAGCTTCTTCAGGTCGCCGTTCTGGTCGGCGACCAGGCTGTTCACGTCGTCGGCGACCTTCGCCACATCGGAGGCGGCCGTAGCGGCCTTCTTCAGGTCGGGACAGGCGTCATCCTTCAGGACGACGCTTTCGCAGCGCGCCCTGTAGACCTCGGCCAGGGTGTCCGAGGCCGCGTGCGCGCCCTTGGCGGCGACCGGAGCGGTCTTCGCGAGGGTGCCCAGGTTGGCGCGGATGGTCTTGGCCGAGTCGGCGACCAACTGAGCCGTGTCCCCGATGGTCTTCTCGTTGTCCTTGAGGAAGGGGCCCACTTTGTCGGCGACCCCGTTGACCGTGTCGGCGAGGGTCTGCGTCCCCGCCGCGACCTGCCGCGAGCCGTCCGCCAGGTCGCCCGCGCCCGTGTCGAGCTTCTTCAGGCCCTTGGAGAGCTTGCCGCTGCCCTTCTTGGCGTCCTTCAGGCCGTCGGCGAGATCCTTGGAGCCCTCCTCGGCGGTACCGATGCCGCCCTTGAGCTGGTCGGTGCCGTCAGCCGCCTTCACGGTCTGGCCGTGGATGTCGGAGAACGAGACGAAGATCCGGTCCAGGAAGGTCCGCGAGGCCTTGGTGGACGCGGCCGACCGCACCTCGCTGAACACCGTCCGGGAGATCTGCCCGACGATGTAGTTGTTCGCGTCGTTCGTCCGCACCTGGAGCGCGCCCGTCTCCGGGGAGTCGCCCGCACTGGAGGTGACACGCCTGCTGAAGTCGGCGGGCATGGTCAGCGACAGGTAGTACGTGCCGTCCTCGACGCCCTTCCGCGCGGTGGCCGCACTCACCTCGTGCCACTCGAACGTCCCGCTGGCGCGCAGCCCTTCGGTGATGTCGTCGCCCGCGGTGACCTTCTTCCCGTCGGCACTCGCCCCCTTGTCGTCGTTGACGAGCGCCACGGGGATGCGGTCCAGGCGGCCGTACGGGTCCCAGAAGGACCACAGGTACAGGGCGCCGTACAGCAGCGGCAGCAGCAGGAGGGCGACGAGCGCGGCGCGCGGCAGCTTCCCCCTGCCGAAGCGCCTGAGCTCAAGCGCGGCCAGTCGTGGCGCGTGCATCGGCCTTCTCCGTCCCCTCGGTGGACACTGCCACGACTGTCGTTCCGGCTTCGGCGAGCGACCTCAACAGGTCCCAGATCTCGGCCCGTTCGGCATCCGAGAGCTTGAGATCGACGTCGTCCACACCGAGCAGCGCCGGCCGCCCGACGAGCGCCAGCGCGATGGACAGCCGCACCTCCTGCGGCCGTTCCAGATCCCGTACGGCGGTCCGCGAGCCCTTGGGCAGCGCCTCGCGGTCGAGCCCGGCGGAGGTCAGAGCCCGCTCGATCCGCAGCCCCGCCTCGACGGCCCGCTCGGCACGCGGACGGAGCAGTCCACGTACGGAGTCCCCGAACCGCCGTTGCAGCAGCGCCCGTTCGCGCAGATGCTCGCCCACGGTCAGCGCCGGATCGAGGTCGGTGACCCCGGCGACATTGGCCAGCGCGCTGACCCGCCGTACGGCCGCCGACTGCTTCGGCAGCGTGAACTCGCCCACGGTGGCGGTCCCTTCGGACGCCTTCATCCGTCCGGTGAGCGCGAGCAGCAGGCTCGTACGCCCGGACCCGGACGGCCCCTCCACGGCGATCAGAGACCCGGGCCCGGCGTCCAGGGAGATCCCCCGGAACGCCCAGCCGCGCGGCCCCCTGAGCCCGAAGTCCTCGGCCGTGACACCGACCCCACCCACGGTTCCCCGCCCCCTGCCCGCAAAGCGAACTCTTTGAACTGACTGGTCAGTGCAAAAACTAACGCGAACCTTCGATCGAAGCAAAAGCGCAGGTCAGAACGGATTGTCAGTGCCATACCTCACGATGGGCACATACGGCACTACCTGACTGGGCGTGCCGTCACACGACGACAGGAGGTTCGTCATGGCCCACCCGTCCGCAGCCGCCGCCCGTCGGCGCCGCGCCGCCGGCCCTGCCCCCTCACTGACCGGCCCGGCGAGCGACGTACACCCCGTGCTCCGCCGGGCCACGGCCCCGCCCGCCGCCCTCGACCTCCTGGCCCAGGCCCGTGCGGGACTGGACGAGGCAGCCGTCCTCGAAACGTCGAACGAGCGCTACGCCACAGCCCACTTGGCCGCCCTGCGCACCGCCGCCGCGGTACTCGCCGCGCGGGTCCAGCCGGAGCCCACGGCCCGGCGTCGCGGCCGTATCCGCAGCGCCTGGGAAGTGCTCCCCGAGATCGCGCCCGAACTCACCGAGTGGAGCGCCCTGTTCGCCTCCGGAGCCCGGCGCCGCGCGCGGGCCGAGGCGGGCATCCAGGGCGCGGCGACCCGCCGGGACGCCGACGACCTCATACGCGACGTGGCGATGTTCCTGCGCCTCGTCGAGCGCATGCTGGTCCTCCAGCCGGTCCTGCCCCAGCCACGCCAGGACCCGGAGCGGCCGGGGGACCGCGCCGGGTGAGTGGCGCCCGGGCGAAGCGCCCCGAAGGGGCGCGGGGCTGTATCGATATGCGGCTCCGCCGCGTGGCCGCGACCAGCCCCCACCGGCCGGCAGGTTCATCACCGCTCTACCAGCGGAGCGCTCAGGTACGGCACCGGAGGCAATAGGGTGGAGGGCGCCTGAAGCCTTCCCTCCACCCATGCCGGGACCGGGGAGGCAGCCCGTTCGCTCCGCCGTGCACAGGCGGTGCCGCGCCGAGGAGTCAACTGCCGTGTCGGACCCGAGCCGCCCCCGCGCCTCCCTCCGTACCGCCGTGGTCTGGGACGTCCTTCAGGACGCCCTCGACCGCCGGGTCAAGGCCACGGGTCGGGACGTGCTGGACGTCCTCGACACCGGAGGCGGCAGCGGCAACTTCGCGGTGCCCGTCGCCCGCCTCGGTCACCGCGTCACCGTCGTCGACCCCAGCCCGAACGCGCTGTTCGCGCTGGAGCGCCGCGCCGCCGAGGCCGGTGTCGCCGACCGCGTGCAGGGCGTCCAGGGTGACGCCCACGGCCTCTTCGACGTGGTCGAGCGCGGCGGCTACGACGCGGTGCTGTGCCACGGCGTCCTGGAGTACGTGGACGACCCCGCCGAGGGCGTCCGCACCGTGGTGGCCGCCCTGCGCCCCGAGGGCGTCCTCAGCCTGCTCGCCGCCGGGCTCGGCGGCGCCGTGCTCGCGCGCGCCCTCGCCGGCCACTTCACGGAGGCCCGCCAGGCCCTCGGCGACCCGAACGGCCGCTGGGGCGCCGCCGACCCCGTCCCGCACCGTTTCACCGCCGAACAGCTCACCGCGTTCGTCCGGGGCGCGGGCCTCGACGTGGGCGCCGTGCACGGGGTGCGGGTCTTCGCCGACCTGGTGCCCGGAGTGCTCGTGGACACCGAGCCCGGCGCCCTGGACGCGCTGCTGAAGCTGGAGGCCGCGGCGGCCGAGCTCCCGGCGTACCACTCCGTGGCCACGCAGCTTCATGTGCTCGGCGAGACTCGGGGTGCGGTCGAGGCGTGAGTGGCCTCCCGTGCCGGACCCCTGATCAGGGGCTCGACAGCACATGGAGTACGCCACAGGCCCCCCGATCGGGGGCCCGGCGCCGTATGATCGAGGGAGACCGCCCGGCATGACGGGACGGCCGCTGGGGAATGGAAGCTTCAGCGAGCCGGAACGGCCATGGCGGATTCCGGTTGGTCAATTGGCGTAGAGGGGCGGGTTTCACGGGGGCGATTCCCTGCCTATCCTGAAGGGACCCCCCGGGTCGCCCCGGCGACTGCACGATGAGGAGGACTCCGTGCCGCTCTCGGAGCACGAGCAGCGAATGCTCGAGCAGATGGAGCGAGCGCTGTACGCCGAAGATCCCAAGTTCGCGACAGCGCTTGAGGGAAGCGGGCTGCGCACGTACACCCGGCGACGGGTCTACCAGGCGGTGGCCGGCTTCCTCGTAGGTATTGCGCTCCTCATGGCAGGAATGGTCGCACAGCAGATTTGGGTCAGCGTGGTGGGATTCCTCGTCATGCTGGGCTGTGCGGTACTCGCCGTGACCGGCTGGCGCAAGGCCCCCAAGCCTGGCGAACAGCCCGCCGCAGGCGCTCCGCACGCCCGCCGTCAGGGACGGCAGCGGCGCTCGGTGATGGATCGTATCGAGCAGCGCTGGCAGCGCCGCCGCGACGAGCAACAGGGCCAGTAGCAGCGGCCGGCTTCTCCAGACGCGAGGCGCTCCTCAAGACATGAGTGAGGGGGTGACCACCGAACCGGTGGTCACCCCCTCACTCATGCCCTGCTCGCGCTGGGCCCTGAACCCTCAGCCTTGCTGCCCGGACGGCTTCCGCAGCGTCGGCCGGAGCGCTGCCGCCCGCGTCGCCACGGACGTCCGCCAGGCCGACAGCGCCCACACCACCCGGACGGTCGAGCGCGGGGCGACCAGTGCGCGCAGCCGCGTGCTGCGGCCGGCCGTGTCCTGGAAGCCGACGACCACCTGTCGGACGTCCTTCGCGAGCCCCGCCGTCAGCTGTGGCCGGGGCGCGTAGAGGACCTGCTCCACGGCGTCCGCCACGCGGTGCACCGCGGCGGCGGCCTGCGGGTCGAGACGGCCGAGCCTGACGATCCGGGCGGCGGCCTTGCGTGGGGTCTGCGACTCGTCGGGGGAGATCCCGAAGTCCCAGGCCGTATCGGTCAGTTCCTCCCAGACAGCCAGCGTGTGGACCGCCGCGTCCGCTTCCGTACGACCGTGCGCTCCCAGCCGTACGGAGCGCATCCGGGTCCGCCACAGCATCGGCGAGAACGGGATCGTCAGCAGCAGGAGCGCGCCCAGCCCCAGCGCCGACATCCGCAGGTACCACCACGGGCCCCTGCCGTCGTCGCCCGCCGCGAGGGCGGGGGCCTGGCTCGTGCAGCCGTCCAGCTTCCGCAGCTGGGCGGTGCAGCTCTCGCTCGCCGAGGGGGCGGTGGAGGGCGCCAGGCTCGTCGAGGTCGAGGGCCGGGCCGGGTCCGGGATGTCGCTGCCGGGCGTGGTCGACTGGGTGTACGACGGCACCGAGCCCCGGTTGGGGGTCGGCTCGAAGCGGGTCCAGCCGATGCCCTCGAAGTACAGCTCGGGCCAGGCGTGTGCGTCCTTCAGGCCCACCGAAACCGAGGAGTCCGCCTCCGGGGTGCCCGGTGCGAAGCCCACCGCGACCCGGGCCGGAATGCCCAGGGTGCGGGCCATCGCCGCCATCGCGAAGGAGAAGTGGACACAGAAGCCCTGCTTGTCCTTCAGGAACTTCGCGATGGCGTTGCGGCCGGTGCCGACGTCGACCTGGGTGTCGTACTGGAAGCCGCCGGTCACCGCGAAGTAGTCCTGGAGCTTGACCGCCTCCTCGTAGTGACTGGTCGAGCCCGCGGTGACCTGGCGGGCGGTCTCGGCCACCACCGCGGGCAGCGACTTCGGCACCTTGGTGTACTGCTTCTTCAGGGCGGCCGGCGGCTCCGGTGCCGTGGCCAGTTGCTCCGCGGTCGGCTGCACATCCAGGCTGTCGACCGTGTAGCTCACCCCGCGCGTGTTCTGGCCGTGGTCGCCCACGACCGTCATGCCCACGGGCTCATAACGCCAACTGCCGTCCACGTTCACCCCGCTGGGCGGGTACGGCATCGGCAGCCAGTCCTGGGCGTACCAGCCCGCGGCCGAGATCCGGGTCTGGATCACCGAGCGCTTGACGCCGGCGCCGAGGCCGGTCGGGGTGGGGAACTTGTCCGGTACGCCGACGATGTGCCGCTGCGACGGCTTCCACGTGGTGCCGTCGAAGTCGTCCAGGGACACGATCCGCAGATACAGGTCCGAGATGTCGTTCGTGCTGGTGCGCAGGGACAGGACCTGGCGGTTCTCGTTCACGTTCAGGCTGTCCCGCAGGGAGACCAGCGGGTTCACCGCGGAGATCGTGCCGCCGCCTCCGGTGCCCGCGCCCACGCCCGTCCCGGCGGCGTCCAGCAGACCGCCCGAGATCGTGGGCAGCGGCAGCAGGGCGATGGCCAGCGCGACGGCGCCGATCCGCCGCCCGGTGCGGACCGGGGCGAGCGGCCCGGAGGAGTCCGAGCCCGGGGTGGTGCGGGGCGCCCCGCCGAAGACCCGGCCCCACTGGGCGAGCCGGTCCCGGCCCTCGGCCAGGAGCAGCATCAGATAGCCCGCGGCGGCGAGCAGGAACCACAGCCAGTCGACGCTGCTGTCGGACAGCCCGGCGGCGACCGAGTACAGCGCGAGCAGCGGCAGGCCGGCCGGGGCCGCGCTGCGGTAGGTGACCGCGAGCGTGTCCACCGCGAGGCCGATCACCAGGACACCGCCGATGATCATCAGCCGGATGCCGTCGTGCAGCGGTGCCGGGATCGCGTACCGGGAGACGTCGTCGGAGCCCTGTTGCAGCAGGTCGGCGAAGTGCTGGAAGGCCTGCGGACCCGGGACGATCCCGGCGAGGGCCTGCTCGCGGGCGAAGACCAGGGTCAGCATCAGCAGCGTGACCAGGGCCTGCGCCGCGACGGTCAGCGGCCGGGCCAGCGGGACCCGCCGGGTCGCCGCGCCCACCCCGGTCTGGATCGCCAGCAGAAAGGCGGCCTGGAAGATCCAGATCGCCGGGGTGACCAGCGGCATCAAGGCGGTGGCCGCCAACAACGTGGCCACCCAGGCGCATACCGCCAGTCGTGCCCGCCCGCTCATGCCCATCCCTCCCCGAGGCCGGCCGCGGTGATGCCGTTCCGCTCCCGGTCGGCCTGCTGCCACAGCTCGGTCAGGGACGCGCCGCGCGGCACGCCCACGGCGGTCCAGCCCGCGTCGCGGAGCATCCGCAGCCGCTCGTCCTGCTGGTCCCCGGCACCGGGGACGTCGGTCGTCTCACGCACCCAGCCGTCACTGTCCAGCACGAACGCGAGGGCACCTCCGCTGCGCTGGCGCATCCGCGCGACCACCGCCGCCTGTTCCTCGTCGAGGTCGCCGAAGAAGGCCACCAGCAGCCCTTCGTTCCCGCTGCGCAGGACGTCGTAGGCCCGGGACAGGCCCGAGCCGTCCGAGTGGTCGATCACCGCGAGGGTGTCCATCATCAGCCCGGCCGCGTCCGCCGACTCCTGGCTCGCGCCCGCGAACCCGTCGGCGTCCTGGCCGGGCACCGAGTTGCCGGTGTCGCTCAACAGCCTTACGGAGAAGCCCCGTTCGAGCATGTGCACCAGGACGGAGGCGGCGCCCGACACGGCCCACTCGAAGGCCGAGTCCGGACCCTGGCCCGCGAAGGCGATGCCCCGGGTGTCGAGCAGCACCGTGCAGCGGGCGCGCTGCGGCTGCTCCTCGCGGCGCACCATCAGCTCGCCGTAGCGCGCGGTGGAGCGCCAGTGCACGCGGCGCAGGTCGTCGCCGTAGCGGTAGCCGCGCGGGATCACGTCGTCCTCGCCCGCCAGGGCCAGCGAGCGGTTCCGTCCGTCGCCGTAGCCCTTGGCCTCGCCGCTGAGGCGGACCGGGGGGAGGGCCTCCACGCGCGGGATGACCGTCAGGGTGTCGAAGGTCGAGAAGGAGCGGGTCAGTTCGCACATCCCGAAGGGGTCCGTCAGACGGAGCTGCAGCGGGCCCAGGGGGTAGCGGCCGCGCAGGTCCGAGCGGACCCGGTAGGACACCTCGCGCCGGCCGCCCGCCTCGACCCGGTCCAGGACGAACCGGGGACGCGGACCGAGCACGTACGGCACCCGGTCCTGGAGCATCAGCAATCCCGTGGGCAGCCGCGAGACGTTGTCCATCCGCAGATGGACCCGGGCCTCGCTGCCGGCCGGCACGCGCGCGGGGGAGAGCCGGCGGCTGCCGGCGACCCGGTAGCGGGTGCGGTAGAGCACGGTCGCGCAGACCAGGGGCAGCACGGCCAGCAGCAGCCCGACCCGGAGCAGATCGCCCTGCCCCAGGACGTACGCGCAGACGGCCGCCGCGATACCGGCCGCCAGGAACGAGCGACCGCGGGTGGTCAGCCCCGCCAGGGCCGTACGGACACCGCCCTTCTCGTCCCGCTCGGGCTCCGGGTCGCCCGGCCCCCCGACGGCCATCACAGCCTCCGGGGCGGCTGCTCGCCGTAGGACGGCGCACCGCGGCCCATGCCGAAGCTGCTCTGCTGCGGGGGCGCCGCGGGCACGGGGATGCGCTGGAGGATCTCCTGGACGACCTGCTCCGCCGTACGACGGTTCAGCTGGGCCTGCGCGGTCGGCAGCAGGCGGTGCGCCAGGACCGCGACCGCGAGGGCCTGGATGTCGTCCGGCAGCGCGTACTCACGGCCGCTCAGGGCGGCGGAGGCCTTCGCCGCGCGCAGCAGGTGCAGCGTCGCGCGCGGGGAGGCGCCGAGTCTGAGGTCGGGGTGGTTGCGCGTGGCGGAGACCAGCTCCACCGCGTACCTGCGCACCGGGTCGGCGACATGGACGCCGCGGACCGCCTCGACCAGCTTGACGATGTCGTGCGCATGGGCCACCGGCTGCAGATCGTCCAGCGGGCTCACCCCGCCGTGGATGTCCAGCATCTGCAACTCGGCCTCCGCGCTGGGATAGCCGATGGAGACCCGGGCCATGAAGCGGTCGCGCTGGGCCTCGGGCAGCGGATAGGTGCCCTCCATCTCGACCGGGTTCTGCGTGGCGACCACCATGAAGGGGCTGGGCAGCTCGTAGGTCTGGCCGTCGATGGTGACCTGACGCTCCTCCATGGACTCCAGGAGCGCGGACTGGGTCTTCGGCGAGGCGCGGTTGATCTCGTCGCCGATCACGATCTGCGCGAAGATGGCGCCCGGTTTGAACTCGAAGTCCCGCTGCTGCTGGTCCCAGATGGACACCCCGGTGATGTCCGAGGGCAGCAGGTCGGGCGTGAACTGGATTCGCCGCACCGAACAGTCGATCGACCGTGCCAGCGCCTTGGCCAGCATTGTCTTGCCCACACCCGGAACGTCCTCGATCAGAAGATGTCCCTCGGCGAGCAGCACGGTCAGCGAAAGCCGTACGACCTCGGGCTTGCCCTCGATCACTCCTTCCACCGAACTGCGGACTCGCTCCACAGTGGCGGTCAGATCTGTAAGGCTCGCTCGATCGTCATAGGTCGTCACCCGGCCCTCCTCGGCCCGTTCTTTCCATGGGCCGGCGCACGCACTGCGGACCGGCCCACCCCGAAACACGGACGGCACGCGGGAATAGTTCCGCGTGACGCCACACCCGCATTCTTGTTGCCGTTACCGGTTCGTGTCACTCGCCTGTGGACAACTGCCTTCGCTTTGTCGGGTCTTACGACCTTTTGGGCGGTCCCAGCGGCGAACTTTTCGAAGTTTCGGGGCGGGCGGGCGCGTCAGGCGGGGTCGATCTCGCGCAGCAGACCCGTCTTCACGTCGAAGACGAAGCCGCGCACATCATCAGTGTGCAGCAGGAACGGCGAGGTGCGCACACGCTGCATGGACTGCCGTACGTCCTGTTCGACGTCCCGGAAGGCCTCCACCGCCCAGGCGGGGCGCTGGCCGACCTCCATCTCCAGGTCGTGCCGGAACTCCTCGGTGAGGGACTCCAGACCGCAGCCGGTGTGGTGGATGAGCACGACACTGCGGGTGCCGAGCGCCCGCTGGCTGATGGTGAGGGAACGGATCACGTCGTCGGTGACCACACCGCCCGCGTTGCGGATCGTGTGGCAGTCGCCCAGCTCCAGGCCGAGCGCGTCGTGCAGGTCGAGACGGGCGTCCATGCAGGCCACCACGGCCACCTGCAGGACGGGATGGGCGTCCATCCCGGGATCGGTGAAGGCGGCGGCGTACTGCGCGTTGGCCTCGACGAGGCGGTCCGTCACAGTCCCGCCGTCGGCTATGGCGCCTTCGGACTCTGTGGGTACGGATGCGGAGGTCGTCATACCTATGACGGTACTGGTCACCGGCGGTGCGGTCTTGGTGCGGGATGGGAAAAAGAGCGTCATTGCGTCCTCTTGTGAGGTAACCCACACGGGTGGCGGGGGTGCACCCGTCCGGGTGATTCTTCCCGTTTTGAGGCTTCGCACGCACCCGGGCCCGCGACGCGCAGGCCGGTTGATTGACCGCGAGACAGCGTGGACTAAAGTTGCGCGAAGCGGGAGGCGAGGCTCTCCCTGCTGGACTTTTCCCGGAGACCCCGGCGACTTTCCGGATTCTCCCCACGTGCGCGGCGCGTACGTACGGCTCGGCCTCCTCCCGCTCCCGGTCGGCTGACGCTTCCGGCGCCGGCAGGCCTCCCCTTCTTGAGCGGGCGGGGACCCGGCGGTGCGTACAGCCCCGTGCCGGACCTGAGAGGGCCCCTTGAGCCAGAGTCGACACGTCCCGGTGATGCTCCAGCGGTGCCTGGACCTGTTGGCACCCGCCCTGGAGCGGCCGGGCGCGGTGGTCGTCGACTGCACGCTCGGCCTCGGCGGGCACAGCGAGGCCCTGCTGACCCGGTTCCCCGAGGTTCACCTCGTCGCCCTGGACCGCGACAAGGAGGCCCTGCGCCTCTCCGGCGAGCGCCTCGCCCCCTTCGGGGACAGGGCCACCCTCGTGCACGCGGTCTACGACGAGTTGCCCGACGTACTGGAGCGGCTCGGCCTCGCGCGCGTGGAGGGCGTCCTGTTCGACCTCGGTGTCTCGTCGATGCAACTCGACGAGGCCGACCGGGGCTTCGCCTACGCCCAGGACGCCCCCCTCGACATGCGCATGGACCAGACGACCGGCATCAGTGCCGCCGAGGTCCTCAACACCTACGCGCCCGGCGAACTCGTCCGCATCCTGCGGGCGTACGGCGAGGAGAAGCAGGCCAAGCGGATCGTGTCCGCGGTCGTACGCGAGCGCGACAAGGAGCCGTTCAGCAACAGCGCGCGGCTCGTCGAGCTGATCCGTGACTCGCTGCCGCAGGCCGCCAAGCGCACCGGCGGCAACCCGGCCAAGCGCACCTTCCAGGCGCTGCGCATCGAGGTCAACGGCGAACTCTCCGTCCTGGAGAGTGCGATCCCCGCCGCCGTGAAGACCCTTGCCGTGGGCGGCCGGATCGCCGTTCTGTCGTACCACTCGCTCGAAGACCGCCTGGTCAAGCAGGTGTTCGCGGCCGGTGCCGCCAACACCGCGCCTCCTGGGCTGCCTGTCGTGCCCGAGCAGTACCAGCCCCGGCTCAAGCTCCTGACGCGCGGTGCCGAACTTCCCACCGAGGAAGAGGTCGCCGAGAACCGACGAGCGGCACCCGCGCGGTTGCGGGGGGCCGAGCGCATCAGGGAGGACATCGGGTGAGTACGTACCAAGTCGGTGCGGGGCGTGGGGTGCGGGGTGCGTGAGTGAGTAGGAAACCCGAACTGAGGGGCAGGGCCGCGCGACTCGCGCGGCTCTTCCCGACCGGGCCCGCGCAGGCGGGCGGGACGCAGGCGGCCCGGACCCCGTTCGTCCTCCTTGTCGTGCTTCTCCTCGGGGGCGGCCTGATCGGACTGCTCGTGCTGAACTCCGCGCTCAGCGAAGGGCAGTTCAAGCTGGACGACCTCCAGAAGCAGACGAAGAGCCTCACCGACGAGGAGCAGGCCCTCCAGCGGGACGTCGACGCCTACTCCGCCCCCGACGCCCTCCAGCGCCGCGCCCACGAGCTGGGCATGGTGCCCGGCGGGGACCCCGCCTTCCTCGACCCGAACGGCACCGTGAAGGGTGTCCCGGAGCAGGCCGCCGCCAAGACCGTGAGCACACCGGCGGTCCTCGCACCCGAAGCACTCGTCAGCAGGCCGAGCCCGAGCCCCAGCCCCACGGCCGTCGCACCCGCACAGGCTCCGGCGGCCGGCTCCGCTGCAACCGCCCGGCCCGTACAGCCCGTCCAGTCCTCGACGGCCCAGACCGCCACAGCCCAGTCCTCCACCCCGACAACCCCCGGCAGGTGACGGAAGTGTCCGACAGGGAACCGCCGCGCCGCCGAGTGCCAGGACCGGCCAGGCCCGAACGTCCAGCGGGAGGCAACGCCGCCCGGCGCCGCCCGGAGCCCGGCGCCCGCCAGGCCCGCCGCCCCGGACCACCCCTTCCCGCGGCAGGCCGCCCGACGGGCCCCCGCTCCCTCCGCCTCGGCAGCCCCCGCCCCCGGCTGCGCATGATCAGCCTCGCGCTGACCCTCGTACTGATCGCCTTCGTCGTACGGCTGCTGCAGGTGCAGGCCGTCGACGCGAGCGCGTACGCCGCCAAGGCCGCGCAGAACCGGTACGTCGACTACGTCCTGGCCGCCGAGCGCGGCGAGATCACCGACCGCTCCGGGGTCGCCCTCGCGACCAGCGTGGACGCCTACACGATCACCGCCGACCCGACGCTCTTCACCCGCAAGCAGCTGAAGATCGACGACGGGCCCGAGCAGGCGGCGGCCCTCCTCGCCCCGATCCTCGGCGTGGACCAGGCCGGGTTGGTCAAGAAGCTCAGGCCCGCGAACAAGAACCTGCGCTACGTCGTCCTCGCCAACCGCCAGACCCCGCAGGTCTGGAAGCAGATCAAGGACCTGAAGAGCGCGCTGAACACCAAGTCGGCCACCGACCCGACCACGGTCAATGTGCTGGCCGGCGTCCTCGCCGTCCCCACCACCAAGCGCGTGTACCCGAACGGCGACCTCGCCGCCGGGATACTGGGCTGGGTCAACGCCGACGGCAAGGGCGGCGGCGGGGTCGAGCAGCAGCTGAACAAGGACCTCACCGGCAAGGACGGCAAGGTCCGTTACGCGCAGTCCGGCGGTCTCCAGGTGCCCACCGCGGGCTCCACGGAGACGCCGGCGGTGCCCGGCTCCGACGTCGAGCTGACGATCGACCGTGACATCCAGTGGGCCGCGCAGAACGCCATCACCGAGCAGGTGAAGAAGTCCAAGGCGGACCGCGGGTACGTGATAGTGCAGGACACCCGCACCGGCGAGATCCTCGCCATGGCCAACGCGCCCGGCTTCGACCCGAACGACCTCGCCCAGGCCAACGCGGCGTCCCTGGGCAACGCGGCCCTCCAGGACGCCTACGAGCCCGGCTCCACCGCCAAGGTCATGACGATGGCCGCCGTACTGCAGCAGAACGCGGCCACCCCGCTGACGCACGTCGTCGTGCCGAACCGGCTGCACCGAGGTGACCGGCTCTTCCAGGACGACGTGGACCACGCGACCTGGAACCTGACCCTCAACGGCGTCCTCGCCAAGTCCAGCAACATCGGCACCATCGAGGCGGCCGGTCAGCTCGGCAAGACACAGGCGCAGGCCAACCAAGTCCTGTACTCGTATCTGCACAAGTTCGGCATCGGCACCTACAGCGGGCTCGACTTCCCCGGCGAGACCAAGGGCATCCTCGCGACCCCCGACAAGTGGTCGACCTCGCAGCAGTACACGATTCCCTTCGGCCAGGGCATGTCCCTCAACGCCCTCCAGGCGGCCTCCGTCTACTCGACGGTCGCCAACGGCGGAGTCCGCGTCGAACCCACCCTGGTACGCGGTACGAAGGGGGCCGACGGCCGCTTCACACCCGCCGCGACGCCCAAGAAGACCCGGGTCATCAGTGCGAAGACGGCGAAGACCCTCGCCCAGATGCTGGAGTCCGTGGTGGACGACGAGCAGGGCACCGGCGGTAAGGCCGCGATTCCGGGGTACCGGGTCGCGGGCAAGACAGGCACCGCCAACCGCGTCGATCCGGCCACCGGCAAGTACAAGGGCTACACCTCGTCGTTCGCCGGGTTCGCGCCCGCCGACAACCCCCGCATCACCGTCTACTGCGCGATCCAGAACGCCACCAGCGGAAGCTACTTCGGCGGTCAGATCTGCGGACCGATCTACAAGCAGGTGATGGAGTTCGCCCTCAAGACCCTCCAGGTCCCGCCCACCGGGGCGAAGGCCGCGAATCTGCCCGTGACCTTCACACCCTGATCAGCGCAACAGCCAGGAACCGATCCGTGACCATGATCACCTCCCAGTCCGGGAACCAGGGCCAGCAGGACAGCGGGCCCCGCCCCTCACTTCGCTCCGGGGCGGGTGCGCCCGGTACGCTCACCGCCGTGCCACCCGCCGATCAGTCCCAAAACCCCCAGAAGGGCGCATCCGTGACCTACCCGGGGCCGCCCAGGCCGGCGCAGCTCTCCGCCACACCCCTCGCGGAACTCGCCGACCAACTGGGCGCCGCCGAGCCGGTGTCGACCGCCGAGATCACGGGCATCACCCATGACTCGCGCGCCGTCCGCCCCGGCGACCTGTACGCCGCGCTCCCCGGCGCCCGTCTGCACGGCGCCGACTTCGTCACGCAGGCGGCCGGCCTCGGCGCCGTCGCCGTACTGACGGACCCGGCCGGCGCCGACCGCGCGGCCGCAACCGGCCTGCCGGTACTGGTCGTAGCCGATCCGCGCGGGCAGATGGGCGAGCTGGCAGCGACCATTTACGGCCACCCCGGCCGCGATCTGCTCCAGATCGGCATCACCGGCACCTCCGGCAAGACCACCACCGCGTATCTCGTGGAGGGCGGCCTGAAGACGGTCCGGTCCACCGGGCTGATCGGCACGGTCGAGACGCGCATCGGCGACGAGCGCATGAAGTCGGAGCGCACGACCCCCGAAGCCACCGATCTCCAGGCGCTGTTCGCGGTCATGCTGGAGCGCGGGGTCGACGCGGTCGCCATGGAGGTCTCCAGCCACGCGCTGGTCCTGGGCCGGGTCGACGCCTGCATCTTCGACATCGCCGTCTTCACCAACCTCAGCCCGGAACACATGGAGTTCCACACGGGCATGGAGGACTACTTCCAGGCCAAGGCGCAGTTGTTCACGCCGCTGCGCAGCCGGCGCGGCGTGGTCAACCTCGACGACGCGTACGGCCGCAGGCTCGCCGCCGAGGCCACCGTCCCCGTGGTCACCTACTCCGCCGAGGGCCACCCGGACGCCGACTGGCGCGCCGAGGACGTCCAAGTCGGCCCGATGGACTCGACGTTCACCGCGATCGGCCCCAAGGGCGAGCTGATCACCGCCAGATCGCCGCTCGCCGGCTCCTTCAACGTGGCCAACACCCTCGCCGCCATCGCGGCCCTGGCCGCCGCGGGGCTCGACCCGCAGCTCGCCGCCGACGGCATCGCCGCGGTGCCGGGCGTGCCGGGGCGCCTGGAGCGCGTGGACGCCGGGCAGCCGTATCTCGCGGTCGTCGACTACGCCCACAAGACGGACGCCGTCGAATCGGTCCTGCGTGCGCTGCGCAAGGTCACCGAGGGCAAGCTGCACGTCGTGCTCGGCTGCGGCGGCGACCGGGACAGGACCAAGCGCGAGCCGATGGGTGCCGCCGTCGCCCGGCTCGCCGACACCGCCGTACTGACCTCCGACAACCCCCGCTCCGAGGACCCCCTCGCGATCCTCGCGACCATGCTCCAGGGCGCCGCGTCCGTGCCCGCGCACGAGCGCGGCGAGGTCCAGGTCTTCGAGGACCGGGCCGCCGCCATCGCCGCAGCCGTCGCCCGCGCACAGCCGGGGGACACCGTGCTGGTCGCGGGCAAGGGCCATGAACAGGGCCAGGACATCGCCGGAGTGGTCCGTCCCTTCGACGACCGCCAGGTGCTTCGCGAAGCTATCCAGAAGACTCAGGGATGAACTTGTGATCGCCCTCTCCCTCGCCGAGATCGCTGAAGTCGTCGGCGGGCAGACGCACGACATACCGGATCCGTCCGTCCAGGTCACCGGCCCGGTGGTCCGCGACTCCAGAGAAGTGGAACCGGGCAGCCTCTTCGTCGCCTTCGTCGGCGAGCGCGTCGACGGCCACGACTTCGGACACGCGGTCGTCGAGGCGGGCGCGGTGGCCCTCCTGGCGTCCCGCCCGGTCGGCGTCCCCGCGATCGTCGTGGACGACGTCCAGAGCGCCCTGGGCGCCCTCGCCCGTCATGTCGTACGACGACTCGGCGCGACCCTCGTGGCCCTCACCGGCTCGGCGGGCAAGACCAGCACCAAGGACCTCATCGCCCAGGTGCTCGCGCGCAAGGCGCCCACGGTGTTCACACCGGGATCGTTGAACAATGAGATCGGGCTGCCGCTGACCGCGCTGAGCGCCACCGACGAGACGAGGTTCCTCGTCCTGGAGATGGGCGCCCGCGGCATCGGTCACATCCGCTACCTCACGGATCTGACGCCCCCGAAGATCGGCCTCGTCCTGAACGTCGGCACCGCCCACATCGGCGAGTTCGGCGGCCGGGAACAGATCGCGCAGGCAAAGGGCGAACTCGTAGAGGCCCTCCCTTCAGTTGAAGACGGCGGCGTCGCGGTCCTCAACGCGGACGATCCGCTCGTACGGGCCATGGCGTCCCGTACGAAGGCGAAGGTGATCCTTTTCGGAGAGTCCGGCGAAGCGGACGTACGTGCCGAGAACGTGAGACTCACGGACAGCGGACAGCCCGCCTTCAGCCTTCACACACCCTCCGGGTGCAGCGAAGTGACCATGCGCCTGTACGGTGAGCACCACGTGTCGAACGCGCTCGCCGCGGCCGCCGTCGCCCATGAGCTGGGCATGTCCGCAGACGAGATCGCCACCGCGCTCTCCGAGGCGGGCTCCCTCTCCCGCTGGCGGATGGAGGTCACCGAGCGACCGGACGGCGTGACCATCGTCAACGACGCCTACAACGCGAACCCCGAGTCCATGCGAGCCGCCTTGCGCGCGCTCGCGGCCATGGGCAGGGGGCGGCGGACCTGGGCGGTGCTCGGCAAGATGGCCGAGCTCGGGGACGAGGCGCTCGCCGAGCACGACGCGGTCGGACGGCTCGCTGTCCGGCTCAATGTCGGCAAGCTCGTCGCGGTCGGGGGCAGGGAAGCGTCCTGGCTGCAACTGGGCGCATATAACGAGGGTTCGTGGGGTGAGGAGTCGGTGCACGTGTCCGACGCACAGGCGGCGGTCGACCTGTTGCGCAGCGAGTTGCGCCCGGGAGACGTCGTTCTCGTGAAGGCGTCCCGGTCGGTCGGTCTGGAGAGCGTGGCGCAGGCGCTCGTCGAGGCCGGTACCGAGGGTGAGGTTGCCGCCCGATGATGAAGCAGATCCTGTTCTCAGGAGTCATCGGCCTGTTCCTGACCCTGGTGGGCACCCCGCTGCTGATCAAGCTGCTGGCCCGCAAGGGCTACGGCCAGTACATCCGTGACGACGGCCCGCGCGAGCACGCCAGCAAGCGCGGTACGCCGACGATGGGCGGTATCGCCTTCATCCTGGCGACGGTTGCCGCCTACTTCCTCTCCAAGGTCATCACCGGCTACCCCCCGACCTACTCGGGGCTGCTGGTGCTCGGCCTGATGTGCGGCATGGGTGTGGTCGGCTTCCTCGACGACTACATCAAGATCGTCAAGCGGCGTTCGCTGGGCCTGCGGGCCAAGGCGAAGATGGCCGGCCAGCTGATCGTCGGCATCAGCTTCGCGGTCCTCGCGCTCATGTTCCCGGACTCCCGCGGCAACACCCCGGCCTCGACGAAACTGTCGTTCATCACGGACTTCGGCTGGAAGATCGGCCCGATCCTGTTCGTGATCTGGGCGCTGTTCATGATCCTCGCGATGTCGAACGGCGTGAACCTGACGGACGGTCTGGACGGCCTGGCCACCGGCGCCTCGGTCCTGGTCTTCGGCGCCTACACGTTCATCGGTGTCTGGCAGTTCCAGGAGTCCTGCGCCAACGCGACGACCCTGACCAACCCGAACGCCTGCTACGAGGTACGGGATCCGCTCGACCTCGCGGTCATCGCCTCGGCGCTGATGGGCGCCTGCCTCGGCTTCCTGTGGTGGAACACCTCGCCGGCCAAGGTCTTCATGGGGGACACCGGTTCGCTCGCCCTCGGCGGTGTCGTCACGGGCTTGGCGATTCTTTCCCGCACCGAGCTCCTTGTGGCCGTCATGGGCGGTCTGTTCGTCCTCATCACGATGTCGGTGGTCATCCAGGTCGGCTCCTTCAAGCTCACCGGCAAGCGGGTCTTCCGGATGGCGCCACTCCAGCACCACTTCGAACTCAAGGGCTGGTCCGAAGTGCTCATCGTGGTCCGCTTCTGGATCATCCAGGGCATCTGCGTGATCGTCGGCCTGGGCCTCTTCTACGCGGGATGGGCAGCGGAAAAGTGACCGAAGGGCAGGGGCTCTCCTTCGAGGGCAAGCACGTCACCGTCGCCGGGCTCGGAGTCTCCGGCATCCCGGCGGCCAAGGTCCTGCACGGTCTCGGCGCGCTCGTCACGGTCGTCAACGACGGCGACGACGAGCGCTCCCGGGCCCAGGCCGCCGACCTGGAGGCGCTCGGCATCACCGTGCGCCTAGGCGACGGGGCGACCCTGCCCGCCGGCACCGAACTCATCGTCACCACCCCCGGCTGGCAGCCCGACAAGCCGCTGTTCACGGCAGCCCGGGCAGCCGGTATCGAGATCTGGGGCGACGTCGAACTCGCCTGGCGCCTGCGCGGCCCGGAAGCGGCCCCCTGGCTGGCCGTCACCGGCACCAACGGCAAGACCACCACCGTCCAGATGCTCGCCTCGATCCTGAAGGCGGGAGGCCTGCGCACGGCGGCCGTCGGCAACATCGGCGTCTCGGTCCTGGACGCCGTACTCGGCGACGAGCAGTACGACGTCCTCGCCGTGGAACTGTCGAGCTATCAGCTCCACTGGGCGCCCTCGCTGCGCGCCCACTCCGCCGCCGTACTGAATCTGGCGCCCGATCACCTCGACTGGCACGGCTCCATGGAGGCGTACGCCGCCGACAAGGGCCGTATCTACGAAGGCAATCGGGTCGCCTGCGTATACAACGTCGCCGACAAGGCCACCGAAGAACTGGTCCGCGAGGCCGATGTCGAGGAGGGCTGCCGGGCGATCGGCTTCACCCTCGGCAGTCCCGCGCCGTCCCAACTCGGCGTCGTGGACGGCATTCTGGTGGACCGTGCCTTCGTCGAGGACCGGCAGAAGAACGCCCAGGAACTCGCCGAGGTCTCGGACGTCAATCCGCCGGCCCCGCACAACATCGCCAACGCCCTTGCCGCCGCTGCCCTCGCGCGCGCCTTCGGGGTGCCCGCCAAGGCCGTACGGGACGGGCTGCGGGCCTTCACGCCCGACGCGCACCGCATCGCGCACGTGGCCGATGTGGACGGTGTCGCGTACATCGACGACTCCAAGGCCACCAACACCCATGCGGCGGAAGCCTCGTTGGCGGCCTACGAGTCCATCGTGTGGATCGCGGGCGGACTCGCCAAGGGCGCCACCTTCGACGAACTGGTCGCCAAGTCGGCAAAGCGGCTTCGGGGCGTGGTGCTGATCGGCGCCGATCGTGCGCTGATCGCCGAAGCCCTTGCGCGACACGCGCCGGAAGTACCCGTCGTCGACCTCGACCGGACCGACACTGGGGCGATGCTCGCGGCTGTCCAGGAGGCACAGCGGCTCGCCGCCGCCGGCGACACGGTGCTGCTCGCCCCGGCCTGCGCCTCCATGGACATGTTCGCCAACTACAACAAGCGCGGTGACGCGTTCGCCCAGGCGGTTCGCGAACTCGGCGCCTGACCGACGTGAGCGGAGGCGCTGATGCCCAGTAGCCGTACCGGCCGGCCGCCCGTGCAACAGCGGCCCCCCAGACGTCCCGCCGCCGCACGGACCGTACGGGACAACCCCGTACGACGGCTCTACGCCAACGCGCGCCGGGCCTGGGACCGCCCGCTGACCGCCTACTACCTGATCGCCGGCGGCAGCGTGCTGATCACCGTGCTGGGTCTGGTGATGGTCTACTCGGCCTCCCAGATCACCGCACTCCAACTCTCGCTGCCCGGCTCGTATTTCTTCCGCAAACAGTTCCTCGCCGCCTGTATCGGCGGAGTGCTGGCGCTGGCCGCCTCGCGGATGCCGGTCAAGTTGCACCGGGCGCTGGCCTATCCGATCCTCGCGGGCGCCGTCTTCATGATGGCGCTGGTGCAGTTGCCGGGGATAGGGATGTCGGTCAACGGCAACCGGAACTGGATCTCGCTCGGCGGCTCCTTCCAGATCCAGCCCAGCGAGTTCGGCAAGCTGGCCCTCGTGCTGTGGGGCGCCGACCTGCTGGCTCGCAAGCAGGACAAGGCGATGCTGTCCCAGTGGAAGCACATGCTGGTGCCGCTGGTGCCGGTCGCCTTCATGCTGCTCGGGCTGATCATGCTCGGCGGCGACATGGGTACGGCGATCATCCTCACCGCGATCCTGTTCGGCCTGCTCTGGCTGGCCGGAGCGCCGACCCGGCTCTTCGCCGGCGTGCTGTCGATCGCGGCCTTGATCGGTGTGATCCTCATCAAGACCAGCCCCAACCGCATGGCCCGGCTCGCCTGCATCGGCGCCACCGAGCCCAAGACCGGGGTCGCCGACTGCTGGCAGGCCGTGCACGGGATCTACGCGCTCGCATCCGGCGGGATCTTCGGCTCCGGGCTCGGTGCGAGTGTGGAGAAATGGGGTCAACTCCCCGAAGCACACACCGACTTCATCTTCGCCGTCACCGGTGAGGAACTGGGTCTCGCGGGGACACTGTCGGTTCTCGCCCTCTTCGCGGCTCTAGGCTATGCGGGTATCCGCGTGGCCGGACGCACGGAGGACCCCTTCGTGAGGTATGCCGCGGGAGGCGTGACCACCTGGATCATCGCTCAGGCGGTGATCAACATCGGTGCGGTGCTCGGCCTGCTGCCGATCGCCGGCGTCCCGCTCCCGCTGTTCTCCTACGGGGGTTCCGCCCTGCTGCCGACCATGTTCGCCATCGGGTTGCTGATCGCCTTCGCGCGCGACGACCCCGCTGCGCGGGCGGCGCTTGCGATGCGGCAACCCCGCTTTGGTAGAAAACGGGGGGGCAGGGGACCCGGTTCCGGCCGAAGTCCCCGGAGATGGAACACGATGCGACGGCGTGCCTCGGCGGCGCGTTCGTCCGGAGAGCGGTGAATTTCGGTGCATGTCGTACTCGCCGGTGGGGGGACCGCCGGCCACATCGAGCCCGCGCTCGCCCTCGCGGACGCCCTGCGCAGGCAGGACCCCACCGTGGGGATCACGGCCCTGGGCACGGAGCGCGGCCTTGAGACCCGCCTCGTACCCGAGCGGGGCTACGAACTCGCGCTGATCCCCGCCGTACCGCTGCCGCGCAGGCCCACCCCCGAACTGATCACCGTGCCGGGCCGGTTGCGCGGCACCATCAAGGCGGCCGAGCAGATCCTGGAGCGCACCAAGGCGGACTGCGTCGTCGGCTTCGGCGGCTATGTGGCACTGCCCGGCTATCTCGCGGCCAAGCGCCTCGGCGTGCCGATCGTGATCCACGAGGCCAACGCCCGGCCCGGGTTGGCCAACAAGATCGGCTCGCGGTACGCGGCCCGGGTCGCCGTCTCCACCCCGGACAGCAAGCTGCGCGACGCCCGCTACATCGGCATCCCGCTGCGCCGCACGATCGCCACCCTGGACCGCGCGGCCGTACGGCCCCAGGCCCGGGCCGCGTTCGGGCTCGACCCGAACCTGCCGACCCTGCTGGTCTCCGGCGGCTCGCAGGGCGCCCGGCACCTGAACGAGGTGGTCGAGCGGGTCGCGCCGTACCTCCAACAGGCCGGAATCCAGATCCTGCACGCGGTCGGCCCGAAGAACGAACTGCCGCAGGTGCACCAGATGCCGGGGATGCCCCCCTACATCCCGGTACCGTACGTGGACCGGATGGACCTCGCGTACGCCGCGGCCGACATGATGCTCTGCCGCGCGGGCGCGATGACCGTCGCCGAACTCTCCGCTGTCGGGCTCCCGGCCGCCTACGTCCCGCTGCCCATCGGCAACGGCGAACAGCGGCTGAACGCCCAGCCGGTGGTCAAGGCCGGCGGCGGACTCCTGGTCGACGACGCGGAACTGACGCCCGAGTGGGTCCAGGGCAACGTCCTGCCCGTGCTCGCCGACCCGCACCGGCTGTACGAGATGTCGCGCGCGGCAAGCGAGTTCGGCCGCCGGGACGCCGACGACCTGCTCGTCGGCATGGTGTACGAGGCGATCGCCTCGCGGCACCGCTAGCCAGATGTGAGAGAGGCAGGGGATCGTGGCCGGACCGACGACCGCCGAACGCGGTGAACGCCAACAGGAGTCGTCCGGCCCGCCCCTTGTCCGGCGCCTGGGACCACGGCGCCTTCGTCTGATTGTCGTACTCGCTCTCGCCGCAGTCCTGTTGGGCGCCGCCGCCGTCTGGCTGCTCTACGGCTCGCAGTGGCTGCGGGTGGAGAAGGTGTCGGTCTCCGGCACCGAGGTCCTGACGCCGGAGCAGGTGCGCGAAGCCGCCGACGTACCGGTCGGCGGACCACTCATTTCCGTCGACACCGATGCGATCGAGGCCCGACTCCGCCGGAAATTGCCCCGAATTGACGCGGTTGACGTAGTCCGTTCCTGGCCTCATGGAATCGGGCTGAAAGTGACCGAACGCACCCCGGTTCTGGTGGTGAAAAAGGGCGGAAACTTCGTCGAAGTGGACGACGAGGGCGTGCGATTCGCCACCGTTTCCGAGCCCCCGAAGTCCATCCCCACCCTCGAATTGACGCTCTCTGAATCGGGTTCGTCCACCGTCGGCCTGCGCCGCTTCGGCGAGGCCCGACTCCTCCGGGAGGCGGTACGGGTCGCGGGTGACATTCCAGCCGCCGTCGCGCATGACACCCAGGTCGTCAAGGTCCGTTCCTACGACGACATCTCACTGGAGTTGAGTGGCGGCCGGACCGTCTCCTGGGGAAGTGGCGACAAGGGCGCCGCGAAGGCGCGTACGCTCACCGCTCTCATGAAAGCAGCTCCCGGCGCCCGGCACTTCGACGTAAGTGTTCCCACCGCCCCTGCGTCAGCCGGGAGTTGACGCACATTCGCGCAGGCCAGCACCCTGGTTGGGCAGCGCTACGGCTGATCACATAGGGTGAAAAGAAAAACGGGAGGTTCGGCGTGTTCGTTGAACGTGCGCCACTTGTCGACTTAGTGTCCTGTTCAGAAGACTTCAAGGAACGGACACACTGGTAACCCTAAACTTCAACGTTAGGGTTCGGGTCGGCGCTACGGACCGTCCCATTCGGCATCTGCCGTCCCGCGCGGAACCGCGACGGTGACGGCGACGTAATTCGAGGCGAGAGGCCTTCGACGTGGCAGCACCGCAGAACTACCTCGCAGTCATCAAGGTCATCGGTGTCGGCGGCGGTGGTGTCAATGCCATCAACCGGATGATCGAGGTCGGCCTCAAGGGCGTCGAGTTCATCGCCATCAACACCGACGCGCAGGCGCTGTTGATGAGCGACGCCGACGTCAAGCTCGACGTCGGCCGCGAACTCACCCGCGGACTCGGCGCCGGCGCCAACCCGGCCGTCGGCCGCAAGGCCGCCGAGGATCACCGCGAGGAGATCGAGGAGGTCCTCAAGGGGGCCGACATGGTCTTCGTGACGGCCGGCGAGGGTGGCGGCACCGGCACCGGCGGCGCGCCCGTCGTGGCCAACATCGCGCGCTCCCTGGGCGCCCTCACCATCGGCGTGGTCACCCGCCCGTTCACCTTCGAGGGACGGCGCCGGGCCAACCAGGCCGAGGACGGCATCGCCGAACTCCGCGAAGAGGTCGACACCCTCATCGTCATCCCGAACGACCGGCTGCTGTCCATCTCGGACCGCCAGGTCTCGGTCCTCGACGCCTTCAAGTCGGCGGACCAGGTCCTGCTCTCCGGCGTTCAGGGCATCACCGATCTCATCACCACGCCCGGCCTGATCAACCTCGACTTCGCCGACGTCAAGTCCGTGATGTCCGAGGCCGGTTCGGCCCTCATGGGCATCGGCTCGGCCCGCGGCGACGACCGCGCGGTGGCGGCGGCCGAGATGGCGATCTCCTCGCCGCTCCTCGAAGCCTCCATCGACGGCGCCCGCGGCGTCCTGCTCTCCATCTCCGGCGGCTCCGACCTCGGCCTGTTCGAGATCAACGAAGCGGCCCAACTGGTCAGCGAGGCCGCCCACCCCGAGGCCAACATCATCTTCGGCGCGGTCATCGACGACGCGCTCGGCGACGAGGTCCGGGTCACCGTGATCGCGGCCGGCTTCGACGGCGGCCAGCCGCCGACCCGCCGCGAGTCCACCATGGGCTCGACCTCGGCCCGCCGCGACGAGCCGACTCCGGTACGGCAGGAGAGCCGCCCGTCCTTCGGCTCGCTCGGCAGCGTCAAGCCGAAGGAGGACCCGGAGCCCGCGCCGGAGCCGGTCGCCGACCTCCCGGTCGCCCCGCCGGTCCCGCCGTCGCGGACCTACTCGGACAGCGCCGCCGAGGAGCTGGACGTACCGGACTTCCTGAAGTGATAGGACAGTTCGACACCGTGAGCGGCGCGCATTTCGCCTTCACCGACAGGTGGGGCGGGGTGAGCGCCGTTCCGTACGAGGAGCTCAACCTCGGCGGCGCGGTCGGCGACGACCCCGACGCGGTACGTACCAATCGCGAACTGGCCGCCAAGTCACTGGGCTTGGACCCGGCCCTGGTGGTCTGGATGAACCAGGTGCACGGCGCCGACGTGGCGGTCGTCGAGGGGCCGTGGGGCGCCTCGGACATCCCCTCCGTCGACGCGGTCGTCACCGCCCGGCGCGGCCTCGCCCTCGCCGTGCTGACCGCCGACTGCACGCCGGTCCTGCTCGCCGACCCGGTCGCCGGGATCGCGGGCGCGGCCCACGCCGGACGCCCGGGCATGGTCGCCGGGGTCGTCCCCGCGGCCGTACGGGCCATGGTGGAACTCGGCGCCGATCCCGCCCGGATCCTCGCCCGCACCGGACCCGCCGTCTGCGGCCGGTGCTACGAAGTGCCCGCGGACATGCGCGCCGATGTTGCCGCCGTGGAACCCGCGGCGTACGCCGAGACGAGTTGGGGCACTCCCGCGGTCGACGTGACCGCCGGAGCGCACGCGCAGCTCGACCGGCTCGGGGTCCACGACCGGGAGCAGTCGCCGGTGTGCACCCGTGAATCGGACGACCACTTCTCGTACCGCCGCGACCGCACGACCGGGCGGCTCGCGAGCTATGTCTGGCTGGACTGATCGGGCATGACGGACCGTAAGCAAGAAATCGCCGTGAATCTGGCGAGAGTCGAGGAGCGCATCGCCGCCGCCTGTGCGGCGGCCGGGCGGAAGCGCGAAGAGGTGACCCTGATCGTGGTCACCAAGACCTATCCGGCGAGCGACGTGCGGACGTTGGCGGAACTCGGGGTGCGTCATGTCGCCGAGAACCGGGACCAGGACGCCGCCCCGAAGGCGGCGGAATGCGCGGATCTGCCGCTGAGTTGGCACTTCGTCGGTCAGTTGCAGACCAACAAGGTGCGATCCGTGGTCGGTTACGCCGATGTCGTGCAGTCCGTCGACCGCTCCCGACTCGTCACCGCGCTGTCGAAGGAGGCCGAGCGGTCCGGGCGTGAACTGGGCTGTCTCATCCAGGTCGCGCTCGACGCGGGAGTGAGCGGGCGGGGCGAGCGAGGAGGCGTCGGGCCGGGCGGGATCGGGGAGTTGGCCGATCTCGTCGCCGGGTCTCCGGGGTTGCGGCTCGACGGTCTGATGACCGTCGCTCCGCTCACCGGCGAGTACGCGGGACGCCAACTGGAGGCGTTCGGGCGGTTGATGGATTTGTCGACTGACCTGCGCCGAGCCCATCCTGCTGCGAACATGGTGTCTGCAGGGATGAGTGCGGACCTCGAACAGGCCGTGGCGGCCGGAGCGACACATGTGCGCGTCGGTACCTCGGTACTCGGCGTGCGCCCCAGGCTCGGGTAACGTCGCCAGGAAGTCGGACCACAGCAGAAAATATGGTCAATGCCGCCGAAGGCGGGCGTAACGACCTCGTGGATCGCGGGCACTTGGCAGTCGTCAGCCGATCCACCACAGAGCGGAGGACTCAGAGCATGGCCGGCGCGATGCGCAAGATGGCGGTCTACCTCGGCCTCGTGGAGGACGATGGGTACGACGGCCGGGGTTTCGACCCCGACGACGACTTCGAACCCGAACTGGACCCGGAGCCCGAGCGGGACCGGCGACGGCACGAGCCGTCGCACCAGTCACACAGTCCGCATCAGTCTCAAAGGGACGAATCGGTACGAGTGGTGCAGCCTCCGGCCCCTCGCGAGCCGGTGTCCCATTCCGCTTCACTGGGTGCGGAATCAGGGCGTCCGGCGCGTATCGCGCCCGTGGCATCCATCACACAAGAACGCTCGTCCCTGGAGAAGAACGCACCGGTGATCATGCCCAAGGTCGTGTCGGAACGAGAGCCTTACCGGATCACCACACTTCACCCCCGGACCTACAACGAGGCCCGTACCATCGGGGAACACTTCCGTGAAGGCACCCCGGTGATCATGAATCTGACTGAGATGGATGACACAGACGCCAAGCGACTTGTCGACTTTGCGGCCGGTTTGGTGTTTGGTCTTCACGGCAGCATCGAGCGGGTGACGCAGAAGGTGTTCCTGTTGTCGCCTGCTAACGTCGATGTCACGGCGGAGGACAAGGCCCGCATCGCAGAGGGCGGGTTCTTCAATCAGAGCTGAGACAGACAGCCGCTAGGAAGCACGGAACAGGGGAGAGGGAAAGACAGACCATGAGCGTGTTCGCGCAGGTGATCTACATCGCGCTGATGGTGTTCCTCATCGTGCTCATCTTCCGGTTGGTCATGGACTACGTCTTCCAGTTCGCCCGCTCATGGCAACCCGGCAAGGCGATGGTGGTCGTTCTGGAGGCCGCCTACACTGTCACCGATCCACCGTTGAAGCTTCTACGGCGGTTCATTCCGCCGTTGCGTCTCGGGGGCGTGGCGCTCGACCTGTCCTTCTTCGTCCTGATGATCATCGTCTACATCTTGATCTCTATCGTGGGCAATCTCGCGAGGTGACAGTGGACGATACGGTCTTGCCGACTGCCGATGACTACGTTGAGGTGAAGAGATGCCGTTGACCCCCGAGGACGTGCGGAACAAGCAGTTCACGACCGTCCGCCTCCGAGAAGGCTATGACGAGGACGAGGTCGATGCCTTCCTCGACGAGGTCGAAGCCGAACTGACCCGCCTGTTGCGGGAGAACGAGGACCTGCGCGCCAAACTGGCCGCGGCCACGCGCGCTGCTGCCCAGAACCAGCAGAACATGCGCAAGCCCCCCGAACAGGACCAGCAGCAGGGCGGCGGCATGCAGCAGCAGGGGATGCCCCCGCAGGGCATGCCCCAGCAAGGCATGCCGCAGCAAGGCATGCGCGGTCCGGGCGGCCCGGTGCCCGCCGGCATATCGGGCCCGCCGCAGCAGCAGATGGGCGGCCCCATGGGCGGCCCGCCCCAGCTGCCGAGCGGCGCCCCGCAGCTGCCCGCCGGCCCCGGCGGCCAGGGTGGCCCGCAGGGCCAGGGTCCGATGGGACAGGGCCCCATGGGTCAGGGTCCGATGGGCCAGGGTCCGATGCAGGGGCAGATGCAGGGCCAGATGCAGCAGATGGGCCAGGGCCCGATGCAGGGTCAGATGGGCGGCCAGCCCCCCATGCAGCAGCAGATGGGTGGCCCCATGGGCGGTCCCATGGGTGGCGGCATGCCGCAGCAGGGCCCCGGTGGCGACAGCGCCGCCCGTGTCCTCTCGCTGGCCCAGCAGACCGCCGACCAGGCGATCGCCGAGGCCCGTTCCGAGGCCAACAAGATCGTCGGCGAGGCGCGTTCGCGTGCCGAGGGTCTTGAGCGTGACGCCCGTGCCAAGGCCGACGCCCTGGAGCGGGACGCGCAGGAGAAGCACCGCGTCGCGATGGGCTCCCTGGAGTCCGCCCGCGCCACGCTGGAGCGCAAGGTCGAGGACCTGCGCGGCTTCGAGCGCGAGTACCGCACGCGTCTGAAGTCCTACCTGGAGTCCCAGCTGCGTCAGTTGGAGACCCAGGCCGACGACTCGCTGGCCCCGCCGCGTGCCCCGGTCGCCGCGTCGCTTCCGCCGTCCCCGGCGCCCTCGATGGCCCCGGCCGGCGCGAGCGCCCCGTCGTACGGCGGCAACCAGGGCATGGGCGGCCCGCCGCCCGCCGGTCCGTCCTACGGCGGCCAGCAGCAGATGTCCCCGGCGATGACCCAGCCGATGGCTCCGGTACGGCCGCAGGGCCCGTCCCCGATGGGTCAGGCTCCCTCGCCGATGCGCGGGTTCCTGATCGACGAGGACGACAACTAGACCGGCCTTTAGTACGCCATAGGCGTCGGCAGCGTTCAGGGCGGGGCCCCGGATTTCGATCCGGGGCCCCGCCCTTTTGCCGTTCCGGGTGACCAACAGACATGCGAAAGGGGCCCGGCCCCCCTGTGAGGGAGGCCGGGCCCCTTTCTCGCGCCGGTGGTGGTTACGCCTTGTGCAGGCGGAACACCAGGGACAGGCCCTCGTCCGTGAACGGGGTGCCGTAGCTGTCGTCCGCCTCGCCCTGGGCGAAGTCCGTGGCGAGGACCTCGTCGGCGATCAGGGCCGCGTGCTCGGACAGGGCCGCGATGACCGCCGGGTCGGTCGACGTCCAGCGCAGGGCGATCCGGTCGGCGACGTCCAAACCGCTGTTCTTGCGGGACTCCTGGATCAGCCGGATCGCGTCACGGGCCAGGCCCGCCTGCCGCAACTCCTCGGTGATCTCCAGGTCGAGGGCGACCGTCGCGCCCGAGTCGGAGGCCACGGACCAGCCCTCGCGCGGGGTCTCTGTGATGATCACCTCATCGGGGGCCAGCGTGATGGTCTCGCCGTCCACCTCGACGGACGCCGTGCCCTCGCGCAGCGCCAGGGACAGCGCCGCCGCGTCCGTGTTCGCGACGGCCTTCGCCACGTCCTGGACGCGCTTGCCGAACCGCTTGCCCAGGGCGCGGAAGTTGGCCTTCGCCGTCGTGTCGACCAGCGAGCCGCCGACCTCGCTCAGTGAGGCGAGCCCCTCGACGTTCAGCTCCTCCGTGATCTGCGCGTGCAGTTCGCGGTCCAGGGCGGCGAAGCCCGTGGCCGCGATCAGCGCGCGGGAGAGCGGCTGGCGCGTCTTGACGCCCGACTCCGCGCGCGTGGCCCGGCCCAGCTCCACCAGGCGCCGTACGAGGACCATCTGCTGGGACAGCTCCGGGTCGATGACGGACAGGTCCGCCTCCGGCCACGAGGACAGGTGGACGGACTCCGGGGCGCCCGGGGTCACCGGCACGATCAGGTCCTGCCAGACCCGCTCGGTGATGAACGGGGTCAGCGGGGCCATCAGTTGGGTGACCGTCTCGACGACCTCGTGCAGGGTGCGCAGCGCGGCCTTGTCGCCCTGCCAGAAGCGGCGACGGGAGCGGCGGACGTACCAGTTGGACAGGTCGTCGACGAACGCCGACAGGAGCTTGCCGGCGCGCTGGGTGTCGTAGGACTCCAGAGCCTGCGTCACCTGGTCGGTGAGCGCGTGGAGTTCGGACAGCAGCCAGCGGTCCAGGACCGGGCGGTCGGCCGGGGCCGGGTCCGCCGCGCTCGGCGCCCAGTCGGACGTGCGCGCGTACAGGGCCTGGAAGGCGACCGTGTTCCAGTACGTCAGGAGGGTCTTGCGGACGACCTCCTGGATGGTGCCGTGGCCCACGCGGCGTGCCGCCCACGGGGAGCCGCCCGCCGCCATGAACCACCGCACCGCGTCGGCGCCGTGGCGGTCCATCAGCGGGATCGGGTCCAGGGTGTTGCCCAGGTGCTTGGACATCTTGCGGCCGTCCTCGGCGAGGATGTGGCCGAGGCAGACGACGTTCTCGTACGACGACTTGTCGAAGACCAGGGTGCCGACGGCCATCAGCGTGTAGAACCAGCCGCGGGTCTGGTCGATGGCCTCGGAGATGAACTGCGCCGGGTAACGGGACTCGAAGAGTTCCTTGTTCTTGTGCGGGTAGCCCCACTGCGCGAACGGCATCGAACCCGAGTCGTACCAGGCGTCGATGACCTCCGGCACGCGGGTCGCGGTCTCCGCGCACTGGGGGCACGGGAACGTGACCGCGTCGATGAACGGGCGGTGCGGGTCGAGGCCCGACTGGTCGGTGCCGGTCAGTTCGGTCAGCTCCGCGAGGGAGCCGACGACGGTGAGGTGGTTGTCCTCGCAGCGCCAGATCGGCAGCGGGGTGCCCCAGTAGCGGCTGCGGGACAGCGCCCAGTCGATGTTGTTGTTCAGCCAGTCGCCGTACCGGCCGTGCTTGACGGTGTCCGGGAACCAGTTGGTGTTCTCGTTCTCCTGGAGGAGGCGGTCCTTGACGGCCGTGGTGCGGATGTACCAGGAGGGCTGCGCGTAGTAGAGGAGCGCGGTGTGGCAGCGCCAGCAGTGCGGGTAACTGTGCTCGTACGGCACGTGCTTGAAGAGCAGGCCGCGGTCCTTGAGGTCCTCGGTGAGCTTTTCGTCGGCCTTCTTGAAGAAGACACCGCCCACCAGCGGGACGTCCTCGGCGAACGTGCCGTTCGGACGGACCGGGTTGACCACCGGCAGGCCGTACGCGCGGCAGACCTTGAGGTCCTCCTCACCGAAGGCGGGGGACTGGTGGACCAGACCCGTACCGTCCTCGACCGTCACGTACTCCGCGTTCACGACGTAGTGCGCCGGCTCCGGGAACTCCACGAGCTCGAACGGACGTTGATACGTCCAGCGCTCCATCTCGGCGCCGGTGAAGGTCTCACCGGTGGTCTCCCACCCCTCGCCGAGGGCCTTGGCGAGCAGCGGCTCGGCCACGACGAGCTGCTCCTCGCCGTTCGTCGCGACGACGTAGGTGACCTCGGGGTGGGCGGCGACGGCCGTGTTGGAGACGAGCGTCCAGGGCGTCGTCGTCCAGACCAGGAGTGCGGCGCGGCCGGCCAGCGGACCGGAGGTGAGCGGGAAACGGACGAACACGGAGGGGTCCACGACGGTCTCGTAGCCCTGCGCCAGCTCGTGGTCCGAGAGGCCCGTCTGGTCGCGGGGGCACCAGGGGGCGACGCGGTAGTCCTGGACCAGCAGGCCCTTGTCGAAGATCTCCTTGAGGGACCACCAGACCGACTCGATGTACTCGGGGTCCATCGTGCGGTACGGGTCTTCGAGGTCGGTCCAGTACCCCATGCGGGTCGTGAGCGCCTCGAAGGCGTCGGTGTGCCGGGTCACGGACTCGCGGCACCTGGCGTTGAACTCGGCGATGCCGTACGCCTCGATGTCCTGCTTGTCGGTGAAGCCCAGCTCCTTCTCGACCGCCAGCTCCACCGGGAGGCCGTGGCAGTCCCAGCCGGCCTTGCGGCCCACGTGGTAGCCGCGCATGGTGCGGAAGCGGGGGAAGACGTCCTTGAAGACGCGCGCCTCGATGTGGTGGGCGCCCGGCATGCCGTTGGCCGTGGGCGGGCCCTCGTAGAAGACCCACTCGGGGCGGCCCTCGGACTGGTCCAGGGTCTTGGCGAAGATCTTCTGCTCGCGCCAGAAGTCGAGCACGGCGTGCTCCAGCGCGGGCAGGTCGACCTGGGCGGGCACCTGGCGGTACGTCGGCGTTGTCATCAGCGAGCTTCCTCCGGCGGACTTTCTGCCTTCCGTCCGGAGGGACGAGAGCTACGACTTTCCGTACGCCGTGTGCGGCGCGCTCCCGCGGTACCACCCTCCTTGGCTCCCCGGTGCACCTTGCACACCAGTGAGCCCCCTCATTGGGGTCGCGATACCGGGTCTACCGGCCGCGGCTGGTGTGCTGCGGCTTTCTTCCGGCGGCTCCGGGGTGATCTTCACGTCGCGCTCGCCCCCGGGCTTCCACCGTCCCCGGGTCGCTCTGGGCTGCGTACGCCGCTACTCGTCCCCATCCACGCTTCTCGCTCCGCCCAGTGTACGGGGCCGCACGGACAGCGGCCGACCGGTTTTGCGAGGGCCGCGGCGGGAGGCTTGCGAACACGTTTCATGACTCGAATGGCGCTGAACGCGCGTTCGATGTTCGGGGTGTCGGACTCGGCGGATTACCCGGCGGGGAGCTGGGCACAACGCATGAAGGCTTGCCGCGCGGGGCCAGGGGGGTGGACGAATCGGGCGGCGTGCCCCGTTGCCGCGGGACTCAAGTCGATTTATCGTCCCAGCACGATTCGCGTGCGTGATCACAAAATGTGAAGGGGCCGCGGCCATGGTGGCGAAGAAGACCGCAACGAAGAAGACCGCGGCGAAGAAGGCGGTCGCTACGAAGGCGGCTTCTTCGAAGAAGGCGACCGGGGAAGGGGCCGAGAGACCGGGGGCCGTCAAGAAGGCGGTGGCCGAGGAGACGGTGGCCAAGAAGAGCGCCGCGAAATCCACGGCGACGAAAAAGGCGGCAGCTGCGAAGGTCACGGCCACGAAGACGACCGCCACGAAGGCGACGGCCGTCCCGAAGGCTACGGACACCAAGAAGACGGCCGTGAAGAAAGCGGCCGTGAAGAAGACCGCCCCTGAGAGCACGTCGACGAAGAACAGTCCTACGAAGAGCACCGCCGGCGCGAAAAGCGGTTCCACGAAGAGCACCACGGGCACGAATCGCACTGCGGGAACCAAGAGCACGACCGGCACGAAGAAGAGCGCGGCCAAGAAGGCGAAGGCGGGCGCGGCGCAGGCCGCGGAGCAGACGGGAGCCACGACGGTGGTTGCGAAGAAGACTCCTGGCACGGCCACGGCGGCGAAGACCGCCGTTCCCAAGGCGCGGGTCGCGGTGGTGCCCGGTGAGCTCGCGGTGCGCCCCGGCGAGGCCCCCTGGACGCCGGAGGAGGTCGAGGAGGCCCGCACCGAACTGCAGTCCGAGGCGGCGCGGCTCAGCGAGGAGATCACGTCCACCGAGCAGGCCCTCGCCGGTCTGATGCGGGACTCCGGGGACGGTGCCGGCGACGACCAGGCCGACACCGGCACCAAGAACATCACGCGGGAGAGCGAGATGGCGCTGGCCGCCAACGCGCGCGAGATGCTGATCCAGACCGAGCGTGCCCTGGGGAAGCTGGACGCGGGCACGTACGGCCTGTGCGAGAACTGCGGCAACCCGATCGGCAAGGCCCGCATGCAGGCCTTCCCGCGGGCCACCCTGTGCGTCGAGTGCAAGCAGAAGCAGGAACGCAGGTACTGAAGGCAGGTACTGAAGGTCGGCACCGAACGCCGGTACTGAGGGTGCCGAGAGGTGTGCCGTACCCTCTTCCTCAGTCAGGTACCTAGGTTCGAGGGACTCACGTGGCAGAGGCGGAGCGCATCATCGGTACGCCGGATACCCCAGAGGCGGCGGGGGCCGAGCCGGAGCAGGGCGACACCGCTTCGCCCCCCAGGGGCAGGCGCCGGATCGCCGTGCTGTTCGTGGTGGCCGCCTTCGCGTACACCCTCGACCTGGTCAGCAAGCTGCTCGTGGTGGCCAAGCTGGAGCACCACGCGCCGATCGAGGTCTTCGGGGACTGGCTGGAGTTCCACGCGATCCGCAACCCCGGCGCGGCCTTCGGGTTCGGCGCGGCCTTCACGGTCATCTTCACGATGATCGCCGCCGCCGTGATCGTGGTGATCGCGCGGCTGGCCCGCAAGCTCTACAGCCTGCCGTGGGCCATCGCGCTCGGCATGCTGCTGGGCGGCGCGCTCGGCAACCTCACCGACCGGATCTTCCGTTCGCCCGGCATCTTCCAGGGCGAGGTCGTCGACTTCATCGCGCCCAAGGGCTTCGCCGTCTTCAACCTCGCCGACTCGGCGATCGTGTGCGGCGGCATCCTGATCGTGCTGCTCTCCTTCCGCGGTCTCGACCCGGACGGCACCGTCCACAAGGACTGAGCGCACGGGATCGGGTAAGGCGGTGTCGGACCCGTCCGGCATACTCGACCGAGTGAGCACAGTTCCCGAGATCCGAAACCTGCCCGTGCCCGACGGCCTGGAGGGCGAGCGTGTCGACGCCGCCATCTCCCGCATGTTCGGCTTCTCCCGCACGAAGGCCGCCGAGCTGGCCTCGGCGGGGAAGGTCACGGTCGACGGCTCGGTGGTCGGGAAGTCCGAGCGGGTGCACGGCGGGGCCTGGCTGGAGGTCGAGATGCCGCAGGCGCCCGCGCCCGTGCAGATCGTCGCCGAGCCGGTCGAGGGCATGGAGATCGTCTACGACGACGATGACGTGATCGTGATCGTCAAGCCGGTCGGCGTCGCCGCCCACCCCAGCCCCGGCTGGACCGGGACGACCGTCATCGGTGGGCTCGCCGCCGCCGGGTACCGCATCTCGACGTCCGGTGCCGCCGAGCGCCAGGGCATCGTGCACCGCCTCGACGTCGGCACGTCCGGCCTGATGGTGGTCGCCAAGTCGGAGCGCGCGTACACCTCGCTCAAGCGCCAGTTCAAGGAGCGCACGGTCGACAAGCGCTACCACACGCTGGTCCAGGGCCACCCCGACCCGACCAGCGGCACCATCGACGCCCCCATCGGCCGCCACCCGAACCACGACTACAAGTGGGCGGTCACCGCCGAGGGCAAGCCGTCCGTCACGCACTACGACCTCATCGAGGCGTTCCGCGCGGCCTCCCTGCTCGACGTGAAGCTGGAGACCGGCCGCACCCACCAGATCCGCGTGCACATGGCCGCCCACCGCCACCCGTGCGTGGGCGACCTGACCTACGGCGCCGACCCCACGCTCGCCAAGCGGCTGCGCCTGACCCGCCAGTGGCTGCACGCCGTCCGGCTCGGGTTCGAGCACCCCGCCGACGGCCAGTGGGTCGAGTTCGAGAGCGGCTACCCGGACGACCTCCAGCAGGCCCTGGACCTGGTGCGCGAGGAGACGTACGCGTGAGTGCCGTGCCGAAGGCGTCGTACGCCGTGCGCGTCGCCGAGGATCCGGCCGACCGTGAGGCCTGCTTCGCGGTGCGCAAGGAGGTCTTCGTCGTCGAGCAGGGCGTGCCGCAAGAGCTTGAGTACGACGCGTACGACGCCGTAGCGACGCATGTGCTCGCCGTGCGGGAGGACGGGACGCCGCTGGGTACTGGGCGGCTGTTGTACGGCGAGGCGGCTGCGGCGAAGACCGACGGCGACCTGACCGTGGGTTCCCTGGGGCGGCTGGCCGTCACCGAGGACGCGCGTGGGCTCGGGGTCGGGGTCGCGCTGGTGCGGGCGATCGAAGACGCGGCACGCGCGCGTGGGCTGGCCGCGGTGGACCTGCACGCTCAGACGCACGCCCTCGGGTTCTATGAACGGCTCGGCTACGAGGCGTACGGCCCGGAGTTCCCGGACGCGGGCATTCCGCACCGGGCGATGCGGCGCGCGCTGTAACCGGTTTCTCCAACCGAGGGGCGTCGAAAGAGCTGGTGGGGCAGGTGGCGTGGCAGGCTTGAGCGTCCGCTGTGTGAACGCCGAGAGCCCGCCGGAGCCCTGACCGTGGATCAATTGGCCCTGCTTTTCGTCCTGTTGCTCGGGGCTGTGGTGAGCGTCCCGCTGGGGGACCGGTTCGGTCTGCCGGCGCCGGTGCTCATGACCCTCCTCGGGATAGTCCTCGCGGTCGCCGACTTCGTGCCGAACGTGAACGTCCCGCCCGACCTGATCCTGCCCCTGCTGCTGCCACCCCTGCTGTACGCGGCCGTACGGCGCACCTCCTGGCGGCAGTTCACAGCCAACATCCGCCCCATCTTCCTGCTGGCCGTCGCGCTGGTCTTCGTCACCACCCTCGCCGTGGCCGCCGTCGCGAGCGCGATCGTGCCGGGCCTGCCGATCGCCGCCGCCGTGGCGCTCGGCGCGCTCGTCGCACCGCCCGACCCGGTCGCCGCGACCGCCGTCGCGGGGCAACTCGGGCTGCCGCGGCGGCTGGTGTCGATCCTGGAGGGCGAGGGCCTCTTCAACGACGTCACGGCCATCGTGCTGTACCACGTGGCGATCGCCGCCGTCGTCAGCGGGAGCTTCAACCCCTGGCGCGCGGGCCTCGACTTCGTGCTGTCCGCCGTCGTCGCCGTCGCGGTCGGACTGGCCCTCGGGTGGGCCGCGAACAAGCTGATGTCGGTGCTCGACGACGCCACCCTGCAGATCGGTCTGACGCTCCTGGTGCCGTTCGCGTCGTACGTCCTGGCCGACGAACTGCACGGCTCCGGGGTGCTCGCCGTGCTCACCACCGCGTTGTTCCTGGCCGAGTACGCCCTCGGCGCCGACGACGTCCTGACCCGGCTCGCCGGGGCGACGGTGTGGGACGTGGTGGACACGCTGGTCACCGGGGTCGCCTTCGGGCTCATCGGGCTCGAACTGCACAACGCGATCCGTACGGCGTCCGGGCGCTGGGGCGAGATGCTCGGCTGGGCCGCCGCGATCGTCGGCGTCGTCGTGGTCGTACGGCTGGCGTGGCTGCTGCCGGCGACCTGGCTGACCAAACGGCTGCACGCCAAGCGGGACTACGACGAGGAGATCCCGACCTCCTGGCGGGAGACCGTGATCATGTGGTGGGCGGGGATGCGGGGGGTGGCCTCCGTCGCCCTGGCGCTGGCGATCCCGCTGAAGATGGACGACGGGTCGGCGTTTCCCGACCGCGACGAGATCGTGTTCATCGCCTTCGGAGTGATCATGGCGACGCTGGTGCTCCAGGGGCTCACGCTGCCGTGGCTGGTGAAACGGCTCGGGGTACGGGCCGACACCGACAGCGAGAAGGCGTTCGAGAAGGAGCTGGCGGTGCGGGCGGCGAAGGCCGCGAAGCGGCGGTTGCGGGAGATCGAGGACGTGGAGGAGTTGTCGGAGGAGGCGTCCGAGCAGTTGTTGCGGCGGGCGTTCGACATCGGGGTGCGGATCAGTCCTGATATCGGGGAGGGGGAGCGGCGTGAGGGGTACGAGAAGCGGGCGCGGCGGGTGAAGCGGATGCGGCGGATCCAGGGGGAGATGATGAGCGCGGCTCGGCATGAGGTGCTGGCGGCGCGGAGTGAGCCGGGGGCGGATCCGGAGATCGTGGACCGGGTGCTTCGGCATCTGGACGTGCGTAGCTTGAGGTGAGATCTCCCACCCACGCACCGCCCGTTTACTGGCGATTGAGGGGTGGACGTCTCCCGTGGGGGCTGAGCGCCGTCGGCGACCGCGGGTCGAATTGCCTCGTGCACGGCCACCACTTTTTTGTACGCTCGCACCATGGCTCGCAACGTTGTGATCAGTGGTGGTGGTACGGGAATTGGGCTCGCCGCGGCGCATGCCTTCGCGGCCGGCGGGGATCGGGTGCTGTTGCTCGGGCGGCGGCGTGAGGTGTTGGAGAAGGCAGGGGTGCCGGGGGCGTTGACGTACGCCGGGGACTTGAGTGAGCCCGAAGTGGTGCGGGGCGTCGGGCAGTTCGTCGCCGAGGAGTTCGGCACCGTGGATGTGCTGGTGCACAGCGCGGGCGGTACCGGGGCGTTGGAGCCGGGGAGCACGAGCGGTGATCCGCTGGACCGCGTCGCGCACGACTGGACCGTCAACTTCCGCATCAACACCCTGAGCGCCGCGCTCCTCACCGAGGCCCTGAAGGCGCGGCTCGCGGAACCGGGTGGGCGGGTGCTGTTCGTCAGTTCCATTGCCGCGTACCGGGGTTCGGGGAGCGGGGCGTACGGCGGTGCCAAGGCCGCGTTGCACCCGTACGCCCATGATCTGGCCCGGGATCTCGGCCCGCGCGGCATCACCGTGAACGTGGTCGCGCCCGGGTACATCGAGGACACGGAGTTCTTCGGCCCGCAGATCGATGCCGCTCGGCGTGAGCGGCTCATCAACGACACGTCGACTGGGCGGGCCGGTACCCCTGGGGACGTCGCCGCGACCTTGCACTGGCTCGCGTCCCCGGCGGCCGGACACGTCACTTCGCAGGTTATTCAGGTCAATGGAGGGGCTGAGCGGGGGCGTTGAGGCGCTCGCAGCCGCTTGGCCCCGGCTTGGAACCGGTCGTTCGTGGGCGAGGGAGGGGCTCTCGCCCGGCACGGGTGCTGCGACCCTGGACCGGCTGGTCTCGCCAGCCGCCAGCCCGCCGGGCGCGTGACCTAGCAGGTGGTCCAGGTCAACGTCGGTGCCGAGCGGGGGCGTTGAGGCGTCCCGTGTCGATCAGTCGCAGGCGAAGTCGCAGCGGGTTCCCGGTCGCCGCGCAGGTTTCCCAGGCCAACGGCGCTGCCGAGCACGGACGTTGAGGCCCCCGGAGCCGCCCCGCAGCCCGCAGCCCTGGTACCCCCGCCCCGCCCTCAACCCCGGTTCGGCCCCGGCGGCTCATGAGCCGGGCGAGTAGCGCCCCCGTTGGGCGACGGGTCCTCGCCCGGTACCGGTGCCGCGTCCGCCGTGTTGACGCGGGGGAGGGCGTACGGATGCTCCACGTACAGCCAGCGGATCATCTGCTCGCGGACTGTGACCCGTACCGTCCAGATGTCGTCCGCGTCCTTCGCCGTGACCAGGGCCCGGACCTCCATGGTGTTCGGGGTGGTGTCGGTGACGACCAGGCCGTAGCTGCGGCCGTCCCAGGCGGGGCAGGCGCGGAGGATCTCGCGGAGTTGCGTGCGCATCGCGTCCACGGGGGCCGAGTGGTCGACCTGGAAGTAGACGATGCCGGTCATCTGCGGGGTGCCGCGGGACCAGTTCTCGAACGGCTTGGACGTGAAGTACGACACCGGCATGGTGATCCGGCGCTCGTCCCAGGTCCGTACCGTCAGGAAGGTCAGCGTGATCTCCTCGACCGTGCCCCACTCGCCGTCCACCACCACCGTGTCGCCGATGCGCACCATGTCGCCGAAGGCGATCTGCAGTCCCGCGAAGAGGTTGGCGAGTGTCGACTGGGCCGCGACACCGGCGACGATGCCCAGGACGCCCGCCGAGGCCAGCAGGGACGCACCGGCCGCGCGCATCGCCGGGAACGTCAGCAGCATCGCTGCGACCGCCACCACACCGACGATCGCGGCCACCACCCGCGTGATCAGCGTCACCTGGGTCCGGACCCTGCGGACCCGGGCCGGGTCACGGGAGGCGCGGGCGTAGCGCGCGTACGAGGACTCCACGATCGCCGCCGCGACCCGGATCATCAGCCACGCGGTGGCGCCGATCAGCACCAGGGTGAGGGTCTGGCCGATGCCGATCCGGTGTTCCTCCAGGAGCTGGGCCTGGTCGTAGGAGCCTCTGAGGAAGGCCGCGCAGAGCACCAGCTGGTACGGCACTCGGCCTCGGCGCAGCAGGCCCCACAGCGTGGTGTCGTCGTGCCGGGCGTCCGCCTTGCGCAACAGCAGGTCGGTGACCCAGCCGATGAGCAGTGTGAGGACGACGGAGCCGCCGATGACGATCAGCGGGCGCAGTACGTTCTCCATGTGTCCGACCGTACTGGCACGATGGCTTCATGAACATCATGCTCTTCCACTCGACGTACGGTCTCCGGCCGGCGGTGCGCGACGCCGCCGAGCGGCTGCGCGCGGCGGGCCACGAGGTGTGGACGCCGGACCTCTTCGAGGGGCATACGTTCGAGACGGTCGAGGAAGGCATGGCCTTCAATGACGGGATCGGGAAGGACGAGGTGCTGAAGCGGGCTGTGCTCGCCGCCGCCCCTTATTCGCAGCGCGGGCTTGTCTACGCCGGGTTCTCGCTCGGGGCCTCCGTGGCCCAGACCCTGGCCCTCGGGGACGAGAAGGCACTTGGGCTGCTGCTCCTGCACGGCACCTCGGACATCGCGGCCAACGCCTCCGTCGACGACCTGCCGGTGCAACTGCACGTCGCCGAGCCCGACCAGTTCGAGACCGACGACTGGCTCAGCTCCTGGTATCTCCAGATGGGCAAGGCAGGCGCCGACGTCGAGATCTACCGGTACGCCGGGGCCGGTCACCTGTACACCGACCCCGGCCTCCCGGACTACGACGAGGAGGCCGCCGAGGCCACCTGGCGGGTGGCGCTCGGCTTCCTCGACAGCCTGTAGCGGCTGCCTACCGGGTCAGCACTTCTTGGGCGGGTTGACCAGCGACTGGAAGTGCCCGGACCACACCCAGGACGTCGGCTGGGCGTCGTAGATCCTGTACCACATCGCCCCCGAAGGGGTGTTGGTGGTCGAGCACTGGATCCGCAGGGTCGTGCCGGCCGGCTCCGTGCGGTACCTCGTCGACGAGGACGTCGGCTGGGCATATATGGGAGAGCTCTCGGCCGTCACCAGGTTGACGAACGCCGGTGCCGCCGCGGCCGAGCTTTCCAGGGCCTGGGCGGAGGTCGAGGTGAGCCCGGCGAAGGCCAGGGCGGCCGTGAGTACTGCGGTCTTCGTCAAAACACCTTGGGGGGTGGCCATTTGACTCCAATCATGGTTGATCTTGACGTGTCGCAATGTACACAGCAGTGTCTAGACCACTTCAACTGCTTTTCGGCTACACGGGGTTGTAGGTCCGCTCGACCTTCTGCGTGCCGCTGCGCGTGCGGTACGACCGCTCCCAGGACGAGGTCGCGGTGGCCGAAGTGCGGTCGGACAGGACGTAGTAGTCCATCTGCGCGCGGTCGGCCGTGATGTCGAGGACGCCGTAGCCGTGGCGGTCCGTGTCGACCCAGTGGACGTGCCGGTTGGCGACCTGGATGAGCGGTGCGGCGAGCGCGGAGACCGTGCCCTCGGGGACCTTCACGAGGTCGTCGAGGTTGTCGGAGGTGACTGAAGTGATCACGAACTCCGTTGCGGCGGACGGCGAGAGCGGGTACGTTCCGGCGTCCACCGGCACGTCGTTGGCCCAGGACATGTGGATGTCGCCGGTGAGGAAGACCGTGTTGCCGATCGCGTTCGAGCGCAGATGGGCGAGGAGTTCACGGCGGTCGTCGGTGTAGCCGTCCCACTGGTCGGTGTTGACGCCTATGCCGTCCTGCGGCAGGTCCAGCAGCTTGGCCAGCGGTTTGAGCAGGTCGGCGGTGAGCGAGCCGATGACGAACGGCGCGATCATCACCGAGTTGCCGACCAGCCGCCACTTGGTGTCCGACGCCTTCAACCCGGCCTTCAGCCAGTCGAGTTGGGCGCGGCCCGTGATCGTACGGTCCGGGTCGTCCACCGAACCGCTGCCCGAACTCGCCTGCTGCGAACGGAAGGAGCGCAGGTCGAGGAGGGAGAGGTCCGCCAGCTTGCCGAAGCGCAGACGGCGGTAGGTGGTGCCCGCGATCGCCGGGCGGACCGGCATCCACTCGAAGTACGCCTGTTTCGCGGCCGCTTGACGGGCCGTCCAGGTGCCCTCGGCGCCCTCCGTGTGGTTGACCGCGCCGCCCGACCAGGCGTTGTCCGCGAACTCGTGGTCGTCCCAGATCGCGATGACCGGCGCCTTGAGGTGCAGCGCCTGGAGGTCGGGGTCGGTCTTGTACTTGCCGTGCCGGGTGCGGTAGTCGGCGAGCGTGATGATCTCGTTCAGGGGCGCGTGCGGCCGTACGACCGTGCCGCGCGTCCCGTACTCGCCGGACTTGTACTCGTAGATGTAGTCCCCGAGATGCAGCCACGCGTCGAGGTCGTTGCGGGCCGCGAGATGGCGGTACGACGAGAAGTAGCCGGCCTCCCAGTTGGCGCAGGTGACGACGCCGAAGCGCAGGCCGGACACGTTGGCGTCCGCCGCCGGCGCGGTGCGGGTGCGCGCCGCCGGGGACTCGGTGCCGCCGGCCGAGAAGCGGAACCAGTAGTCGGTGGCCGGTGCCAGGCCGCGGATGTCGGCCTTCACGGTGTGGTCGGAGGCGGCCGTCGCGGTGAGGGAGCCCTTGGACACGATGGTGGTGAACGCCTTGTCGGTGGCGACGGTCCAGCTCACCTCGGTGTCCGGGCCGAGCCCGGAACCGGGGACCGCCTCGGTGGTGGGCGTCACCCGCGTCCACAGCAGGACGCCGTCGGGGAGCGGGTCCCCGGAGGCGACCCCGTGCAGGAAGGCCGGGGCCTCGGTGGCGGCCCCGGCGGGCAGCGCGGCGACGAGCGGGGCTGCGAGGACGGCGGTGGCGGCCGCGGCCTTGACGACCGTACGGCGGCGCGGGGAGGGCGGGTTGACGCCCTCGGGTGCTCTGTATCGACTGGTCACGAGCGATTAGGTTACTGACCGGTATTAACAAGAGCGGGCGAACTCGTAAAAGTTCGCCCGCTCTTCCACCAGCCGTTGTCTCAGCCCTTGAGGGCCGCGTCCACCACCTTGTTGAAGTCGACCACCGTCATGGGCGCGTTGCCCGCGGTGTCGGCGGTGAGCTTCTTGCCGTCCATGACGAAGCTCGGGGTGCCGGTCACGCCGTCCTTGTTGTTGTCGAAGGTCTTCGACATGGCCATCGCCCAGGCGTCGTACGTGCCCTTCTTGACGGCGGTCTGGAACTTCGTGTTGCCCTTCAGCGCGGAGACCGTGTTCGCGACCTTGATCAGGTAGCTGTCGTCCTTGAACTTGTCGGTCGTCTCGTCCGGGTGGTACTTCGTCGAGTACAGCGCGGTCTTGTACTCCAGGAACGCGGTGGGGCTGACGTTCAGCGCGGCGCCCAGGGCGCTCAGCGCGTTCTTGGAGCCCACGCCGTTGTCCTTGTTGTCGATGAACGTGCCACCGATGTACTGGATCTTGAACTTACCGTCGTCGATGTCCTTCACGACGGTCGAGCCGACCGTCTGCTCGAACTGGGCGCAGACGGGGCAGCGCGGGTCCTCGTACTCCTTGAGGGTCTTCTTGGCCGTGGACTTGCCGATGACGACCGTCGTGCCCTTGGTGCCCGAGGTGTTGGCCGGGGCCGTGACCTTGGCGTCCTTCAGGCCCTCCCAGTAGCTGGGCTTGTTGTTCTGCACGACGGCGTAACCTATGCCGCCGGCTATCGCCAGGACGCCGACGACCGAACCGGCCACGATGATCTGCCGCTTGACCTTGGCACGCTTGGCCTCGCGCTCGCGCTCGGCACGCAGCCGCTCACGGGCCGCCGTCTTCGCCGCCGCGCTGTTCCGCTTGCTCATGTTGGTGATCTCCATATGGGACGCGTACACGTCGTACGCGGAATACGTGTGGGGGACTTATGTGTGCTCAGGTACCTGTGGGGTGTTCAGACCGCGAGGAGGACCGAGCACGGCGGTCCACGCCGTCCCAGGGAGTGCACCAGCAGCCGCTCACGGGCGGTGGCGATGCGGTGCGTGGCGCGCGGCAGCCGGCGGACCGCCGAGGTGCGCCGGCCCGACACCGCGGTCACGGCGAGGAGCAGCGGGCGGAAGCCCAGCGCCGTCGCCGCGCGCAGCAGTTCGGTCAGCGCGCGCTCGCCGCGGCGCAGATAGGCGGCCGCGAGGAGTCCGACGCCGATGTGCGCGCCGAGCAGCAGCCAGGCGGCGGTGGCGTCGGTGTGCGCGAGCAGCGCCGCTGCCTGATGGGGGTCGTCGGTCATCCGGGCCAGCGAGGTGCCCACGCTGCCGCCGCTGCACAGCACGTCCAGGCCGACCGCGCGCAGCGGTCCGGCGACCGGGCCGCCCGCCCTGCCGTAGCAGGCGTGCTGGCCGGTGGTGAACACCGTGTCGGCGGCCAGCTCCAGCGGGATCAGCAGTGCGGCGATCCGGCCGAAGCCGCGCTCGCGGCCGGCCAGCGCGTACGCGATCACGAACACGGTGGCGGCGATCGCCGCCACCGTGCCGAACGGAAGCGGGACCCGGGACAGCAGCACGTGCGACGCGGTGCTGAGCGTCACGACCAGTGCCGTGAACAGCGCCGCGCGTACGGCCCTGAGCTGGATCCCGGATATGTCCATAGCGGAGGTGAGTCTGTCATGTGCTCCGGTAAGGGACCCCTAAAGGGTTCCTGTGAGCGTACGGATGGTTACAGACCCGGAATCCGGCCGTTGCGGAACAGGTCGACGAAGGTCTGGTGGTCGGCACGCGCGCGTGCGCCGTAGCTGTGCGCGAAGTCGACCAGGACGCCCGCGAAGCCGTCCTCGTCGGCCGCGATCGCCGCGTCGATGGCCCGCTCGGTGGAGAACGGCACCAGGGACTCGCCGGACTGGTCGTCGGCCGCCGCGTGCATCGTGGCCGTGGCCCGCCCGAGGTCCGCGACCACGGCGGCGATCTCCTCCGGGTCGTCGATGTCGCTCCAGTCCAGGTCCACCGCGTACGGCGACACCTCGGCGACCAGCTGCCCCGAGCCGTCCAGCTCGGTCCAGCCCAGCCACGGGTCGGCGTGCGCCTGGAGGGCGCGCTGGGAGATCACCGTGCGATGGCCCTCGTGCTGGAAGTAGTCCCGGATCGCCGCGTCCGTGATGTGCCGGGAGACGGCCGGGGTCTGCGCCTGCTTGATGTAGATCACGACGTCGTTCTCCAGGGCGTCGCTGTTGCCCTCCAGGAGGATGTTGTACGACGGCAGCCCGGCCGAGCCGATACCGATGCCGCGGCGGCCCACGACGTCCTTGACCCGGTAGGAGTCGGGGCGGTCCAGGGAGGACTCGGGGAGCGTCTCCAGGTAGCCGTCGAAGGCCGCGAGGACCTTGTAGCGGGTCGCCGCGTCCAGCTCGATGGAGCCGCCGCCCGACGCGAACCGGCGCTCGAAGTCGCGGATCTCCGTCATCGAGTCCAGCAGCTCGAACCGGGTCAACGAACGGGCCGTACGCAGCGCGCCCAGCAGCGGGCCGTCGGCGGTGTCCAGCGTGAACGGCGGCACCTCGTCGCTCTTCGCGCCGGTCGCCAGCGCGTGCACCCGCTCGCGGTACGCGCCCGCGTAGACCTTCACCAGCTCGGTGATCTGCTCGTCACTGAGCGCCTTCGCGTACCCGACGAGCGCGACGGAGGCGGCGAAGCGCTTGAGGTCCCAGGTGAACGGGCCGACGTACGCCTCGTCGAAGTCGTTGACGTTGAAGACCAGACGGCCGTTGGAGTCCATGTACGTGCCGAAGTTCTCGGCGTGCAGGTCGCCGTGGATCCACACGCGCGAGGTGCGGTCGTCCAGGTACGGGCCGCCCCGCTTCTCGGCATCGAGGTCGTGGTAGAAGAGGCACGCCGTACCCCGGTAGAACGCGAACGCCGAGGCTGCCATCTTCCGGAACTTCACGCGGAACGCGGCCGGGTCGGCGGCCAGGAGCTCGCCGAAGGCGGTGTCGAAGACGGCAAGGATCTCCTCGCCGCGGTGCTCGTCGTTGAGCTGCGGAACCGACATCGCTCTGTGCCTCCTGGTACGGGTGGTACGTGACATGTGACGGGTCTGTCGTCACATTCCAACGCTTGAAGGTACGCGGGAGTGCCCGCCCACCCGTCACCCGACCACCGCCCCCCAACGAGACGCTCCGCGTCACAGTACTCATCTCTTATGTCAGTGGCGAGGCATAGGATTCGGTCTCGTCCCCCCAGACCGTCCGCTGCTCTTTGTCGATCGTTTCCCCTGTTATCCCTGGAGGCCAAGCCGTGTCAAAGCCGCCGTTCACGCACTTGCACGTCCACACCCAGTACTCGCTGCTGGACGGTGCCGCGCGGCTGAAGGACATGTTCAACGCGTGCAACGAGATGGGCATGACCCATATCGCGATGTCCGACCACGGCAACCTCCACGGTGCCTACGACTTCTTCCATACGGCGACGAAGGCCGGCGTCACCCCGATCATCGGCATCGAGGCGTACGTCGCCCCCGAGTCGCGGCGCAACAAGCGCAAGATCCAGTGGGGCCAGCCGCACCAGAAGCGCGACGACGTGTCCGGTTCCGGTGGTTACACCCACAAGACGATCTGGGCGGCCAACAAGACGGGCCTGCACAACCTCTTCAAGCTGTCCTCGGACGCGTACGCCGAGGGCTGGCTCCAGAAGTGGCCGCGCATGGACAAGGAGACCATCTCCCAGTGGTCCGAGGGGCTCATCGCCTCCACCGGCTGCCCCTCGGGCGAGCTGCAGACCCGGCTGCGCCTGGGCCAGGAGGAAGAGGCCCTGAAGGCGGCGGCCGAGTACCAGGACATCTTCGGCAAGGACCGCTACTTCCTGGAGCTGATGGACCACGGCATCGAGATCGAGCGCCGGGTCCGTGACGGCCTGCTCGACATCGGCCGCAAGCTCGGCATCCCGCCCCTGGTGACGAACGACTCGCACTACACGTACGCGCACGAGGCGACCGCCCACGACGCCCTGCTGTGCATTCAGACCGGCAAGAACCTCTCCGACCCGGACCGCTTCCGGTTCGACGGCACCGGCTACTACCTGAAGTCGACGGACGAGATGTACGCCGTGGACTCCTCGGACGCCTGGCAGGAGGGCTGCCGCAACACCCTCCTGGTCGCCGAACAGATCGACACCACCGGCATGTTCGAGGCGAAGAACCTCATGCCGAAGTTTGACATCCCGGACGGCTATACAGAGGTCACCTGGTTCAAGGAGGAGGTGCGCCTCGGCATGGAGCGCCGCTTCCCGGGCGGCGTCCCCGAGGACCGTCAGAAGCAGGTCGAGTACGAGCTGGACGTCATCATCCAGATGGGGTTCCCCGGCTACTTCCTCGTGGTCGCCGACTTCATCATGTGGGCGAAGAACAACGGCATCGCGGTGGGGCCAGGGCGTGGTTCCGCGGCCGGCTCGATCGTCGCGTACGCCATGGGCATCACCGACCTCGACCCCATCCCGCACGGCCTGATCTTCGAGCGGTTCCTCAACCCCGAGCGCGTCTCCATGCCCGACGTCGACATCGACTTCGACGAGCGCAGGCGCGTCGAGGTGATCAGGTACGTGACCGAGAAGTACGGCGCCGACAAGGTCGCCATGATCGGCACCTACGGCAAGATCAAGGCCAAGAACGCGATCAAGGACTCCGCGCGCGTGCTGGGCTACCCGTACGCCATGGGCGACCGCCTCACCAAGGCGATGCCCGCCGACGTCCTCGGCAAGGGCATCGACCTCTCCGGCATCACCGACCCCAAGCACCCGCGCTACGGCGAGGCGGGCGAGATCCGCGGGATGTACGAGAACGAGCCGGACGTCAAGAAGGTCATCGACACCGCCAAGGGCGTCGAGGGCCTGGTCCGGCAGATGGGCGTGCACGCCGCCGGCGTCATCATGTCCAGCGAGCCCATCGTCGACCACGCCCCGATCTGGGTGCGGCACACGGACGGAGTGACCATCACACAGTGGGACTACCCGCAGTGCGAGTCGCTCGGCCTGATCAAGATGGACTTCCTGGGGCTGCGCAACCTCACGATCATGGACGACGCCGTGAAGATGGTGAAGTCCAACAAGGGCATCGACCTGGAGATGCTCGCCCTCCCGCTGGACGACCCCAAGACGTACGAACTGCTGTGCCGCGGCGACACGTTGGGCGTGTTCCAGTTCGACGGCGGCCCGATGCGTTCACTGCTGCGCCAGATGCAGCCCGACAACTTCGAGGACATCTCCGCCGTCTCGGCCCTGTACCGCCCCGGCCCGATGGGCATGAACTCGCACATCAACTACGCCGAGCGCAAGAACAAGCGCCAGGAGATCACCCCGATCCACAAGGAGCTGGAGGAGCCTCTTGAGGAGGTCCTCGCGGTGACCTACGGCCTGATCGTGTACCAGGAGCAGGTGCAGAAGGCCGCCCAGATCGTCGCCGGTTACTCGCTCGGCGAGGCCGACATCCTGCGCCGCGTGATGGGCAAGAAGAAGCCCGAGGAACTGGCGAAGAACTTCACCATCTACCAGGCGGGCGCCCGGAAGAACGGCTACAGCGACGAGGCGATCCAGGGCCTGTGGGACGTCCTGGTCCCCTTCGCCGGCTACGCGTTCAACAAGGCGCACTCCGCCGCGTACGGCCTGGTCTCGTACTGGACCGCCTACCTCAAGGCCAACTACCCGGCCGAGTACATGGCGGCGCTCCTCACCTCGGTCAAGGACGACAAGGACAAGTCCGCGATCTACCTGAACGAGTGCCGGCGCATGAAGATCAAGGTGCTCCCGCCGAACGTGAACGAGTCGGTGCACAACTTCGCCGCCCAGGGCGACGACGTGATCCTCTTCGGCCTGGAGGCCGTGCGCAACGTCGGCACGAACGTCGTCGACTCGATCATCAGGTCCCGCAAGGCGAAGGGGAAGTACGGCTCCTTCCCCGACTACCTGGACAAGGTCGAGGCCGCCGCCTGCAACAAGCGGACCACCGAATCCCTCATCAAGGCCGGTGCGTTCGACACCCTGGGGCACACCCGCAAGGGCCTCACCGCGCACTTCGAGCCGATGATCGACAACGTGGTGGCGGTCAAGCGCAAGGAGGCCGAGGGCCAGTTCGACCTCTTCGGCGGCATGGGCGAGGAGGACACCAGCGAGCCCGGCTTCGGACTCGACGTGGAGTTCACCACCGACGAGTGGGAGAAGACCTATCTCCTCGCCCAGGAGCGGGAGATGCTCGGTCTGTACGTCTCCGACCACCCGCTCTTCGGCCTGGAGCACGTACTGTCCGACAAGGCCGACGCGGGCATCGCCCAGCTCACCGGAGGTGAGCACGGGGACGGCGCGGTCGTCACCATCGGCGGCATCATCTCGGGCCTCCAGCGCAAGATGACCAAGCAGGGCAACGCGTGGGCCATCGCCACCGTGGAGGACCTCGCGGGCTCGATCGAGTGCATGTTCTTCCCGGCGACCTACCAGCTGGTGTCGACCCAACTCGTCGAGGACACCATCGTGTTCGTCAAGGGCCGCCTCGACAAGCGCGAGGACGTGCCCCGTCTGGTCGCGATGGAGATGCAGGTCCCGGACGTGTCGAACGCGGGCACCAACGCGCCCGTGATCCTCACCATCCCGGCGACCAGGGTCACCCCGCCGATGATCAGCAGGCTCGGTGAGATCCTCAGCCACCACCGGGGCGACAGCGAGGTCCGCATCAAGCTCCAGGGCCCGACCAAGACCACCGTCCTGCGCCTGGACCGGCACCGGGTGAAGCCCGACCCGGCCCTGTTCGGCGACTTGAAGGTGCTGCTCGGCCCGGCCTGCCTGGCCGGCTGAGCAAGCGACACAGAGAAGTAGAGAAGTACCGAGGGGCGCATCCGTCGACAGATGCGCCCCTCAGTCGTTCAACAACCCTTGAAACAGGCTTCAGTTGTGGCCGAAGCGCTTCTCCCGACCCTTGCGGGCCATGTCGCTCGGAGTCGCCTGGGATATGCGCTGTTCGGCCTGGTCCTGCATCGAGGACGACTTGGCCTGCTCCTCGGCGCGCTCGGACTGCGGCTGCTTGCGGTCACGGTGCTTGTTCTTGGCCATGGTGATCTGCCTCCTGAGGGGGATCTAGGGGCCAGGGCCGCGACCAGATTCACATAGGCTGACGAAGAACGCATTTCGGATAATTACCGTGTGTGACATGGTTGATACGAGAGAGAAGCCCCGAAACGCCACGCCGAAGATCGAGTTCGGGCCGTTAACCCCTGCGCGGTCGGGCAGACTCGAAGCAAGCCCGAAGCAAACCGACCGGGAAGAGGGTGAGTCGCGTGGACCGCTGCATCGTCCTGGTGGACGCCGGGTATCTGCTGGGGGCGGCGGCCAGTCTCCTCGCCGGAGAGCCCTCGCGTTCCCGTATCACCGTCGATCACGCCGCCCTCATCCAGGGTTTGCGCGAGCGAGCCGAGTCCGACACGGAACGACCGCTGCTGCGCATCTACTGGTTCGACGGCGCCCCCGACCGCGTCCCGCAGCCCGAGCACCGCAGGCTGCGCGTGATGCCCCGGGTCACCGTCCGCCTCGGCGCCCTGACCCGCAGCGACGGCCGCTGGGCACAGAAGGGCGTCGACGCCGCCATGCACGCCGAGCTGACCGAGCTGGCCCGCAACCGCGCCTGCTCCGACGTCGTGCTCGTCACCGGCGACGGGGACCTGCTGCCCGGCATGATGGCCGCCAAGGAGCACGGCGTCGCCGTACACCTGTGGGCCGTACAGGCCGCGGACGGGGACTACAACCAGTCCGAGGACCTGGTCGCCGAGGCCGACGAGCGGCGGGTGCTCGACCGGACGTGGATCACCAAGGCCGTACGCGCGAAGGACCTCGGCGGGGTCTGTGCGCCGCAGCCCGTGCCGCGGCCGGAGATCGCCGCGATCCTGTCCGCGCCCTTGCCGGAGTCCGCGCCGGCGGCGCGCGAGCGGCCCGTCGAGGAGGGCGAGCACGCAGCGGCGGAGGCCGGCTCGGAGAACGGCACACAGGAGCGGGTGCCCGCCGCCAAGGGCGTGCCCACCCCGAAGGACCTGGCGAGCCTGAAGGCCCCGGGTGCCGCGGCGCCCGCACAGCATCCCGCGAGCGCGACCCTGCGCTGGTCCTCCGACAAAGGGTGGGTCGACCGGCCGGGCGGCGCCGCCGAGTCGCCCGACATCGCCTCGATGCCGACGCTGGCCCAGCTGACCACCGCCGAGCAGCGCTGGGCCGACCGCGAGGAGGACATCACCACGGTCGGCGGCGACCCCTTCGAGGTCGGGCAGGTCTTCGCCCGCCGCTGGATGGGCCGACTCGGAGACCAGGGCAGCCACCTGCAGAAACTGTCCGGGATGTACCCGCGCGTCCCGCACCGCATCGACGGCGAACTGCTGCGCTACGCGGCCCGCTTCGGCCTCCTCGCCCACAAGGACGACCAGATCGACGAGCACGACCGGTACGCGATCCGGGCCGGGTTCTGGCGCGAGATCGACGTACGGACGGCGGCCGAGCACGCCCCTGCCGGAGAGTGACGCTCTTTACCGGCGTATTTGTCGTTATGGACCAACCCGAGGGCGGGCGGGGCTCCGCGACCCCGTACCCTCGTCCCTTGTGAGCACGCGCGCGGGACAGGCACTTCGACACGGTGGTGATGTCGTGTGCGCGGTGCGCGGACTCAGCAAGACCTATCCGGCGGTGCGCGGACGACGCGGTGCGCCGGGAACCCCCGAGGTGCGGGCCACCGACGACGTGACCCTCGACATCCGCCGGGGCGAGATCTTCGGGCTCCTCGGGCCGAACGGCGCCGGCAAGTCCACCCTCGTACGCCAGCTGACCGGGCTCATGCGGCCCGACGCCGGCAGCGTCGAGATCCTCGGCCACGACATCGTGCGCCACCCGGAGCGGGCCGCGCGGATCCTCGCCTACCTCGGCCAGGAGTCCTCCGCGCTCGACGAGCTGACCGTGTCACTGGCCGCCGAGACCACCGCCCGGCTGCGCGGCCTGGACCTGCGCGACGCACGGGCCGAACGGGACGCCGTACTCGACGAGTTGGGGCTTACGGCCCTTGCCGGGCGGCCGCTCAAGAAGCTGTCCGGTGGGCAGCGGCGGCTGGCGTGTGTGGCCGCCGCGCTGGTCGGGGAGCGGTCGCTGCTCGTGCTCGACGAGCCGACGACCGGGATGGATCCGGTGGCGCGCAGGGCCGTGTGGTCCGCCGTCGACCGGCGCCGGGCCGAGCGCGGGTCCACCGTGCTGCTCGTCACCCACAACGTCATCGAGGCCGAGACCGTCCTCGACCGGGTCGCCGTCCTCGACCAGGGCAAGGTCATCGCCTGCGACACCCCCGCCGGGCTCAAGGAACAGGTCGCGGGCGAGGTGCGGGTCGAGCTGGTGTGGCGGGAGAAGCCGCCGCTGGACGTCCCCGAGGTCGCCGCACTGCGGGACCGGGCCGTCGAGTCCGGCCGCCGCTGGACGCTGCGGCTGGCCCCCGAGGAGGCCCGGGTGGCCGTCGCCACGGTGACCGGCGGGGCCGCCTTCGCCGCCCTGGACGACTTCACCCTGGCCACGCCCAGCCTGGAGGACGTGTATCTGACGCTGGGCGGGAACGCGCAGGGGCTGGTGAAGGCATGAGTACACGAGCCGTCGTATCCGTATGGGACAGGGCGACTGCCGGCGTCGAGAGGAGCAGCGCGACGTGAGTGTCGTATCCGCCGATGTTCTGCCCAGCGGTCCCCTGGCCGTGCCGGAGGCCGCCGGGACGGGCGCGGCCGAGCTGGGGCCGAAGGCGAGGCTGTGGCCCTCCATGGCCGCCGTGTACCGGGCACAGCTGTCCCGGGCGCGGGTCGCGCGGATCCCGCTGCTGTTCGTGGCGACCTTCCAGTCGGTCGGCATCCTGATCATGATGCGCGGGGTCGTCGACGCCGGGAGCCACGACGCCCAGTTCGTGGTCGCCGGCTCGTCCGTGCTCGTCGTCGCCTACGTCGGGCTGAACCTGCTCGCGCAGTACTTCGGCCAGCTGCGCGGCAGCGGCGGGCTCGACCACTACGCCACCCTGCCGGTGCCGCCCGCGGCCGTGGTGCTGGGTGCGGCGGGGGCGTACGCCTCTTTCACCGTGCCCGGGACCGTGCTGACCGCCGTCTTCGGGTGTGTGCTGTTCGGGCTGCCGATGGGGAACATCTGGATCCTGGCGGCGGTGATCCCGCTCGCCGGGGCCGCGCTCGCCGGGCTCGGAGCGGCCCTGGGGCTGCTTGCGCCTCGCCCTGAACTCGCCACGCTGCTTGGGCAGTTGGGCATGTCCGCAGCTTTGTTGCTGGGTGTGCTGCCTGCCGATCGGATGCCGGACGCGGTGCGGTTCCTGCGGGATCTGGTGCCCTCGACGTACGGCGTGGAGGCGTTCGCGCAGACGTTCGGGGCGCATCCGGACTGGGCGCTCGTCCTCGGTGACCTCGCCGTATGCGCCGGGGTCGGCGTCGTTTCGCTGGCCGTCGCCGCCTGGGCCTACCGTCGGGCTGCCGTCCGGTGACGCGCCGCACAGCCGGGCCTGGCACGATGGCATCGTGACCGCACCGCTGACTCCGCCTCCGCCGCCGCGTGACCAGTCCCCGCACGATCCGTGGCAGCCTCCGGGTGACCCGAGCACCCCGGGTGCCGGATATCCCGTGCACGCCCCGCAGGACGCCTCCTACGGCCAGGACGGGCCCGGGATGAAGACCGAACTGATCGAGGCCGTGGTCGTCACGGTCGCCGTGGCGCTCGGTGGGGTGTTGCTCGGGGTGCTGTGGTGGTGGCTGGCGCCGCATGTGCCGCTGGTCGGGGACGTGGTCGACAAGAGCTGGGTCGTCTACCTCAAGGACTCCGAGGGTGAGCAGGCCGTGGGGGTGGACGGAACGTTCACTCTGCTCGCGGTCGCCTTCGGGGTCGTGAGCGCGCTTGTTGTCTTCTTGCTGCGGCGGCGTGGGGGAGTGCCGCTTGTCGCCGCGCTGGCCTTGGGCGGGCTGCTCGCTTCGTTCCTCGCCTGGCGGCTGGGGATGTGGTTCGGGCCCACGAAGGATGTGCTCGCGCACGCCAAGGCCGTGGGTAAGGGGGTTACGTTCTCCGCGCCGCTGAAGTTGGGGGCGAAGGGGGCGTTGATGGCGTGGTCCGTTGCCGCGCTGGTCGTGCATCTCGGGCTGACCGCGTTGTTCGGGCCTCGGGATCCTGAGCCGGTGTATGCGCAACCGGGGGCGATTCCCGAGGATGGGTACGGGGCTCCGATGGCTTAGGGGTGGGTGGTGTGCGGTGGGTGGTGGGCGCGGCGAGGAGTTTTCGCCCCCGCCGCCCCTACCCGTCCCATCCCTGGGGGCTGCCGCCCCCAGACCCCCGCTTCGGCCTGAACGGCCTCGTCCTC
>NZ_JBFAJJ010000023.1:0-140491 GCF_040655155.1 Streptomyces sp. NPDC050508
GCGTTCGTGATCGGACAACTCCAGCGGCAACGGCTTCGGGCCAGGCATCAACCCACCCTACAACCGCAAGCGAACTAACGACTCAGGACACTAGCGAGCCAAGACGCACCCAATTCGCGCACCCGACCGCGCATATCCAGCCAACCGACATGCACCCGCCCCGGCTTCGATCGTGCCCAGGACTCCTGGCGGGACGAGGTCGGGGTGTACGGAATGGCCTCAGGCGGCCCTCTGACTAGCGAAGTTATTACCGCACGAACACGGCTTGACTGACGACTCGCGCAGGGCGGCAATCGGTGCGAGTTCGGCGCGGGTCTGGGCCCACAGGACGAGCCCGTACGCCGTCACGGACAGGGCCGCGCCCAGGAGACCCACCGCGGCGAACGGCCGTAGCGCGGGCAGGAGTTCACCGCGACGGACATACAGCGCGTACGCGGGGATCGTCCACCCCTCGACGACCATCAGCCAGGCGATGTACCCGAGCGAGGACCCCGAGGCGCGGACACCGAGTCCGTCGACCACCGTGTACGCCGCGATCGACAGCCCCGTCGCCAACGCGGCCCCGATCGCAGCCCAGTTGGGCCGACTCCCGCGCAGCCCCCACAGGGCGACGCCGGTCAGCCCCGCACACGACAGCGCGATGCCCGCGGCGGCCCACCCGTCGGGAACCTCGTGCGCGAAGACCGCGGCAAGGACGGTGACGACGAGCGGTGCGGTGCCGCGGGCGATGGGATACGCCTGCCCGAAGTCACCGAGCCGGAACGACTTCATCAGCAGGAGGTAGTACGCAAGATGGATGACGGCGGAAGCACCGAGATACGGCCACGCCGCAGCCGCCGGAAAGGCCGCGAACGGCACCATGGCCAGCCCGATGACCACCCCGCCGCCCGCAATGAGCGTGAACCCAACCAGCTTGTCCGTGATGCGGTGGGCAAGGGCGTTCCAACAAGCATGAGTAACGGCGGCGAGCAGGACGGCGGCAGCGACCTGCGGAGTCACGAGATCTGCTCGCGCACATCCACCAGAGTGGCACCGGCGTGCGCGACAAGTTCCTTGGGCTCCATGGGAAACACGGCATGCGGATTACCGGCGGCAGCCCACACCACGTCATGCGCGAGCAACGACCGATCAGCCAACACCCGTGTCTTCGTACGGTGCCCGAAGGGCGGCACGCCTCCGATGGCATACCCGGTCGTCTCCCGTACGACGTCCGCCTTGGCCCGCGTCACCTTCTCGACGCCGAGCTCCCGCCGAACAAGCTCAAGATCCACCCGGGACGCCCCATCCATCAGCACCAGCACCGGAACCCCGTCCGCCGCGAAGATCAGGGACTTACAGATCTCACTCAACTCGCACCCGATCGCGGCGGCGGCCTCGGCGGCGGTACGGGTGGCATCCGGAAACCGCCGAATACGACCGAGCAGGTCCGCAAGCCCCAACTCCCTTAGCGCCTCGGCGAATCGAGGGTTGGCGCCGGAGTTTTCGTCTTCGGTGTTGTTCATGGCCATGGGGGCACGGTAGCGGTGGGTGTACGGGGCCTGCGACTGAGTTCTGACCGTCGGACCGCCCGCTTCTTTGCCAGTGTCGGGATTGAGTGAGCCGAGTAAAGGGCGCTCCCTGCGGTCGCGTCGGCTACGCCGATTCCGCTGCGCTCCACCCTTGACTCGCCTCACACAATCCCGTTTGAGAAGCGAGCGGGCGGCCCCGAGGGATGGGTGGCCCAGCCATGAACTCCCTTGCCTGCACTGCCTTGCGGGCCGGTGTTCGGGAGCGCGCCCGCGCCTCGCCAGCACGCCGGGCCGGCTCAGCGGCCAACGGCGAGTGGGGACACCCGCAACAAGCGGGATGGAGGATGGATAGATGGAGCCTCCGGGCCGGTCACCGACGGCCGCCGGCGGCCGGTGGCGACTGGCGGCCGGTGGGGCGAGCGCGTCGGGCAGCACATTTCCGCACCCACCACTCTCTGCGGTGTGGGGTAATTTCTAACCAGTCATGGGGTTAGTCTGACCCACACACCTTCCAGCACCCCCACCCACGCACGCACGCGCTCACGCACTCACCCACTCGCGGTTGGCCGCTGAGCCGAGGCGGCGTGCCGGCGAGACGCTGACGCGTCCCTCCACCCCGGCCAAGAACGCAGTACAGGCAAGGGAGTTCATGGCTCGGCCACCCGTTCCTCCGGGCCGCTCGCTCGCTTCTCAAACGGGCTGGAGCGGACCGAGTCAAGGGTGGAGCGCAGCGGAATCGGCGCAGCCGACGCGACCGCAGGGAGCGCCCTTTGCTCGGGCCGCGGAAGCCCGACACTGACCAAGAAGCGAGTGGCCCAACAGCCACTTCACAACTCGGGATCAGTTTCCGAACGTCACTTCTTTTGCCTGGGCGACAGCAGCCGTACGCCCCGGCGCCTCGTGGTACTTCCAGTACAGGTTCGTGTGGGCGATGACCTGCTCCGGCGGCGGCGCACCCCACCGGCTCAAGTCCGACGTGGTGTGGCCGTCGCTGACGAGTGTCACGTCGTAGCCGCGTACGAAGGCGCCGTGCATCGTGGACCGGATGCAGGCGTCGGTGGATGCGCCGGCCACCACCAGGCGTCCGACCCGGGCTTCGGCCAGTACCTGTTCCAAGGTCGTGTCCTCGAAGGAGTCGGGGTAGCTCTTGGGTACGAGGGGTTCCGGATCGCGGCGGGTCAGCTCCGGGACGTACTGCCAGGCCTCGCTCCCCTGCGGCACGTTCTCGTCGAAGTGCTGGACCCAGACGACCGGCACGCCTTCCTCGCGTGCCCTGTCGACGAGCCCGGCGATGTTGGCGACGATCGCGTCACGCGCGTACGCATCGGCGACGACGCCGACCTGCACGTCGATCAACAGCAGAGCAGTGTGGGGACGTTCGGACAGAGTGGTCATACCCCGGGAGGTTATCGACCGGTCGAGACGCGGGTGAGCAAGTCCGGGGATCGATGGACGGGAGATGTCACATCCCCGTCGGATCGCCGTAGCGGCCGATCCGAGTGGCTATTGGGCGTCCGGGGTGCGCGTTCAGCGGCACTGCCTTGTCCCTCGCGGCGGTTCCGTCGTCGAGTTCGACATGCACGCGCTCACTCCCGCGGCCGTGTGAGGAGCTTGTCGATCGTCGTGCGACAGTGCTGCTTCTGCTGGTGGGCATCCAGAGCCGGCGGTGTCGCTCGTTCGGTCCGTTCGGTCCGTTCGGTCCGTTCGGCGGGATCGGCGGGATCGGCGGCTCGGGGAGGTTGTGGTCGGTGCTCCGGCCGGGCAGCCGGAGTTCGCCGAATGGGGCGCATTGTTGGGGGTCGACGGTGCCTCGGTGCCGTTCCTGCGTTATCTGCCCGAGCGGCTGGGCGAAGCGCCCTCCTTCGTCGCCTTCGAGGGGTACGACGCGGTCGTTTCCGGGGGCTTCACACCGGGTGAGGGGTGGACCCCGGCGCCGAGAGATCGGGCCGGGGTCCACTGATGCCGTGACCAGGGGTCAGGCGCGTACCAGCTCGCGGTCCTCGTCGGGGTCGGTGTCCTTGGAGTCCAGCTTGCGCAGGCCCTCGCCCTCGACGTCCACGTTCGGCAGTATCCGGTTCAGCCACTTCGGCAGCCACCACGCCCGCTTGCCCAGCAGGGCGAGCACCGCCGGGACGATCGCCATGCGGACGACGAACGCGTCGAAGAAGACGGCGATGGCGAGGCCGAAGCCGATCATCTTGATCATGGATTCGCTGGAGCTGATGAAGCCGGAGAACACGGCGATCATGATGACGGCCGCCGCGGTCACGACCCGGGCGCTGTGCTTGAAGCCCGTGACGATCGCCTGGCTCGGCTTCTCGCCGTGGACGTGGGCCTCGCGTATGCGGGTCACGAGGAACACCTCGTAGTCCATGGCCAGTCCGAAGACGACGCCGACCATGAAGATCGGCATCATCGACATGACGGGGCCGGTTTCCTCGACGCCCATCAGGCCCGACAGCCAGCCCCACTGGAAGACCGCGACGACCGCGCCGAGCGCCGCCATGACGGACAGGAGGAAGCCCAGGGCCGCCTTCAGCGGGACCAGGATCGAGCGGAAGACCACGATCAGGAGCAGGAACGCCAGGCCCACTACCAGGATCAGGTACGGGATCAGGGCGTCGTTCAGTTTCTGCGAGACGTCGATGTTCATCGCGGTGGTGCCGGTGACCAGGACGGTCGAGTCGGTGTCCGTCTTGATCCGGGTGCCCGCGTCACGGATGCCGTGGACGAGGTCCTCGGTCGTGACGGACGACGGCTTGGAGTCCGGGACGACGGTGATCGTCGCGGTGTCGCCGTCCTTGTTGAACGTCGCCGGGGTGACCGTGCTGACGTCCTTGAGGGCCTTGATCTTGTCGGTGACCGTGGTGACGTCGGCCTTCGGGGTCTTGCTGTCCTTCGCGTCCACGACGACCATCAGCGGGCCGTTGAAGCCGGCGCCGAAGCCGTCGGACAGGAGGTCGTAGGCCCTGCGCTGGGTGGTGGAGGTGGGCTGCGAACCGTCGTCGGGCAGGCCCAGTTCGAGCGAGGCCGCGGGGATCGCCGCCGCGCCGAGTCCGATCACGCCGAGGAGGAGGACGGCCAGGGGGCGTCGTACGACGAAGCTCGCCCAGCGGGTGCCCATGTTCGGGCGGGACGCCTTCTCGGCCGAGGCCGCACGTCCGCCACCCAGGAGCTTGCTCTTCTGGCCGGTGGGCTTGATCTTCTTGCCGCCGTAGCCGAGGAGGGCCGGGATCAGGGTCAGCGCGATGAGGACCGCGATGGCGACCGTGCCCGCCGCTGCGACACCCATCTTCGTCAGCATCGGGATGTTGACGACGGCCAGGCCGACGAGCGCGATGACCACCGTCAGGCCCGCGAACACGACCGCCGAGCCGGCCGTGCCGACGGCCCGTCCGGCCGCGTCCTCGCGTTCGCGGCCCTCGGCCAGTTCGGCCCGGTAGCGGGAGACGATGAACAGGGCGTAGTCGATGCCGACCGCGAGGCCGATCATCATCGCGAGGGTGGAGGTGGTGGTGCCCAGGTCGAGGGCGCTGGCCAGGGCCGTGATCGTCGAGACGCCGATGCCTACCCCGATCAGGGCGGTGAGCAGCGGGAATCCGGCCGCCAGCAGCGAACCGAAGGTGATGACGAGGACCACGGCGGCTATCGCTATGCCGATGATCTCCGTCGAGCCCGTCTCGGGGGTCGCGGTGAGCGCGTCACCGCCGACCTCCACGGTCAGTCCGGAAGCCCGAGCCTGCTGCGCGGTCTCCTTGAGGGCGTCCTTCGACGCGTCCTTCAGCTCCATGCCGGAGACCTTGTACTTCACGGACGCGTAGGCGATTGTGCCGTCCTTGCTGACGGCCTTGCCCTTGAAGGGGTCGGCGACCGAGACGACCTCGGAGCCGTCGCCTAGGTCCTTGACGGTCTTCTCGACGGTGGCCCTGTTGGCGCCGGTGTCGAGCTTCTCGCCGGCCGGGGCCTTGAAGACGACCCGGGCGGTGGCGCCGTCGGCGCTCATCCCGGGGAAGCGCTGTTCCAGCAGGTCGAAGGCCTTCTGGGCCTCGGTTCCCGGTACGGAGAAGGAGGAGGCGCCAGCTGCGGGCGCGCTGGCCGCGCCGACTCCGGCGAGTGTCAGCAGTGCGATCCACAGGAGGGCGACGTAGTGCCGTCGCCTGAAGGCGAGCCGGCCTACTTTGTAGAGGAACGTGGCCACGAGGGCGTACTCCCGGTCAGGTCGTGGGGTTCTTCGGGGCAGGGGTGATCGACCGGTTGGGGACACGGCTGATCTGCCCGACGACGTGAGCGGTTACGTCAGGTGGGCGTGCTGTGGGTTGTTCAGGTGGTGGGTACCGGTGCGCCCAGTGCGGGGAGCACCACGGCGTCGATGTACGACAGCAGGAAGGCCTGGGTGGGCGGCTGCTCGTCGATCATGGTGCGGGCGGCGAACCCGCCGATCATCATGTGCACGATGTACTCGATCGCCGGGTTGTCGGCACGGATCTCACCCCGGTCGATCGCCCGCTGGAGCACCGTCTGGAACTCCGCCATCTCGGGTTCGACGAGGTGTTCCCGGAACGCCTTGAGGAGGTCCGGGCTGCCGTGCATCGCCATGGCCAGGCCCCGCATGAGCGCGGAGTTCTGCTCCATCTCGCAGTCGTCCGACCGCATCGTGAGGGCGTGGAAGTCGCCCCTGAGCGAACCGGTGTTGACGGCGGCGGCCGAGGCGCCGGGCTTGTTGTGCCGCACCGCTTTGGCCACCAGCTCGGCCTTGCCGCCCCACTGGCGGTAGAGGGTCGCCTTGCTGGACTTGGTGCGGGCCGCCACGGCGTCCATGGTGAGGGCGTCGTAGCCGACTTCCCGGAGCAGGTCGAGCACGGCCGCGTACAGCTCGGCCTCACGCTCGGGTGTGATGCGACTGCGACGCGCCGTTGCGACCTCAGTCATGCCACTCACCTCTCCGATTCCGAACGACACGGTTTCGTACCTGCTTCGTACGTCATGAATGTAGCGCACTCACCAAAGAAACGAAACCGTTTCGTACGTGTGCTGAGTCACCGCCGGAGATTTTTCATAAGTTGCTCCGGTCCATCCCCCGGAAAAGCATAGGGACGTGAGCTATCTGCGCCTGCCGCACCTCAGTGGCGACCTCCTGAGCTTCGTGGCCGAGGACGACCTCTGGCTGTCCCCTCTCGACGGCAGGGGCCGCGCCTGGCGGCTCACCGTCGACCGCACCAAGGTCGGCCACCCCCGCTTCTCGCCCGACGGCCGCCACATCGCGTACACGAGCTGGCGGAGCCTGGTCCCGGAGATCCATATCGCGCCGGTCGAGGGCGGTCCCGGGCGCCGGCTGACGTACTGGGGCAGCGCCGACACCCAGGTCTGCGGCTGGACCCCTGAGGGCGACATCCTCGCCGTGGCCTCGCACGGCGAGCCGTTCTCGTACTTCACCTGGGCCCACAAGGTCCCCACCGACGGCGACCCCGGCGGCCGGCTCCCCTGGGGCCCGGTCTCCGACATCCAGCTCGCCGACGTCGACGGCGAACGCCAGACCCTCCTCCTGACCGGCACCCCGCCGCACGAACCGGCCGCCTGGAAGCGCTACCGCGGCGGCGCGATGGGCCGCCTCTGGCTGCACGGCCGCCGTCTGCTCGCCGACCTCGAAGGCCACCTGCACTCCCCGATGTTCGTCGACGGCCGCATCGCCTTCCTCTCCGACCACGAGGGCATCGGCAACCTCTACTCCTGTTCCTACGACGGCTCCGACCTGCGCCGCCACACCGACCACGACGCCTTCTACGCCCGGCACGCGGCCAGCGACGGCACCCGGGTCGTGTACCAGTGCGCCGGTGACCTGTGGATCGTCGACGACCTGTCGGCGGCCTCGGTCCCACGCAAGCTCGACGTCCACCTGAGCGGGCCGCGCGCGGGCCGCCGTACGTACCAAGTACCCGCCGCCCAGCACGTCGACGGCATCTCGGTCGACGAGACGGGCCGGGCGAGCGCCGTAGTCGTCCGCGGCAGCCTGTACTGGCTGACCCACCGCGACGGCCCCGCCCGCACCATCACGGACACCCCGGGCGTACGGGTCCGCCTCCCGGAGATGCTCGGCTCCGGCGGACAGGTCGCCTACGTCACGGACGCGGACGGCGAGGACGCGATCGAGATCGCCTACCTGCCCCGCGCCACCGGCGACCGCGAGCCCCGCCGACTCGCCTCCGGCGAGGTGGGCCGCGTCCTGGAACTGGTCTCGGACACGGCCGGCGAGCGCCTCGCCATCGCGGCCCACGACGGACGACTACTCCTGCTGGACGCGACGGAGGACTCTGGGGGCACCTCCCGGACGGAGTCTGGGGGAGGCGAGGTGACCGAGCTGATCTGCTCGATCAACGGGCCCGTCCGCGACCTCGCCTTCTCCCCCGACGGCACCTGGCTGACCTGGTCCCACCCGGGCATCGGCCGCAGCCTCCGCCAGATCAAGATGGCCCGCATAAAGGACCGTCTGATCGTCGACGTCACCAACGGCCGCTTCGAGGACGAGAATCCGGTCTTCACGAGGGACGGCCGCTATCTCGCCTTCCTCTCCTGGCGCGGCTTCGACCCGGTGTACGACGTCCACACCGGCGACCTGTCCTTCCCGCTCGGCTGCCGCCCCTACCTCGTCCCCCTCTCCTCCGCGACCCCCTCCCCCTTCGCGTTGAACCCCGAGGGCCGCCCGGCCGCCGGAGGCCTGGACCCGGCGGAGGACGAGGGCGCGGACGGCGCGGTGACGGTGGAGGTGGAGGGCCTGGAGAGCAGGGTGACCCCGTTCCCGGTCTCGGCCTCCAAGTACTCGGCGCTGTACCCGGTTTCGGGCGGCGGCCTGGTCTGGCTGCGCTGGCCGATCTCGGGCGCGCTGGGCGAGACCTTCGCCAACCCGGACGACACGAGCGGCCGGCCGACCCTCGAATACTTCAACATCAGCAAGGCGAAGAAGTCCGAACTCGTGGACCACCTGGACTGGTTCGCGGTGAGCGGAGACGGCACCCGGCTGGTCGTGGTCGACGAGGACGAACTGCGCGCGGTCCCTTCGACGGAGTCCGGCGACAGCGACTCGACGGTCTGGATCGACCTCCGCCGCATCCTCCACGAGGTCGACCCGCCCGCCGAGTGGCGCCAGTCGTACGAGGAGGCGGGCCGCCTGATCCGCGCGTACTACTGGGATCCGCAGATGTGCGGCATCGACTGGACCGCGGTCCTCGACCAGTACCGCCCGCTGGTCGAACGGGTGGCGTCCCCCGACGACTTCGCGGACCTGCTACGCGAGGTACTGGGCGAGTTGGGCACGTCCCACGCCTATGTCACCGCGTCCCGCCGCAACGAGGGCCCGCCCCACTACCAGCGCCGCCAGGGCCTGCTGGGCGCCAACTTCGTTCACAGGGAAGGAGGTTGGACAGTCACCCGCATCCTCCCCGGCGAGTCCTCCGACTCCAAGGCCCGCTCCCCGCTGGCCGGCACGGGCATCCGCGAGGGCGCGATCCTGACCCACGTCGACGGCCGCCCGGTGGACGAACTGACAGGCCCTTACCCCCTGTTGGCAGGCGCAGGCGGCACAACAGTGGAGCTGACATTCACCCCGACGGAGGGCGAAGGCAGGGCCCGCCGCGTCGCCGTCGTCCCCCTCATCGACGAACGCCCCCTCCGCTACCAGGACTGGGTGGCCAAACGCCGGGCGGTGGTACGGGAGTTGAGCGGCGGCCACTGCGGCTACCTCCACATCCCCGACATGGGCGGCTCCGGCTGGGCCCAGTTCAACCGCGACCTGCGCCTGGAGGTGTCCCGCCCCGCCCTCATCGTGGACGTACGGGGCAACGCGGGCGGGCACATCAGCGAGCTGGTCGTCGAGAAACTCACCCGCACGATCCTCGGCTGGGACCTGACCCGCAACGCCCAACCGGTGTCGTACGCGTCAAACGCCCCAAGGGGTCCGGTAGTCGCGTTGGCAGACGAGGCGACTTCGTCGGACGGCGACATGATCACGGCCGCCTTCAAACTCCTCAAACTCGGCCCGGTGGTGGGCCAACGCACCTGGGGCGGAGTGGTCGGCATGACCGGCCGCCACCAACTGGGCGACGGCACGGTGATCACGGTCCCGATGAACGCGGCCTGGTTCGACGCATACGGCTGGTCAGTGGAAAACAGGGGCGTGACCCCGGACTTGGAGATCCTGCGCACCCCTCTGGACTGGGCAGAGGGGAGACATGCGCAGTTGGACGACGCCATCAAACTGGCCCTGGACCTACTGACCATCCACCCGGCGGCAACCCCGCCGAACTACAACGACGTCCCGGACCGCTCAAGACCCAAACTCCCGCCCCGTTCTTGAGAGACAGAGGGGCAGTTCCCCTAGGGGCGCGGGGAACTGCGCGCCCAGCCCCCACCGGCCCCGCACCCAACAACGAAACGTAGGGCGCCCCAAAACACAGGGCGCCCCACGCAAACAGGCTGCGACTAAACGTCGTAGTCCTGGTCCATCCCGTCCTGTTCACGCTGCACGCGCTCAGACGCCTCGTCCCGCTGAGCGCCCCGCTCGGACGCCTCATCCTGACCCTGGCCCATCTTGTCCTTGGCCTTGTCCGCGAGGTCCTTCGCCTTGTCCTGGAACTGGTCCTTCATACCCATGTGGGTTCACTCCCGTAGCGGGTGAGGGGATCGGCCCTTTGCCGGGCCTCGACCAGATTCACACGCCAGAACAAAGCTCGCATTTCGATCAGTTACGGTCCGTAGCGCGAGCCTGCTCATCCGCCGCCCCACCTGCACCGACAAGCCCAGATCGCATCCCCTCCAACCGAGACCCGAACCGCCGCATCTCCCGCTGCCCCACCGACCCGATGACCCCCGGCAGATACCCGCGCACGCCCTGCATCCCCCGCAGCCACCACTGCCCGTACACATGACTCGACCGCCGCTCGATCCCGGCGACGATCCGGTCCACGGCCGGCCCCAGCGGATACGTCTTGTTGGCCGGCCAGGGCAACCGCTCCCGCAACTCCCGCATGACCGCGTCCTGATCGGCCCCGCGCACCATGTCCGTGTCGGTCCACGACAGATACCCGACGCCGACCCGCACACCCTTGTAGCCGACCTCGGCCCGCAGACTGTGCGCGTACGCCTCAACGCCCGACTTGGACGCGCAGTACGCGGTCATCATCGGCGCGGGCGTGATCGCGGCCAGCGAGGCGATCTGCAGCAGATACCCCCGGCTCTCCATCAGCACCGGCAGAAACGCCCGCGCGGTCACCGCGGACCCGATCAGATTGACCTCGATCACCCGCCGCCACGCGACCGGGTCGGAGTCCAGAAAGGGCCCGCCGTTCGCGACGCCCGCGTTGGCGACGACGATGTCGACCTTCCCGAACCGCTCCTTGACCTCGGCCGCGACCCGCGCCATCGCCTCGTGGTCCGTCACGTCGGCGTACCAGTGGTCGCTGTCGGTGTGCAGCCGCTCGGAGACCTGCTTGAGCGCGTCCGGCTCCAGCCCGACCAACGCCACTTTCGCACCGCGCGCGGAGAGCTTGCGGGCGAGCAACTCGCCGACACCCCGCGCGGCCCCGGTCACGACCGCGACCTGACCCTCCAGGCTCGCCCTGCTGCTCATGCGCCCTCCTTGACCTGATCGATCGGGCCGAACTCCACATAGGTGGCGGCCAGTTCACGGACCTTCGTGCTGACCAGCTCCGGCGCCTCGACGGGTGTCATATGGCCGAGCCCGGGAAGTTCGGTGATTCCAATGCAGTTCGGCAGCGCGGCGACCAGCGCCCGCGCGTGCACCGGTGGCGTCATCCGGTCCGCCGTACCGACGACGACGGCCGTCGGCACCGCCAACTCCCGTACGCCGCCGTCGAGATCGAGCGTGTCGAGAACCCGCGACCACGCGTACCGCACCGTCCGCGGACACGCGTGCACGATCCGCGCGCACGCCTCGACCATGTGCGGTGCCGAACCGGGGCCCATCGTCCCGTACTTGAGGATCCGCCGAGCGGCCGGTGTGACCGGTCCGAGCGGCGCCCGGGTGCCGAGGACCTTCCGGGTCAGCCAGGTCCGCGTCCGCCCGGCCCGCAACGGCACCACGAGCGATTCGGCGACCAGCCGCGAACTGCCCGTACTGCACAGCAGGACGGCCACCGCGTGCTCCCGGAACCGCGCCCGTCCGGCAGCCGCGAACACGGTCATCCCGCCCATGGAGTGCCCCGCGATCACGGCCTTCTCCCCGGGCGCGAGCGTCTCCTCCAGTACGGCTTCGAGGTCGTCGGCGAGCGCGTCGGTACTGTGCGCGACGGCCGCCGGACTGCGCCCGTGCCCCCGCTGGTCGTAGGCGATGACGCGGTGGTCGACGGACAGGTCCCGTATCTGCGCGGCCCAGAAGGCCGTGGAGCAGGACCAGCCGTGCGCGAGGACGACGGCGGGCGCGGCGTCGGGTCCGTGCACCTCGACGTGCAGCCGGGAGCCGTCGGCCGAGGCGACGGTCAGTTCGCGGGCGGCGACGGGCGGGGCGTAGGGCCCGGACGAGACGTGCATCAGACGGCTCACGCGCTCGCCACCTCCGCCTGCTCCGCCTGCTCCGTCTTCTTGCCGACCGAAGCCCTCACCACCTCGTACTCCGAGAGATCCACGCGTCGGGTGACCTTGCGGAACTCGGCCGTCGTACCGGGCCAGATGGTGGTGTTGCGCCCGGCGGCGTCGAGATACCAGCTGGTGCAGCCGCCGGTGTTCCACACGGTCCGCTTCATACGTTCCTGCACGCGCCGGTTCCACGCGGTCACGGCGCCGGGCCGGGCGTCGAGGGCGACTCGGCCGCCCAGTACGTCCAACTGCCGCATGTAGTCGGCGAGATAGTTCAGCTGGGACTCGATCATGAGGATCATGGAGGACGTCCCGAGGCCGGTGTTGGGCCCGATGATGGTCATCCAGTTCGGGAAGCCGGCCGCGGAGGAGCCGCGCAGCGCCTGCATTCCGCCCTGCCACGCCTCGGCGAGCGTCCGCCCGTCCGCGCCGACGACCCGTTCGGCGATCGGCATGTCCGTGACGTGGAAGCCCGTGCCGAAGACGATCGCGTCGACCTCGGCCGTGGTGCCGTCGGCGGCGACGACGGTCGAACCGCGGACCTCGCTCAGCCCGCTCGCCACGACGTCGACGTTGGGCTGGGCGAGGGCGGGATAGTAGGTGCTGGAGAGCAGGACGCGCTTGCAGCCGATGCGGTAGTCCGGGGTGAGTCTGGCGCGCAGGGCCGGGTCCTTGATGGCGCGGGCCATGTTCCGCTTCGCCAACTGCTCCACCAGAACCAGTTCGCCCGGCCGTTTGGTGAACGCCTGGGTCTGCAACTCCCTTATGCCCCACAGGAGTCCGCGGCGGGCCCGGGTAGTGAAGGGCAGCGCGCGGTGCACGGCGCGTTCGGCGTCGCTGATGGGACGGTCGACGCGGGGCATGACCCAGGGCGGGGTGCGCTGGAAGAGGGTGAGGCGCTCCACCTCGGGCTGGATCGACGGCACGATCTGGATCGCGGAGGCGCCGGTGCCGACCATGGCGACGCGCTTGCCGCGCAGGTCGTAGTCGTGGTCCCAGCGGGCGGAGTGGAAGACCTTGCCGGGGAAGGAGTCGAGCCCCGGGACGTCCGGGACCTTGGGGTCGGACAGCGGTCCGGTGGCGGAGACGACGAGGTCCGCGGAGTACGAACCGTTGCTGGTCTCGATGTCCCAGCACAGCCGCTCCGCGTCCCAAGTCATCATCTTGACCTCGGAGTTGAAGCGGATGTGGGGCCGGAGCCGGAAGACGTCCGTGACGTGCTCCAGGTAGGCGCGGATGTGGTCCTGCCCGGAGAAGGTGCGCGGCCAGTCGGCGTTCGGCGCGAAGGAGAACGAGTACAGATGGGACGGTACGTCGCAGGCGCAGCCGGGATAGCTGTTGTCCCGCCAGGTCCCGCCCACGCTGTCGGCGCGCTCCAGGACGACGAAGTCGGTGACGCCCTCGCGCCGCAGCCGCACCGCGGCCCCCAGCCCGCCGAACCCGGACCCGATCACCGCCACCCGCACATGCTCGTGTTCGGTCATCCCGTGCCCTTCCATACGACCATGCGACCACGCCAGTGAACACTGGCGCAATCGGAGCGTAAGGCAGCTCCGTACTCATGGGTAGGGGGCGGTACGAGGAAAGTTACTGAGGGTACGACGTAGGGTGCGGGCGTGGCGGAGAAGGCAGAACGGGCGGAACAAGCGGAGAAGCGCGAGTACCGCATGGAGGAGTTGGCCGCGGAGGCCGGCATCACGGTGCGCACCCTGCGCTTCTACCGTGAGCGCAAACTCATCCACCCGCCGCGCCGGGAGGGCCGTATCGCCTGGTACGACGAGACGCACCTGGCCCGCCTGCGCACGATCTCGGCGCTGCTGGAGCGCGGCCACACCCTCAACGGCATCGCGGAACTCGCCGAGGCCTTCGACCACGGCCGCAACGTGGGCGAGCTGCTGGGCCTGGGCGCGCCCACCGAGGAGACCCCGGTCCGGCTCACCCCGGAGGCCCTCGCCGACTACTTCGGCGACCAGGCCACCCCGGAGAACTTCGCCGCGTCGCTCGAACTCGGCTACCTGGGCACCGACGGCGGTGAGATCGTCCACATCAGCCGCCGCCTCCTCGACGTCACGGCCGCGCTGGTCCGCGAGGGCATCCCCCTCGCCGACGTCCTCAACGCGGGCCGCCGCGTCCGCGAGCACACCGACGCCCTCGCCGAACTCTTCACGGCCATGGTGCTGGCACAGGGCCGCACGGCGGAGGACCTGCAACGCCTACGACCGCTGGCGAAGAGCGTCGTGGAGGCGGAACTGTCGATGGCGATGGACCGCCGACTGCAACAAGGCGGCGGCCCGGAGCCTCAGAGGTCGTAGACCACCGTCACCGGCGCGTGGTCCGACCAGCGCTGTTCATGCGTGGCCGCCCGCTCGACGTGCCCCTTGACGGCCTTGGCGGCGAGGCCGGGCGTCGAGACGTGATAGTCGATGCGCCATCCGCTGTCGTTGTCGAAGGCCCGCCCCCGGTACGACCACCAGGAGTACGGCCCCTCCACGTCCGGATGCAGGGCCCGTACGACATCGACGTACGCCCCGTCCTCCGCGTCGAAGACGCTGCTCAGCCACTCGCGCTCCTCCGGCAGGAACCCGGAGTTCTTCTGGTTGGCGCGCCAGTTCTTGAGGTCGGCCGGCTGGTGGGCGATGTTCCAGTCGCCGCAGACGACGACCTCGCGCCCGTCGGCGGCGGCCCGCTCGCGCAGCCCCTTCAGGTACACGAGGAACTCGCCCATGAAGCGGATCTTCTCGTCCTGCCGCTCGGTGCCGACCTCGCCGGAGGGCAGGTAGAGGCTGGCGACCGTGACCCCGGGGAGGTCGGCCTCGACGTACCGGCCGCTCCCGTCGAACTCGGCCGACCCGAAGCCGACCTGGACGCGGTCCGGCTCGCGGCGGGTGTAGAGGGAGACGCCCGCGCGCCCCTTGGCGGCGGCCGGGGCGTGCACGACGTGCCAGCCCTCGGGGGCCCGGACGTGCTCCGGCAGCTGCTGCGGCTCGGCTCGCACCTCCTGGAGGCAGAGCACATCGGCGGAGGTCCCGGCGAGCCACTCCACGAAGCCCTTCTTCGCGGCGGCCCGCAGTCCGTTCACATTGGCAGAGGTCACAGTGAGCACTCCGGCACGATACCGGCACACTGGACGGAGTCCAGATCCTCCCTGCGCATAGAAGTACGATACTTGGCATGAATATACGACCCGTCCCGTTCGACCACCCCGACGCCGTCAAGCTGAGCGACCAGGTCCAGGAGGAGTACCACGCCCGCTACGGCGACGGCGGAGACGCCACGACCCTGGACCCGTCCGACTTCGAACCGCCGAACGGCTTGTACCTGATCGCGTACGACGAGCACGACGATCCCGTCGCCACCGGCGGCTGGCGCGCCCAGGACGCGAACGGCGAGGGCAACGAGGACGGCGACGCCGAACTCAAGCGGATGTACGTGATCGAGCAGGCACGCGGCCTGGGCCTCGCCCGCCGCATGCTGGCCGCCCTGGAGGAGAACGCCCGCACCGCCGGCCGCACCCGCATGGTCCTGGAGACGGGCACCAAGCAGCCGGAGGCCATCGCCCTCTACACGTCCAGCGGCTACGAGCCCTGCGTGAAGTTCGGCTACTACCGCTTCCACAACGACAGCCGGTGCTTCGCGAAGGCCCTGTGACCGTGGGCGCGCTTCAGCTCCTCAGGTAGGCGAGCACGGCCAGCACCCTGCGGTGCACGTCGTCCGCGGGCGGCAGGTCCAGCTTGGCGAGGATGCTGCCTATGTGCTTGCCGACGGCGGCCTCGGTGACCACCAGCTCGCGGGCTATCGCGCCGTTGGACCTCCCCTGCGCGACCAGCCCCAGCACCTCCCGCTCGCGCGGGGTCAGCCGGGCCAGCGGATCACGGCGCCGGCGCAGCAACTGCCGTACGACTTCCGGGTCTACGACCGTGCCCCCGGCCGCGACCTCGCGCAGCGCGTCCACGAACTCCTCGACCTGGCCGACCCGGTCCTTGAGGAGATAGCCGACGCCGGTGCCGTCACCGGAGTCGAGGAGCTCGGCCGCGTACGCCCGCTGCACGTACTGGCTGAGCACCAGCACCGGCAGCCCGGGCCGCTCCGCCCGCAGCCGCACCGCCGCGTGCAGCCCCTCGTCCTGGAAGCCCGGCGGCATCCGCACGTCCGTCACCACGATGTCGGGCGCGTGCTCTGCGACGGCGGCCACCAGCGCGTCCGCGTCCCCGACCGCGGCCACCACCTCGTGCCCGAACCGGGTGAGCAGCGCGACGATCCCGTCCCGCAGCAGCACACTGTCCTCGGCCAGCACGACGCGCAACGCCGACTCCCCCTCCGGCCACCGGTCCATCAATCCCCCCGCTCCCCCTCCGCACCGCACGGAATGTCCACCCGCAGCACCGTCGGACCCCCCACCGGGCTAGACACCGAAAGTCTCCCATCCAGCACTGACAACCGGTCCCCGAGCCCGGTCAGCCCGCTCCCCCGCCCGGCGTCCGCACCCCCGCACCCGTCGTCGCGCACCTCCAACACCAGCCGCCCGTCCCGGTGTTCGCCCCGCACCCCGGCCCGCGCGGCCCCGCTGTGCCTGTCGACGTTGGCGAGGGCCTCGCAGACGACGAAGTAGGCGGTGGCCTCGACGGCCGACGGAAGCCGCCCGGCCAGCTCCAGTTCGAGATCCACCGGTACGGCACACCGGTCGGCGGCGTCGGCGACGGCGGCTTCGAGGCCGTAGTCCACCAGCACTTGGGGGTGGATGCCGTGGATCAGCTCGCGCAGTTCGGCGAGTGCCTGCCCGGCCTCGTCATGGGCCTTGGCGAGTTGGTCGGCGAGGGGGCCGGGCGGGGCGTCCAGCCGGGCCAGGCCGAGCGTCACGGTGAGGGCGACGAGCCGCTGCTGGGCCCCGTCGTGCAGGTCGCGCTCGATCCGCCGCCGCTCGGCCTCGAAGGCGTCCACCAACCGCCCACGGGACCGGGCAAGTTCGACGACCCGCCGCCCCAAGTCCCGTTCCCCGGGCGCCAGCAGAAGCCGTGTCAGCTCGGCCCGCGCCCCGGCCACGCCCCCGAGGGCGTAGAGCCCGGGCGCCAGCAGCACAAGCCCGAGCAGGGCGACGCCGGCGGCGGACGGCCAGGTGGTGACCGTCCACAGCTTGAGCACCTTCACCTCGCCGTCGCCCATCAGCGCGGGCGTCCCCAGCATGGCCAGCGGGGCGCCGAGCCCGAGGACGACCGCGAACGCGTCGAGCGGCCACAGCACCACCGCGAACAGCAGCGTGTAAGCCAGCTCCCGCCAAGTCGCCTGCTCCCGCAGCCGTGTTGCCAGCCACCGGCGCAACCCCGGCTCGACCGGCACCCGATGCGGCCCCGGCACCGGCTCCCGGTCGACGATCCGCAGCCGGTACCGCTCGGCCACGGCGACGGGAATCCCGGCGAGCGCGGTGAGCACGAGCAGCGGTATCCCCACGAGCACGACGGCCAGCGCACTCCCGCCGACCACCCCGGCCAGCATCAGCACCAGCACGACGACCCCGGCCACCGCCCCGCTCCCGAGGTACAGCACAGCCCGCCAGGGCCACACCGACCACAGGAAACCGGGCCTCGCCAGGGCCTGCCAGAGAGTACGCATGCCGATCACCGTAGAAGGCGGGGCAGTTGCCGGACATGGGTCCAGGGGGCGAGGCGGAGGTGGGGACAGCCATACCTGCCCGGAGGGAGGCGAGGGGGAACCCCGTCAGGAACCCCGACCCGAGGTGTCACCCCCCGAACCGCGCCAGCCAGTCGGTGTGTTGCGGCAGCATCAGGTGTTCGGTGTCGGCCACGGCCTGGGGCCACAGTTCCTCGGGCACGCTTCTGGTCAGGACGGCCCGCTGGGTCTCCAGTCCCTCCCGCACCAGTGCGTGGGCGTACGACAGCGGGTGGTGGCGTCGTGTCTCCAGCCAGGCGACGCCGGTCGCGGCCGAGGCGGCGAGCAGGCCGCTGAGGTCCCAGCCGCTGGCGATGCCCGCGCTCCTGGCCACCGCGGCGACCAGGGCCAGCAGGGTCAGCAGCGCGGTCAGTGAGGACCAGACGGCGGCGGAGCGGCGGGCCTGGACGGCCCGGCCGCCGTACCAGCCGAGCTGGTCCAGGACCCGGTCGCGCAGGTAGATGTCCTTCCTGACGGCGAACGGCTTGTCGCGCACCGCGCGCATGGCGCGGGTGATCTGCGGGTGGCGCGGATCGTCGGGCTCGTGACGACTGGCCGGATCCCACAGGGTGTTGCGGGCCGGCACCGGGGCCGTGTTCGTGTCCGGTGCCGCGCCGGGGCCGTGGGCGGGCTCCTGCCAGCCGATGCGGCGCAACGCGCGTAGCCGTTCCTCCAGTTGCTGGTTGAACAGCCCGTCCGGGTCAGGCACTCCCGGGTCGAACGGACCGCCGTGCACCATGTACTGCCACGCCAGCGACTTGACGGTCTCGGCGGCATCGCGGTGCGCCTGCCAGTGGGCGCGTGCCCGGCGCCGCTGGATGACCACGCCGGTGACCACGGTGAGCCCGTACAGCAGGGCCGACAGGCCTGTGAGGACATGGCTGTTGAAGTGGTCGGCCAGAGTGGCGCAGACCGTCGCCACGAGCAGGAGTGCCAACTCGGCCATGGTGGCCCGGAATGCCTCGCTCTGCCGGTTCAGCGCCCACTCGTCGTTGGAGCGGAACAACGGTGGCAGGTCGCTGTTTCCTATCGTCGTTCGCGGCGCTGGAACGTTTTGCCCAGGTGTGGCCGCCGTCATGGGTCACCTCGTCATGAAGGGGAAGACTCATGGTGACTTGGAGTTGTACAGGTGCCAACACCGCGTCGCCCGAGAGGACTTGAGGCCAGTGCCGACGAGATCGAGCCGCTCCCGAGCCGACGGGCCCCTGCGTGCTGGCCCTTGGTTGATCGGTGTGCTTCCCTGAAGACGAGAACCGAACAGTGCCACCTCTACCGCAACTCGGCGCCCCGTGCGCCCGGTTGCGGCCCGACGCAGGTTGACATCCGCGGGGTTCTGGACAACGGCCGAGGTCCGCGGGGCGAGGAGCACGGGGGGTTTATGGAGACGTCAGCGACTGACGTGGAGATCGACTTTGACGTGGTGAACCTCAGCGGTTCCGCGAACGTAGATCTGGACGAGCTGCCAATGAACGCTCTGGGCCTGTCCATACGAAGGGTTCGCCGGGACACTCTGCAGCATCGCGCGGTGGACGTGTCCATGTTCCAGTCGGCACTCTGACGGGTTCGCAGACAGCGGGGGACCGCGTGGCAGGAGGTGACACGTGCGTGATGCGAACCCCTTCGTCGAGTGGATAGTCAAGGTTGCCCAACCGTGCAATCTGGCGTGCGACTACTGCTACGTCTACGAGGCCCTTGATCACACCTGGCGGCGCAAACCGTCCGTCATGGCGACCGGGACCGCGGACCAACTGGCCCGCCGCATCGCCGAGCACGCCAGGCGTCACGCCCTGCCTCGGGTTCGGGTGACCCTGCACGGGGGCGAACCCTTACTCGCAGGCCTGTCCCGAATCGAACATCTTCTAGAAGTCCTGAAGCGGGAGCTGCACGGCACCGCCGAGTGTGTACTCTCCGTGCAGAGCAATGCGACACTTCTGAATCCCCTATGGATGGACCTGTTCCGCCGACACGGGGTGTCGGTGGGCGTCAGTCTTGACGGCGGTCGCGAGGCCAACGACCGTCACAGGCGCGGCAGGAACGGGCGAGGCAGCCACGCCTCCGTCCAGAGGGGATTGGAACTCTTGCGGAGGCCCGAGAACAAGGCCCTGTTCGCCGGCCTGCTGTGCACCGTCGACCTCGCCAATCCGCCGCTCCGCGTCTTCGAGTCCCTGCTCGCGCACGAGCCGCCGGCCATCAACTTCCTGCTGCCGCACGCCACCTGGGAACACCCGCCGCCCGGCCACGACCCGAATCGCACACCGTACGCGAACTGGCTCCTGGAAGTGTTCGAAAGGTGGTACACGGCACCGCGTCAGGAGACCGGGATCCGCCTGTTCGAGGACCTCATGGACCTCGCACTCGGCGGTGCCGTGCGTTCGGAGAGCACGGGACTGGCCGACACGGACTTCCTCGTGGTGGAGAGCGACGGGACGATCGAGTTGTCCGACTCGCTGAAGGCCACCAGGGACGGCGGTGCGGCCACCGGGCTCGACATCTTCGCCGACGACTTCGACGCCGCCGCGCGGCACCCGGTAGTGGCCGATGCCCGCCGCGGGGGCCTGGCGGCGCTCGCCGACGTCTGCCGCGGTTGTGAGGTCGTGCGCCTGTGCGGCGGCGGACTGCGCGCCCACCGCTTCCACCCGCGCACCGGCTTCGCCAACGCCAGCGTGTACTGCGCTGACCTGCGCGTGCTCACCACCCGGATCCGGGACCGTGTCGTGGCCGACACCATCCAGCTGGGGAACGCGTCGTGACGGCCCCGGCGACCCTGCGGATGACCGTCGAGGACTTCGCGAGCCTGGCGGGCTGCCACCCGTCCCCGACCGCCTTACGGGTCCTGCGGGACGGCCAGGTCTCCCGGCGCCTGCTGATGCTGATGAGCGTGGCGGACACGGCCCGGAGCAGCGCACCGGAGTTCTGGGAGTCCTGGGGGGCGGCGGCCTGGGAGTGGTGCGTCCGGGCCCGTGAGGCGGACGTCCGGGCCTTCGAGGACGTACTGCTCCATCCTCATGTCGGTGTGTGGCTGGGCCGTTGCCTGCGGGACCTGAACGACCCGCGTCCCGCCGTCCGCGCGAGTCCTGAGTGCGCCGGGCTGACCGGTCTGGCGGCCGCCGCCGCGTTACGAGCCGGACTGCGCCCGCACCTCGCCCTCCCGGCACCCGGCTCCCTGGTCTGGCTGCCCACGTGGGGCGGCGTCCGGCTGGCCGGGGGCGTGCGGGAGGCCTGCCTGCGGGGTGACGTCCTGGACCCGGGCGGGTGGTCGCCGGCCCTGGGCGAGCGGGACGGACCGGCCGCCCACGACACGGCTCGCACCGCGGCACATGATCGCCGGGCCTCCGGGTGACGCACCGCCGTTGTCGGTGATCCTGGAGGACACCGACCCCTACCGGGACGCGCACGGCCATCCGGTGCTGCCCCGCCAGACATCTGGGGAACTGCACGCGTGGCAGCTGTCGGTGGCCTCGGCCTGGGACGTGGTGACCCGCCTGCTCCCGGAACGTGCCGCCGCCTGCGCCGCCCTGTGGACGGCGCTGGTGCCGCTGCGGCCACCGTGGACCGGGCGGGGGGTGAGTTCCTCGGCACGGGAGGCCTACGGGGCGATCGCGGTCTCCTTCACCACGGACCCCGTGCGGCCGGCCGAGACGGTGGTGCACGAGACCGCGCACATCGCTTTCGGGGCCCTCGCCGATCTGACCGATCTCACGGATCCCGAGGACCGCACCCTGCAACAGGTCGGCTGGAGGGAGGACGCCCGCCCCGTCGGGTCCGTGCTCACGGGAACCCATGCCCGTCTGGCGCTCCTGGAGTTCTGGAGCCGTCGCCTTCAGGAACTGAGCGGTAGAGGGGCCCGAGCCGCGCGAGCACGGTTGCACCACTACGGTCGGCAGGTCGTGGCGGACACGGTGGACGAGGCGGCGCGCTGCGGCTTTCCCATGCACTCACTGCCCTCTGCCCGCCCCCTCGGCACCTCATCCGTTCGGGTGCTGTCGCGAGAGGCTCCGAACGTGACGCGAAGGCGCGGAGCTTCTTCCGCTGTGCAGGGCGCGGCGGACCTGGCCCGTGGTCCGCCGGGTGTGGCGGGAAGACGGCGATGAAACGACACCAGGGGCGGGCTGATACATGAGGACGCGGTGGCACTGCGGAAACGCGACGGCGCGGCGGCAGGCCGCGAGCGCACACGGAGCGGCGAGGTCGCGCGGCACGGTCGCACCACCAGGTTTTCACCATGTCCGGAACAAACATCGACGTGGTGCCGGTGGTGACGAGTCGCGCGGTGTGTGCTCCGCGACCGCTCGGCCCGTCGGCCGATCCGTCCGCGTCGCAATGGAGCCATCGTGAGCCACTTCTACCTGAGTCACGTTCGCACCGTCGACGAGGAGTGGGTCGCGTCGTTCTTCCACGACCTCTGCCGGGTCGTCGCCGAGCGCACGGGACGCTCACCGGAAGCCGTGGGTGTCCGTGGGAAGCCGCAGTCGCCTGACGTGTCGGGGCTGTGCCGGTCGACAGTGCTGGTCGTGCTGTACTCACCACGCTACTTCAGCCAGTCGTACTGCCGGGCCGAGCTGTCCTACTTCCAGCGGCGGCTCAACATGCAGCGGTCCAGGACCGGGCGCAGCGCGGACGCGGTCGTCCCCGTCATGTGGGAGCCCGACCCCGCGCACGCGCTGGACGCCGTCCTCCCGTACCCGCCCCTCGGCGCACGGTCCCAGGCCTACCGGCGCGACGGGCTGCTGCATCTGCTGCGGTTGAAGGCACGCTACCGGGCCGACTACGAAGAGGTGTTGAGGGCCACCGCCGACCGCATCGTCGTAGCCGCGGAACAGCTTCCCGAGGTGCACGGATTCGATGCGACCGGCAGCCATTCCCCTCTGGGCGCGCCTACTCCCGCCGGCGGCCAGACGGTCAGTTTCGTCGTGGCGTCCGCTGCCGAGGACGACCTGCCCGAGGAGCGGCACTCCAGCCAGTACTACGGGAAGACGGCCCTGCACTGGTCTCCTTACGCTCCGGGGGAACACGAGGCCCTGGTCTCCCTGGTGAAGAACACCGCCACCGCCCTGGACTTCACCGCGACCGTGCTGCCGCTGGACGAGGCGACCGTCGACCGGATCAGCCGGGAAGAGGACCCCGAGCAACTCGTCGTACTCCTGGTGGACGCGTGGGTGGCCATGCGGCGGGAGAAACGCCGGCTGCTGACGGCCGTGGACGAGCGAAGTCCCGAGGCGACCACGGCGCTCGAACCGAGGTCCCGCGACGACACGGAATCGGCCGAACAGGCGGTCACCCTCGACGAACTCCTCGACCACGCGCTCCCCCTGATGCGCGGTCAGCGCAGCGAGTACGACCACTGGGGACTGCCGGACGCAGAGAGTTTCACCTCCTCCCTGCGCAAGGTCCTCATCCGCCTCCAGAACGAGGCGCTCAAGTCAGTGGAAGCCGTTCGGTCACCGACAATGCCGCCCGAAAGCCTCCACAAGTGTCCCCTGCTCGGAAGGTATTCCTCATGATGTTCGACTCGGGTGACGCCGGCACCCGCGAGCCCGGCACGATCGTCACGTTCTACTCGTTCAAGGGCGGAACCGGTCGCACCATGGCCCTCGCGAACGTGGCCTGGATCCTCGCCAGCAACGGAAAACGTGTACTGGCCATGGACTGGGACCTGGAGGCGCCGGGCCTGCACCGCTACTTCGCTCCCTTCCTCGGTGACCCGGAACTCAGTTCCACTAACGGTGTCATCGAGCTCGTCCGCGAGTTCGACCTGGCCAGGCCGAGGCCCGCCGACGACGACTACGGCCAGTACGCCCGCGTGGAGCGCTTCGCCTCCACCCTCGCGTGGAACTTCGACAGCGGCGGCTACGTCGACTTCGTCTCCCCGGGACGGCAGACCCCCGAATACTCGGAGAAGATCAACACGTACGACTGGAAGGGCTTCTACGACCGCCGGGGCGGCGCGGACTTCCTCCACGCCCTGCGCGAGGACATCCGGCGCAACTACGACTACGCCCTGATCGACAGCCGGACCGGCTGGAGCGACACCTCCGGCATCACCACCATGTCCATGCCGGACGTGCTGGTCGACTGCTTCACGCTGAACACCCAGTCGGTGGACGGCAGTGCCAGCGTGGCGGCGAACGTACGACGCACCGTCCCGCACGTCCGGATCCTCCCCGTGCCCATGCGGGTGGAGGACGCCGAGCAGGAGAAGCTCGCGGTCAGCCGGGGGCACGCCCGTCAGCGCTTCCAGGAGTTTCTGAAGGACACCCCACGGGCCGCCGACCCCGACGGGTACTGGGGCGCGGTGGAGATTCCCTATAAGCCGTTCTTCGCATACGAAGAGGTCCTGGCCACGGTCGCGGACACGCCTCGCCAGCCCGCCTCGCTGCTGGGCGCCTACGAACGTCTGACCTCGGTGATCACGGACGGACGGGTGACGGCCCTGCGGCCGGTCGAGGAACCGGTGCGCAGGCAGCTGCTCTCCCGCTTCCAGCGGGTACCGGTACCCGGCGGCCGCCTCGTGCCCCGGGTGCGCGTCGACTACGCGCTGCGCGACGGCGCCTGGGCGGAGTGGATCGCGGCCCAGCTGCAGGCCGCGGGCATCGCCGTGGCACTGCACGGAAGCAGCCCGTCCATGCCCCTGGCCAACGGCCCGGCGGACGGAGCCGACGTGGTCATCGCGCTGCTCTCGCCCGACTTCGCCACCACGCCGGTCGCCGACGAGGTACGCGCCCTGGCCGCGGCCCCCGAAGGGCCCAGGATCATCGGACTGCGTACGCGGGAGCACCAGCCGGAGCCGGCGCTGCGCGGGCTGCCGGGATTCACGCTGGTGGACACACCCGCCGGGCAGGTGCTCAGCAAGGTCTTCGGCCTGCTCGACCTCAAGGCACCGGCTTCCGCCGTCAGCGAGGACCTCACCTATCCGGGCCGGGCCCCCCGGATCTTCAACGTGCCCCGCCGCAACAACGCCTTCACCGGCCGCGACGTACAGCTGGACCGGCTGCGGTCCGAACTGAGCGCCGAATCGCTGCGTTCCGACACGCCGGTGGGCAAAGTCTTCCTCTACGGCCTCGGCGGGATCGGAAAGACCCAGATCGCGCAGGAGTACGTCCACAGGTACGGAGCCCAGTACGACCTCGTGCACTGGATCCCGGCGGAACAGCCGAACCGCCTTCCGCGACTCCTCGCGGAGCTGGGGCTGGAACTCGGAATTCCGGGCGACACGGTCGACGAACGTGCCCAGGCGACCATGACCGCGCTTAAAAACGGCGATCACGGTCGCTGGTTGTTGGTTTTCGACAACATCACCGAGAGCCGGGGCACGAACGGCGAGACCCAGGACTGGGACGAGGGAGACACGACGGTGGAACGGTACCTTCCCGCCGAGGGGCCGGGGCACGTCATCCTCACCGCCCGGCGTTCGCCGCACGAGGAGAACCAGGTCGCCCTGGAGGTCGACGCCTTCAACAGGTCCGAGAGCATCGCCCTGTTGCGCCGCAGGGTGGACGGGCTGTCCGTGGACGACGCCGACCGGATCGCCGAGACGCTCGGCGACTTCCCCATGGCCATGGAGCTCGCGACGGCCTGGCTGCGGCAGACGGCCATGCCCCTGGACACCTACCTGGAGCAGGTCAACAGCCGGGTCGGCTCGGTTCTGAGCGGAAGCGGAGACAGCGGGGACAGCCAGCAGGAATCCCTCCTGGCGGTCTGGCGGCTGACCGTCGACCGGCTCGGCAACGAACGGCCCGCGGCGGTCCGGCTCCTCGGACTCTGCGCCTTCCTCTCTCCCGAGCCGATCGCCCACTCGCTCCTCTACAGCGACGCCATGCGCAACCGGCTCGCCGAGGAGACCGACGACGAATCCGTGCTCGACCCCATGGTGATGGGATTCCTGATCCGTGACCTCGGGCGGTACGCGCTGGCCACGGTGGACCAGCAGAGCGGCTCCATCCAGGTCCATCGACTGGTCCAGGCCGCGGTGCGCGAATGGCTCGGGGAGGACCCCGAGCGCGAGGAGCGGACGCGGCACCAGGCACAACTCGTGCTGGCGGGGGCTCTGCCCTCGGCTGCCTCCGCGGAGGACAGTGCCGCGGTCCAGCAGCGGTTCGCGGAGCTACTGCCTCATCTGGAGCCCTCGGAAGCGCTGTTCAACACCGATGCGCGGGTGTGCGAGTGGGTCATCCGCCAGGTCCGCAACCAGTGGCGGATCGGCGACCACCGGGCCGCCGCCGCGCTGGGGCAGAAGGCGCTCGACGCCTGGACGGAGTCGCTCGGCGCGGACCACCACCTCCGGCTGCGGCTGGCCGCCCAGGTGGCCAACCCGTTGCGCTCCCTGGGCCGTTACCAGGAGGCCCACACCCTGGACGCCGACACACTGCGGCGTCAGCGCGCGCAGCTCGGTGAGGACGACGGCTACACCCTGGTGACGGCCCGCAACTACGGCGCCGACCTGCGTGGCCTGGGCCGCTACCAGGAGGCGTACGACGAGGACCTCAGGACCTACGAGCTGTACCTGAACAGCCCCCACTTCGGCGTGGATCACGAGGACACTCTCCGGGCCGCGAACAACCTCGGTGTCTCGCTCCTCCTGGTCGGCCAGACCTCGCAAGCCCTCGAACGTGCGACCGAGACCTATCAGAGGTCCCGGCAGGCACTGGGGCTTCAGCACGTGCTCACCTGGGCCTTCGGGGGAAGTGTCGCGCTGGACCGCCGGGAGACGGGCGACTACCAGGGCTCTCTCGACCTGCTCATCGAGATCCGCAGGCGGTTCGTCACCCTCCAGAAGAGCGAGCAGTCCAACGACGTGCTGCGCACGGACGCGTCCCTCGCGGTGACCCAGCGCCGCCTCGGCCACTACGCCGAGGCGGAGGCCCTGACGCGGTCCACCTTGAACGTGTACCGGAAGCGCTACGGCGAGGCACACCCCGACACCATGTCGTGCGCCGCCAATCTCGCCTGTGACCTGCTCGCCCTGGCGCTGGTCGATCCGATCCGGGGATCGGAGGCGGTGGACCTCGGGAAGGAGAACTTCGAGCGCTACCGCGAGCGTCTCGGCCCCGACCACCCGTTCACCCTGGCGGCCGCGACGAACCTGGTGGCCATCCTCAGGAACCGCGGGGAGACCGAGCGCGCCATGGAACTCGCCGACGAGACGCTCCCGCTCCTCGTCGGGCGACTGGGCGCCTCCCATCCCGCCACCGTCGCCTGCCGCTCCAACCGGGCCGGCGTGCTGTCCGCGCTCGGCCGCCACGAAGAGGCGCTGGCCCAGGACGAGGAGGCTCGCGAGGCCTATCGCGCCCTCTACCGCGACCATCACCCACGGGTGCTCTGCGCGGAGTACAACGTCGCCCTGGACCGCAGCCTGATGGGCGACGACGCCCACCAGAGTGTCCGTGAGGCGACGCGGGCCGCCGAGCGGGAGTTCGGCCCGGGCCATCCCACCTTCCGGGTGATGAGCGACCGGCAACGGATCGACTTCGACCTGGAGATGCCGCCGACCTGATCCGACAGCGCGAGTGACCGCCCCGAGCCAGTGCCGGGGCGGTCAGCGCGCGCCGGGTCAGTTGCTCAGCGTCGTTCCGTATCTGCGCACGAACCGCCGCACCGTCCGGTTCATCTCCTCCTCCCGCCAGGCGGGCAGGCCCTCCAGGCGGGTGTGCGTCCCGGTGGTGCCGAGCAGTTCGCCGTCCACCACGAACAGGAACAGCAGCCCCACCGGGTACGCCGTGTCGAGCGCCCTGACCAGGTCGGCGTCCGGGGGATGCGGGACGATCACGACCACCGGGCCGAAGTCGTGCTCGTGCTCGTGCAGCTCCTCCTCGTCGTGGATGTCGAACTCCTCCAGCAGTTCCTCTTCGATGCGCTGCACCAGATCGCCCAGGACACCGGCGCCCGCGGTGAGCGTGACGACGAAGTGGTCCCAGGGCAGCGGCTGTTCACTGGCCCGGTGGATGTACCGGCGTGCCGTGTCCGTGGAGAGCGCGGGCAGCACCGCGACCCTGGGGGAGCCGGTGCCGAGCACCCCGCGCATCCGGTCCGCCTCCGCCACGGGAACCCGGGCGTGGGTCACGCTCAGCTGGATGAGTTCCCGCGAGGCGTCCGGGCCGGACAGGGGCAGCAGTTCGGTGAGGGCCGCGCGCAGGGGGTCGGTCACGGGCTCGCTCGGCCGTTCGGTCAGGAGCCCCGAGGCGAGCCGGTGGCGCATCAGCGGGGACAGCGTCTCGACCGGAACCCCCAGTGTCGCGCCGGCCCGGCCCAGGCTCTGCGGATCCACCTCCCGCAGATGGTGGACCACCCGGTGATGCACCTTGGCGCCGCTCAACTCGGCACTCATCAGGTCGAGTTGGGGTCTTATGTCGCGTCGTACGGATTCGATGTCGTCCTCCCCCGGCCACTCCACCGTCTGCCGTCGGTTCGGGCTGAGCGACCCGAGCCCGCTCTTCTCCAGCGCGTCCAGGGTCACTTCCGGCAGCATCAGCAGGATCACCGGGAAACCGTCGTGCCGGTTGCGGAGTTCCGCCATGGCCAGCTCGTTCTGCACATGCTCGGACTTCAGGGCGTGGCTCGACACGATCAGGAGCATGCCGTGGGCGTTGCCCATGCCGTCGGAGATGGCCTCCATCCAGTCCTGTCCCGGCACCAGGGTCCCGCGGTCCACGACGACCGGCTCGCAGCCCTCCTGTTGCAGCAGTTCCTCCATGGCGCGGCGGGCCGGCCAGCAGTTGCAGGTGCAGCCCACGGGTTCGCTGCGGCTGAGGAAGACATGGGGACCGGGCATGGGACTCCTCGTACTGAACCGTGGCATGTCAGCCGGCGGGCGGGGCGAAGGGGTCGGTGGCCCCGTCCGGCGGCGGGTGGGCGGCTGTGCGGATCCGGAACCAGCGCGTGCGGCCCGCGTCGAGCTCGACCGTGACCAGGCCGTCGGGATCCGGCCGCAGGACCGGCGGTGGGGCGTCGGACGGGTGGCCCGGAGCGTCGTGGGCGATCTCGATCAGCTCGGCTGCGGCGGTCGCCTCCGGCAGCGGCACCCTGGCGGTGACCGGGACGTCGGCCGTACTGGTCAGGCACAGGACGGCCTGCCCGGCGTGGTCCCGGCGGACGGCGGTCACCTGCGCGGCGCCGGTGGGCGGTCGCTCCACTCCGCCGTGGCGCAGGGGCAGTTGGGCGGCGCGGGCCGCGAGCAGGGGGCGTAGCGCCGAGGACGCCCGGCCTGCCGGAGCCAGGACCGAGGCGGGGACTTCGAGGCAGCCCGGCAGGGCCAGGAGCAGGCAGGCCTGCGGGTGCGGGAGCCCGTCCGGGAGGAACCAGGTGCCGTACGGGGCGAGCGGGGCGGTGCCGGGGATCGCGGCCTCGGGTCGACCGGGCGGGCCCGGGGTGGGCGCGGGCTCCGGGGGCGCGGTCAGGGTGAGGCGGCCGGTGCCGAGTGCGAGGTGAGGGGTGCCTGTCGCGACGACCGCCGCCTGTGGGTAGGCGTCCAGCAGATGACGCAGGCGGGTGAGCAGGGACGCGGGCCACCGGGCCGTGCCGGTGAGCCGGAGTCCGTCGACCGGTTCCTCCAGCAGGTCGTAGGCCCGCCTGAGCAGTTCGCCGTGCGGGGAGTCCTCGTCCGGGGGCGCCAGTTCCGCCAGTACGCGCAGTCCCTGCTCGCGGGCGCGTGCCAGCAGCGTGGCGAACTCCTCCGAGTCCGGTGGCAGGGAGGCGGGCAGACAGACGTGCCCGATGCCCCAGCGCCGGATGCCGGCCGGCAGTACGGCGTCACGCGCCGACAGCACCACCCCGACGCTGTCCCGGAGCCAGCCGGGTCCCTCCCCGTCGGGCGGGGCGGGCACGGGACCCGGGGTGAGCAGATGGGTCCGGCCGTCCTCCGCGCGGATCTCCACCTCACCGCCGTGCCCCGCCACCAGCAGCAGCCCGCCCGCCGCCGGATGGACCTCCCGCACCCGGAAGGGCATCGGCACCGCCGTCACCGGCCCGCCCCCCGGCCAGGCCAGCCGCAGCAGCCGGTCCCCTCCGTCCGCGGCCACGACCAGCCCGGCGTCGGAGAGCAGCGCGAGTGAGGACGCCGGCGCGGGCAGCGTACCCAGCAGGGCGACGGCACCGGCCGTGCCACCGGAGCTGCCGGAGTCACCGGCCGCGGCTTCCGACACGGCCCCCGCCACCCCGCCCGGTCCCCCGAACGAGGAATCCCCCACCCCGTACACCCGCCCGTCCGAAGTGCCCCAGACCACCGCCCCCGACCACGGGTCCCCGCACAGAGCCGTGACCCCGCCCCAGGGACCCTGTTGCCACCGTGCGGGACCAACGGCCGGGGTCGTCCCGGACAGGTTGTGGATCGTCACGCCGCCGTCCGCGTCCGCGACGGCCACGAGGCCGGCCCGGACCGAGGACCAGAGGTGTACCACCGGCGCGGGATGCCACAGTGTGCCCAGCGTCCGGCCGGGGTCGCCGTCGTCGACGAGGAGGACGTCGTTCGCGGTGGCGAGGCACAGCACCTCGCGTTCCGGTGTCCGGGACCAGCCCACGGCCGTCGGCTGCACCGACAGCGGGTGCAGTACGGCGTCGGCCGTGCCGTCCACGGCCGTCGTCACCACGTGGAGTCCCTTGCGGCTCACCACCGCCGTGGCCGCGGGACCGGCGTCCGCCACCCCGAGCAGCCGCGGCTGCTCGGGCAGTTCGACCGCGAGCACGGACTCGCCGTCGTCGATGCGCAGCACGGTCCGGCCGTCCGCGGTCGTCGCGACCGCCGCCCGGTGGCCCGCCCGTGCGCACAGCAGGGTGCCGCCCAGCTCCGCCTGCGCGGCCAGCAGCGTGCCGTCGGTGCGGACCTCGGCGGCCACGCCGACGCGCAGGGCGGTGTGCTCGCCGTCGTGCAGGTCCAGTTCGTGCCACTGGGCGCCGGGCAGCGCGCCGCGCAGCCGCAGTTGTACGCGGCCCGCCCCGCTCGCCCCGCAGACCAGGGCGCCCCGCTCCGGGGGCCGGCTCAGGACCAGGCCGTCCGCCCAGGCCCGGACGCCGATGTCCACCTCGGTGTGGACCAGTGCCCGCACGGTCCGCACCTCGTCGGCGTCGGCCCGGGCCAGCAGGCCGCGCGGCGGCTCCATGCCCAGCCGCTCCGCCGCCATCACCTGGAGCCGCCAGGCGGGCAGCGACTCCCGTACGGCTTCCGGCAGTCGGGGAAGGAAGCGCAGGATCCAGCGGCTGGCCTCGGCCGCCGCGGCGCCCTCGGCGAGCACCTGCCGGAAGAGCGGGGTCAGGGTCCGTTCGACCTCGGCCTCGGCGGGTGGCGGGCCGATGGTCGCCGACCACAGCAGTTCCTCGAAACCGCGGACCAGGGGCGGTGCGCTCCGGTGGGCGGCGAGGGTGAAGTCGCGGACCGAGCCGAGCAGGTCCAGGTCGTGGTCGTACAGCTCCCGCCGTAACTCGGCGCTGACCTCCGGGTACAGCACCAGCGCGCGGCTGTCGGCGGCCTCCACGAGCGGTGAGAAGTACAGCCTGGCCTCCAGGCCTGCGCTGCTGTCCGGGGCGAAGCGGAGGCGTGCACTCCTCAGAAAGTACGGCTCCGCCTGCGCGGCCAGGCACAGCGACCGGGCCAGCCGTACGACGGCGGGCCGGTGCCGGCGCTCCTCCGCGATCAGCTGGAACGCGCCGCCGCGCTCAAGTGCCGCCGTCATCGCCGCTGCCCGGCCCGGCGCGAGTCCTGGCGGGCCGCGGTCTGCGCGAGCCGTACGGACACCCGGCGGTCCAGCGGAACCAGTGCGACCGTCCGCCGCACGGCCGCCGGGTACTCCTCGGCGGGATAGGGCGTGAGACAGACGACGGGGTTGCCCGCTTCCCGCAGCCGCCGCAGATACGGCAGCCAGCCGGCCGGCGAGGACTGGTGGCGGCCGGGCGACGGCGGTTGCAGGTGCCCGAGGTCGGAGAGCAGGAGCACCGGCTGTCCGTGCGGCGGCACCGGGTGGGGTTGCCAGGTGCGGCCCCGGTCGCGGCTGACGCCCTGGGCGATGCGCAGGTCCAGCACGCGCAGTCCGCCCGGCGGCAGGATGCGGGCCGCGAGCCGGGTGATCCACTCCTGGTCGTGCCGGAACGGCCGCATCGACTCGCCGCGGTCGATCAGCAGCAGCGCTCCGGCCCGGGTGGTGGTCCGCTGCCGGTAGGGCACCCGGGGCCGGGCGACCTGGCCACCGGCGAGAATGCGCACGACCAGGTCCACCAGCCGGGGGTGGTCGACCGCGCGTCCGGTCATGGACGTGCCGGCCAGCGCGAGGAAGACGGCCCGCTCGGTCCGCGGGTTCCAGGGCGGGGCGGGGCGTGGCAGCGCGGTGGGCCAGGGCATGTCGAACGCCTCGGTGTGGCCGAGGAGTTCGTCGGTGCCGTCGTCCGGTGGAGCGGACGGATCGGTCTCGCGCCACAGCGGCTGTTCCGCCTCCGTGGTCGGTGCCGGGCGCGCGGCGCGGATCAGGAGCAGCGAACCGCCGGTGGCCGACCGGGTGTCCGGGCCGGGGACGGGCTCGGGCGGGCTCACGGGCGGGTCCGGGGTCCGGTGGTACGGCCCCGGGGCGGCGGCGTCGCCGGTACCGGGCCCGGACGGTGCGTCCCGGCCGTCGGCCCGGTCGGCGGATCGGGTGCCGGTACCCGGGCGGCTCGCGCGGGCCGTCGTACCCTCGCCGCCCCGGGACGGCCGTACCGGGCCCGCGGTACGGCGGCCGGGGCCGTCGGACGGGGCGTTCGCGCGCGTGAGCGGGGTACGGCCGGCGGAGGGCAGGGACAGTCCCAGGGCCGCGGCCAGCGTGGTCAGGCCGTCCGGGTCGGACACCCCCAGGACCCGGGCCGTCCGCAGCAGATCCCCCAGCGGGGCCGGGCTCCGGTTCATGTGTAGGAGAACGGGTCGGAGGAGTTCTTCACCATGGCGAGGCCCGCGACGGCCCGCCACTCCGGCGACGCGGCCGTCAGGCCCAGCTGGCGACAGGCCCTCAGGGTGTCCAGGAACTCGGCGGTGCTCGCCGTCGGCCGGGTCGCGCCCGACTCGTTCTCGAACAGGTCGGCCAACTCGACGGTGAGCGCCTCGTCGTAGTCGTCCCCCATGTGCAACCGGGCGACTTTCAGGAGGTGTTCGCGGTCCGGCGGCTCCAGCCTCAGCTGGATGCAGCGGCGCAGGAAGGCGGCGGACAGCTCGCGTTCCTCGTTGCTCGTGATCACCACCAGGGGTGGGCCCGTCCCCTCGGCAGCCGTCACCGTACGGCGGTCGGGGCCCACGAAGCGGAGGTTGTTGAGCGGATCGAGGAGGGCGTCCGGGACATCGGGGTCGGCCTTGTCGATCTCGTCGATCAGGACCACCGCGGAGCGGTCGTGCGACGCGGGCGGGCCCTCCTCGTCCACGGCGGGATCAAGTGCCTTCCACAGGGGTCCGGGCCGGAAGTAGTCGCGCGAACCGGGGGCCTGGAGCGTGCCCTGCGTGGCGTCGTTGAGCTGGCGGAACGCTTCCTCACGCCACAGCAGCTCATGCGGTTCGGTGCGGGCGGTGACCACCTCGGCGTAGTAGCGGAAGCCCATCAGCCGTGCCACGTTCGGGGCGAGCGCCGACTTGCCCGAGCCCGGCGGGCCGAGCACGAGCAGGGGACGGCCGGACGCCAGCGCGACGTTGACGGCGAGAACGGTCCGGTCGTCGAAGAGGTAGACCTGGTCGTCGAGGCGGGCCGTGCCGGGGGCCGGCGTACGGCCGTTCCCCGCAGGCCGGTAAGTCTCCTCAGCCGGGTCGAAAAGCTTGATCAAGCCCACTGCCCCCATCCTCAGCCCACGGCTCCCACGCACCGCACCCCGTTGCACTCTTCCCCATGGGGCGTACGGCCACTACTCGCTCGACGAATATGGCCGACAGCGTGGTTCTCCCGAAGCGGCCGGACGTACCGCGCACTTCCGGAGACCGTCAGCCGTGGAGCCGATGCCGTATCCGGACCTCGGGCAGCTGGTCCGCGGAGAAGTCGTCGGCCGTCGCGACCGGGCCCGGCAGCCGCCGGTCGACCGGCTCCCAGACCAGGGGCAGGGCCGTCTGCGGGGTGACTCCGGTGCGGGCCTGCCCCAGACTCCGGCGCAGCGCCAGCACCGCCCAGTCGTGCTGGGCGGGACCCTCGTTCAAGTACGCCGGGCTGCACAGCGCGAGCACGATGTGCGCCGTCGCGACGCCGTACGCCCCCTCCCGTCCGCCGGGCGGGAGAGGCGGTGGGACGAGGCGCTCGAAACGCGGCCGGTCCGGGGTCTCCAGACGGCGTCTCAGCTCGTCCAGGAATCTCGCGACCCAGGCCTCGTCCATGCCGTGCGCGTAGCTGACGGCATAGCGGTACACGGGCTCCATCTCATCCCCCGGTATGCGGCTTGCGTACCTGCCTGGTTTCCAGTTTCGCACGAGCGCGGGCGCCCGGCCGTGGCACAATCCAGGCCATCAACTCGTAACCGTTCAGGCTTTATTGGCGAATTGCCGGGTACAATGCCCAACATGTTCGAAGGGGTGCCGCCCCTGGGAAAGAAACAGGCGAATCTCCTCACTGCCATCCTGCGGGGGGTGCCCGTCCTGGGACCTGGCAAGGAACCCCACCTCCTGACCGACACAGACGTCCGCGGTGTACTGGCCACCCTTCCGCCGTGTGCCGACGCGCAGGAGACCGGCGAGGTCAACCGACTGCGCCCGCACCTCCTGAACGCGGTCATCGGAGCCGAGGCCAGACGCTCGGGCTACCTCCAGGCACTCCCCCGCCACGGCCTCGCCCCCCTGCTGCGGACAGTCGCCGAGGCCGTCCACGCCCCACTGGTACTGCGGATCGTCTACGGCGCCAGCACCAACGTCCCGCTCCGCGCGCTCAGTTACGTCCTCCCGGCCCTGCGCATGGCGTCCCGGCTGACCGGGGCCGGCCACCGCGCCCCCCACCTCCAGATCGTGCTCGCCGGTTCCCTCGGCTGCTGGGTCAACGCCCTGCCCAAGCCCACCGTGACCGCGGAGACGAACCTCCTCGCCCGCTGCCTCGACCGCCTCCTGTCCCACCTGACACCCGGCCATTTCGGGGTCTACGGCACCCTCCCGTCGCCCGACGTCGTGACCGCCCTGGACGACCTGGTACGGACACTGCCCCCGGCCCGACGGGCGGACGTCCTCGAACGGCTCGGCGGCAAGGGCGGCGCCACCGAAGACGAACAGACCCTGCTGTACGCCGCCGCCCACGTCCTGGTCCACGACCGTGCCGCCGTCCCGCTCACCCTGCGCCAGGGCACTCCCGTACCGGAGAACGCCCCCGTGATCGACGTCGGCAGCCTCCAGGAGCGCCACTTCCACGACGTACGACACCTGTTCGCGACCGGGCAGACCGGAAACACCGGTCCGGGGGCGCTGGTGCTGTCCCGGCACTCCGTCCCGCCGTACACCATGGCCAGGGGCGGGGACATCGGACTCCGCGAGTTCCTGGACGACACGAACACCCCGGGAAGACCCGTGGCCTCCGCCGTCCGCCACGACCTACGGCTGCTGTGGACCGCACTGCCACCGGAGGAACTGCGCCGGGTCGTCGACGTACCGCGGGACGACCCGCACCCGGTCGTCGACCTCCGGCACGCCACCGCGCGGCGACCCGTCGGCGTCCCGCAGGAAGCCCTGCGATGACCACCGGCATCGCCCGACCCCACGCCCCGTCCGCGCCGCTCGGTCCGGACGAACTCGTCGCCCAGTTGCGCGCGTTGGGAGTCCGGCCCGGGGACACCGTTCTCGTGCACGCGTCCCTGGGCGCCATCGGGCCGGTGCACGGCGGTGCGCGGGCCGTCGCCGACTCCCTGCTGGAGGCGCTCGGCGCGGACGGCACCCTCGTCGTCTACACGCAGACCCCCGACAACTCCGACCCCTCCCGCTGGCCCGTCACGCGCGGCTATGCCGTACCGGCGAAGCAGTGGCCCCGGCTGCGCGCGACCCTGCCGCCCTTCGACCCCGAGCGCACGCCGAGCTACGGAGTCGGCCTCCTGCCGGAGGAGGTCCGCATCCGCCCCGGGGCGCTGCGCAGCGGCCACCCGCAGAGTTCGTTCGCCGCACTGGGTCCGGCCGCCGCACGGATCACCGCCGGGCACGCCCTGGACTGCCACCTGGGCGAGGCCTCCCCCCTGGCCCGCCTGGAGGAACTGGACGCCCGCATCCTGCTGCTGGGCGTGGACTTCTCCGTCTGCACGGCCTTCCACTTGGCCGAGTACCGCGTACCGGCCCAGAGCACCCGCCTCTACGGCTGCGCGGTCACCGACGGCCCACGAGGACGCCGCTGGCACCGCTACCGCGACGTGGACTTCGACGCGTCGGTCTTCCCGACGCTGGGCGACTCCTACGCGTCCCTGCCGGAACGTCCGGTGACCCGCGGCCGGGTGGGAGCCGCCGACTGCCTGCTCCTCGACCTCGCCCCCGCGGTGGCGTACGCGTCGAAGTGGCTGATCGAACACCGACCGGGCAGCAGGCGCTAGGCAGTTCGGCACCGGATCAAGCCGCACAACGACGAGATCCCGCCCAACTCGATGAGCTGGACGGGATCTCGTGATCCGTTCTCGACCTGGGTCACGAACGGTTTGCTGCGGTGTGGGGTGTTCACGAGTGGGGCTGACCTGTGGCGTTGTCGGCTGTTGAAGATCTTTCCCCGATCGCGATGTGATCGTTCCCCACCAGCCCGTTCAAGGTGCACGGGCCCGTGTTGGCATTCTCCTCGATGTGGGATCGGGGGATCCCTGAAAGTACGTACGGTCGCTCCGGTAGAGGCAGCCGAGCTGTGAATCTCCCGCGCCATGAGGCGTCACCCGCGGGCTCTGGACCGAGGCTGGCGTCACCAAGCTCGCGGCGCCGTGCCTGGCTGGACCCGATGCCGCGCTCGGGGACGGGAGGGCAAGGCGTTACGTGGAGTTCTCGTCCACCATGCCTCTGGCCTGCTCGACGATCGAGCTCGCAAGCTCCCGCAGCGCCATGTTCCTCCGCAAGTCGTCGGTGATGGCGCTGGCAATCCGCTCGGCCCGGCCAGGATCCGTCTCGGTGAACGCGGGGAGAATGGCGCGCAACATTTCATCACGAGATTCTCCATGGAGTTTATCAGCGATCTCCTCAGCGGCGTCCGGTGAGTTCGCAGCCAGCGTGGTGGCGAACTCATTCCAATGCGACCCGGACGTCGCCGCACGGTTTTCTGGCGACACTCCGTAAAATGCACTCTGCGCGCGGAGGACCATGCGTTCGAATCGCGCTAGATCGGATTCCGCAAATTCTGGGGCGATTCTCAGAAGGGCCTTCCCGATTCTATCCAGTCCAAAAACGCTGGATGTAGACGTTTGCGCCTCTGCGCGGTCGACGAGCAAGGCGGCCTGCTCTGGGTCCGCGGCAGCGATTTCGCTGGCGCAATCTGCGAGCACGCTCGCATTTTCGTTCATGTGGACCTCATCCACGACATACTGGGCGGCCCGCGCTGCGAGTTCCGAGTCGACGGCAGCCGCCTCTCGCGCGACGGTTGCCATGAGCTCGCTTCGCCACGATAGGGGCCGGTATTTGAATTCGAGGCGTATGCGTGTCCGCCACTGTTTGGTGTCGAGAACGGTCCGATAGGCATCGTCGAGCCATCGTCGGGCTTGCCCGGGGTTTGTTGCAGCGGCTTCATGAGCCATCCACACGAGGGTCTTAACTCGCCTGACCGGATCAGTGATCCGGGCGAGTTCCTCAACCTGGCGCGGACCCAAGGTCCAGACCGTTTGGGTGATCCGTCCGGCTCGGTGGGGATCGACCTTCGCCACCTCTTCGGCGAGGAGGCGTAGCGCCCGATTTCGTTCCTTCTGTTCGCTGATGTTCAAGGCGGTCTGCTCAGCGAGGTCCACGAGGCGTTCGGCGCATTGCGGGTCAGCGCTGCGGCCTGCCTTGGCGATCTGTGCCAGCCGAGTGGGCACCTGGCTCAGATAGTAGGGGGTGGTCGCGTGTTTCCGGGCGGCTGTCTCGGCGGAGCTCATGAGCCGGGTGGCGCGATCCGGGTCGATGCGGGCCACGGTGCTGGCGGTCGTGGCCATTCTCATGGCCCGCTGATCGGGGGCGGAGTCATCCTCGCGGAGGAAGTATTCCACGCGGTCGATCAGGCGTCCGGCGTACTGGGCGCTAACGACAACCACTGATGTGGCAAGGTCGATCAGTACCGAAGTCTGTTCGTCGAGGTGCTCCGGATCTAAGGGGATCTGCAGCACGCGCTCGATCAATTTGGTCGCCTGCGGGAGGTCCGCTGATATCAGCAGGCGGGCGCGCACGGAGAGAGTAATTGTCTGGAGGGGAAGGGTCGGGGCTCGAGAGTCACTGGAAATCTGGGCGAGGAGCAGTTCGGCTTGGTCGACCAGCCTCTGCGCGTGGCCGGGATCGCGGTCGATCAACCCCTTGGCCAGTTCCAACATTACCCATGCACGCTCGATCGGTATGCGCTCGCGTTGGATGATCTCCTCGGCTCGGCCAGGAGAGACCAGGGCCAACGAGACAAGTACGAGGTCTCGATACTCCAGGTCGTCGATGTAGCTGACGATCTCCTCAGCACGGCCGGGATTCGCCGCGGCGACAATCTCGGCGCTCTCGGTGAGTATTGAATCTCGCCCCGTTCCATCGTTGAGGGAGCAGGCGATCCTCACGGCACGGTCGATCAGCTGTTCGCGCTCTGGGTCAAGTGCCGGCGAGGGAACTGCGGAGCGCGCTCCCGGCAGGGCCGCTGGGGGTGCAACGGGCTCGGCCCGGTTTCGGGCCAGGATGAAGCGATCCGCGTCGTGCCGGACGGACCGGGTTGGCTCCGGTCGATGGTCGTCGGCGAGCGCGTCGGCCGCCCGAGCGTAGATGGCGCCCAGCGGCAGGCCGTCGGGATAACCGGGCAGACCCTGTTCGATCACGTCGATCAGGTATTTGGTGAAGTAGGTCTGCGGCTTGACCGCGTGCGGGCCGGGTTCGAACCCGGCGGTCCGGTACGCACCGCTGGCGGCCATCGTGATTGCGCCTGTTCCGAGCGTTCTGTCAATCACATCCGTGGACGTGGTCGCCAGACTGTGCTCGGGCCACGTCACAACGCCAGAGAAGCAGCAGTCGAGAATCACGATCTTCGTCTGCGCGTCGCATGCACGCAGCGCGGCACGCACATCGGAGAACGGGAGTCCGACGGTCGTGCATCGCGCACCGGACTTGGGCGATTCCCGTAGCGCCAGGCACAGTTCGTCCTCGTATAGCTGGCCGTGTCCCACGAAGTAGAACAGGGCGACGTCCTCGACTCCCTCGAACGCCTTCATCAGCTGGTCGGGCAGGCCGTCGCGCCGCTGGGGCTCGCGCAGTACCTCAACCCGCTGTTTCGGCCAGCCGCACAGCAGCGGGTTGCGCAACAGCCCCTCCATCCGCTTCAGGCTGTTGGCGGCCGCCGGCGCCGATGGCAAGTGGTCGTACTCCGATGCGCCGATCAGCACCGCCCGCGAGCGCGAATAGTCGCGCAACAGGCCCGCGTCAGTCATCGAGCAGCCGCTCCAGAATCGCCATGACCTGATCATCCGCGTTGGTCGCGTCCAGGACGAACGGCTGCCCCTTGACGGTCGTCTCGATCCGGAAATTGGCGCGCCGCGAGCGGATGAAGTCCGGCAGCGTCTTGATCGCCCCCACCACCCCGGTGCTGCTGGCGAGCACTACCAGCACCTCCAAGGATCCGAGCTCGCCCGGCCCCGGCGTCGGGGGCGCCATCGCTACATCGACCCCGGACTGCCCCCGCATCAAGTTGTGCAGCGATGAGAGCGACGACGGGTCGGAGACCGCCAGTTCGATCCCGTCTGGTGTATGTGAATCCCCTTTGGGCGGCACAGGTCCCCCGTCTGATCGGCTTCGGCGCTAAGCCGACATCGTTCCAGGAAACAGACCTGACGTGGATGGAATCGCACAGGCCACACACGACACCCCCACGCCCCCGGGCTGCGGCCCGCCCTGAGGAAGAGGCGATCATGCATGGCGGTGGTCTGCACGTGTCCCTGCGGTGCGCTTCAAGGGGCAGTGTGCGGGCGGGAGTTGTCCTTTGCGGTCTTTGGCGGACAGCTCGTGCGATCTTGCGGCTGTGGCTCCTACGGTGTGGTGGAGGCTCCGGCGGAAGCGCTGGGGGTTTTCAGGGTGCTGCCAGGAGCCGGGAGCTGATCGTGGCGTCGTTGTATGAGCGTTTGAAGCGGGAAGAGGCCGCCGTCAGTGCCACGTTGGCCGCGTTGCACGAGGAAGTCGGCACGATTCACCAGCGGATGGCGACGGCCGAGGAACGGCTACGTGTGCTGGCGCTCACGCGGGAGACGCTCGATTCACTGCCTCCAGATGCCGAGGGAGCGGGCGGGCCTGAGGCTCCGGCGGACGAGGCAGGTGCTCAGGGTGGCGACCCAGCCGCGGCGCCTGGATCCGCGCAGGGCCCCGAACCGGCTTTCGGCCCGGTGGGGCCGACCAGTTGGGAGGAAGGCCGCCGGCGGATGCTGTCGGTACTGGCTACTGCTGGGAAGGCCATGCGGGCACGGCATATCGCAGCAGCGATCGGTGAGGATGTCTCCACTCCGGCACGGGTGGAGACGGCTCGGGGCCGCCTGAAGAAGCTGGTGGACGAGGGACACGTCGTCGAGGGGCCCACGGGTTGGTTCGCGATCGCCTCGGCCCATGCCGCCAGGGTGGCTGGAGAGGGGGCGGCCGGGGAGGGCTGAACACAGACTCCTTCGCCGTCCGGAAGGGCGGGCTGAAGGAGAGGGTCGGCACCGCCGGTGGCCTGGTAACCGATCGGCGGTGCCGGCACGCGAGCTCCCATCAGGTGGCTCAACGCGTGTCCGAGCGTATTCGAGTCGTACAGCGCTCGGCGGGTGGAGCCGCGAAATCGTCATGCCCGATCGCCTATCGCACTGGTTCGGGCAGGGATTGAGGCTTCATGACTCATCTTCCCTTCGAAGACGGCCATTTGAGGCCACAGCGGGGTTCCGAGGGCATCCCCGAGGCGGGCCACGGTGGCGATGTCCGGCCAGGACTTCCCGCCCAACAGATCCGCGATGGCCTGCCGGTTCACCCCGGAGGTATCCGCGAGAGCACGCAGGCTGAGCCTCCTTTCGGCCATGGTCGCAGCGAGGGCGCGGGCGATGTGCTGGACAGCGGCGGCGCCGGGGTCGGTGAGCTCGGCGTGGGGCCAGGTTTCCGGATCGCGGGCAAGCTCGCGCGGCGGTGTTCGCCGGGCCATGCCTCCGACCATGCTGATGCACTCCTTTACGTGAAGATCGGCTTCAATCCCTTCACTGGCTGCTTGACCAGCCGGTGGGATTGGTCCGTGACGCTGAACTCGCAGGTCTCCGCCCGTATCCGCCGCTACCGCCCCCGCCTGCCGCCGGAGCGGTGGGGGCCGGTCGCGGACCAGGTGAGGGCCACCGTCACGGCGGCGGCCCCGGCCACGTGTTACGAGGCGGGGCATCTGCTGCATGTGGTGGGCCGACTCGCCGTGTGGGCCGACAGCACCGGTCTGCCGCGCGATCCGGGGCTGTGGATGCGGACCGAGACCATCGACGCGTTCATCCTGCGTGGGCTCAGGGACAGGCCGGGCAGTACGGCGCAGACCTTCCGGACCTGGCTGCGCCGCACCCGGGAGGCGCTGGTGTGGGTGCAGCGCGGGGAGGCCCCGCCGATCCGGATCGCCGCGGATCGCCGACCCCAACCACCGTACGAACTGGGTGAGTTGGACCGGTTGCGGAGCTGGGTGGAGCTGCTGCCGGGCCGGGCTCGGCTGGACGGGCTGGCGCTGATGGCGCTCACTGCGGGCTGCGGCCTGGCCCCGGGTGAAGTGCCCGCCGTACGGGGCAGCGATCTGCGCGTCACCGCCCAGGGCATGATTGTTCTCGACGTGCCCTGGCTGGGGCGGCTGGTGGCCTGTCGCTCCGGGTGGGAGCAGACGCTGGCCGAACTCGCCCAGGTCGCCGGGGACGGCTACCTGTTCCGGCCCGGCCGCAAGGTCGAGGCGGCGAAGAACCTGGTGAGTTCCTGGCCCGCCCGCCACCGGCCGCACGAGGGCCTGCCCCCGCTGGCGGCGCGGCGGCTGCGGACCACGTGGATCGTGGACCTGCTGCGGCAGCGGATCGATCCGGCCCTGGTCGCGGATGCCGCGGGCATGCGCTCGGCTGCGGGCCTGGCTCCCTACTTCCACTGGGTACCTCCGCTCGGCCCCGAGCAGGCCGCCGCGCTGCTGCGCGGACCCCGGCCATGATGCGCCGACCGGAAGTCCTCGACGATCCGGAGATCCGGATCCGGTGGCTGCGGCCCAAGCCGCCGCTGAGCGGGGCGGCGAAGATCCCCGACTCCAAGGTCGGCCAGTTGCTGACCCTCCTGGACCGCTCCGGCATCCCCCAGGAGCTGGAAGAACTCCTCAAGGACCGTCCTGGTCCCAAGGGGGTACGCCCCCGTGTGGTGCTGGCCGGTCTGCTGCTGTCGGCGTACTACACCGGCCGGGCCACCGTCGCCGATGCCTGGCGCATCCTGCACTACGGCCTCGAGCCCAGAGCACGTGGCTGGCTGAACATCCCCGACCGGCCTCCCTCCTGGCCCTCCGCGCGTATCGCTTCCAGCAAACGGCTCTACCGGGGCCTGGACACCGTCACCACCGTCCTGGACCCGGTCCGCCACGACCGGCGCTCCCGACTGCCCCAACGCCATGCCGACTTCCACGCCGCGATCTGGGACAGCCCAGACGGACGCACCGCCGCCACCCGCCTCCAGACCCTGGCCAACCGCCTGGTCCTGGCCACCGTTCGCATGGCCCACCAGCGCGGACACCTGCGCGGCTGGAACGGTGACGTCGGCGTGGACGCCACCTCGGTTCCCGTCATGGCCCACCCCGACAGCCGTCGGCGCGGCACCGCCTCGGTGGAGATCACCGCAGGCTGGCATTTCAAGGGTGGCAGCGGCGAGAAGACCTTCGGCTACAGCGCGACCCTGGCCATCGCCGCCCACCACCGCGACCATGACGACAACCCGCCCAAGGCATACCCCCAACTGTGCCTCGGCTTCGAACTCGACACCCCCACCGTCCGCACCGGGCCCAACGCCGTCACGATCCTGACCCAGCTCGCCGAACTCGGCCTGCCCGCCGGGATCCTGGCCGCCGACCGCGCCTACACCGGTTGCAGCCCACCCACCTTCCAGAGCCCCGTGCGGCGCCTCGGCTACCGGCTCGCCCTGGACTACAAGGTCAAGGAACGCGGCCTGCAGGGCAGTTGGCAAGGAGCCCCGCTCGTCGACGGATCGCTTCTGTGCCCGCTCACCCCCGCCCCGCTCATCCACGCCACCACCGGCGCCGACGACGACACCGTCCGGCTTCGCAGCGACGAACTCCGCGAGAAGATCGAAGCCCGCGAGCCGCACCACCTCAAACTCAAGCAGGGACCCGACCCACGCGGGGCGATCCGCCTCCACTGCCCGGCCTCCGGCCCCTCCCCGACGGTCAACTGCCTCCGCCGCGACCGGCTGCGGCCCCGCACCCCCGCCGCTTCGGCGATGCCCGTCCGGGTGATCAACCTCAGCGAACCTCCGGCCCGGACCCTCCCCGCGGCGGCCCGCCCCACCATCCACATCCCTGACGCCGAACACTTCGCGCCACCGCCAGCAGAGGCGATGCCCCGGGTGTGCTGCGCGGGCTCCATCACCGTGCCCGCCGACGCCAAGGCCGACTGGCGTCTGGCCAAGTACCGCCAGGACGTGCACTACCTGCATACACCCTGGCTGAACACTTATCGGCCTATTCGCAGCCATAACGAGGGGGCCAACGGCCGTTTCAAGAGCGGGACGCTCGACATCGGCAACCCCAAGCACCGGCCCGCCCCCGGACAGGTCACCCAGACCCTCCTTCTCGCGGTCATGCTCGCCGTCGCCAACCTGACCGTCCTGGAGACCTGGCTCACCGAACGCGCCGGCCCCGACGAACTCACCGACGCCGACTTCGAGGCCGCAGGCCCACTGCCCCTGAACACCGGCCCGGCCATCGCCCCGTCGGCATACCTCACCGGACGCCACCCGCCTCCGCGCATGACCTGACGTCAGACCCGCACGACAACCACAGCCGACCACCGCGCGCCGACCCCCCAGGCCGGCGTGCACAGCCATGCCCGTACACCTGCCACAACCCCCGCAACGCCGGCCACAACGCCACGACGTGCGCACCCAGACCTCCCAACGAGCCCAGAAACGACGAAATCCCGCCCGATCAAAGTGATCGGGCGGGATTTCGTAAACCGCCTACGAGCTAACTCGTGAACGGCCCCATGGTGGACCTGTGGGGATTTGAACCCCAGACCCCCTCGATGCGAACGAGGTGCGCTACCAGACTGCGCCACAGGCCCTTGCAACGAGTGAAACTCTAGCATCCCCGTCAGGGTGCTTGGAAATCCGTTCCTTGCCTGGTCACTCGTTGGCCGCGCGGGGCCGCTCGCCGTCCTCGTACTGGTCGAACAGGGGGGTGCGGCCCCGCTCTCGGGCCCGTCGGGCGGAGGCGGCGCGACGGGCGTCGGTGCGGCCGTCCGCCGTCGGTTTGTCGTCCGACGGGTCCTCCGCGTCCTCGTCCCGTGCGGCGGGCTGGGCCTCCTGCTCCGGTGCTACGGAGCTGGAGCGGGCCGAACTCCACGCGTCGGGCGCCCCGAGGTCCACGTCGGACGTGGCGCGCGGCGCGACGGGCGCGGTGACGTACGTCGGCAGCGGTACTGGTACCGGGTCCCAGCTGTCGCCCTGGCCCGGTCGACGCTGCCGCTCGCGCTGCTGGTCGACCCACTCGGCGTGGTCGGTCTGTTCGACGAGGGCACGGCGGTCCGCGGCGAGCGCGGACATCCCGGGGTCCGTCGCCGGTTCGGGCCTCTCGTCGGCGTCGTCAATGCCGGCGTCCACGGACGCGCGCCTGCGCGGCTGACGCTCCCGCAGTCGCTGCGCGGCGACCTCGGCCTGGCGCCGGTCCATCTGGTAGGCGAAGCGGCGGCGTTCCTGGGAGCGCAGGTAGGCGATGTATCCGCTGAGCAGCACCGCCGGTACGCCGGGCGCCCACAGCAGGGCGAGCCCGCCGACCGCCGCGACGATCGCGCCGAGGGTGAAGGCGAGGAAGAGCATCACGGTGGTACGCCTGCGGCGCGCGAGCACCTTCACACGCCGGGCGCGCGCTGCCGCGGCCTCCTCGGCGGGCGTGCGCCGCGCGACGGGGACGCGCTTGCGCGCAGGCGCGGAGCCGGACTTGGATGCCTTGGCGGGCGCGGGGGCTTGCTGGGGGGCCGGTTTGGCCGCGTGCTCGTGCGCCGGTTCGCGAACCGGCGCACGCACGGCTTCACGCTCCGGTTCTCGCGCCGCTTCCGGCCGCTCCTGGCTCTGCTGCCGGACGGGCGCGTGTACCTGGGGACGGGCCGGGGGCATGGCGAAGGCCCGGACGTCCACCGAGTCGGTGACGGCGTCCGGCACGACGGCGCCGGTCTCCCCCTCCTCGGTGGAGCGCGCCCGCAGGTCCTTGGCGTACCGGCGCTCCATTCCCGCCCGTCCGGACAGCAGCCGGATGGCGGTGCTGAAGCGTTCCGTCGGACGGGCCTCGTTCAGCTCGTCCTGCCTACGGAGCCACATCGGCACCAAGTAGGCGGCCCAGGCCCCGACAATGACTGCGTAGATGAGGCCGCTGCTGCTCACGCCTCACACGGTAGAGGGGTTTGCGTGAGGCCATCTGCCAATTGAGCCGGTGTGTCGCACGATCTGGCTGATATTTCGAGCTTTTTTTGTGATGGATGCGATCAACAGGCCGCCGAGTTGGCGAATTCATTGCCCCAAGACGGTCATCCGTCGATCACTTTCGAACACTTATTCCATTTCCGAGCTTCTGGGCTATGCGGGATTGTCGTGCGGGGTGCTCCGGGAGCGTGCCCGCTGCCAGCGGGCCAGCAACCCCTCGGGCACCTCTTCCGCGGTGAGTGCGAAGACGAGGTGGTCGCGCCAGGCGCCGTCGATGTGGAGATAACGGGGCCTGAGCCCCTCCTCACGGAATCCGAGTTTCTCGACGACCCGGCGACTGGGGCCGTTCTCCGGGCGAATGCAGACCTCGATGCGGTGCAGTCCCACGGCCCGGAAACAGTGGTCGACGACAAGTGCCACGGCCGTCGGCATCACTCCGCGTCCGGCCACCGACTCGTCCACCCAGTAACCGATGTGGCCCGAGCACATGGAGCCCCAGGTGATCCCGGCGACCGTCAACTGCCCGACCAGGCGCCCCTGGTACTCGATGACGAACGGCAGCATCCGGCCCGAGTTCGCCTCGGAGCGGAGATGCCGGACCATCTGCCGGTAGGTCGGCCGGTGTGCGATCGGCCCGCTGGGCGTGGGGGGCGGAATCGTCGCCTCCCAGGGGCGCAGCCAGTCCCGGTTGCGCCGGTTGACCTCGCGCCAGACGCTCTGGTCGCGGAGTTTTATCGGCCTCAGGACGATGTCGCCGTCCACCAGCACGGCGGGCCAGGATGGGCTGTTCAGCTCACACCCCCACTGGTGTCGGCGGGTCTGGGGTGATCGCCGCCTCGGATCTGGTCTACCGCGTGCGCCAGCAGGGGTTCCAGGACGGCGAGGCCGTCCTTCACCCCGCCGGTCGAACCCGGCAGGTTGACGATCAGTGTGCCCCCGGCGACTCCGGCCAGGCCGCGGGACAGGGCCGCGGTCGGCACCTTCTCCCGGCCGAACGCCCGGATGGCCTCGGCGATGCCCGGCACCTCGTAGTCGATCACCGCGCGGGTCGCCTCGGGGGTGCGGTCGGTGGGCGAGACGCCGGTGCCGCCGGTGGTGACGACGGCGTCGTAACCGGCCGCTACGGCGGCTCGCAGGGCGGCCTCCACCGGGTCGCCGTCGGGGACCACCTGCGGGCCCTCGACCGCGAAGCCGAAGCCCTTGAGGCCGTCGGCGATCAGCGGGCCGCCCTTGTCCTCGTAGACCCCGGAGGCGGCGCGGTTGGAGGCGGTGACCACCAGAGCCCGGTACTGCGCGGGCACAGTGCTGTCGGGCGTCATGTCCGGCTCCAGTCGCCCGACTTGCCGCCCGTCTTCTCCTCCACGCGCACGTCCGTGATGACCGCTCCCTTGTCGACCGCCTTGACCATGTCGATCACGGTGAGCGCGGCGACGGAGACCGCGGTGAGGGCCTCCATCTCGACGCCCGTGCGGTCCGTCGTCTTCACGGTGGCCCGGATCCGTACGGCGTCGTCCGCGACCGACAGGTCCAGTTTCACACCCGACACCGACAACGGGTGGCAGAGCGGGATCAGGTCCGGGGTGCGTTTGGCGCCCATGATCCCCGCGATGCGGGCGGTGGCCAGGGCGTCGCCCTTGGGGACCCCCTCGCCGCGCAGCAGTTCGACCACGCGGGGCGAGACGAGGACGCGTCCGCTGGCGGTGGCGGTGCGCGCGGTCACGTCCTTCGCGGACACGTCGACCATCCGGGCGGCGCCCGCGTCGTCGATGTGCGTGAGGCGTTCTTGCGCAGGGGGTCCAGGGGTTTCCCCCCGGAAAGGCTCAGTCATGCTGTGTGGCGCTCCCGGTCCGGGCGTGTTGTGCGCGACACGGTACCGCCAACCAGCACTGCTCAGCCGAGCAGGACCACTTCGACCTCGGTGCCGGGCTCCACGGACTCGACGTCCTCGGGGACGACGATCAGCGCGTCGGCGAGCGCGAGGGCCGCGACCAGGTGCGATCCGGCGCCGCCCACAGGGGTCACCTCGCCGTCGGCGTACGTCCCGCGCAGGAACTGTCTGCGGCCCTTCGGGGAGGTCAGCACCTTGTCCGCGGTGAGGGTGGCGCGCGTCGTCGGGCGGTGGACGTCGTCGAGGCCCATCAGGGTGCGGATCGCGGGCCGGACGAACAACTCGAAGGAGACGTACGACGACACCGGGTTGCCGGGGAGGGCGAGCAGCGGGATGTGGTCGGGGCCGATGGAGCCGAAGCCCTGGGGTTTGCCGGGCTGCATGGCGAGCTTGCGGAAGTCGATCCCGGCGCCCTCCTCGTCCTCGTCCCCGACGGAGGACAGGGCCTCCTTGACGACGTCGTACGCCCCGACGCTCACGCCGCCGGTGGTGACCATGAGGTCGGCGCGGACGAGCTGGTCCTCGATGGTGGAGCGGAGGGTCTCGGCGTCGTCGGTGACGGCGCCGACCCGGTAGGCGATGGCTCCGGCGTCGCGGGCGGCGGCGGTGAGGGCGAAGCTGTTCGAGTCGTAGATCTGGCCGTCGCCCAACTGCTCGTCGGGCTGGACGAGTTCGCTGCCGGTGGACATAACGACCACGCGCGGGCGTGGGCGTACGCGGACGGTGCCGCGGCCGATCGCGGCGAGCAGGGCGATCTGCGGCGGGCCGAGGACGGTGCCGGCGTCCAGGGCGCGGTCGCCCGCCTTCACGTCGCTGCCCTTCGCGCGCACGTGTGCGCGTGCCTCCGCCGAGCGGTACACGTTCACGTGCCCGCCGGCGCCCTCGGGGGCCTGGCTGCGGGCTCGCATGCCGGTGACCGGGCCGCCTCCGAGGCCTCCGTCGGTCCACTCCACGGGGACGACGGCCTCGGCGCCGGGCGGGAGGGGGGCGCCGGTCATGATGCGGGCGGTCTCGCCGGGGCCCACATGGAACCGCTCGGACTGGCCCGCCGCTACGTCACCGATCACCGTCAGGACGGCGGGGAACTCCTCGCTCGCGCCCGCGACGTCCGTGACCCGCACCGCGTACCCGTCCATCGAGCTGTTGTCGAAGGGCGGGAGCGAGACCGGCACCGTGATGTCCTCGACCAGGACGCAGCCCTGGGCGTCGAGCAGTTGCAGCTCGATGGGTTCCAGGGGGCGGACGGTCGCGAGGATGTCCTCCAGGTGCTCGTCCACCGACCAGAGGTGGTCCGGTCCTGTGGTGCGGTTCGCGGCGGTGCTCAACGTTGCTACATCTCCTCGGCTACGTAACTGCGAAGCCAGGCGCGGAAGTCCGGGCCCAGGTCTTCACGTTCGCACGCGAGTCTGACAATGGCACGCAGATAGTCGCCCCGGTCGCCGGTGTCATAGCGGCGGCCCTTGAAGACGACGCCGTGCACGGGGCCGCCGACCTTCTCGTCCGTGGCCAACTGCTGGAGGGCGTCGGTGAGTTGGATCTCGCCGCCGCGGCCGGGCTCGGTCTTGCGCAGTATGTCGAAGATGTGGGGGTCGAGGACGTAGCGGCCGATGATCGCGTAGTTCGACGGGGCGTCGGCCGCGTCCGGCTTCTCGACCAGGCCGGTCACCTTGACGACGTCGGCGTCCGCGGTGGCCTCGACGGCCGCGGAGCCGTAGAGGTGGATCTGCTCGGGCTCGACCTCCATGAGCGCGACGACGCTGCCGCCGTGCAGCTCCTGGACCTCGACCATGCGCGCGAGGAGCGGGTCACGGGGGTCGATCAGGTCGTCCCCGAGGAGGACGGCGAAGGGCTCGTGGCCGACGTGCGGGGCAGCGCACAGCACGGCGTGGCCGAGGCCCTTGGGGTCGCCCTGGCGGACGTAGTGCATGGTCGCGAGGTCGCTGGACTCCTGGACCTTGGCGAGGCGGCTCGCGTCGCCCTTCTTCTGGAGGGCGGATTCGAGCTCGTAGTTGCGGTCGAAGTGGTCCTCAAGGGGGCGCTTGTTGCGTCCGGTGATCATGAGGACGTCGTCGAGCCCAGCCGACACGGCCTCTTCGACCACGTACTGGATCGCGGGCTTGTCCACGACCGGCAGCATCTCCTTGGGAGTTGCTTTCGTGGCCGGCAGGAACCGGGTGCCGAGACCGGCTGCGGGAATGACAGCCTTGCTGATCCTGGGGTGCGACTGAGTCATGCCCGAACCTTATCCGGTGCCTTTGTGCAGAATCTGTGGCTCCGATTAAAACGCTCTCATATGAGCGCATTAGGAAGGATACGGGTGGGACCTGTGCGTCACCTAGGACGTGAAGCCGAGCCTGACAAGCGAATGTTGCGACGAGAGTTCCTCGCGGTGAGGAACAGATTGACGGCCGATGACGTGCGGGAAGCCGCCGTCGCGCTCGCGGATCGCGCGCTCGGGCTGCCCGAGTTGGCGCACGCGCGCACGGTGGCGGCGTACGTCTCCGTCGGGAGCGAACCCGGGACGCTCCCGCTCCTGGACGCACTCCGCGCGCGGGACGTCGACGTCCTGCTCCCCGCGCTGCTCCCGGACAACGACCTGGACTGGGGCGCCTACGACGGCGAGGGCTCGCTCGCGCGGGTCCAACACGGCGGAAAGATGGCCCTGTTCGAGCCCTCCGGGGAGCGGCTCGGCCCGGACGCCGTGACCGCCGCCGACGTCGTCCTGCTGCCCGGCCTGGCGGTCGACCGGCGCGGGATGCGCCTGGGGCGCGGCGGAGGGTCGTACGACCGCGTGCTGGCGCGGCTGGAGCGGACGGGCGTACATCCCGCGCTGGTGGTGCTGTTGTACGACTCCGAGGTCGTCGGGCACGTGCCTGCGGAGGCGCACGACCGGCCGGTGCGGGCGGCGGTGACACCGAGCGGTGTGCACCGGTTCCCGGGGAACTGAAATGGCCCTCCACGCGTGCGTGGAGGGCCATTCGAGAGGGTCAGCGGCTCACGGTTTCAGCACCAGGGTGTCGCTCGTACTGCCGTCGACCGCCTTCGACGAGAACGACCACGGCAGCAGCTCGCCGTTGACCCACTTGCCGGTCTGGTCGGTGTAGTGCGCGCTGAAGGCGTGTCCGGAGGCTCCGGTGAGGTTGATCCACTTGGACTTGTCGAAGTCGTCGAGGTTGACCACCATGCGAATCGACGGCACCCAGACGACTCCGTAGCCGCCGGCCGCGTTCCAGCCGGTCGCGTTGACCGTGGCCTCGCCGCCGCTGAGCTTCCAGGGGCCGCGGTTGAGGACGTACTGGACGATGGCGGGGCCCTCGGTGCCCAGGGTCTGGTTCTTCAGGAACAGGCGGTGCAGCCGGCCCCAGCTCCAGGTGTCGATGTCCTTGCCGAGCTTGGCGGTCAGCTCCCAGCGGGCGTCGATCATGGCGCGCTTGAACAGCTGGTTCATGTTGCTCGCCCCTGGGCGGTTGCCCGACTTGGGGGTCTTCCACCAGTCGTTGGTGGGGTCGTCCATGAGCTTGCGGACGACCTCGAACCAGCGGTCGCCGCCGTCGGGTTGGGCCGCGTCGGCATCACGCTCGCCGCACTCGCGCACCTTCTGGGTGTCCTCGTCGGCGGGACCGGTGGTGTCGACAGGTGTCACGTACAGGCACTGGCCCTCGACCCGCAGCTCCTTGGGCAGCTTGTTGCCGAAGGCGAGCTTGAGGATGTTGCGCCACACCGAGTTGAAGTAGGCGGCCGCCGCCGAGTCGGCGTCCTGGGTGTAGTCCCAGCCCTCCAGGAGCTTCTGCGCCTCGCGCACGTCCGGGTCGGGCTCGTCGATCTTCAGCAGCTTGGGCACGAGCAGCTTGGCGATCTCACTGCTGTCGTCGAGCTGCATCTGCCGCATGTCGTCGGTGGAGATCTTGCCGCCGCCGTCGATCTTCGACTGGATCAGATCGGTGATGCGCTGGCTGCGGGTGCCGTAGCCCCAGTCCGTGGTGAGCGTGTAGGGGTACTTGTCCTTGTCGATCACGGCCTGGTTGGCGGTGACGATGTAGCCGCGCTTCGGGTTGTACTCGTACGGCAGGGCGGCCTGCGGGATGTAGCCGGTCCAGTCGTACTTGGAGTCCCAGCCGGGCACGGGCAGCGAGCCGTCGCCCTTCCCGCGCACGGGGATCTTGCCGGGCAGCGTGTAGCCGATGTTGTTCTTGGTGTCGGCGTAGACGAGGTTCTGCGAGGGCACGTCGAACTTCGCGGACGCGGAGCGGAACTCGCTCCAGTCGGACGCCTTGTCGATGGCGAAGACGGCGTCCATGGTGGTGCCCGGGTCCTCGGCGGTCCAGCGCAGGGAGATGCCGTAGCCGTCGCCTCTGTCGGGGGCCGCGGTGTCGACGGTGGCCTTCTTGCCGACCTTCACGAGTTCGTCGTCGCGGTCGGACACCAGCGGTCCGTTGCCGGTCTCCCGGACGACGATCTTCTTGGACGCGCCGCCGGCGACCTTGATGGTCTCCGTGCGGGTCGTGAAGGGCTTCGTCGTGCCGTCGGACAGGTAGCCGTCGCCGGAGAGCTTCTCCAGGTAGAGGTCGGTGACGTCGACCCCGGAGTTGGTCATGCCCCAGGCGATGTCCTGGTTGTGGCCGATGACGACGCCGGGCATGCCCGCGAAGGTGTAGCCGCTGACGTCGTACTGGCACTTGCTGGAGACCGTGCGGCAGTGCAGGCCCATCTGGTACCAGACGGACGGCAGCGACGCCTCCAGGTGTGGATCGTTGGCCAGGAGGGGCTTGCCGGTGATGGTGTTCTTCCCGGCGACGACCCAGGAGTTGGAGCCGATGCCCTGGCCGTTCACGCCGACGGCCGTCGGGAGGTCGTCCAGGACGTTCGAGAGGCCCGCGAGCTGGCTTGTGAGGGCCGAGCCGGACGAGGACGACGAGGAGCCCGTCGTGCCGCTCGTGGACGAGCTGGAGGAGCTGTCGCCGCCGTTGAAGGTCTTGGTGTACTCGTCGTACTCGCCCTCGGTGACGATCGGCTGGTTGCGGCTGTACGGGTAGTCCGGGTACAGGTCCGCGATCTGCTGGGGGCCGAGGCGGCTGGTCATCAGGGCGCGGTCGATCTCGTCCTTCATGTTGCCGCGCAGGTCCCAGGCCATCGCCTTGAGCCACGCGACCGAGTCGACCGGGGTCCACTTCTCGGGCTTGTAGTCGTTCTCGAAACCGAGGGCCGCGTACTCCAGGGAGATGTCCTTGCCGTCCTTGCCCTGAAGGTAGGCGTTGACTCCCTTGGCGTACGCCTGGAGGTACTTCTTCGTGGAGGCCGACAGCGTGGTGTCGTACTCCTTCTGAGCCACCCGGTCCCAGCCCAGGGTGCGCAGGAACTCGTCGTCCTTGACCGAGCTCTTGCCGAACATCTCGGACAGCCGCCCGGCGGTCATGTGCCGGCGCACGTCCATCTCGTAGAACCGGTCCTGCGCCTGGACGTAGCCCTGCGCCATGAACAGGTCCGCGTCGGAGGACGCGTAGATCTGCGGGATGCCGTAGCTGTCACGCTTGACGTCGACGGGGCCGGAGAGGCCGTCGAGCGTGATCGAGCCCGTGGTCTGCGGAAGGGAGGCGCGGACCGTACTGATGGACCAGTACGCGCCGTAGGCGATGCCCCCGATGATGGCCATTACCAGGACGAGCACCAGAAGACGGGCTTTGCGCCCCTTTTTCCTGCCGGACTTGCCGGGCTTATGACCCGATGAGGCGGTGGTGTTGGGGGGCATCGCTGTCCTTGCTGTCCTAACGCGAGCGGCAGGGCGGGCTGTGCTTTTGACTGAGCGCTGGAGCAACCATAGGCGCAGGGTCCCGGGCGACTTGACGCGGAGTCGGGTACCGGCGCGGACGGGCGTTCGATCTTGCCTGGAGAAGTGTCAAGAAAGCGTCAAGAGTTAGGTAAGGTAACGAAGTACTTGGATGCATGGCGCCGCAGCCTCGCGTCCCCTGTACATGTGCTGCCGCCCTGTACGCGCGTCAGCCGAGGAAGGGAAGGCCACTGACTGTCCACCACCTCGACCAGCTCCTGCTCGTCTGCTCGCTCGTCCTGCTCGTCGCCGTCGCGGCGGTCCGGATCTCCTCGCGCAGCGGGCTCCCCAGCCTGCTCGTGTACCTGGGGATCGGCGTCGCCATGGGCCAGGACGGCATCGGCGACATCCACTTCGACAACGCCGAGCTGACCCAGGTCATCGGGTACGCGGCCCTGGTCGTGATCCTGGCCGAGGGCGGCCTCGGCACGAAGTGGAAGGAGGTCGGGCCGGTCCTGTCGTCCGCCGCCACGCTGGCACTGGTGGGGGTGGCGGTGAGCGTCGGCGTCACGGCAGCGGGCGCGCACTATCTGGTCGGCCTGGAGTGGCGGCAGGCGTTCATCATCGGGGCGGTGGTGTCCTCGACGGACGCGGCGGCGGTGTTCTCCGTCCTGCGCCGAATCCCCCTCCCCGCGCGCGTGACGGGCACCTTGGAGGCCGAGTCCGGCTTCAACGACGCCCCGGTGGTCATCCTGGTCGTCGCCTTCTCCACGGCGGGCCCGGTCGAGCACTGGTACGTGCTGGTGGGCGAGATAGCCCTGGAGCTGGCCATCGGCGCGGCCATGGGCCTCGCGGTGGGCTGGCTCGGCTCGTTCGGGATCCGGCACGTGGCGCTGCCCGCCTCCGGTCTCTACCCGATCGCCGTCATGGCCATCGCGGTCACCGCGTACGCCGCGGGCGCACTGGCGCACGGCAGCGGCTTCCTGGCGGTCTATCTCGCCTCGATGATGCTCGGCAACGCCAAGCTGCCCCACTGGCCCGCGACGCGCGGCTTCGCCGAGGGGCTCGGCTGGATCGCCCAGATCGGCATGTTCGTCCTGCTCGGCCTGCTGGTCACCCCGCACGAGCTGGGGGACGACGTCTGGCCCGCGCTCCTCATCGGCCTGGTGCTGACGATGGTGGCCCGGCCGCTCAGCGTGGTGCTCAGCCTCACGCCGTTCCGGGTGCCCTGGCAGGAACAGACCCTCATGTCCTGGGCCGGGCTGCGCGGCGCCGTCCCCATCATCCTGGCGACCATCCCCATGGTGAACGGCGTCTCCGGCAGCCGCCGCGTCTTCAACATCGTCTTCGTCCTGGTCGTCGTCTACACCCTCGTCCAGGGGCCGACGCTGCCCTGGCTGGCCCGCAAGCTGCGGCTCGGCGAGGGCTCGGAGGCCGCCGACCTGGGCGTCGAATCGGCGCCCCTGGAGCGACTGCGCGGGCATCTGCTGTCCGTCGCGATCCCCGCCGAGTCGAAGATGCACGGCGTCGAGGTCAACGAGCTGAGGCTGCCGGCCGGGGCCGCCGTCACCCTCGTCGTACGCGACGGAAAATCGTTTGTCCCGCTGCCCACGACGGTCCTGCGGCGCGGCGACGAACTCCTCGTCGTCACCACGGACCCCGTCCGGGACGCGGCGGAACAGCGGCTGCGCGCGGTGGGCCACGGCGGCAAGCTGGCCGGGTGGCTGGGCACGGACACCACCGGCGCCGGTCATTAAGGGCATGTTTCGTACGGTTCACATGTTCACCAATCGCAGGTGAACGCGCGCGTGGTGCCCGTTTTCACAGGCTCACCAGGCTTCATCACCTGTACGATGAAGGCACATTCTGATCGAACCAACTCTGCCTGACGCAGTGCTGGCGCGACCGTATGGCGGCCGAATCCCTCCTCCGCAGTGGGCACCGGTATCTACCGCAGTTCCGCGCAAGAGGACAGTGCTCGGCTCCCCCCGCACGGGGCGCGCTACCAGGTGGCAGAAAGGCACGGGCCGTGGCATCCACGGTCACCTCCCGCCCCGGATACGGGCAGCTGCTGCGCACGCGCGGCGCCTGGACGTTCCTGCTCCCCGGCTTCGCGGCACGCCAGCCGTTCGCGATGCTCACCATCTCCATCGTGCTGCTCGTACAGCACACCACCGGCTCCTACGGCGCGGCGGGCGCCGCCGCGGCCGTCACCGGCGTCTCCATGGCCCTGTTCGCGCCCTACAGCGGACGACTGGCCGACCGCCACGGACAACGGGCCGTCCTGCTCCCCGGCGTCCTGGTGCACACCCTCTCGGGCCTCACGTTCACGGCCCTCGCGCTCGGCCACGCGCCCCTGTGGGCACTGTTCGTGGCGGCCCTGCCGACCGGCGCCTCGGTGCCGCAGATCGGGCCCATGGTGCGCGCCCGCTGGGCCGTCAAGCTCCAGGACTCCCCGCTGCTGAGCACCGCCGCGGCCTTCGAGTCCGTCACGGACGAGCTGACCTTCGTCTTCGGCCCCCTGCTGGCGACCGCCCTGTGCACCGCCGTGAACCCGGCCGCGGGCCTGATCACGGAGGCAGGGCTCACCCTGATCGGCGGCCTGCTGTTCGCCGCCCGGAAGAGCACCCAGCCCACGGTGACCGTCACCGCCGGGCACGCACGCGTGGAGCACGTTTCCGCACTGGGCATCCCCGGGGTGCGCGTACTGATCGCGACCTTCCTGGGCATCGGTTCCGTCTTCGGCGGGATGCAGGTCTCCCTGGCCGCCTTCACCGAGTCGATCGGCGAACCCGGCCTCAACGGCGTCCTCTACGGCACGTTCGCCGCCGGCAACATGCTCTCCGGGGTCGTCTGCGGTGCCGTCGCCTGGAAGGTCGCCCCGCAGCGCCGCCTCCTCGTCGGCTACGCCGCCCTCGCACTGACCGCGTCCGCCCTGTGGACCGCCCACTCGGTGCTGCTCCTGGCCGCCCTCGGTCTCCTGGTCGGCATGTGCATCGCGCCCGCCCTGATCACCGGCTACACCCTGGTCGAGGGGCTCGTCCCGGCCGGCGCCCGCACCGAGGCCTTCACCTGGCTGACCGGCGCGGTCGCACTCGGCCAGGCCGTCGCCGTCACCGTCGCCGGACAACTGGAGGACCGCCTGTGGGGCGGCGCCGGTTTCCTGGTCCCGATGGCCGGTACGGTGCTCGCCCTGGGAACCCTGGTGGCCCTCCGGTCACGCCTCGCGACCCGGCCCCGCAGCCGCACCGTGGCACGTGGCGTCGGTCACCGCGTGCCGGTGGCAGTGGACTGATCCCCGGGAATACGTCAGTATGGACGCTCGTTAGCACTCATTGAGTGAGAGTGCCAGGAGGAAGACACAGTGCCGACCTACCAGTATCAGTGCACCGAGTGCGGCGAGGGCCTTGAGGCGGTGCAGAAGTTCACCGACGACGCCCTGACCGAGTGCCCCAACTGCGGTGGCCGCCTGAAGAAGGTGTTCTCCGCCGTCGGCATTGTCTTCAAGGGCTCCGGCTTCTACCGGAACGACAGCCGCGGCTCCTCGTCGAGCAGCTCGCCGGCCACCGCGAAGCCGTCGACGTCCTCGGACTCGAAGCCGACCACCCCGTCGACCTCGACCTCGTCCTCGGACTCCAAGTCGAAGTCGTCGAGTTCGGGCTCCTCGTCCAGCAACAGCTCCGCCGCGTAGGTTTTTTCTCGCGGGACCCTGTCGTCGTACGACGACAGGGTCTTCGGTGTTTTCGGAGCCGGTTCCTGCGCCATTTCGGCGGCGGCTAGTGTGCTGGTCATGGCGAACGCAGAGATCGGCGTAATCGGCGGGTCAGGCTTCTACTCGTTCCTCGACGACGTGACCGAGATCCAGGTGGACACCCCCTACGGGCCGCCCAGCGACTCCCTCTTCCTCGGCGAGATCGCCGGTCGACGGGTCGCCTTCCTGCCCCGGCACGGGCGCGGCCACCATCTGCCACCGCACCGCATCAACTACCGGGCGAACCTGTGGGCGTTGCGCTCCGTCGGCGTGCGCCAGGTCCTCGGCCCGTGCGCGGTGGGCGGGCTGCGCCCGGAGTACGGGCCGGGCACCCTGCTGGTACCGGACCAGCTCGTGGACCGTACGAAGTCCCGGGTGGCCACCTACTTCGACGGACTCCCGCTGCCCGACGGCACGGTGCCGAACGTGGTGCACGTGTCCCTGGCCGATCCCTACTGCCCGACCGGCCGGGCAGCCGCCCTGAAGGCGGCGCGCGGGCAGGACTGGGAGGCGGTGGACGGCGGCACGCTCGTGGTGGTCGAGGGTCCGCGCTTCTCGACCCGCGCCGAATCCCTGTGGCACCAGGCGCAGGGCTGGTCGGTGGTCGGCATGACCGGCCACCCCGAGGCGCCGCTCGCCCGTGAACTGGAGCTCTGCTACTCCTCGTTGACCCTGGTCACCGATCTCGACGCGGGCGCGGAGACCGGCGAGGGCGTCTCCCACGACGAGGTGCTGCAGGTGTTCGCGGCCAACGTGGACCGGCTGCGGGGCGTGCTGTTCGACGCGGTGGCCGCGCTGCCGGAGAGCGGGGCGCGGGACTGCCTGTGCGCGAACGCGCTGGGCGGGATGGATCCGGGGTTCGAGCTGCCGTAGCCGAGAGAGCGCGGGAGGTGCGGAACTTCCCGTTCGGGTGAGGGAGTTGTCCACAACCGGCGGGTAGCACACGGGCTCCGGCGGGCCTCGGCGGATTGCCGCATCGTGGGACCGCAAGCCGATCCCTCGTCGCAGGTGGTGGTCCACATGTCCCTCTCCCCTCCGTCCTTTCCGCGCCCGTTGGGCACCGATGCTCCGGCCACGTGCGAGGTGCCGCACTTCGCGCCCGTGCGGGTGCGCGGCGGGTGGTATCGACTGCGTCGGTTGCTACGGCATCGGCGGCGGGCCGTGGCCGTCGGGCTCGCGGTGACCGCGGTCGCGCTCGTGGCGGCGGGCCCGCGTGATGCGGCGGAGGCACGCCACAGCGAGCGGCCCCGCGGGCATCCGGTGGCCGATCCGGTACGGCAGCGCCGGGCGGTCGAGTGGGTGTCGGCGCCGGTGCGGATCGCCGACGCCGGCACGGTCCGGCTGTTGCGGTCCGGCGACCGGGTCGACGTGATCGCCGCCGAGGAGTCCGCGACCGGCGGTGACGCCCGGGTGGTCGCGCGCGGGGCGCGGGTGACGAAGGTGCCCGAGCCGCTCGAAGAGGCGGACGGCAGTGGGGCGTTGGTGGTGCTCTCGGTGCCGCGCAGCACGGCGGCGCGGCTGGCCGGTGCGAGCGCGACGGCACGGCTGGCGGTGACACTGTGCTGAGCCGCGCCCTCCGTTTCGTGAGCCGCGCCCTCCGTCGCCTGTGCGAATTCGTGTCAAGTCCCTCGTTCGAGTTACCGAATTGGACAGGGCGGCCGGGCCTTGACGTAGGTTGCGGAGCTGTTCGTTCCACACCGTGCACGTGCGAGAAGAGGCTCCGAGTTGAGCGAGAAGAAGAAGGAACCGAGCGTCTGGCAGGGCTTCAAGTCCTTTCTGACACGCGGGAACGTCGTCGATCTGGCAGTCGCGGTCGTCATCGGCGCCGCCTTCACGAACATCGTCAACTCGGTGGTGAAGGGGATCATCAACCCGCTCGTCGGGGCGATCGGCACACAGAACCTGGACACCTACAGCTCGTGTCTGAGCAGCAGTTGCTCGGGCGACAAGGGCATCCAGCTGATGTGGGGCTCCGTCCTGGGAGCCGCCCTCAGCTTCGTGATCACCGCGGCGGTCGTCTACTTCCTGATGGTCCTGCCGATGTCGAAGTACCTGGCTCGGTCGGAGGCCCAGCGGAAGGCCAAGGAGGGCACGCAGGAGGTCATCGAGATCACCGAGCTGGAGGTGCTCAAGGAGATCCGCGACGCGCTCGTCGCGCAGCGCGGCGAGGGACACCGGGAGCCGTAGCCGACGGCTCGGGCGTGACCGACAGCTCAGATGTGGTGGGGCGGCTTCTCGTCGAGGAAGCGCTTGAGATCGGCGGCGCTGTCGCCCTCGGGCCGCTCGCCCCACCCACGGTCCGTGTCGTCCGAGGACGGCCGGCTCAAGGGGTCGTCGAAGACCAGCGCGGGCTTCGGATCACGCGGTTCGGGAGCGGCGGGGGTGGTACTCATAGCTCCAGGGTACGGCCAGCGGCGGACGATATCTGCTGTGCTTGGCCCCATGACGTCCGAGACTCACAGACCCCCGCGCCCCCTTCGGCCCCTGCGCCCGCTCATCGCCCGAGGCCGCGACGAACCGCATCGGGTCGCCTCGCCGCTGGAGCTGTTCTTCGACCTGTGTTTCGTCGTGGCCATCGCGCAGGTGGGCGTCCAGCTGGCGCACGCCGTCGCGGAGGGGCATACGGGCCAGGGCGTCCTGAACTACGCGATGCAGTTCTTCTCGATCTGGTGGGCCTGGATGAACTTCTCCTGGTTCGCCTCGGCCTACGACAACGACGATGTGCTGTACCGGGTCGTCACCCTGGTGCAGATCGCCGGCGTCCTGGTCCTCGCGGCCGGGGTCTCGCGGGCCTTCCAGCAGCACGACTACCTGGTCGTATGGCTCGGCTACGTGATCATGCGGCTGGCGATGGCCGCGCAGTGGCTGCGGGCCGCCAAGGACGCGGACGGCCCGGAGCGGACGATGGCATTGCGGTACGCGGGCGGCGTGCTTCTCTGCATGGTCGGCTGGACCGGCCTGGTGGTCCTGCCGGAACCGGCCCGCGGCTGGGTGTTCCTCGTGATGGTGATCGCCGAGCTGAGCGTGCCGCGCTACGCGGAGAAAGACTTCCCTACGCCGTGGCATCCGCACCACATCTCGGAACGGTACGGGCTGTTCACGATCATCGTGTTGGGCGAGACGATCGCGGCGGCCACGGTCGCCGTGAAGTCGGGGGTGGACGAGCACGCCGCGCTGGGCGAGTTGCTGCCCATCGCCGCGGGCGGACTGCTGATCGTGTTCGCCGCCTGGTGGATCTACTTCGTGGTGCCGATCCACGGGCACCTTCGGTCCAACCAGCAGGCGTTCCTGTGGGGTTACGGCCACTACCTGATCTTCGCCTCGGCGGCCACGATCGGCGCGGGCCTGGAGGTGGCGGTCACACAGGCGGTCGGCAAGGCCCACATCTCCACACTCGCCGCCTCCGCCGCGGTGACCCTACCGACGGCGCTGTACCTGCTCAGCGTCTGGGCGCTGCACGCCCGCCACTACAAGGTGGGCATCACCCAGCAACTGGTGCTCCCCGTGGCGGCGTTGCTGGTGATCTGCTGCACCTTCCTGGGCCGCTGGGCGGTGCTCGCGGCGGGCCTGGTGTCGGCGCTGACGGTGGCGGTCGGCGTGACGCTTACGGCACGCATGGCTGCCGCCGGGGAGGACAGGGCCGAGGCGACACGGCTGGTGAGCTGAGCGCCGGCAACGCCCAGTTGGCCAGTGCCGAAACAGTCGCCCAAGCTGGGCCGACCATCGCCGGATCAGTGGCGCGCGCCGCGTCGGCCGTCCCCGGATCGGCCGCGCGTTGGGCAAGACTGAGCCCCATGACAGTTGACGCATTGACGGACGTGGCCGGGGTGCGGGTGGGGCATGCGACGCGTTCGGGCGGCGGGTGGCTCACCGGTACCACCGTCGTGCTCGCGCCGGAGGGCGGGGCGGTGGCCGCCGTGGATGTGCGCGGCGGCGGGCCCGGCACCAAGGAGACCGACGCGCTCGATCCGCGCAACCTGGTGCAGCGGGTCGACGCGATCGTGCTGACCGGCGGCAGCGCGTACGGGCTGGACGCCGCGTCCGGGGTGATGGCCTGGCTGGAGGAGCAGGGCCGCGGAGTGCGCGTCGGCGTCGATCCGCTGCATGTTGTCCCTGTAGTACCCGCGGCCTGTGTCTTCGACCTGGGGCGGGGCGGGGACTTCCGGGCCAGGCCGGACGCGGCCACCGGGCGGGCCGCGGTCGAGGCCGCCGCGATCAGCGGGCCCGGGGTGCGGGTGCGCGAGGGATGCGTGGGCGCCGGTACGGGAGCCGTGGTCGGGCCGCTGAAGGGCGGAATCGGAACAGCGAGCACCGTGCTGGAGTCGGGGATCACGGTGGCCGCGCTGGTGGTGGCCAACGCGGCGGGGTCGGTGACGGACCCCGAAACGGGTGTCCTGTACGGGGAGTTGTTCCAGGGACGCGCGCAGTATCCCGAGCAGCGCGTCCACGAGGCGGCCTGCCTGCGCCTCGCCGAGGCCGCCGCGAAGAACACGCCTCCCCCGCTGAACACCACCCTCGTGGTGGTCGCCACGGACGCCGACCTCACCAAGGCACAGGCGCAGAAGCTGGCCGGCACGGCACACGACGGCATCGCACGCGCCGTACGTCCGGTGCACCTGCTGAACGACGGGGACACGGTGTTCACGCTCGCCACCGGGGCCCGCCCGCTCGACGCCGAGAACCCCCTCGCCCTCAACGCCGTCCTCGCGGCAGGCGCGGACGTCGTGACCCGCGCGATCGTGCGCGCGGTACGCGCCGCGGAGCCGGTGGACGGTCCGGGCGGGACGTGGCCGTCGTACGAGGAGTTGTACGGGAGACGGTAGGCACCCTCTGGAACGGGGGCCATTCCTGACCAGAGACGCCGGCGCACCCCTCCACCCTGGCCCGGAACGCAGCCCACCCCCGCATATGTCCCGGTTCTGTCACCGGACGGCGTCCATGGGGAACGCGGGGAACCCGCGCAGGGCCGAGGCCCCTCTTTGTCCACGCATCACAGCGGATCACGCACACCACACGAACCTGGAGCAGCCCGTGACAACGCCGGACATAGCAGCGCGGCGCGTACTGGGGGCCATCGCCGCCCTGGTGGTCGGCACCCTCACCCTCAGCGCGTGCGGCGGCAACGCCAGCGCGGATGCCAACACCGACAACAAGGGCGGCAGCAACACGACCGCCAAGACGTCCACCGCGAAGATCACCATCTCCGCCAAGGACGGCTCGACGAACGCGTCCATCAACGCGACCGGCGTGCAGGTCAGCGACGGCAAGCTGACCGACGTGAAGATGACGGTCGCCGGGTCGGGGCAGGCCGTGGACGGCGCGATATCCGCCGACGGGGGCAACTGGAAGCCGAAGGAGCAGCTGGAGCGCGGGACCAAGTACCAGATATCGGCCACCGCCAAGGACTCCAGCGGCAAGACCGCCGCCGCCAACTCCATCTTCACGACGGTGACTTCGAGCAACAGCTTCATCGGGACGTACACCCCGGACAACGGGACGACGGTCGGCGTGGGGATGCCGGTGTCGTTCAACTTCGACAAGGTGATCAGCGACAAGAAGGCCGTCCAGTCGCACATCACGGTCACGTCCAGCAGCGGGCAGCAGGTCGTGGGGCACTGGTTCGGCGCGCAGCGGCTCGACTTCCGGCCCCAGGACTACTGGAAGGCCGGTTCCAAGGTCACGATGAAGATCGACCTGGACGGCGTGCAGGGCGCGAACGGCGTCTACGGCGTGCAGAAGAAGACCGTGACGTTCACCATCGGCCGGTCGCAGGTGTCCACTGTCGACGTCAACACGCAGACCATGACGGTCGTACGGGACGGACAGACCTTCAAGTCGCTGCCGATCTCCTCGGGCAGCCCGGAACACACCACGTACAACGGCCAGATGGTGATCTCGGAGAAGTTCACGCAGACGCGGATGAACAGCCAGACGGTCGGCCTGGGCGGCGAGTACGACATCCCGGACGTGCCGCACGCGATGCGGCTGACCACGTCGGGGACGTTCATCCACGGCAACTACTGGTACAGCAAGTCCAACCCGCCCTTCGGTCAGACGGGCACCAGCCACGGCTGTGTCGGGCTCGCGGACGTACAGGGCGCGCAGGGCGCGACGAACGCCAAGTGGTTCTACGACAATTCGCTCATCGGGGACGTCGTGATCGTGAAGAACTCCCCCGACAAGACGGTCGCCCCGGACAACGGGCTCAACGGCTGGAACCTCGGGTGGAGCGAGTGGACCGCCGGAAGTGCCGCCTGACCGGCGGGTTTTGACGGAACTTCGGGCCGCGCGGGAACATCTTGCGCGGCCCGCGCGTTTTCCGGGCATACGTTTTCTCGGTTCACAGGAATGATGTCCGACCGAGGGGCTACGGTATGCACCCACAAGGTGACATGCAGCAACGCCGGGAGAAGCCTTGAGCGTTCCGTACGACACGGCAGCGTACGAACAACCCGAGTCGCCCGAGTCTCCGGAGGAGCACCTCGCGCGACTCCTCGGCCGTGCCCTGAACTCCTTCGAGCTGCCGGACGAGACGATACGGCGTCTCGACTGCGCGCTGGCGCACGACAGTTCGCTGCACTCCGCGCACCACAGCGCGGGCCTGCACCGGGAGACGTACCGGCACACGTGGCTGCTCGCCGACGGCTCGGCGCTCACCCTCTGGGAGCTCGTCCACAACACCGTGCTGGGCCGTGACACCCAGCACGAGGTGTACGTCGACGAGGACGAGTTGCGCACCGCGACCGCGCGTCTGCCGCTGCCGCCGGACACCCCGGACTTCGAACTCCCGGTGATGGTGCACCTGTCGCCGGTCCCGGAGCCCCGGCACGCGTATCTGTCGGACGACTCCGCGGACCACGCGCGCCGCTTATTGCGCCGGGCGGAGAACAGCGACCGGCCGGACGCGGAGACGACCGCGCTGCTGGAGACGGCGTTCGCGCACCAGATCACGCAGGCCTTCGGCCGCCCGTTCCGAGCGGGCCGTGCCGCGTTGTGCTTCTCGCTCTACGAGCACGCGTTCCTGCTGCACGACGGCGCGGAGATCTCCCTGTGGGAGGTCGAGCACACGGCGACACCGGACGGCCGTCACATGTGTGAGGTGTACGTCAGCGAGGACGCGGCCCGGGATGCGATGGAGCGCCGCGCGGCGCAGGTCTTCTGAGGCCTGAACCCCAAGACCCGCCTCAGCGCCCGTCGCTGAGCTGTCGTACCAGACCCGCGAAGGCGTCCCTCTCCGCCGGGGTCAGTTCGACGGACTCCAGGTGAGGGGCGGTGTCACGCTGGTACGGGAGGCCGTACATCGGGTGGGCCGCGTGCCACACGGTGGGCTCGGCGAGGGAGCGGCGCAGGATCCGCGTCAGGCCGAACACCCAGGCGACGCTCGCCAGGGCGAGGACGGCCACACCGGTCAGCTGGAGGATCGTGACGTGCTCAGGCATGCGTTCCAGTAGACACCACGGTCCGGGACCGTGGTCCCGGACCGTGACGTATCTCGCAGTTGCCGTGAACAACTCACGGCGGCCCAAAAGAGGCTAGGCGGCGACGGGCTGCTTCGCGTCCGCCGTCGGCGCGGATATGTCCTCCGGCGCCCCGGGGGCCGTAGTGCCGGCGGCCAGCTTGCGCATTCCCTTCAGTACGACGACCAGGGTGGTGGTGACGCACATGCCGACCGCGATGGCGATCAGGTAGAGGAACGGGTTGCCGATCAGCGGGACCACGAAGATGCCGCCGTGCGGGGCGCGCAGGGTCGCGCCGAAGGCCATCGACAGGGCGCCGGTGATCGCGCCGCCCACCATCGAGGACGGGATGACGCGCAGCGGGTCGGCCGCCGCGAACGGGATCGCGCCCTCGGAGATGAAGGAGGCGCCCAGGACCCAGGCGGCCTTGCCGTTCTCGCGCTCGGTCTCGGTGAAGAGCTTGCCGCGCACGGTCGTGGCCAGGGCCATCGCCAGCGGCGGGACCATACCGGCCGCCATGACCGCCGCCATGATCTTCATCGCGGAGTCACTGGGGCTCGCGACCGCGATACCGGCGGTGGCGAAGGTGTACGCGACCTTGTTGACCGGGCCGCCGAGGTCGAAGCACATCATCAGGCCGAGCAGGGCGCCCAGCAGGATGGCGTTCGAGCCGCTGAGGCCGTTGAGCCAGTCGGTCATGCCCTTCTGCGCGGAGGCGATCGGTTTGCCGATGACCACGAACATCAGGAACCCGACGATCGCCGAGGAGATCAGGGGGATCACCACCACGGGCATGATCCCGCGAACCGCCTTGGGGATCTTCACCTTCTGGATCGCCAGCACCACACCACCGGCGAGCAGACCGGCGGCCAGGCCGCCGAGGAAGCCCGCGTTGATGGTGGAGGCGATCATGCCGCCGACGAAGCCGGGCACCAGACCGGGCCGGTCCGCCATGCCGTAGGCGATGTAGCCGGCAAGGACCGGGACCAGGAAGCCGAAGGCGACGGCGCCGATCTGGAACATCAGCGCGGCCCAGCTGTCGGTCTGCGTCCACACGAAGTGCTGCATGACCGAGGGCGCGGACTTGATCTCGTAGCCGCCGATCGCGAAGCCGAGGGCGATCAGCAGACCGCCGGCCGCGACGAACGGGACCATGTAACTGACGCCGGACATCAGCCACTTGCGGAGCATGGAGCCGTAGCCCTCGCCCGCGTCACCACCGCGCTCGACGGGGGTGGCGGCGCCCGAACCGGCTGTCACCTCGCCGCGCTCCGCCTTGCCGCGGACCTCGGTGATCAGCTCGGCGGGGCGGTTGATGCCCGCCTTCACGCCGACGTCGACGGTCGGCTTGCCGGCGAAGCGGTCCTTGTCCCGTACGGGCACGTCGTGCGCGAAGATCACGGCGTCCGCCGCCGCGATCACCGCCGGGTCGAGCCGGGTGAAACCGGCCGAGCCCTGCGTCTCCACGACGAGGTCGACACCGGCCTCGCGGCCCGCGTTCTCCAGCGACTCGGCCGCCATGTAGGTGTGCGCGATGCCGGTCGGGCAGGAGGTGACGGCGACGATACGGAACGGCTGCGCGTCACCGTCGTCCGCCGCGGTACTGCCCGCCGCGGCGCCGGCGGAGGCCGCCACCGGCGTCGCGGCGGAGTCTGTGCCGCCCTCGGGCTCGTCGCCGCGGATCAGCGCCGCCGCGCTCTCCGCGTCGCCCACCGACCGCAGTGCGGACGTGAACTCGGCGTTCATCAGCTGCCGGGCCAGTGCGGAGAGGATCGTCAGATGCGCGTCGTCGGCGCCGGCCGGAGCGGCGATCAGGAAGATCAGGTCGGCGGGGCCGTCGGGGGCGCCGAAGTCGACACCCTCGGCGCTGCGCCCGAAGGCGAGCGACGGCTCGGTGACGTACTCGCTGCGGCAGTGCGGGATGCCGATGCCGCCGTCCAGGCCGGTCGGCATCTGCGCCTCGCGGGCGGCCACGTCGGCGAGGAAGCCGTCGAGGTCGGTGACCCGGCCCTGGGCGACCATGCGCTCGGCGAGGGCACGTGCCGCCGCCTCTTTGGTATCGGCGGACAGGTCGAGGTCGACCAGGTCCGCGGTGATCATCTCGCTCATCGCGGGCTCCTTCGCACGCGTATCGCCCGGGTGGTGCCGTGGGCGGGGGTGGGGACGGGGGTGAAGCGGGATATTTCGCAGGGACTGCAGGTGGTGGAGCTGGTGGAGGTGATGAAGGTGGTGGAGGCGAGGCCGGGGAAACCTCGCCCCCACCGGGCGACAGGGCGGCTCGGGATGCCCCGCCTCCCTTCGGCCGCGGCGGTTAACGGGCAGTTCCGCCGCTTCATGGCCGGTTCCGGGGGCGCCTTGGAGGCCGTGGAAACGTTCATGCCACCGGCTCCGTCAGTACGAGGTCCACCGGGACGTCGGCCGTGACGGTCACCGCGGCCGGGTCGAGGTCGGCCGGGGTGGGCATCACGCTGCCGGGCAGCTGGACGGCCGCCGCGCCGTGGGCGACCGCCGAGGCGAGCGCCTCCGGGCCGCTGCCGCCGGCGATCAGGAAGCCGGCCAGCGAGGAGTCCCCCGCGCCGACATTGCTGCGTACGACGTCGACGCGCGCCCTGCCGTACCAGGCACCGGAGCCGTCCACCAGCAGTTGCCCGTCGGCGCCCAGACTGGCGAGCACCGCGCCGGCGCCCAACTCCCGTAGTTCTTCCGCTGCTTTGACCGCGTCGCCGACGGTCGCGAGGGGGCGGGAGACGGCCTCCGCGAGTTCCTCGGCGTTGGGCTTCACCACGTCCGGGCGTTCGCGCAGGGCCTCGATGAGCGCGGGGCCGGAGGTGTCCAGTGCGATGCGGACGCCGGCAGCATGCGCGCGGGCGACCAACTCGGCGTACCAGGACGGCGCGAGGCCGCGCGGCAGGCTGCCGCAGCAGGCGATCCAGTCGGCGTCACGGGACTGCTGCCGCACGGTCTCCAGGAGCAACTCCTGTTCGGCGGCGGTCAGTTCGGGACCGGGTGCGTTGATCTTCGTCAGGACGCCGTCCGCCTCGGCGAGGGCGATGTTCGAGCGGGTGGCCCCGGCGACCGGGACCGGCGCGACCTCGATGCCCTGCGCGTCGAGGAGGCTGGCGACCAGCGCGCCCGGAGCGCCGCCCAAGGGCAGGACGGCAACGGTACGACGGCCCGCGGCGGCGACCGCTCGGGAGACGTTGACGCCCTTGCCGCCCGGGTCCATGCGTTCGCCGGTGGCCCGTATGACCTCGCCGCGGTCGAGGGAGGGGACCTCGTAAGTGCGGTCGAGGGACGGGTTCGGGGTGACCGTGAGGATCATGCGCGCACTACTTCCATGCCGCCGCGCTCCATGGCGGTGGCGTCTTCTGGGCTCAGCCCGCTGTCGGTGATCAGGAGGTCCACATCGCTCAGGGCGCCGAAGCGGGCGAAGTGTTCCTGGCCGTGCTTGGCGGAGTCGGCCAGCAGCACCACCCGGCGAGCGGCGGTCATCGCCGCGCGCTTCACCGCGGCCTCGGCGAGGTCGGGCGTGGTCAGCCCGTGCTCGGCGGAGAAGCCGTTGGCCGCCACGAACACGACGTCGGCGCGGATCTCGCCGTACGCCCGCAGCGCCCAGGCGTCGACGGCGGCGCGCGTACGGTGCCGCACGCGCCCCCCGACGAGGTGGAGCTGCATGCCCGGGTGGTCCGCGAGGCGGGCCGCGATGGGCAGGGAGTGCGTGACGACGGTCAGCTCGGCCTCCAGCGGGATGATGCCCGCGAGGCGGGCGATCGTCGTACCGGCGTCGAGGATCACCGTGCCCTGGATCGGCAGCTCGGCGAGGGCCGCCTTGGCGATGCGGTCCTTCTCGTCGGCCGCCGTCGACTCGCGCTCGGCGAGGTCCGGCTCGAAGTCGAGCCGCCCGGCCGGTATGGCCCCGCCGTGCACCCGGCGCAGCAGGCCCGCTCGGTCGAGGGTCTTCAGATCCCGGCGGATCGTCTCCGCCGTGACCTGGAACTCCTCGGCCAGCGACACCACGTCCACCCGGCCGCCGTCACGGGCCAGCCGGAGAATCTCCTGCTGCCGCTCCGGTGCGTACATGTCCGTTCGCCTCCGACCAGTGCCCGAACTTGTGGTTTCGCTCGGAGGCTACGCCCGGATTTCCGGAAAGTAAACAGGTTCGGGCATCAGGTGGACATGAACGGGCAGATGGATCTTTTTGGGGAGGGTGGCTTGTGGTGTGCGGTGTGCGGTCAGCTGTGGCGCAGGTCCTTCACCTCCCCGTGACCACCGGCGTACGCCATCATCCGGCGCTTCGCGTCGAGCGCCCCGCCCCCGTACTGCTTTAGGGCGGGGCGCTGTCGTACGTCGACGGAGGGCGTCAACTCCCGTTCAGGGCAGCCTCCTTGGCTGTCTCCTTGGCTGTCTCCTTGGCTGTCTCCTTGGCTGTCTCCTTGGCCGCATTCTCGGTCGCCACCTCGGTCACCCGCCCCGCCGCCCGCCCCGGCAGCGCGAACATCAGCAGGAAGATCACGCCCATCACCGCCGCCACCCATCCCAGCGCATGCTGAAACGCGTTCACGAACGCCGGCCCCACCTCGGCCGGCGTCAACCGGTCGCCGATCGACCCGAAGAAGACCACCGACACCAGCCCGAGCCCCAGCGCGTTGCCCATCTGCTGGACGGTGTTGATGAGGCCGGACGCGGAGCCCGCGTGTTCGCGTGGTACCTCGGAGAGGATCGTGTCGGTCAGCGGGGCGAAGATCAGGCCCATGCCGACGCCCATCACGACGAGCGGCAGTGCCATCTGCCAGGAGGCGATGGCCAGTTGGTACCGGTCCGCCTCCCAGAGGTAGAGCAGCACGCCCGCGGCCATCACCAGCGCACCGGTCTGGAGCACGTTGCGTCCGCCGAGGCGCGGCACCAGCTTCTGCACGGACAGGCCGGCCGCCACCGAGACGGCGATCGAGAACGGTACGCCGGTCAGCCCCGCCCGCAGCGGGCTCCAGCCCAGCCCGATCTGCATGTACAGCGTCCAGACGAGGAAGAAGATGCCGAGCGCGATGCCGAAGACGGTCTGCACGGCGATACCGGCCGCGAAGCTCTTCACCTCGAACAGGGACAGTTCGACGAGCGGGGAACCGTCCTGCGCGGCCTTCCGCTTCTCGTACGCCACCAGCCCGACGAAGACACCGATCGATCCGGACATCGACACGAACCCCCAGGCGGGCCAGCCCAGTTCGTCACCTCGGGTGAGCGGGTAGAGCAGCATCAGCAGGCCGAGCGTGACCAGGGCGACGCCCACCAGGTCCAGTTTCAGGGCGCGCGGGGCCTTCGACTCGGTGATGAAGCGGCTGCCGAGGATCAGGCCCGCGATGCCGACGGGCAGGTTGATGAGGAAGATCGGGCGCCATTCGAGACCGAACAGGTTCCACTCCGTCAGCAGGGCGCCGAGCAGCGGTCCGGAGACGGCCCCGAGCCCCACGATCGCGCCGAACAGGCCGAACACCTTGCCCCGCTCGTGCGCCGGGAAGGTCGCGTGCACGATGGAGAGGACCTGCGGCACCATCATGGCCGCCATCCCGCCCTGCAGGATGCGCGAGGCGACCAGCATCTCCGGGTTCGCGGCGAAGCCGCACAGCGCCGACGCGAGCGTGAAGCCGCCGATCCCGACGAGGAACAGCCGCTTGCGGCCGTGGATGTCGCCGAGCCGCCCGCCGGTGATGAGTCCGGCGGCGAAGGCGAGCGCGTAACCGGCCGTTATCCACTGGATCTGGCTGAAGGATGCGCCCGCGTCCCGCTGGATCGACGGGATCGCGACGTTGACGATCGTGACGTCGACGAGGTCCATGAAGGCCGCGGTCATCACGATCGCGAGGGCGAACCAGCGCCGCCGGTCGGCCGCGGCGGTCACGGGGACTGCGGGGGCCGGGCTGTCCACAAGGGTTTCGGTGGAGGTCATGGCTTGAAGCTACGACCCCATTAGGTCAGATCGTGTCCTAGTTCTACGGCATCCTCGAACCCATGACGACGGACACCCCGGCCCGGCTCCTCCAGCTCCTCTCCCTCCTCCAGACGCCCCGCGAGTGGCCCGGCGGCGAGCTGGCCGACCGGCTCGGGGTGTCCCGGCGTACCGTCCGGCGGGACATCGACCGGCTGCGCGAACTCGGCTACCCGGTGCAGGCGACGCTGGGGGCCGACGGCGGCTACCGGCTCGTCGCGGGCAAGGCGATGCCGCCGCTGGTGCTGGACGACGAGGAGGCGGTGGCCATCGCGGTCGGGCTGCGCGCGGGCGCCGGGCACGCGGTCGAGGGCGTGGACGAGGCGTCCGTACGGGCGTTGGCCAAGCTGGAACAGGTGCTGCCGTCGCGCCTGCGGCACCGGGTCGCCACGCTCCAGGCCGCCACGACCCCGCTGACCAGTGGCGACGGGGCGAGCATCGCGCCCGAGACGCTGACCGTGATGGCCTCGACGGTGGCCGGGCGGGAGCGGCTGCGGTTCGCCTACCGCGCCGGCGACGGCACCGAGTCCCGGCGCGTGACGGAGCCGTACCGGCTCGTGTCGACCGGGCGGCGCTGGTACCTCGTCGCCTACGACCTCGACCGCGAGGACTGGCGGACGTTCCGGGTCGACCGGGTGAGCCGGCCCGTCGCCACGGGAGCGCGGTTCACCCCGCGCGAGTTGCCCACGGGAAGCGCCGCGGAGTACCTGCGGCAGTCGATGTACCGGCGGCAGGAGACATACGAGTTCACCGTGACCTTCGCCGCGCCCGCCGATGTCGTCGCGGCCCGCATCCCCGCCTGGCTCGGCACACCCGAGCCCCTCGACACGCACACCTGCCGGCTGCGGGCCACGACCGGCGACGCGGTGCACTGGCTGGCCGTCCGGCTGGCCATGCTGGAGTACGAGTTCACGGTGCAGGAGCCGGAGGAACTGGTGCGGTGCGTAAGGGAGTTGGGGGAACGGCTCAGTCGGGCGGCCGGCGGCGCGTGAGCCCCATCACCCTCAGGGACACACCCCTCGCACCCCACGCACCTCACACCGCGCCCCGCGCCGCCCCCAACTCCCCCCAGGGAAAGTCCCGCAGCACCCGCAGGTTCCGCAGTGCCGACTCCGCCGGTCCGGCCACCGAGCCCGGCTGTTCCTTCCCGGACGCCCATCCCTCAACAGCCGTGCGTACGGCGGCACTTGCAACGGCGGCGGCGAAGCGCAGCTCCGGGGAGGTCAGGGAGGCCACGGACAGGGTCTGGTCGGCGAGGGTGTGGTCGCCCTTGATCATCCGTTCCACCAGCACCTCGCCCAGGGTCCGTTCCGACGCCTGGCAGACCTCCGCCCACACCCTCCGCAGGCCGGGGCTGGACTCCGCCAGGCCGATCAGGGTACGGACCCACGCCCAGGAGTTCATGGAGACGCCCACCCCGGGGGTCAGCGTGTGGCGCACCCCGTGTTCCAGGGCCTCCGGCACCGACAGTGCGGGCGGGGCCGCGCGCACCGCCTCCGCCCAGCGCTCGGCACCGGCCGCGTAGAGCGGGGCGACGGCCTCTTCCTTGGTCGCGAAGTAGCGGTAGAAGGTGCGGGGGGCGATGCCGACGGTCTGGGCGATGTCCTCGGCGCGGGTGGCCCGTAGCCCGTGTTTCGCGAAGAGTCCGGCCGCCGCCCGGGCGATCTCCATCCGGGTCTCGGCCTTGCGCCGCTCGGTCAGCGAGAGCGGTGCGGAGGGGGCAGAGGGAGAGGCGGGACGGGAATCCGGTGCTGGGGTGGGGCTGCTCACACCCGGCAGGCTATGCCTCTGTGGCACAATCTGCCATTCGGCGGGCCACCCCGGGGTTCAGGTACGGGGTGCCCCGCCATCCCAGCCTGCCCACACCCAGCGCACGGCCGCCTCCATCATCCCCGCAACGGATTCCCGTCCCGCGGACGAAAAGGAGCCGGGCCCCGGCGCCTGGGGGGACAGGCACCGAAGCCCGGCTCGGGAAAGTCCCGGCGCCGGGGGGGGGATTTGCGTCGGGACTTGGCTCAGGGGGGTCTCGGGCATGGCCGCGGACCCGAACTCCTGGGCCCTGAAGTCTTGTTCCCAGGGCCTGTCAGGTTGAAGCGGCGTTCCACGGCCATGTTTGCGCGGCCTCCCGCCACCCGGCGTACGCCGCCCGCACATACCAAAGCCGTATGCGCCCCCGCGTCCACCGGGGCACACGGGGTGCACCGAGTCCATCGGGTCGGAGGCCGGGGACTCACGTCCCCGGCAACGCTCCCGCCGCGCTCACTGCCGCCTACGCCGCCGCGTCGAAGCCGGTCTGGCTGGCCAGCTTCTTCAGTTCCAGCAGTGCGTGCTTCTCGATCTGGCGGATCCGCTCGCGCGTCAGACCGTGCTCCTTGCCGACCTCGGTGAGCGTGCGCTCCCGGCCGTCCTCCATGCCGTACCGCATCTTGATGATGGAGGCCGTGCGCTGGTCGAGGCGGCCGATCAGGTCGTCCAGTTCCTCGCTGCGCAGCAGGGTCATGACGGACTGTTCGGGAGAGACCGCGGAGGTGTCTTCGAGCAGGTCGCCGAACTGGGTGTCCCCGTCGTCGTCCACCGACATGTTCAGCGAGACCGGGTCGCGGGCCCAGTCCAGGACGTTCGTCACGCGCTCCGGGGTGGTGTCCAGCTCGGCGGCGATCTCCGCGTGCTCGGGCTCCCGCCCGTTCTTGCGGTTGAACTCGCGCTGCACCCGGCGGATCCGGCCCAGCTCCTCCACCAGGTGGACGGGCAGCCGGATGGTCCGGGACTGGTCGGCGATCGACCGGGTGATGGCCTGGCGGATCCACCAGGTCGCGTACGTCGAGAACTTGAAGCCCTTGCGGTAGTCGAACTTCTCGACCGCGCGCACCAGGCCCGCGTTGCCCTCCTGGATCAGGTCGAGGAGGGGCAGTCCGCTACGGGGGTAGCGGCGGGCCACGGCCACGACCAGACGGAGGTTGGACCGGATGAAGACGTCCTTGGCACGCTCCCCTTCGGCGACCAGGGCCTCAAGCTCGGCGCGGGTGGCGTCCGCCTGGGACTCCTCCTCGCCCTCAAGGACCTGGCGCGCGAACACGCCCGCTTCGATGGTCTGCGAAAGCTCGACTTCCTTGGCGGCGTCGAGCAGCGGTGTGCGCGCTATTTCGTCGAGATACATGCCGACCAGGTCGCGGTCGGCGATCTCGCCGCCATGGGCGCGAACACTGCGCGCCACGCCGGAGGTCTCGCCGGAGGCGGACTTACGACGGGCGACGGCACGGGTTGCCATGCGTGCTCCCTTGCGATGGTGGGTCAGCAGGTGTTCGTCAGGTGTTCCTGTGATGCTTCGGCACTCGTCTTGTGACTCTTCTCGTGTGCCCTGCATCTGATGGAAACAACGACTGGAATCCGGACAGAATTCCCAACCCGCTCCCCTATTTTTCTGATCTTGCAGTACCCTGTCCGGCCACAAGGGGGTAACGATGCTGTCGGAACATACAGAGGTGCAGGTCAGGCCGGGAGTCGAGAGTGACCTCGACGCCCTCACGGACATCTACAACCACTACGTACGCGAGACCCCGATCACCTTCGACACCGCCGTCTTCTCGCCGGAGGAGCGCCGCCCTTGGCTGCTCTCCCACCCTGAAGACGGGCCATACCGCCTGAAGGTTGCCGTGGACGGGACCTTCCAAGGGAACTCACAGCGAATCCTCGGCTACGCCACATCCAGCCCTTACCGGGACAGGCCCGCCTACTCGACCTCCGTCGCGGTCACGATCTACCTCGCCCCGGACGCGGGCGGCCGCGGCATCGGAACGCTGCTCTACAGGGCCCTGTTCGAGGCGCTGGCGGCCGAGGACGTGCACCGGGCGTACGCGGGTATCGCACAGCCCAACGAAGCGTCCACGCGGCTGCATGAACGCTTCGGCTTCCGGCATGTCGGCACCCTCCGCGAGGTGGGCCGCAAGTTCGGCCGCTACTGGGACGTCGCCTGGTACGAGAAGGAGTTGTAGCTCCGCGAACAGCGGAGAGCCTCAGCCGAACTGCACCGAGCGCTTCGCCATCCCCATCCAGAACCCGTCGATCACGGAGGGGTTCAGGGCCTCGGGAGTGTCCAGCTCGCCGCCCGCGTCCGCCGCGCCCAGGGTGACGAACAGCGGGGCGAAGTGCTCGGTGCGCGGGTGGGCGTAGCGCCCGGCCGGGGCCTTGTGGAGGAAGTCCAGCAGGCCGTCCCAGTCGCGGGACTCCAGCGCCTGCCTGCCCCAGTCGTCGAACTCGGAGGACCAGGTGGGCACTCCCCCGCCGGTGTGGCGCAGTGCGGCCAGGTTGTGGGTGAAGAAGCCGGAGCCGACGATCAGTACGCCCTCGTCGCGCAGCGGGGCGAGCTTGCGGCCGATGTCCATCAGCTTGGCCGGGTCGAGGGTCGGCATGGAGACCTGGAGGACCGGGACGTCGGCGGCCGGGAACATCTCGACGAGCGGAACGTACGCCCCGTGGTCGAGGCCGCGGTCCGGGACGTCCTGCACGGGGATGCCCGGGGCGCGCAGCAACTTCCGTACGGACTCGGCGAGTTCGGGGGCGCCCGGGGCGTCGTAGCGGACCTGGTAGTAGTGCTCGGGGAAGCCCCAGAAGTCGTAGACCAGGGGGACGGGGTCGACCGCGCCGAGGGCGAGGGGGGCCTCCTCCCAGTGGGCGGAGACCATGAGGATCGCCTTGGGGCGGGGGAGGTCGGCGGACCAGGCGGCGAGCTCGCCGGGCCAGATCGGGTCGTCCGCGAGGGGCGGGGCGCCGTGGCTGAGGTAGAGGGCGGGCATGCGCTCCGGTGCGGCGGTGGACATGACGGTCACTCCCCATGCTTGAACTCTCAAATTCCCTGTGAAGAGCTTACGCCTCACTTGTTTAACCTTCAAGGAGAGCTCTCGTACAGTGGAACGCATGAACACGGCACCCGCGCCCGCTGACGAAGCGGCACCCGCTGACGAAGCCCGCTGGCTCACCATCGAGGAACAGCGCGTCTGGCGCTTCTACATGCACGCCAGCACCCTGCTGGAGGACCACCTCGACCGCCAGCTCCAGCGCGACGCGGGCATGCCGCACATCTACTACGGCCTTCTCGTCCAGCTCGCCGAGGCCCCGCGCCGCCGGCTGCGGATGACCGAGCTGGCCATGAACGCGAAGATCACCCGCTCCCGTCTCTCGCACGCGATCGCGCGGCTGGAGAAGAACGGGTGGGTGCGCCGCGAGGACTGCCCCTCCGACAAGCGCGGCCAGTTCGCGGTGCTGACCGACGAGGGCTACGGCGTGCTCAGCCGGACCGCGCCGGGCCATGTGGCCGCCGTACGGCAGGCGTTGTTCGAGCGGCTGAGCCCGGAACAGCAGAAGTCCCTCGGCGAGATCATGGAGATCGTCGCCGAGGGACTTCAGCCGAACGAAGCGGGTGCGGACCTGCCCTGGCTCCGCTGAGCCGCTCAACTCAGGCGAGAACCAGGGCAGTTCCTGGGAGTCGTACGTACGGGGCGTCCCCTTCCCCGTACGTACGGATGGTGCGAAGGGGGTACGACCGGATCGGGCGTCGTCAGTGGGCGACGACCGGGATCTTGAACTCGTCCTCGACGTCGTCACCGGAGGCGGTGACCGGGTCGGAACCCTGCTTGCCGGCGTTGACGAGGACCCCGACGATCACCGAGGCCGCCACCAGCATGCCGACGGCGAACCAGATGGCGTTGGTGTAGCCGTGCACCTGGCCCTGCAGCGCGACGAGCTGCTGCTGGGTCTTGGAGGTACCCGCACCGGCGATGTGGTCCTTGATGTACGCGGTCGTCGCGGACGCGGCGATCGTGTTCAGCAGGGCCGTACCGATCGCGCCGCCCACCTGCTGCGAGGTGTTGACCATCGCGGAGGCGACACCCGCGTCTCGGGGCTCGACGCCCAGGGTGGCCAGGGACATGGCGGGCATGAACGCCGTACCCATGCCGAGACCGAGCAGCAGCATCGCGGGCAGGATGATCGAGGCGTACGACGAGCCGATCTCCAGCTGCGTCATCAGGAGCATGCCGACCGCGGCGACCAGGAAGCCGGGGCCCATGAGCAGGCGGGCCGGCAGGCGGGTCATCAGGCGGGTGCCGATCTGGGTCGAGCCGACCATCATGCCCACGATCATCGGCATGAAGGCGAAGCCGGTCTTGATGGGCGAGAAGCCCTTCACGACCTGCAGGTAGTAGGTGAGGAACAGGAACGTGCCGAACATCGCGATGATGGCGATGCCGAGCGAGAGGTAGATACCGCCGCGGTTGCGGTCGGTGATCACGCGCAGCGGCAGCAGCGGGGCCTTGACCTTGGCCTCGACGATGACGAACGAGACCAGCAGGACGGCCGACGCGATGAAGAGCGCGATGGTCGAGGAGTCGCCCCAGCCGTTGGACTCGGCGCGGGTGAAGCCGTAGACGAGCGAGACCAGGCCGAGGGTCGACAGGAGCACGCCCGGGATGTCGAGCGGGTTGCGGTTGCGGCCGCCCGCCGGCTCGCGGATGACGAAGTACGCGCCGAGCGCGGCGATGATCGCGAACGGGATGTTCACGAAGAACGTCCAGCGCCAGTCCAGGTACTCGGTCAGCACACCGCCGAGGATGAAGCCGACGGCGCCGCCGCCACCGGCGATCGCGCCGTAGATACCGAACGCCTTGGCACGCTCCTTGGCGTCCGTGAACATCACGGCGAGCAGGGAGAGCGCGGCGGGCGCGAGCAGGGCGCCGAACGCACCCTGGAGGGCACGGGCGCCGAACATCATGGCGCCGGAGGTGGCGAGACCGCCGAGCGCGGATGCGGCGGCGAAGCCGGTCAGACCGACGACGAAGGCGCGCTTGCGCCCCCACAGGTCGGCTATACGGCCGCCGAAGAGGAGGAGTCCACCGAAGGCGAGGGCGTAGGCCGTGACGACCCACTGCCGGTTGCCGTCGGAGATGCCCAGGTCGGTCTGGGCGGACGGAAGGGCGATGTTCACGATGGTCGCGTCGAGCACGACCATCAGCTGGGCGAGCGCGATGAACGCGAGCGCCTTCCAGCGGTTGGAATGGGCTTCGTGCTCGGCGGCGGCCTGCGTGGCCTTGTCGCCCTTGTCGAGAGCGCCTGGGGCGCTTCGGGCTGATTCAGACATGGTGGTACCCACTTCGGGACTTCGTGACGGAAAAACACGGAAGAAGAACGTGATCGGGGACGGCTCGTCTACGACGACGAGAGCCGGAGCTTGTTGTTGGGACTGGCGTGACGCTCGGAACTAATCGGCGCTGAACTAATCGGTCAGGGCTGCCGGAGATCCTCCATGGTCGCGGCCGTGCCGGGCAGGACCGAGCGGGCCGGGGCCCGCAGTCCGTCCAGGAACAGCTGCAGGTGTCGGTGTACGAAGCGGTCGGCGCTGAGGCAACCGGTGCCGGCCGGGGGCCGGCTGAGCTGGGCCACGGCGACCATCAGATCGCCGACACCCACGTCGGTCCGGAGCTGTCCGGCCCTCCTGGCCCGCTCCATGATCTCGTCGATGAGCTGCTCGACCCTCTCGCGCGAGGCTTCCAGATCCGGGTGGAACTGGTCGAAGGTGCTGGAGATCATCGGGCACAGTGCGCTGATCCGCTCGTCGGCGGACACGTGCACGAAGCGCTCCAGAGCGGCGAAGGCGTCGCCGGTCTCCGCGAGCGCCTGCTCCGCGGCCTCCGCCGTACGGTCCATGACCGAGACCACGACCTCGCGGACGAGGGCGTCGCGGTCCGGGAAGTTGCGGTAGAGCGTGGCGTTGCCGACGCCGGCCCGGCGGGCGATCTCGTCGAGCGGCACATCGGGGCCGAACTCGACGAACATCTCGCGGGCGGCGGTGACGATCCGCTCCCGGTTGCGCAAAGCGTCGGCGCGCGGCCGGGTCACCTTTCGCTGTACGGGGGTCATCGCGGTCGTCACGGCGAACTCCTTGAGTCACGGGTTACGGGTGGCGATCCGGGGACGGACTCCCCGTTTCGCTCGGACACATGGCTAAACGGGGAAACGGTCCCCGGTTATTTCCCGCCCGACGACCTATTTGATGTGACCTGGGTCACATCCCGTTTGGGCCCTTCGCCAGCGCCCACCGACCAGAACCACACGGTCGGTCTCCTCCAGCGCGCGCCCTCGCACCGCACGACACAGGGTGATCGAAAGGGTGCAGCCGGAGACCGGCGGCTGCCGTTGGCGCGAAGGGTCCCTGCATGCAGCCCAGCCGTCGGATACGCCCGCGCCGCGTGGCCGCCCTCGCGTCCGTGACCGTCCTGACCCTCGCGGTCAGCACCTCGGCCGGCACCGGACACCTCACCCCGGGCGCCATGACGGCGGCGGGCCCGGTCGCGCTCGCCCGCACCTCCGCACTCGGCCCCTGCATGATCAACGGCCCCCTCGACGTCCAGATGTCCGAGGGCATCCCCACCCCCGGCGGCTACTCCCGCTCCACCGGCACGGTCCACGCCCTGACCCTGATGGTCGACTTCTCCGACGCCCCCGGCCAGGGCACCGCCGTGGACCGCTACCACGAGTTCTTCCCCAAGACCCAGGAGTGGTTCGCCGCCAGCTCCTACGGCCGCCTCGACTACCGCCCCGAAACCCCGATCGACCACTGGCTGCGCATGCCCAAGCCCTTCAGGTCCTACGGCATAGAGCGCGGCGCGCCCTTCGACCCCGGGTACCGGCAGCTCGTCCAGGACATCGTGACCGCGGCGGACCCGACCGTGGACTTCCGCCAGTACGACCTCCTGAACGTCCTGGTCACCCCGAACGCGGGCCCCTCCGCCCTGGACACGGTCCTGTCGGTGACGTTCGCCGGCAACACGGAAGCCCCGGTGGCGGACGGCGTCCCGGTCTCGAACGCCTCCTTCGTGTACTCCCGTCAGGACGACGGCTCCGGCACCTACTCCCAGACCGGCTACCGCGTCCTCCCCCACGAGAACGGCCACGTCTTCGGCCTGCCCGACCTCTACACCCAGGAGGGCGGCGGCGCGGTCGGCCACTGGGACATCATGAGCGAGGACTGGGGCGCCGACAACGACCTCCTCGGCTGGCACAAGTGGAAGCTCGGCTGGCTGGACCCGTCCCAGGTGAACTGCGCGATGACCAGGGGCACTTCGGAGTACACCCTGACCCCGCTGGAACGGCCCGGCACCGACGGCGCGAGGCTGATCTTCGTCCCGCTCTCCCGACGGACGGGCTACGCCCTGGAGGTGCGGACGCACGAGGGCAACGACGAGGCGGTGTGCCGCCCGGGCGTCCTCATCTACAAGGTCGAGGCCGACGTGGACACGGGCCTGGGCCCGGTGAAGGTGTACGACGCGCACCGCGACAGCGGGGGCTGCACCCGGAGCCCCAACGTCCAAGCGGAACTGTCGGACGCGCCGTTCACGGCGGGCGAGAGCTTCAACGACCCGGGGAAGGGAATCCGGGTCGCGGTCACCGGGACGGACGCCGCGGGGAACTACCGGGTGACGGTGACGCGGACGCGCTAGGGGTGACCCGGACGCGCCAGGAGAGCCTGGCCGAAGGGCACTCGCCGGGCAGAGGGGACGGTGGGCGCGGGCTTACCGTAGGGCTGCCGAGATCGCCGTACCGGAGAATCGATGCCCACTGACGCCCCTGACACCACGCTGGTCGACCCTGCCGCCGCCGTACCCGCCGAGGCGGTCGCCCCGCTGATCCGCGGGGTCGCGGTGCTGCGGCAACTGACCGACGCGGGCGGCACGTTGAGCCTCAGCGGACTCGAACGGGCCACCGGCCTCGCCCGTTCCACCGTCGACCGGATCACCGCGACGCTCGCCCGCATGGGGTACGTCCGTCTCGACGGCCGGGACACGGTTCTCACCCCGCGGATCATGGAACTGGGCAACGCCTACCTGGCCGCCCTGCGCCTGCCGTCCGTACTGGACGCCCGCGCGGACGCCCTCGCCGACGAGCTGGACGAGTCGGTGTCGTTGGCGGTGCCCGACCGGGACGGCATCCGCTTCATCCACCAGGCGACCCGCCGCCGCGCCATGTCCCTCAGCTTCCGCATCGGCGACCTGCTGCCGGCCGAACGCACCGCGCCAGGACCGCTGTTCGCGACGGAGTGGACGGACGCGGACTGGCGACGCTGGCGGGAACGCCGCTCGGCGGACCCGACGGACGAGGGCTTTCCGGCCGTTCCCGTACGTCCGTCGCCGGAGCCGCCCGACTTCGAGCGGCGCGCCGTACAGGCACGCCAGGACGGCTGGGCGCTGGACGACCAGTTGATCGAACCGGGGCTGGTGGCGGTGTCCGTGCCCGTACGGGACCCCCGTACCGGCGGGATCGCGTGCGTGGCGAGCGTCGTGAGCCATACGAGCCGGCACACGGCGGAGGATCTGCGGAACTCCCTTCTGCCCAGGCTGCGTTCGGCGGTACGGACGATGGAGGAGGACCTGGCGGACGATCTGCGCGAGGCCCTACGGGTCGAGTCCGTCGCCGCCCCCTCCGGACTCGCGACCTGGACGGGGGCGTCGAAGCAGGAACTGGGCCGGGAGTTCGTCGAGTCCCTGGCCCGCGGACTGACGGTCCTGACCGCCTTCGGCGAGGGCCGCGCCGAACTGACCCTGACGGAGGTCGCCCAGGCGACGGGGCTGGCGCGGGCAACGGCCCGCAGAGCCCTGATCACGTACGAACACCTGGGCCTGGTGACCCCGTCCGGCGACCGCCGCTTCGCACTGACCCCCCGGGTCCTGTCCCTGGGCTTCCCACCCCTGTCGCGCACCTCGCTGCCGTCCCTCGCGACCCCGCACCTCACCGCCCTCGCGGCCCGCATCCACGAGTCGGCGTCCCTGGCGATCCTGGTGGGCCGGGACATCCAGTACACGGCCCGGGTCGCCACGAGCCACGTGATGAGCGTGAACATCGCGGTCGGCACCCGCTTCCCGGCGTACGCGACGGCACTGGGCCGCGCACTCCTGTCCGACGCCGACCCGACACCGGTACGGCAGGCCCTCGCCGATCCGCACCCCCTGACCCCGCACACCCTGACGGATCCAACGGCGCTGGCGAACGCCCTGGAGACGGTCCGCTCGCAGGGCTACGCCCTGGTGGACGAGGAGTTGGAGGCGGGCCTCCGCTCGATCGCCGTCCCGATCCGCGACCGCACGGGCCGGGTGGTCGCCGCCCTGAACACGGCAACACATGTGGCCGGCCGCACGGCCGAGGAGTACGTCCGGGACACCCTCCCCGAACTGACGGCGACGGCGAGCGACATCGAGGGGGATCTGAGGGTGGCGGGGCGCTTCACACGGGTGTCGGGGGTCTGAGCTCGGCGCCCGCCCCTGTCTCCCCTGGCTCCCCTGGCTCTGCCTTGCCTGGCTCTGCCTTGCCTCGCTCTGCCTTGCCTCGCTCTGCCTTGTCCGCCTCTGCCTTGCCCTCCCCCACCGAACCGACTCCGCAAATCCGCTACCCTGTCCTGGACCGCCTTCCGGGGCGATCCGTCCCGCCTTCGTAGCTCAGGGGATAGAGCACCGCTCTCCTAAAGCGGGTGTCGCAGGTTCGAATCCTGCCGGGGGCACCATGCATTATGCTGCTGACCTGGGGTTTCTCCCCCAGGAAAGCGCTCTGTTCGGCCTCGGACCGCGTGTCCGGGGCCGTTTTGCGTGAGCGACGGGGACGGCTCGGCCGGTAGCGGGTCTGTGTGCGCAGGTCTGGACGTCGGACCTCTATGCCCCTGGTGGACATGCTGCTGTCCGAACTCGACGAATCCCACGACAACCTCGTCCTGGTCATCGACTACCTGCACGAACTCACTGCGCCCGAGGCCGCCGGTCAGCTCACGGAGTACTGCCGCTCGCATGTGTTCCTCCGCGTACTCAGGACGCACGCGGGCCGCCGTACGGGAATCGCGGGGACTTCGTACGCGGTCACGCGGGCTGCCCCGTGCACTCGCAGATGCGCTCAGTGCTCCAGCGCGGCGCCGGGATGATCGCGCCTTCGGGGGAGCAGTCGAACCGCCTGATCTTGCCGTCGACCAGCTCGAAGACATCACAGCACGGTGCGTCGATCCGCTTGCCGGTCGGCGGCAGCGTGCCTGCGGGCCGAGGTGCGTTCCCTGCAGCGCCAACTGCACCACCACCATGTCGCCGGTGGAGCCGATGGACGAGTCGGTGAACGTAGCGTCCTCGGTGAAGGCCGCAGCCCCCTGTCTGCGGACGAGCGCCGACCGCTGATGACGTCACGGCAGTCCCCCACACCCCGGGTACACCCGGCGTCTCGGTGACCTGCCGCAACACATCCAGACTCGTCGCTCGCCCAGTGACGGGCAGTCACTGGATTACGGTGAATCACGGGCCCGGCGAAGCTGCGGCCCCGGAGCCGTCGTCGTTGTATTACCTGAGCGCCGGGGGCTTGCGATGCTTGCGGGGAGAGGATCGCCGTTGCCTCGGGATGTAGATGGGAAGCTCTCGGGCCGTCGCCGGAGACTACGGGCACGGCACGAAGCCAGCCGATCTTCGCGTCACGGCGTTCCGCCCAGTCCTTCAGCGGTTCGTCGTCCATATCGTCGGCGGTGGCCGTTTCAGGAGGGCAGCGGCCACGACGGGCGTCCGTCCGGGTTGTCGAGCCAGATCGCCTGTTCGTCGCGGGAGACCGTGACGCCGCATGCCGCGCGGTTCGGTGAGCCGTACGCCCCGCGGTGGCGACTGCCGACTCGACCGCGTCCCAAGGATGGCGCGGGTCGCCCGGACCTGCCAGTGGTTGTCTGCGGGAACAAGTACAGCGCAGGAACCAGTGACGTTGTCCAGTACGAACGTGCCGGCCGGACCGGCGTCAACCGGCGGCTCGGTTTCAGGCGGCGTGCGGGGTGAAGGTGACGCGGGAGTCACCCTCGTCGATGGCAAGGTTCAGCGTGCCGTCCAGAGCCTTGGCCAGGCGTCGCAACAGCGGGAGAGTGGGCACGGTGTCGCCGCCCTCCATTCGGGACACCTGAGGCTGCGTCATCCCGGCCCGTTCGGCCAGTACGGCCTGGGAGAGTGCGAGTTCGATCCGACGGTCGTAGACCGCCTGCCCGAGATCGCCGGCCAACCGCGCGTCGACGTACTCCTGGTCGTACTCCACCGTCTCACCCGCGAGCTGCCGGGTCCGGCGTGTCCTCCACGTGCTGTGATTCATCAATTCTCCTTGCCCCGATCGTAGGTGTGCTCGGCCCGGCCGTGCTCCGTCTCGCAGACCTTCTGTGCCTGATGCGCACGCTCGACTTCCGCAGCCTCACGCATCCTCGTCTTACGGAACACCGTCAACAGAACAATCCGCTGCCCGGAGGCGAGCCAGTACGGGATGCGCACGGCCTCACCATCCAACTCGAAGCGCAGCTCACGCAGCTTGCCACCCAGGTGACGCGAGTACGGCTCACCAAGCGTCGTCGGCTCGTCCAAGAGACGGTCCGTCTTGTCCTCCACCCGCCGGTAGAGGCGGAACGGGAGCAGTTCCAGCCAGTCCCGAACCTCGGGTTCGATCTCAATCTCCCACCGCTCCGTCATGCAATCAACGGTATATGCCTCCAATTACATACGGCAACTTCACGGGCCTCTCAGGGCCAAGGTCGGCGTATCGGAGAGTGCGCCCCGCGGAACCGTGCGGTCCGCCAGGGAGCAAGGCTCGCGGACCTCGTCGTGGCGTCCTTCGAAGGTGTCACCGCCCTGTGGCGCACCGAGCGGGGGCATAGAGCCCCTGGACCGGGTCGCGCGGCAACTCGACGTGCTGGTCCGGCAGCCCGCCAGCTAGGGAACCCTCGCCGTATCCGCAGGCGCAGCCGCCCCCTCCGCCTCCGCAACCGCCCGGTTCCGCCGCACCGACGACCAGAACGACCAGCCGATCAGGACCACGCCGACCAGGCCGGTGATGACCTCGTTGATCTGGTACTGGATGGTGACCATGAGGATCACGGCCAGGGCGCCGATCGCGTAGTGGGCGCCGTGCTCCAGGTACACGTAGTCGTCGAGCGTGCCCTGGCGGACCAGGTAGACCGTCAGGGAGCGGACGTACATCGCGCCGATGCCCAGGCCCAGTGCCATCAGCACGATGTCGTTGGTGATGGCGAACGCGCCGATCACGCCGTCGAAGGAGAACGAGGCGTCCAGGACTTCCAGGTACAGGAACATGAAGAATGCCGCCTGGCCCGCCAGGACTACCGCCGAGCGGTTGCTCTCCCGTTCCTGTTCCTCCTCCGCCTCCAGGCGGTCCTCGAAGTAGCCGGAGAGTCCGCCGACGATCATGTACGTGATCAGGCCCGCGATGCCGGAGATCAGAACCGTCTGGGCCTTGTCCGCGTGCGCTCCGCCGTGCTGGTGGGCGTGGGTGGCGAAGGTGAACGACGTGATCAGCAGGACGATCAGGGCGATGCAGACCGACAGCATGTCGACCTTGCCGAGTCTGGCCAGGGGGCGTTCCAGCCAGCCCAGCCACTTGATGTCACGGTCCTCGAAGATGAAGTCCAGGAAGATCATGAGGAGGAACATGCCGCCGAAGGCCGCGATCGACGGGTGGGCGTCGGTGACCAGCTGTTCGTAGCGGTCCTTGTCGGTCAGCGCCAGGTCGACCGCGTCGATCGGGTTCTTCTTCGCCGTGATCGCGACGATCACGACCGGGAAGGCGAGGCGCATGCCGAAGACGGCGATCAGGACGCCCACCGTGAGGAAGATCTTCTGCCAGAAGGCGGACATCTTCTTCAGGATCCCGGCGTTGACCACCGCGTTGTCGAAGGACAGCGAGATCTCCAGGACGGCCAGGATCGCGATGACTCCGAACGCCGTCCAGCCGCCGTACCAGACTCCCAGGGCCAGGCCGAGCGCGGTGACCGCGAACGACCAGCGGAAGGTCTTCAGAAGCACGGGTTGCCCCTTCCTGTTGTCGCGCGGTCGCCCGCGGGCCGGGCATCAACAGCCCTGACCATCATCGGCGTTGTCTACCACGGTCGCCTGTCGTGCGGGTGTCGGGGGCGTCATCGGGGCGGGTATCCGTCGGGGCGGCGGGACAGTCGGGGGCGGTGACCGTCGCCGTAGGTTCGCGGGAGGCGTCCCGCGGGTCAGGGAGAGCTGGACGCGGACGCCGTCGCGTGGGCGTGCGTGCTCTCCTTCGTCGGCATCGTCTCCGCGGTGATGGTGACGGGCTCGGTCCGCGTCCGCGCGGAGGTCCACCCCGCGGAGGGGGAACGGTGGGCCGCCGGGCAGCAGCCCGCGTTCGTCGGCGTCCGCGCCGAGGCTCACGACCGGGTGGGGCGGCGTCGAACTCGCGGACGCGGAAGGGCTTTGGCCGACGGCTCCCCCGTCGCTCCCCTGCATCCGGCGACGGCCCCTTCGGTACGGGATCGAGTACTGCGTCCAGTACTACGCCCGCCGGATCACGCGACCGAGGGGATGTTGCCGCATCGTCACTTCTTCGGTGTCGTCCGGCCCGTCGTACGCAGCGTGCCCACCGTTTTGAGGAGGCGGTCCGCCGGGTCGCGCAGGGACGGGTGGGCCAGGACCGTGTTGCGCAGGCCGCGGACCGGGCGGCGCCACAGGCGGTGGGCCGCCGCCACCGGGTGGGGGCGGGTGGCGAAGCCCTCGCCGACGCGCAGTTCGCGGGTCTTGAGCCAGTCCTTCCACTCCTTGTCGCCGCGGCCCAGGTCCATGAGGCGTACGCCGTGCCGGCCCGCCTCCTCGGCCATCCTGAGGTGCATGATCAACCCCGGTGAGTAATACCGGAGTTCGGGGTCGTATGCCGTGAACCAGGCCGCGAACAGGGTGCGGGACGTCGGTCCGAAGTGGGCCGCCACCGGGCGGTCACCGGCGTAGAGGACCGACAGGATGCCGGTGAAGTGTTCCTCGCGGACATGGAAGAGGTGGTCCACCAGGTCCACGATCCAGGGGCGCGCGAAGCGGTCCATGCGGCCGGTCCTGCGGTACTGGGCGGACTTCCAGCGCATCAGCGTGTGCAGCACCTCGGGGTCGCGCTCGTCGTAGACGAAGCGCATCTCGCCGAGGTCGCGGCCGAGGCGGCGTTCCTTCTTCAGGGTCGTCTTGGCGATGCCCGGGTAGGCGGCGCGCAGCCACTCGGCGTAGGGGACCTCGCCGTCGCCGTCCTTGAGGTCGATCACCGGGGACCCGAAGGTGCCGGTGACGTGGCGGCCGAACGGCTGTTGTTCCTCGACGAGATGGTCGAACTCGAAGACCGACAGGCCGCAGGCCCGCAGGAGTTGCTGGACGTCCCAGGTGACTCCGGGGCGGTGGACCAGGGCCTGGCAGTCGGAGAGGCCGAGGCCGATGGCCCGGCCGACGCCGACGTGGTTGCGCTCGTACGGGAAGAAGCCGACCGGCTCCCCGCCCTCGTGCAGAACCGCCACCTGCGCGCCGCCGCGGTGGCGGCCGACGCCGTCCGCGAACTCCGGTGCCAGAAAAGGGTTCGCGTAGTCCGGCGACTCGTCCATCGCCTTGTGCCAGGCCTGGCGGAGCGTGGTGGTGAGCTCCTCCGGTCTGTGGATCGTGATGTCCGCCTTGCCGGCGGATCGCATGGATCGCATGGGCGACCGTCCCCCCACATTTCCCCCACGACGCGTCGTCCGCGTCCTGCCTACGTATCCCAAGGTACGACGAGACACGAACAGTTCGGCAGGGCTCAAACGTCGCGAAACAGTACGCACGCTGTCAAGGATGCCTCCGGCTACGGAAAAGTACGGATCACCCGTCCCCGGTACAGCCGTCCCGCGACTCCCGAGAAGCGAAGGTCCAGGCCAACCCCGTCGCGTTCCGCATGGAGATGGAGATGCGGCTCGGAGGTGTTGCCCGAATTGCCCGTCTCACCGAGGAGTTGACCCGCGTGGACAACGTCCCCCCGGCTCACCGTCAGTGAACCGGCCCGCAGATGGGCCAGTTTGACGATCTCCCGGCCGGTGTCGATGAACACGTGGTTCCCGTACAGGGGTTGGTAGCGGAGGCGGCCACCCGCGTCCGGCCGCTGGTCCTCGATCGAGTCCTCGGCGGAGATCACGCGTCCGTCGCACGGGGAACGTACGGCGCGACCGTAGGCGGCGTACGCGGTCGGCTCGTGGTCGGCACGCGTACGGGTGCCGTAGCGGCCCAGCCCCACCAGGTCGACCGCGCCCCGCTGTTCGGGGATCCGGACGTGGTGGTTGAGGGGCCGGCCACCGCCCTGGACGACGTACCACACGCCCTCCAGCGGGAACCTCAACGGCTGGGAGAGCGGCGCGCGCCAGGTGTGCGTCCGCGCGACGGCGACCACCACGACGAGCGCCAGGAGGAGTACGGCTGCGCCCGCAAGGCCCAACAGGCCGTGGCCCGGCGGTAGTTCGGACAGCCGGGGCGCGGAGACGAGGGCGGCTACGACGACTGCCGCCTCGACCGTGCGGCGCGGGAGGCGTGGCTGTTGGGCGGGGGCACCGAGGCCCTCGGCGAGGACGCAGCAGACGGCGAGGATCGTCAGGTCGGTGAGCCAGGCGGTGCGGTCGGGGGCCGTCCAGAGGGCGACGGCGTTCCAGAGGACGAGGAGAGGGAGCAGCAGGGCGTACGGCGGGCGGCGCCTGCGAGGCGGGGTGTAGCGGGTGCCTTCGAGGTACAGGGCGGTGAGTTCGCCGTCCGGCGCCGTGCGGGCCCAGGCGCGCACCTGACCGCCTTCTTCGCCGGTCACGATCAGGCCGTCGGGGCTGTCCGCCACCGTGACGGGCCGGCCGGTCCGGGCCAGTGTCGCCCGGACGATCCGTTCCAGGGTGTCGGCGCCGACCGCCTCCGCCACGCGCGGGGCGAGCCGGGGCCGCTCCTCCGGGGCTGCCGTGAGGAACCTCAACAGGGCGTGGGTCTCGGGCGGTTGGGGTGGCGACGGCTCAGGCGTCTCTGGCGTCTCAGGCGTCAACGGGGCTCCCTCGGCGTGCGTGCCGATGCGACGGCCGACGCGGGGACGCGGCCGGCGTAGGGAAGACGGGAGGACGCCCGGCACGGTTCGCCCGACCGGCACGGTTCTCAGCCACCCGGCACGGTCGGCTGTCGTCCGCCCGGCCGGGCGCCCCGACTCACCTCAGCCCTGGGCCGTTTGCACCTCGGGGACCTTCCGTCGTCCCTCTCGGGCGAGCGCCGCCAGCGTCAGTGTCACCGCGGCCGATGCCGCCGCCATCAGGGTCATCGCCGTTCCCGGCGAGGTCAGTTGGGCCAGCGTGCCCGCGACGGCCGCGCTCAGGCCCTGCATGGTGAGCATGCCTGCGGAGCGCAACCCCTGGGCGTGGCCCGCGAGTTCGTCGGGGGTGAGTTCCATCAGGCGTTCCTGAAGGACGAGGGAGGCGCCGAAGCCGATAGAGGCGACGCACGCGGCGATCGCCGCCCAGGGCATCCCGGGCCGCAGCGCGAAGAACAGGTACGGCGTGGCCAACAGGAGCCGGAGCGGGATGTCCAGGCGGGAGCGCAGGGCGGGCGGTACGAAGCGGCCGAGGGTCAGGTCGCCGACGAACATGCCCAGCGCCGCGCTCGCGAACAGCGCGCCGGCGGACCCGGAGTCGTAGGAGACGTAGAGGGATTCGCAGCCGACGACCAGGCCGTTGGGGACCCACAGGCCCAGGTAGGTGAGGCGGCGGGGGCGGGAGGACCACAGGAGGGCGTTCGTGCGCCAGGTCGCGGCGACGGACGGGCGGCCCGCGGAGCGGGGCGGGCGGGCGGTCAGGCCCAGGCGGATGACGAGGGCCGTGATCGCGTACAGCGCCGCCGACAGGAGCAGGCAGACGCGCGGGGACAGGAGGGTCAGCAGGGCGCCGCCCAGCGCGAAACCGGTGACCTGCATCAGCCCGGAGGCCATGTTGAACACCGAACGGCCCAGCAGGTAGCCGTCCTTGGTCAGGATCTCGTTCAGCAGACCGCCGCTCACCCCGCCGCCCATCGAGGCGATCAGGCCCTGCAGGAACACGATGCCGAAGACCGCCCCGAGCGGCAGGCCGGGCAGTGCCAGCAGGGCCGTACAGACGGCGAACGCGGAGTTGATGCCCGACAGGGTGACCCGTGGGGGCAGGCGGTCGGCGCCCGACAGGAAGAAGGTCGCGCCGAGCATCTGGGCGAGCTGCGGCCCGAACATGCTCACGGCCGACAGCAGGGGCGAGGCGGTCGCCCGGTAGACCAGCGTGGCGAGCGCCAGCCCGCTGATCGTCAGGGCCGCGGTCTGGGCGGCGAAGGAGAAGAAGAACGGGGTGTACTCAGGGGTGCGGAAGAGCTCGCGGTAGCTGCGCATCAGCGGAGTCTGCGGGGGTCCGCGCGGGGGTCGTATTCTTTCGCGTGGACGCGAAACATCGGGGGTGACGGTCATGGGGTGGTGGCAGCTCAACGCCGACACCCTCGCCCGGAGCCGGTTCGTGCTGTCGCCGTTCGCCGAGACCTTCGCCGCACTCAAACTGCTCCACCTGGGGGTGGCCGCGCATCCCGGTGAACAGGTGTGGCTGCAGGAGCATCTCCCGGGATACCGGGGGCTGTTGGCGGACGATCCGGTCACCGGGCTGCTGGTGCGGTCGGGGCTCGGGCGGTCCTGGATAGCCGACTTCCTCTCGCCCACACCGAGGGACCGGGAGCCGTTCGAAGCGGCCGTCGCACGGGTGCGGGCGGTGCCTCCCGCCGACGCGCGGGCGCACCTCGTGGTCTCCCTCGCCGGACCGCTCCCCGCCGCCCTGGAGCGCGACGACCTGCCCGAGCGGGCGGCCCGGCTCCTGGAGTACGTGTGGGAGGAGACCGTACGGCCGTCCTGGGAGCGGCGCCGGCGCGTGCTGGAGGCCGATGTCGTCGCGCGGACCGCACAGGTGAGCCAGGGCGGCTGGGCGGCCGTGGTGGACGCGCTGCGGCCGGGGCGGACGCGGTGGCTCGGGGAGAACCGGCTCCAGGTCAATCTGCACGAGTATCCGCCGCGGGAGATCTCCGGCGCGGAACTGGTCTTCGTGCCGGTCACGCCCAAGGGCGGGTGGCTGTCGTGGGAGGAGCCGGACCGCTACGCCATCGTCTACACGTGTTCGGGTGCCCTCGCCGACCACGACTCACGGGCCGTCCCCGCGAGCCTGGGGGCGCTGCTGGGTCCCGCGCGGGCGGGCGTGCTGATGCTGCTCGGCGCCCCGATGAGCACCAGCCAACTGACCGCCGTGACCGGGCAGGGGCTCGGTTCGGTGGGCCGACATCTGCGGGTGCTGCTGGACGCGGGGCTGGTGGAGCGGCGCCGGGCGGGGCGTTCGGTGCTGTACTCGCGGACGGCGGCCGGGGAGGTCGTGGTGAAGGCCGTCGGCCTGTAAGCACACCTGCAAGTGCGAAGGCTCATGGGCCCGTGGGGAGAACGACATTTACCGGAGTTAGCATCCGGTTATGACGACTACAGAGAACACGGGTCCCCTCGGTGTCGAGATCGGGTCGCTCAAGGGCGGCTCGGCGGACCTCTCGCAGTACGCGGGCAAGGCCGTCCTCGTGGTGAACGTGGCCTCCAAGTGCGGGCTGACCCCCCAGTACACGGGCCTTGAGCGGCTCCAGGAGCGGTACGCGGAGCAGGGCTTCACCGTGCTGGGCGTGCCCTGCAACCAGTTCCTCGGGCAGGAGCCCGGCAGCGCCGAGGAGATCGCCGAGTTCTGCTCGGCGACGTACGGCGTGACCTTCCCGCTGACCGAGAAGGTCGAGGTCAACGGGGACGGCCGGCACGAGCTGTACGACCGTCTCGTCGGCTTCGCGGACGGCGAGGGCCACACCGGTGACATCCGCTGGAACTTCGAGAAGTTCCTGATCGGCCGTGACGGCACGGTCGTGGCCCGCTTCTCCCCGCAGACCGAGCCGGAGTCGGCGGAGGTCGTGGCGGCGGTGGAGACCGCCGTCGCCTGACCACGGCTGTTGACCTTGCCCCTGGGGCAGGGCTGAGCGTCCTTGTCGCCGGGCGGACAGAGACCGCCCGGTGACGGAGGATGGCCGAGATGGACGACGACGACCTGCTGACCATCGGCGCGTTCGCGGCGCGGGCACGGCTTTCGGCCAAGGCGCTGCGGCTGTACGACCGGCTCGGGCTGCTGTGCCCGGCTCACGTCGACGAGGTCAGCGGCTACCGCTACTACCGCGCCGACCAGGTCGAGCGGGCCCGACTCGTGGCGCTGCTACGGCAGTTGGACATGCCGCTGGCCCGGATCGCCTCGGTGGTGGAGGCCGACGGGACGGACGCCGCCGATCTCCTCGCCGCGTACTGGACGGATGTCGAGACCCGGTTCGCCGGGCAGCGCACGCTCGCCGAGTACCTCCGTGCACGACTGTCGGGGAGGAGCTCCGAGATGTACGGAAAGTTCGTGGTCGAGACGGTCGAGGTACCGGAACAGGTGCTGATCACCGAGACCCGGCACACCCTCGCGGACGAGTTGCCGGCCTGGATCGGGGCCTCGCTGGGGCGCCTGGAGGCGGCGGCGAAGGAGTGCGGGGGCGTGAGCGCCGCGCCGTTCGTCGTCTACCACTCCGAGGTGTCCATGGAGAGCGACGGTCCTGCCGAGTCCTGCGTACCGGTCGCGGACGAGGCGGCGGCACGCGCCTGGGCGGCGCGGCAGGGGCGGGCCTGGCAGACGGCGGTGCGGGTGGAACCGGCCCGGCGGCTGGCGTACGCCCGGATCACCAAGGCGCAGGTGGCGCATCCGCAGATCCTGGCCGCGTTCGAGGCGGTGGAGCGGTGGGTCGCCGGGCAGGGGCTGCGGTATGCCGGGCCGTGCCGTGAGGTGTACTTCGCGGACTGGGAGGCGGCGGGGCCCGAGGACCCGGTGTGCGACGTGGCGTTCCCGGTGGAGTGAGGCGCCGCGAGCGGGAGTTGCGGGCAGAAGCCGAGCCCCCTCGGCCAGGACGGCGGGCCAGTCGAGAGGGCTCTTCCTTTGGTGCTTCTGCCGCACGCACCGCATGGGGTGCGTGAACTGCGTGTCATGCCTGAACTGCATGTGCTGCTTATGGAGTTGTAAAAGGTGACTCAGCCGCATCAGTGAAGGTCGTGCGCCCCCCGGGCGACGTCCGCCACGAAGGCGTTCCACGAGTCCGCGGGGAAGGCCAGCGTCGGTCCCCCGGAAACCTTGGAGTCCCGCACAGCCATGGCCGCGAGAACCGGTGACTTGATCTCGACGCACGCGCCGTTCCCGGTGGAGTACGAGGACTTGGTCCACGTGTCCGTGGCGCCCTGACGAATTGCCATTTTTGCTCCGGTTATGCCAGTTGATGAGTTGCTGTCACCGCGCGTCACGTCCGACCACGAACCCTTCGGACGCACAACACGGTTTGCGCCAACGTGCGTTGCTCGATGGCGTGATCGACGCTACTCGCCAACATCGGTGGGCGAAGCGGCCATTCACTCGACCGGGTGGCATATACCCCTGGTGTCTTCCATCCCGCCCGGCGGAAGGTGTAGTCTGCGGCGCCTTCCGCCGGAGGGGCCTCTTCAGCGCGCGTATTCCTTCGCGATGTCCGCGATGAACTGCCGCGACTGGTCCACGTTCAGGGCCTGCGCCCTCAAGTGCTCGTACATCACGCTGTACTTCTGGACGTCGTTCGCCTTCTCCAGGTACAGGTCGCTGGTGACGCCCTCGATGTAGACGACGCTGGAGTCCGCCGCGTCGGGGAACTCCAGGATCGCGTACTGCCCGTTGAGCCCGGGATGGGCGCCCATGTCGAACGGGATCACCTGCACGGTCACGTGCGGCAGTTGGGACTGCTCGACGAGATGCTCCAACTGGTCCCGCATCAGGGACCGGTTGCCGACCACCCGGCGCACCGCGGACTCGTCCATCACCGTCCACAGCCGCAACGGGTTCTCCGGGGCGGAGATGCGCTCCTGCCGGCGCAGCCGCACCTGGACCCGCTTCTCCACATCGGCCGAGGCGGTCTCCGGCAACGCCCCCGCGATCAGCGCCTCGGCGTACTGCCGGGTCTGCAACAGGCCCGGGACGACCTGCGGATCGTAGACGCGCAGACTCGCCGCGTCCGTCTCCAGCCCGATGTAGACGCTGTACGGGATGTCGCCGAAGGAGTGCCACCAGCCCTGCTGGCGCGAGTCCTTGGCCATCTGCATCAGCGAGTCGACGATCCGGACGTCCTCGACCTCGTAGACCCCGCACAGGTCGCGGACGTCACGCTGGCTGATGCTGCGCCGGCCGTTCTCCAGCCGGCTGATCTTCGACTGCGACACCAGCAGCCGCTCTGCGACCTCTTCGGCCGTCATGCCCTTGAGCTCTCGGAGCCGACGCAACTCCTGGCCCAACCGGCGTCGCCTGACGGTGGGATTGACACTTGACGCCACGGGAACGTGCACCTCCGGCTGCATGCCTCTACTTGCCACTGCTTACTGCTACTTGCCGCTCACTGCTTGCCACTTTGCGTATCTGCTGTTGAGCAGACTGCCACCAAGGTGGTTTCTACCGCTGGGAAACGGTGGATATGCGGCAGGTACGAGCCAGATTCCGGTTGCCGAAAGCGTCCGTAGATGCGGCCGAGCGGGGTGGAGAGACGTTACGTCTACTCCACCCCGCTCGGACCAGCGGCTCCCGAACCGGGTCTTGGGGACTGGCGGTGCGGCGGTACTGCGTGTGGTGCCGGTACTGCGGTGGTGCGGTACTTCGATGGTGCGGTGGTGCGGTCCTGTCGTGACTGATGCGGGCGTGTGCCGTGGGACTGCGGCTCAGTGAGCCACGGCGCGCGCCATGGTGCCGCGGTGCGGCTGCATCGGAACACCACGAGCCGGTTCCGGTGGCCTGGATCCGGGCACGGCCTGACGGCCGGCCGGGGCCGGGCTACGACGTGGCTGTGCCGCCACACCGTTCTGGACGTCCATCACGGCGTGCGCCACGAGACCGCCCATGGGGTCGTGCCTGATCAGGTCCCGCAGCCGGGAGCGGGACGAGCGTCCCTCATTACCCGGATACAGGTGTTTGCCCAGACCGACCGCGTGCGCCAGTGCGGCGAGCGCGGCTGTCCGCGGGTCCGGCGGTACGCCGGTGCGGATCGCGGAATCGAGTCGGCCCCTGATCTCACGGCTGATCTCGTTGTCCGTCGCCTGATAGCGAGTCGTCGGCAGCACCCCGCACATCTGTCCCGCCACGGCATGCACCATGCCGCACCGCTCCAGATGCGAGAGGTAGGTCTGGCGAAGTCCCAGTCGGGGCCCGCCAATCCAGTTCACTGCACGTACAGGAGCGCCACGCCTTCGCAGCAACTCCAACGCGCAGTCCAAAGTCGGATCTCCGGTCGGCCGTGGTACCACCACGGCGATACGATCCCCGTCTGGGGCTATCCGTCCGGCCAGCGCCAGCTCCACTAGCTGCGCTCCGGCCAGACCGAGGTCGAGCGACTGCGGCTGTGCAGTGGTACCCGTGGCCGGGTCCAATGCCAGCAGTAGAAGCTCTTCCGGAAGAGTTCTGCGGCTCCTGCCCATCCATGCCTCCCCGCGTGGATGAATGACAGGGTGACCCCTCTCACATTGGTCTGTCGAGGGTGCGTGACCGCTTCGTGATGGAACCAGCAGGTATGTCGTTCTCGTCTACCGCAGGGGTTAAGCCCGCACACAGGACACTGGTACATGGTTCGGACAGTGGTGTTGATGCGCTGTCCGGCCGGCGGGTAAGAGATTTTCCAGCTGATTTTCCAGCTGATTTTGTAACTAACTCGGTTATCTCGGTCGGTTCGGTTGACGCACGCTGAGCGCGTGCGGCGCATGGAGGAGGCATCGGTGGCGGGCGAGTCCCCCGACAGGTCGAAGCAGCGCGAGTCGTCGGCAGAACCGACGTCGGGGAGCGCGAGTCCGGTTCCCGAGGCCCGGGGCGCGCGCGATCCCCGGTTGGCGGTGGCCCGGGAGGACACGACACCGGCCACGGCCCAGCGCGGGGGCGTCGATACGGCGACGAAGGTCTTCTCGATCCGGGAGTTGAAGTCGGAGACGGCTGAGGCGGACGGGGCGGGTGGAGCCGACAGGTCGAGTGGAGCCGGCGAGGTCGGCGGGTCCAGCGGGTCCAGCGGGTCCGCCGAGGGCAGCGACTCCGGTGATTCCGAGCCCACCGCTGAGCAGAACCCTTCCGCCAAGGGCGGCAAAGAGGGCGATGCGCGGTTGCGGGCGGCTGTGGCGGCTTGGGTGTCCACGTCGGATGAGCCGGGCGAGCAGGATGAGTCGGGCGAGCCCAACGAGCAGGACGGGGAGGAGGTCCAGGGCTCAGAGGAGGCTGCGGAGGCTGCGGAAGCTGCGGAAGCCGAGGGCTCTGAGAGCCCTGAGAGTTCTGACGACTCTGAGCGGGTTGCCGACGCCGATGACCCCGAGGAAGCCGAGGAAACCGGAGAAGCCGAGGAGTCCGCTGGCGGCACAGGAGAAGTTTCCGCGGACGAGGACGCTGAGGAGCCCACTGAGGGCACAGAAGCCGAGGATGCGGGGGAAACCTCCGCGACCGACGTTCCGGACGCTGAGACGGCCGAGGAGACCGACGAGGCGACCGACGCGGGCGAGCAGCCCGAGAGCGGCGACGAGGCCGCTGACGCGGCTGACGCCGAGGCCGAGGCCGAGGTCGAGGTCGAGGTCGACGGTGACGACGATGCGACCGAGGGTGAGGCGGTCGACGACACCGAACCCGAGGCCGCCGCCGGGCCCGAAGCCGCCGCCGAAGGCGACACGGACGCGGAGATCGCCGCCGACGCGGACGCGGACGCGGAGATCGCCGACACCGACACCGACGAACAACCGAAAGCCGCCGACGACGAGCCCGCCCCAAAGGGGCCACCCGCACCCGACGACGAGACCCGCACCGGCGGTGCGGGTGGGGACACGAAGGCGGCCGACGGCGAAGCCGAGGCCGTCGATCAGCCCACCGCCGTCTTCAAGGCCCCACGTCCGCCCAAGCCCGCGGTCGACCAGCCCACCACCATGCTCAAACTCGGCGGTGCCACCAAGACCCCCGAGTCCGAGGCCGAGCGCACCAGCAGATTCGTCGCGCTGAAGCCCCTCGACGAGCCCCGCCGGGACGCCACCCGCCCCGTCGCCCAGGTCGGCCCCGAGCGCACCACCCAGGTACCGCTCCCCCCGAAGCCCCCGCTGGACCTCCTCGCCGAGCTGACCAACACCCCGCCGCCCCCGGAGACCCCGGTCCGCACGGCGATCCGCAGGGTCAAGATCTGGACCCCGCTGGTCATCCTCCTGGCGATCGTGTTTGCAGTAGTACAGGCCGTACGGCCGCTCCCCGCGCCCTCTCTCGCCCTCACCGCCGACGACTCGTACACCTTCGACGGCAGCAAGGTGGACCTCCCGTGGCCCAGCGAGGGCCAGGGCTGGATGGACGTCAACGGCATCGGCACGATGGGCAACTTCGGCAAGCAGACGCCGGTCGCGATCGGGTCCGTAGCCAAGGCGATGACGGCGTACATCGTCCTCAAGGACCACCCGCTGAAGTCGGGCGCGGAGGGCGAGAAGATCACCGTCGACGCGACCGCCGAGAAGGAGGGCGGCTACGACAAGGACGGCGAGTCCACCCTCAACACCGTGAAGGCGGGCGACGTCCTCACCGAGAAGCAGGCGCTCTCGGCGATCATGATCCCGTCGGCGAACAACATCGCGCGTCTGCTTGCCCGTTGGGACGCGGGCTCCGAGGCGGCGTTCATCAAGAAGATGAACGACACCGCCAAGGCGCTGGGGATGACGAACACGACGTACACCGACGCCTCGGGCCTGAAGGAGACCACGGTCTCCTCCGCCGAGGACCAGGTGAAGCTGGGCAACCAACTGGTCAAGATCCAGGCCCTGATGGACATCACCAAGCTGCCGAGCTGGGTCGACCCGTCCGGCAAGAAGTGGACCAACTACAACCGCCTGGTGCCGTACAACAACTCGCTCGGCATCAAGACCGGCACCACCACCGCGGCCGGCGGCAACCTGTTGTTCGCGGCCACCAAGGAGGTCGGCGGTGAGACGGCCGTCGTCGTCGGCGCGATCCTCGGCCAGCACACTGCGCCGATCATCGACACGGTCAACGCGGTCAGCAAGACGGCGATGCTCGCGGCGCAGGACGCGATGACCTCGGCGAAGATCCTGAAGAAGGGGACCGTGGTCGGGTACGTCGACGACCAGCTCGGCGGTCACACGCCGGTCGTCGTCACCAAGGACGTCGCGGCGGTCGGCTGGGCCGGCCTCAGGGTGAAGCTGTCCTTCGCCTCCGACTCCGTACCGCACACCGCGAAGGCCGGCACCAAGGTGGGCACGCTCACCGTGGGCGACGGTTCGGGCGATGCGGTCAAGGTGCCGGTAGCCCTCCAGAAGGACCTCGCGGAACCGGCCCTGACCGCCAAGCTGACCCGCCTCGGCTGACCCACAAGGCGATGCACGTCACCGCGTCCCGTCTGCGGGCCCCCACCCGGGAGCCCGCCGGCGGGACGCGTGCTAGCGTCGCGAATCGGGGCACGTCGCCGGTCAGGGAGACGCGGCGTCGAACAGGCCGGGAACGGGACAGGACGCGGCCGAGAACAGAAGACGGGACACGGGGAGTGCCTTCAGGTGGCCACAGCGGAGCCGACACGTGCCGACGATGCCGATCCGGGCCCGGTAGCCGGCCCGCGAATACAGCTGCCCGCACACTGCACGGACGACGACGAGACAGCTAGCGCAGGCTCCCGCAGCGCTCGGTGGGCTCAGCTCGTCGACCGTCTCCGCGCCCCCTTCCTCCGCCACCCGGTCATCGGCCTCACGCTCCTCTCCGGCGTCCTCCACATCGTCTGGTTCTTCACGTTCGCGAACAGTGGTGGCGATCTCGCGGCGCAGGACGCCTGGGCGGAGTTCGTCGGCCGGCACCCGGACTCGGCGTACAACCTCGCCTGGTACGGGGGCATGCACCCGGTGTCGTACAGCGTGGTGTCGCCGTATCTGATGTCGGTGCTCGGTGTCCGTACGACGATGATGATCGCCGGGACGATCTCGGCGGGCCTGCTCACCATGATCCTGATCCGCAGCCGCTCGGTGCGGAACCCACTGTGGGCCTCGCTCGCGGGTGTCTTCGCGCTGCTGTGCAACGCGGCGTCGGGCCGGGTGACGTACGGCCTGGGCATGGTGTTCGGGCTCGGCGCGGTGGCCGTCGTCTTCTGCTGGCCCTACCGCTGGCGCTACAAACGCTGGGCGAAGGCCCTGTGCGCGGCCCCGCTGGCGGCGCTCGCGACCATGTCGTCGCCGGTGGCCGGACTGTTCGTGGGCCTGGTCGCCGTAGCCCTGTTCCTGCAGAAGCGCCGCCCCGGCGCCTGGGCTCTCGGCCTCGCGCCCGCGGCCGTGGTGGCCGTGTCGGCCTGGCTGTTCCCGTTCTCCGGCACGCAGCCGATGACGTTCGGCTCGGTGATCCTGCCGCTGATGTCCGGGGTCCTCGTCTACTTCCTGGTGCCGCGCGACTGGACGACCGTACGGATCACGGCGGCCGTGTACAGCATCGGGGTCATCCTGGTCTGGCTGGTCAGCTCGCAGATCGGCTCGAACATCAGCCGGCTGGCGATGCTGTTCGCCGGGGTGGCCCTGATCGCCGCGCTCCCCTTCGCGGTGCCGCGCTCGCGCAAGTGGTACACGATCGTGCTGGCCTTCGTCGGCTTCACCGGGTGGATCGGCTTCAAGTCGGTCGACGACGTCATCAACACCGCCCCGGCCGCGTCCTGGTCGCACGAACTCGCCCCGCTCGTCAACGAACTCCAGGAGGTCGGCGCCGAGCGCGGCCGGGTCGAGGTCGTCCCGGCCCGCTCCCACATCGAGGCCTCCGCACTCGCGCCGTACGTCAACCTCGCGCGCGGCTGGAACCGCCAGGCCGACATGGAGCGCAACCCCCTCTTCTACGACGACACGCTCAACTCGGCCAACTACCACGAGTGGCTCCAGCGTTGGGCCGTGCACTACGTCGTCCTGCCCAAGGACGAACCGGACGGCGACGGCGGCGAGCGCGAACGGGCCCTGGTGCAGCGGGGGATGCCGTATCTGAAGCAGGTCTGGGGCGACGCCAACTGGCAACTGTTCCAGGTCACCGACCCGGCGCCGCTCGCCGAGCCGAACGCGGTCGTGGACCGGGCCGAGCAGGGCGAGTTGACCATCGAGGTGAAGAAGAAGGGCCGGATCCTCATCCGCATCCCGTACTCGCCGTGGCTGAGCATCGTCGACGCGAAGGGCAAGAGCCTCAAGGCTCCCCAGGAGACCGACGCGTCCAAGCATCGTGCCGAGGGCACGCCGAAGACGTACGACAACCTCAACGGGTGCCTGATGGAGACGGAAGAGGACTCCAAGGGCGACAAGTGGACGATGCTGCTGGCCCCGAAGACGGGGACGTATCGGCTGGCGGCGCCGTACCAGTTGCCGCGGGGCACTCCGTGTCCGGATGAACTGAAGTAGTCAGCGGAGCCGGTCCACGTACTTGTCCGTGCCCGGCACCGTGGGGATGAACGGCGCCACCAACTCCACCCGCCCCAGGCCCGATTCACTCACCGGCGCTTCCATGTCCGTGAAGTACTGCTCCCAGCAGTCGCGCGGATCCGCCTCCAGGAACCACAGCAAGGTCAGCCGCGTATCGACCCCCTCGACCTGCTTGACGTAGGTCATACGGTCGCCCGGCAGCGGGGTCGGCCGGAACACGGTCACCATCGCGGCCGGAGACCCGACGAGCCGCTTGGGCAGGTGCCGGGAGCGCAGCCACTCCAGCAACTCGGCGCGCTGCCCGGCCGATTCGCTGTCGATGACCTCCAACACCAGCCCGGCGTAAGGGTGGTCGAGGGCGTGGAAGTCCCTCGGCCCGGCCGCGCCGTCGCGGTAGACGGTCGCCTCGTGGTCCTGGAACGCGGTGAAGACGTGCGTGCGGTCCTGATAGACCCGGCCGTCGCGGTTGAGCCGCTTGTTGATGCCGACGGTCCACTTCATGTGGTCGTCGTAGCGGCCCTCGGTGACCCAGTACGTGGAGAGGTAGCAGCCGGCGGTGACGGGCTGGGCGACCGCCGACTTCTCGGGAGAGCGCAGGAGTTGGAGGTCACGGGTGGCGACCCAGCGGCGGCCGGCGTACATCCAGGGCATGGCCATCGCGCCGGCGTAGTAGTGGTCGTCCTCGTACCAGCGGTTGTAGGCGTACTCGTGGCCCGGATGCGGTTCGACCATGGTGATGAGCGCGTGTCCTGGCCGGACTCCGTACGGTCCTACGGCGGCCAGTTCGGCGTACTCGTCGCTTCGGGTTTCCTCGCTCACGTCGCTCCCCTTCCGTCCTCCGCCGGTCGCCCATACTCTGACGCCCCGTCAGATAAACCGCCAGACCCCGGGAGGGATCGGATGTCACTGCTCGCGGGCAAGACCGTCGTCGTCTCGGGGGTCGGGGCCGGACTCGGCCACCAGGTCGCCGCGGCCGTCGTACGGGATGGGGGAAACGCCGTCCTCGGCGCGCGGACGGAGGCGAATCTCGCCAAGTCGGCCGCCGAGATCGATCCGGACGGGGCGCATACGGCGTACCGGGCGACGGACATCACGGACGAGGGGCAGTGCGAGGCGCTCGTGGCGGTGGCGCGGGAGCGGTTCGGGCGGGTCGACGCGGTGGTCCAAGTCGCCGCGTGGGACAGCTACTTCGGCGGGGTCGAGGACGCGGACTTCGCCACCTGGCAGTCGGTGATCGACGTGAACCTGCTGGGGACGCTGAAGATGACGCGGGCCTGTCTGCCGGCGCTGAAGGAGGTGGGCGGCGGCTCGGTCGTCTTCATCGGGACGCAGTCGGCCGTCGCCGCGCCCTCACAGGTGCGGCAGGCTGCGTACGCGGCGTCGAAGGGGGCGCTGACGAGCGCGATGTACTCGCTGGCAAGGGAGTTGGGGCCGTACCGGATCCGGGTGAACACCGTGCTGCCGGGGTGGATGTGGGGCCCGCCGGTGGAGGCGTACGTGCAGTTCACCGCGCACACGGAGAAGGTGCCGGAGGCGGAGGTCCTGAAGCGGCTGTCGGACCGGATGGCGCTTCCGGAGCTGGCGACGGACGGGGACGTGGCGGACGCGGCGGTGTTCCTGGCGTCGGAACGGGCACGAGCGATCACGGGACAGTCGTTGCTGGTCAACGCCGGGGAGCTGATGCGATGAGTTCACATAGATGAACCAAGAACATCAATCCGAACGATTTTACTCCCCCTTGACCGTGCGCTTACTTGTCGTGCTCACGCGCGACCGCCCACGATGAGCCCCGGGCTGAACCGGCTCAATCGTGGGAGGGCGCATATGAACGGGCTCGACTGGGCCGTGCTCATCGGCTATTTCGGCGTGATGGTGGCGATCGGCGTGTGGTCGCACAAGCGCGTCGACAACGTGAGCGACTTCTTCACGGCCGGCGGAAAGATGCCCTGGTGGCTGTCCGGCATCTCGCACCACATGTCGGGCTACAGCGCGGTGATGTTCACCGGGTACGCGGGCATCGCCTACACCTACGGCGTCACGTCCTTCATCACCTGGTCGTTCCCGATCGCGCTGGGCATCGCCATCGGCTCCAAGCTGTTCGCGCCGCGCATCAACCGGCTGCGCTCACGGCTCCATGTGGCGTCCCCCCTTGAGTACTTGAAGAACCGCTACAACCTGAAGACCCAACAGGCACTCGCCTGGTCCGGGATGCTGCTGAAGATCGTGGACGTGGCAGCCAAGTGGGCAGCGATCGCAACCCTGTTGTCCGTCTTCACAGGTGTGTCCCTGAACCAGGGCATCCTCATCACCGGCGCGATCACGGCCGTCTACTGCACGATCGGCGGCCTGTGGGCGGACGCGCTGACCGAACTCGGCCAGTTCATCATCCAGTTGCTGGCCGGCGTCTCCATGTTCGTCGCCGTCGTACTGAAGTTGAACGACAAGGGCATCAGCTTCCTCGGCGCCTGGGACGAACCGGCCCTCCAGGGCCACGGCAAACCGCTCGTCGGCCCCTACGGCACGGTCTTCCTCCTCGCGTTCCTCTTCATCAAGCTCTTCGAGTACAACGGCGGCATGCTCAACCAGGCCCAGCGCTACATGGCCACCAAGAGCCCCTACGAGGCCGAGCGTTCGGCCCGCCTGTCGGCGGCGCTGTGGCTCATCTGGCCCACGGTCCTGTTCTTCCCCATGTGGATGTCACCGCTCCTGGTCCACGCACAGAAGCCGGACGGCTCCGACGCGTACGGCCTGATGACCGAACAACTGCTGCCGCACGGCCTGTTGGGCCTGGTGGTCGTCGGCTTCTTCTCCCACACGATGGCGATGTGCTCGTCGGACGCCAACGCGATCGCGGCCGTCTTCACCCGTGACGTGGCACCGGTCGTATCCTCCAAAGCCCGTGCCTGGAACGACCGTTCGGGGCTCATCGCGGCCCGCGTGACGACGGTCGTCTTCCTCGGCCTGTCGATGGCGGTGGCGACGCAGATCAACTCGCCCACGTTCAAGGACATCATCACCGTCGTCATCAAATGGGTCGCGGGTCTCATGGGCCCGATCGCGATCCCGATGATGCTGGGTCTGCTCCGCCCCTTCCGCAAGTCCGGCCCCACGGCGGCACTGACAAGCTGGGCGGCGGGCCTGTTCGCCTTCTGGCTGGTCAACTACCCGATCAACTGGGAGGTCGACGGCGGAGTCCCACTCCAGTACCAGGTATCGATACCGCTCGCGGTCTCCCTCGTCCTCTACATCCTCATCGGCTACGTGAAGCCCGAGGACACCCCGGAACGAGACGCGCTGATCGAGAAGATCAACGGCGGCGGAGACGACGACGGCGAGGCAGCGGCAGCCGCGGTACCCGCGCAGGCACAGGCGGGCGCGGGCGACGACGTGGTGGGCAGCCAGCCATAGCCGACTGCCCACTGCGGCTAGGCGCCTCGCGGATACCGGGCGATCCAGCCCGGGGACGACCCGGCCGGCCCGTGCAACGCGGGCCCCTGGGTCATCTCCACCGCGAAGTCGTCCGCGAGAACGAGCAACGTGGGACGGCCCTCCAGTTCGGCCAACCAGGCCGGCGGGAGGGCCGTCTCGCCGTGCAGGGCCCCGAGCAGCCCACCGGTGAGCGCCCCGGCGACACCGGAGGGCCCGCCCTGGTTCACGGCCAGACACAACCCGTGCCGTACGTCCTCGCCGACGAGCGCGCAGTAGACGGCACCCGCGAGCGCTCCTTCCGCGGTCCCCTCCCCCACGAGTTCCTCGACCCGGCCGGAGGTGGGCATCCCCTGCCGTACGGCACCGAGAGCACGCTGCAGCCCGTCGGAGACCGGCTGATGCCCGGGCCGGACGGCAAGCAGGGCGAGCGCCCGCTGCACAGCGCCGTCGAGACTCTCCCCCCGGGCCAGCCCGTGCACGATGACGGCGTAGGCACCGGCGGACAGATACCCGACCGGATGCCCATGAGTCTGCGCGGCACACTCCACGGCAAGCTGCATCACCAGCTGCGGCTCCCACCCCACGAGCAGCCCGAACGGCGCGGACCGGGCGACGGCCTCGCCCCCCGCCTCACCGGGATTCTTGGGAGCGTCGAGGGTCCCCATCCGCTCGTCCCCAAACCCCAACAAACAGGCCCGAGTTGGATCGCGCCGCGCATAGAGCCACTCCTCCCGCGCAAGCCACCCGTCATCCTTACGACGCTCGTCGGGCCCCCAGTCGTGCTGGGTCGCGGCCCACCGCAGATACGCCCGGTGCAGGTCGGTGGGCGGATGCCAGGCACCGGTATCCCGTCTGACCTGCGCCCGGATCAGCCCGTCGACGGTGAAGAGGGTGAGCTGCGTGAGATGCGTGACGGCGCCGCGCCGCCCATACCCGAAGACGAGATCTACGACGCCTTCCGCGCCGTAGCCCTCCCGGATCTCGTCGATCGCCAACAGGTCGACGGGCGCGCCGAGAGCATCCCCCACGGCGGCCCCCAGCAGGGTCCCCCGCACCCGACTCCGAAAGTCCTGCTGCTCGACCCGGCCCCAGACGGCCCCGGCTGCCGTACTCACCAAGACCTCCTCAGGGCTCCGTCCGTACGTACGAGTCAGTTCAGCACTGTAATCGAACGGGGACGGTGGGTTGAGGGGGTGGATCGGTATGCGGGGAGTTGGACCGGCCTGCGTTTTCGACAGCACCGTTGGGCCACTCGCTTCTTGGCCAGTGTCGGGCTTCCACGGCCCGAGTAAAGGGCGCTCCCTACGGTCGCGTCGGCTACGCCGATTGCGCTGCGCTCCACCCTTGACTCGGTCCGCTCCAGCCCGTTTCAGAAGCGAGCGAGCGGCCCGGAGGAATGGGGGGCCCAGCCATGAACTCCCTTGCCTGTACTGCGTTCTTGGCCGGTGTTCGGGGGCGCGTCAGCGTCTCGCCAGCACGCCGGGCCGGCTCAGCGGCCAACGGCGAGTGGGGCGTGGGGAGTGAAGAGGGGTGGCTGGAGGCCCGGCGGGTGGCGGGCGCCGACGGACAGGACACGATCACATCCCCGCTCCCCCGGCCCTGAGGCGCCCCCCGGGGTACCCGGTCCGTGGAAGTGTGACAGTCGAAGCGGAAGTGTCACACTTTCCGGACCACCCCACCCCAGCCCCTCTCCCTACAGACCTGAAAGGCTGGGGTCATTTCTAACCAGTCATGGGACAGGTCAGTGGTTAGTCTGACCCACACACCTTCCAGCACCCCCACCCACCCACGCACGCACTCACTCACCCGCCCACTCGCGGTTGGCCGCTGAGCCGAGGCGGCGTGCAGGCGAGAGGCTGACGCGTCCCTCCACCCCGGCCCGCAACGCAGTACAGGCAAGGGAATTCATGCCTCGGCCACCCGTTCCTCCGGGCCGCTCGCTCGCTTCTCCAACGGGCTGGAGCGGACCGAGTCAAGGGTGGAGCGCAGCGCAATCGGCGCAGCCGACGCGACCGCAGGGAGCGCCCTTTACTCGGGCCGCGGAAGCCCGACACTGACAAAGAAGCGAGTGGCCCAACGGCAACCGGTGACAGACCTCATCATCAACACCCCAACGGTCTGCATACGCGGCCACGAGCAGCAGCCCGCGCCCAGATTCCGCGTACACCGAGGCCGAGTTCGAGACATGGGGGACCTGGTCGCCCCGAGCGTCCGTCACCTCGATACGGAGCGTGCATAGGCGTCGAGCCGTAGCGCCAGCCTGAAGTCGCGGCCCAACACCCGCCCGTGCACGACGGCGTTCGCGCCAAGTTCGGCGACGTGGGTGAGAGTCCCCCTGAATCGGCACAACGCCGGACTCTGCTCGCCAGGATGGTCCGGGTGACGACCACCCCCTCAGACCTCTGGCACCATTACGGCCGCACCCGCGCCGAGCACGACCGCGCGGTCCCCGGCACCTTCCACTGGAACTGGAGCCAGGACAGCGGTCCCGGCCCGGAAGTGCTGGGTGGGCTATCCGGACTGACCGTCGGAGACCTCGGCGCCGGGGCCGCCCGGCATGCCGCCCACCTCACCGTGCATCACCGGCCCGCACAGGTCGTCGCTGTCGATGCTTCCCCGGCGCAGTGCGAGATGGCTCTCGATCTGTTCGACCACCTCGCCCCGCGCCTGCGCATCGTGTCGTCCGACGCCGTGTCGCATCTGCGGGCGACGGCCGGCACCTACGACGTGCTGTACAGCGTCTTCGGCGCACTCGACTTCACCGATCCGCCCGAGCTGCTGTCGACGGTGGCCGCCGCCCTCAGGCCGGGCGGACGACTGGTGTTCTCCACTCTCGCGCACTACCTGGGCGGCGCCCCCGCGCAGCCGGACGTCGTGGCCGTCGCCGTTCCGGCGAAGACCCCGGAGGGGCAAGCGAGCACGTTGCGCCGCTGGGTGCTCCAGGAGCACGTCTGGGGGAAGATCCTTGGCGAGGCCGGGTTCACGGGCATCAGCGTCGACGTGCTGCCGTCGACCACCGAGGGGCCGCGCACCGCGGACACCCTGTTGATTCGAGCGGTGAGCATCCCCCACACGCGGGGAAGGAAACTGTCATGACCACCCCCACGCCCCGCACCGCAGCCACCCTCGCCGCCACCCTCCTCACCGCCACCGTCGCCCTCTACATCGCCCTCGTCGCCTTCGGGAACATCACCGACTTCGGGACCAACCAGCAGTTCGTGCAGCATGTGTTGGCCATGGACACGACGTTCAAGGACGACGATCTGATGTGGCGGGCGGTGACCAGTAAGGGGCTGCAGGACGCCGCCTACGTCGTGCTCATCGTGTGGGAGACGCTTGCCGCGCTCGTGCTGGTCTACGGGACCTGGCTGTGGGTTCGGCGTGACGACGAGCGGGCGCGGCGCTTCTCCACGTACGGGCTGCTCATGCTCATGGTGTTGTTCGGGGCCGGGTTCATCGCGATCGGCGGTGAGTGGTTCTCGATGTGGCAGTCGAAGGACTGGAACGGTCTGGAGGCGGCGACGCGGGTGTTCCTGCTCAGCGGGGTCGTGCTGGTCGTCGTGCAGCTGACGGCGGACCGGTCCGCTACTTGACCACTATGACTTTGGTGCTCGTCGTGCCGAACGTCCACAGCGCCGCCCCGTCCGCCTTGCCCATCCGTACTCCGCCGGTCTGCTTTCCGGCCGCCGGCGGGGGCGAGGAGCCGTCCACCGCGTTGGAGAAGGCGATGTTGAGGCCGGACTTGGTGGCGAAGTAGACGATGTTCTCGATCTGGACGCCGTCGGAGCCCGTCGTGGCGTCCTTGCGGACGGACACCGTGTACTTGCCGGGGTCGGGGCTCACCGTGCCCGGCCAGACCGGGAATGTGCGGGCCGCCTTGTCGCTCGCGTCGACCAGCCAGACGCGTTTCTGGCCGACGGCGTAGACGATGCGTCGGCCGGTACCGGAGGAGGCCGGTACCGCGGCCGTCGTCGCGTGCGGCTTCGGGGACGTGGACGCGTGCGCGGACACCGAGGCGCTCGGGCGGGCGGCGGACGCCTTCGGGTGCGGCCCCTTGTTGGCCTGGACGGCCAGAACCGTGACCGCGGCGACCGCTCCCACCGTCAGACCGGTCACCCAGACCTTCGAGGCAGGCACGGCACGCATCTCCTCAGCTACACAGCCCCCACATCCCTATCGAACAGGGGTCGGATCATCGTACCGGCCCCCATCCGCACACCCTGACCTCAGTCCAGCACGGGCAGCAGCTCCGGCAGGTGCCCGTCCGAGACCGCCGCCGCCCGCTGGCGCTCCTCCGACACCTCGCCGTACAGCGTGGTGCGCGGTCGCGCCGGGCGGCCCGCCAGCTCCGCTACGGCGACCAGGTCCCGTACCGACTTGTACGAGCCGTACGACGAACCCGCCATCCGCGAGATCGTCTCCTCCATCAGCGTGCCGCCGAGGTCGTTCGCACCGGAGCGCAGCATCTCCGCCGCGCCCTCCGAGCCCAACTTCACCCAGCTCGTCTGGATGTTGGGGATGTGGGGGTGGAGCAGCAACCTCGCCATCGCCACTACCGCCCTGTTGTCCCGCATCGTCGGGCCCGGGCGAGCGATCCCCGCCAAGTACACCGGCGCGTTCGTGTGGATGAACGGCAGCGTCACGAACTCGGTGAAACCGCCCGTCTGTTGCTGGATGGACGCCAGCGTCCGCAGGTGGCCCAGCCAGTGCCTCGGCTGGTCCACGTGGCCGTACATCATCGTCGAGCTCGACCTGATGCCCAACTCGTGTGCCGTCGTGACGACTTCGATCCACGTCGCCGTCGGCAGCTTGCCCTTCGTGAGGACCCAGCGGACCTCGTCGTCCAGGATCTCCGCCGCCGTGCCGGGGATGGTGTCAAGGCCCGCTTCCTTCGCCGCCGTCAGCCACTCGCGGATGGAAAGGCCCGTGCGCGTCGCGCCGTTGACCACTTCCATCGGGGAGAAGGCGTGAACGTGCATGCCGGGCACGCGTTCCTTCACCGCCTTCGCGATGTCGAAGTACGCCGTGCCGGGCAGGTCGGGGTGGATGCCGCCCTGCATGCAGACCTCGACTGCCCCGACTTCCCAGGCCTGTTGGGCGCGGTCCGCCACCTGGTCCAGGGAGAGCGTGTACGCGTCCGCGTCCGTACGGCGCTGCGCGAAGGCGCAGAAACGGCAGCCCGTGTAGCAGACGTTGGTGAAGTTGATGTTGCGAGTGACGATGTAGGTGACGTCGTCGCCGACCGCCGACTTCCGTACGTCGTCCGCGATCCGCGTCAGCGCGTCCAGCGCCGGGCCGTCCGCGTGCAGCAGGGCGAGGGCCTCCGCGTCGGTGAGGCGAGTGGGGTCGTCGGCCGCCGTCGCCAGTGCCTGCCGTACGTCCGTGTCGATGCGCTCGGGGACCATGCCGGGTGCCGCCGCCTCGCGCAGGGCGGCCCAGTCGCCGTAGACCTCGTCGAAGTCGTCACGGCGGTCGGACGTACGGCCCTCCGTGTCGATGGACACATGCAGATCCGTCCGGCCCGTCGCTACGAACGCCTCCTCCGGTTCCTGCCACGCGTGGCCCTCCACAACCGCATCGGGGAGGGCCAGGCCTGTCTCCGGGTCCGCCAGTGCCCGTACGTGCGGCAGCAGGCGTGGGTCCAGCCAGGGTTCGCCGCGGCCCACGAACTCCGGGTACACGCAGAGGCGTTCGCGTAGTTCGAAGCCCGCCTCTGCCGACTGTTCGCGCAGCAACTCGATCTGCGGCCAGGGGCGTTCGGGGTTCACGTGGTCGATCGTCAGCGGCGACACCCCGCCCCAGTCGTCGATGCCCGCGCCGATCAGGCGCTTGTACTCGGAGTCGACGAGGTTGGGGGGTGCCTGGATGCAGGCCGCCGGGCCCATGATGTGGCGCGCCACCGCGACCGTCGCCACCAGTTCGTCCAGTTCCGCGTCCGGCATGCCGCGCATCGCCGTGTCCGGCTTGGCGCGGAAGTTCTGGATGATCAGTTCCTGGATGCCGTGGTAGGACCGCGAGATCTTGCGGAGTGCGAAGAGGGAGTCCGCGCGCTCCTCGTACGTCTCGCCGATGCCGATCAGGATGCCCGAGGTGAAGGGGACCGAGGACCGGCCCGCGTCCTCCAGCACGCGCAGGCGTACGGCGGGCTCCTTGTCCGGCGAGCCGTAGTGCGGGCCGCCCGGCTCGGACCAGAGGCGGGTCGCGGTCGTCTCCAGCATCATGCCCATGGACGGGGCGACCGGCTTGAGGCGCTGGAAGTCCGTCCAGGTCATCACGCCGGGGTTGAGGTGGGGCAGCAGGCCCGTCTCCTCCAGGATGCGGATGGAGATGGCGCGGACGTAGGCGATCGTGTCGTCGTAGCCGTGCGCGTCGAGCCACTCGCGCGCCTCCGGCCAGCGGTCCTCGGGCTTGTCGCCGAGGGTGATCAGGGCTTCCTTGCAGCCGAGTTCGGCGCCCTTGCGCGCGATGTCGAGGACCTCGTCCGGGGACATGAACATGCCGTGGCCGGCGCGGCGGAGCTTGCCGGGGACGGTGACGAAGGTGCAGTAGTGGCACTTGTCGCGGCAGAGGCGGGTGAGGGGGATGAAGACGCTCTTCGAGTACGTGATCACGCCGGGGCGGCCGGCCGCCTCCAGGCCCGCGTCGCGCACCCGGGCGGCCGAGGCGGTGAGGTCGTCGAGGGCCTCGCCGCGGGCTTGAAGCAGCACCGCCGCTTCCGTCACGTCGAGGGCGACGCCGTCACGGGCGCGTTTGAGGGCGCGACGCATGGAGTTCTCGGTCGGGCCGGTTCCGGAGCTCGCGGGAGTCGTCATCCTTCGAGCATACGATCGGTCTGATCAGGCCAAAGAGGGGCGCCCGATTCGTTCCGGCCGGGCAGGTCGTTACACGGTGTCACTGGCAGTGGGAGCACTCCCTCCTCGCCCGTACCAGTTCCGCCCTCCTCCCATGCCGACTCCGGTTTCCCGACACCCGCCGATTCCCTTTCCTTGCACGGGAGTTCACAGCCGACTATCAGAGTCGTACAGGTCACCTCCGCTCACCTCCGCGCCATCCCTGTCACTCACGACACCCCGGGAGCAGCAGCATGTGCGACGACGATCACGGAAACAGCACCAGCAGACGCGCACTGATCGTGACGGGCGCCACCGCCGCGCTTACCTTGGGAAGCGTGACCTTCGCGAGCGGTGCGGCGACCCCGGCGAGCGGCGCCCAGGAGACGCGGACGGTACGGGGCACGCTCCCGACCGGTTCGCCCGACTATGTGTATGTGCCTGTCGAGGTGCCCTCGGGGGTCCGCGAGCTCAAGGTGGCGTACACGTACGACAGGCCGTCCGTCCCGGCCGGCACCCAGGGCAACGCCCTCGACATCGGCGTCTTCGACCAGCACGGCACGGGCCTGGGCGGCCGGGGTTTCCGGGGCTGGTCGGGCGGGGCGCGCACGGAGTTCTTCATCCGGGTCGACGACGCGACGCCCGGCTACCTCCCCGGCCCGGTGCGCGAAGGCACGTGGCACATCGCGCTGGGCCCCTACACGGTGTCCCCGCAGGGACTGTCGTACGAGCTCACGATCACGCTCACCTACGGCGAACCGGGCGTCGCCCCGACGCCGGTGTACCCGCCGGAGCGGGCGAAGGGGCGGGGGCGGGCCTGGTACCGGGGTGACTGCCACATGCACTCCTGGTACTCGGACGGGCGCCGCACCCCCGCCGAGATCGCGGCGCTGGCGCGCGCGGCCGGCCTGGACTTCATCAACTCGTCCGAGCACAACACCCAGTCCTCGCACGCCCATTGGGCCTCGGAGGCGGGCGACGACCTGCTGATCATGCTGGGCGAGGAGGTGACGACGAGGAACGGTCACGTCGTCGCCCTCGGCACCGAGCCCGGCACCTTCGTCGACTGGCGCTACCGGGCGCGCGACAACCGCTTCGGACGGTTCGCCCGCGAGATCCGGCGGGCCGGCGGCCTGGTCGTGCCCGCCCATCCGCACGCCACCTGCATCGGCTGCGCCTGGAAGTTCGGCTTCGGCGAGGCGGACGCCGTGGAGGTGTGGAACGGCCCCTACACGCCCGACGACGAGGTCGCCCTGGCGTCCTGGGACGCGACGCTGGTGGCGTCCGTGCGGGAGAACCGGGAGTGGCTTCCGGCGATGGGCAACAGCGACGCCCACCGCGACCCGGACGCGATCGGCCTGCCCCAAACCGTGGTCCTGGCCGAGGACTTGACGAGGGAGGCGATCCAGGACGGCATCCGCGCGGGCCGTTCCTACGTCGCCGAGTCCAGGAACCTCACCCTCTCCTTCACCGCATCCGGCGGGCGGGCCGAACACGCGGGAATCGGCGAGCGGTTGAAGGTGGATGCGGACACGCCGGTCACGGTACGGCTGGAAGCCACCGGCGCCCCGCGCTGCACGGTCCGCTTCGTGACCGACCAGGGGGTGCTGTTCACCAGCGATCCGCTGTCCGTCTCCGGGGCGGGGGCCGTCGAGTGGCACACGACCGCCTCCTACGCGGCTTACGTACGGGCCGAGTTGAGGCACGAGACGGCGGCGGGACCGGTGCCGGGGGCGCTGGCCGCGTTCACGAACCCGATCTTCCTGGGCGAAGCCAAGCGGTGAAGCCGAGCCGTGAAGCCGAGCGGTGAACCGGTGAACTAGGCGCTCAGATCGACGACAACGGCCGCGTGGTCGGTCGGCCACACCCCGTCGACCGGCCCGTACCCGGCCCGCCGTACGCCCCGTACATGGCCGAGCCCGCCCTTCCCGGTCGGCTCGACGAAGACGTAGTCGATACGAACACTCGGCCCGAACGTGCCCGCCACGTAGGGATTCGCGAGGTCCCAGGTAGCTGAGGGCGCCCCCGGCTCGGCGAAGTCCCAGGCGTCGATGAGGACTTGACCACCCACGGCCGGCGCGGTCCTGTACCCCCCGAAGAGCCGCACCTCGTCCGAGTCGGGCCAGGCGTTGAAGTCGCCGGTGACGACGGACGGGAAGGGGCCGTCGCCACGGTGCTCGGCGACGAACTCCGCGAGTGCGGTGACCTGTTGGCACCGTACGGCCGAGGCGTCGGTGGCGGAGGAGAGGTGGACGGTGAAGAAGGGGATTCGGTGGCCCGGCGCGTCCAGCCCCGCGTAGAGCGCGAGCCGACCGCCGTCTCCATCACCCGGCGGCAGCGGCAGCACGGCCTGCTCGGCGATGGGCCAGCGGCTGAGGACGGCGTTGCCGATGCCGACGGTGGGGTCGCCGAGGCGCCGCTGCCAGAACCCGGGATCGTGAGAGGCTCCCCAGGTCCAGTGCATACCGAGTTCCGAGGCGAGCCACGCGGCGAGGTTCTCACCGCCGGCGCCCCCGGTGTCCCACACCTCCTGCAACCCGACGACATCGGGGCGCAGTTCCCGCAACACGGCAAGAATCGCCTTCTGCCGGGCCTCCCAGGGCCCGTACCGCCACCACAGGTTCCACGTCACGACGCGCACGGGATCATTGAAGTCCACGACGCGGCCAGCCGACAGGAGATCCGGAAACCGATGCCGAACACCCCCGAGTCCAAGTACCGCAATGTCACGAGATTCCAGCGCCTGCTGAACTCGGTCACGCGACGCCTCCCCACCCAGACCGTCCTGGAGACCACCGGCCGCGTCTCCGGCAAGCCGCGCCGCACCCCGCTCGGCGGACGCCGGGTCGGCGACACCTTCTGGCTGGTCTCGGAGTTCGGGGAGCTCTCCCAGTACGTCCGCAACATCAAGGCGAACCCGGAGGTACGGGTACGGATCATGGGCCGCTGGCACACCGGCACCGCGCACCTGCTCCCCGACGACGACCCCCAGGCCCGCCTGCGCACCCTGCCCCGCTTCAACAGCGCGGCGGTGAAGGCGATGGGGTCGAGCCTGTTGACGGTGCGGGTGGATCTCCGGCACTGAGCCCGGCCTACCCTGCACCCATGTGGAAAGCCGCCGCCCAACAGGCCTGTTCCGAGACCGAGTTCGGCGTACCTGTCGCCCCACCGACCCTCCGCGCGGCGGAGCGGAGGCTCGGGCGGCGACTCCCCGCCGCGCTCGCGGACCTGCTCGGGGAGACGAACGGCATCAGCGGCCCCTACGGACTCGACACCGTCTGGCCCCTGGAACGGATCGTCGAGGACAACCTGCACTTCTGGTCGGACCCGACGTTCGCCGACCTCTACATGCCGTTCGAGCCGCTGCTGTTCTTCGGTGACAACGGCGGCGGCGACCAGTTCGCGTTCGTGCGCGTTCCCGACGAGCGGCCCGACGTCTTCGTATGGGAGCACGAGGACGACAGCCGCCGGTGGGTGGCCGGGGACCTGCGGGACTACCTCGACCGCTCGCTCACGGCGGAGGGGGACGACTGGTACCGATAGCCGGCCCGGCGTCTCACCCCGGCCACACGATCGCCTGCACCTCGCTGTACGCGTGCAGCGCGTACGACCCGACGTCCCGCCCGACCCCGCTCTTCTTGAACCCCCCGAACGGCGCCTCCATGTTGCGGCCCACGGTGTTGACCCCCACCCCGCCGGCCCGCAGCAGCCGCGCCACCCGGAACGCCCGGGCCACGTCCCCCGACCAGACGTAGTCGATGAGGCCGTAGTCGCTGTCGTTGGCGAGGGCCACCCCTTCCTCCTCCTCGTCGAAGGGGACGACCACGACCACCGGCCCGAAGATCTCCTCACGGACGACCCGCATATCGGCGCCGCAGTCGGCCAGGACGGTGGGCGCGACGAGGAACCCCGGTCCGTCGGAGGGCCGTTCGCCACCCGCGACGACGATCGCCCCTTCCTTCCGGCCGAGTTCGACGTACGACTCGACGCGCTCCCGGTGCGCGGCGGAGATCACCGGCCCGACCACCGTGTCCGGCGAGCGCGGATCACCGACCTTCAACGCCCGTGCGTATCCGGCGAGTTGCTCGACGACCCGCTCATACACACCGCGCTGCGCCAGCACCCGCGTCGGCGCCGTACAGATCTGCCCGCTGTAGAAGGAGAAGGTCGTCCCGATCCCGGACACGGCGGAGGCGACATCCGCGTCGTCGAAGACAACAGCTGCCCCCTTCCCGCCCAGCTCCATCAACTGCCGCTTCATACCGCGCCCGCACACCTCGGCGATCCGCTGCCCGACAGCCGTGGACCCGGTGAAGCTGACCATGTCGACGTCACCGGACTCGACCGCCGCCTCACCGACCTCCACGGACTGCCCGTTGACGACGTTCACGACCCCGCGCGGCACCCCGGCCGCCTCCAGCGCCTCCGCCATGCGGTAGACGGACAGCGGATCCTGCGGGGCCGGTTTCACCACCACCGTGTTGCCCATGGCGAGGGCGGGGGCGATCTTCCCGGCGGGGTTGGCCCAGGGGTTGTTGTACGACGTGATGCAGGCAACGACACCCACCGGCTGCCGTACGGCAAGCGCACCCATGACGGCCGCCCGCCCGAACGGGCCCGCCTCGTTGACCTGCGGCGCGATCGCCCACTCGGCCGGCTCGACGGTCGCGTACCGCCGGAACCGGGCGGCGGCCACGCCCACTTGCATGCCCCGCGCGGTCCCGGTCGTGGCGCCGGTCTCCGCCTGGGCGAGTTCGGCGTACGACACGAGCCCGCCACGGATGATGTCCGCCGCCCGCCCGAGAACCGCCGCGCGCTCCTCGGCCGGCGTGCGCGACCACGCCCCGTACGCCTCCCGGGCAGCGGCGGCAGCGGCGAACACCTGCCCCCGCGAGGCTTCAGGCGCCCACCCCACGGTCTCCTCGGTAGCCGGATCGACCACGGCGTAATACCCACCGTCGGGCTCGACCCACTCCCCGCCGACGAACAACCTCTGCTCGCCCGCGACTTGGGAACTCACTTCGTGCTCACCGTCCTGGTGTCCCGCCCCGACCGCAGCACCCGCCCCGGCACGTTCCCGCTCACCACGTCGTCCCGGATGGCCTCAACTCCGTTGACCCACACGGCCCGTATCCCGATCGCCTTGGAGTCCAGGCGCGGACTGTCACCCGGCAGGTCGTGCACCAGGGTGGCCTTGCCGGCGTCGATCCGTTCCGGGTCGAAGAGCACCAGGTCCGCATGCCAGCCCTCCCGCAACTGCCCCCGCTCCCGCAGCCCGAACAGCCGCGCCGGATCGTCGGTCAGCATCTTCACGGCCTGCTCCAACCCCACCAACTTCCGCCCGCGCACACAGTCCCCGATGAACCGGGTCGTGTACGGCGCCCCACACATCCGATCCAGATGCGCCCCGGCATCGGACCCCCCAAGCAACACATCCTCGTGCTGCCAGGTCTCGGCACGCAGCGCCCAGGAGGCCGGGTCATTGTCGGAGGGCATCGGCCAAAGCACCGTCCGCAGCTCATCAGCCGCACAGATCTCGACCAGACACTCAAAGGGCTCCTGGCCCCGTTCCGCGGCGATGTCCTTCACCACCCGCCCGGTCAGCCCCTCGTTGGCCGCGCTGTACGTATCGCCGATCACATACCGCCCGAAGTTCGCGAGCCGCCGGAAGACGCCCGCCTCCTTGCTGTTGGCGTTCCGCAGCATCTCGGCGCGCACGTCGGGTTCGCGCAGCCTGGCGATCCGCTCGGGCACGGGCAGGCTCAGCACCGATCCCCACCCGGGTATCAGGTTCAGCGCGCAGAAGGTGCCGAGGGACATGTTCATGGGCGTGAGGATCGGCATGGTCAGGGCGACGACCCGCCCCCCGGCCTTCCGAGCCCGCTCACTCGCGAACAGCTGCCGAGGCACACGCTCAGGCACAGCGGCATCGATCGTCAACACATTCCAGTTCAGCGGACGCCCCGCCACCGCGCTCATCTCGACGAACAGATCGATCTCCGCGTCACTGAACTGATCCAGACACCCGGCGACGATCGCCTCGATCTGCGTCCCCTCGTGCTCACCAACTGCCCTGGAAAGCGCGATGAGTTCGGCGGGCAACGCATGCCGGGAGGCAACGGGCTTCCCGTCCCCATCGGAGTGAGTGGAGGACTGGGTGGTGGAGAAACCCCAGGCACCCGCGTCCATGGCCGCGTGCAACAGCCGTACGATCTCGGCGAGTTGCTCCTCACTCGGCTGCCCACCCACGGCATCCGCCCCCATCACATACCGGCGCAGCGCACAGTGCCCCACCATGAACCCGGCGTTGACGGCGATCCGCCCTTCGAGCGCGTCCAGATACTCCCCGAACCCACGCCAACTCCAGGGCGCCCCCTCCTCCAGCGCGACCAGCGACATCCCCTCGACCTTGGACATCATCCGCCGCGTGTAGTCGGCGTCCGCCGGCTTCAGGGGTGCGAGCGTGAACCCACAGTTCCCGGCGGCGACGGTCGTCACCCCGTGGTTGAGGGACGGCGTGGCATACGGGTCCCAGAAGAGCTGGGCGTCGTAGTGGGTATGGGGGTCGACGAACCCCGGCGCGAGAACAAGTCCGTGCGCGTCCTCGGCGGTACGGGACTCCTCAACCACCGTACCGACAACGGCGATACGCCCGTCCCGTATCCCCACGTCGGCGACGAACCCAGGCGCCCCCGTCCCATCAACGACGGTGACACCTTTGATGACGTGATCAAGCATGGGGCGCCTCCTCAACTCCGCTTGTTTTCAGGGGCGCGGGGAACTGCGCGACCAGCCCCCACGCACCCGCAGCCGCCGTACAACCTCAGGCCGTCTCCCGGAACCGCGTAGTCCGATGAACAGGATCCGTGTCGATCTTCGGAATCACGTGCTCCCCGATCAACCGAATCGTCTGCAACGTCTCCTCCTTCGGCACCCCCACCGGCAACCCGAAGCTCAACTGATCCGCCCCGGCCTGCTCCCACCGCTTGCACTGCGTGAGCACCTCATCGGGATCCCCACAGATCAACAGCTCCTCTTCCACGAGGAGTTCGACAAACTCCGGCGTGTATTCGGGCAAGGTCTCCGGCCACACCGGAAACCCCTCAGGCCGAGGAAACGTGTCGTGGTACCGGAACACCAGCGAGGGCAGATAGTGCAGCCCCCCACTCGTGGCGATCCGGATCGCCTCGTCATGGGTCGGCGCGCAGATCGCCGTCGTGGTCACCATGACGTTGTCGTTGACGAACGCCCCGACCGGCTCCGCGTTCACGATCGCCGTCTTGTACTGCTCCAGCACCCACTCCATGTCGGACACCTTCTGGATGCTGAACCCCAGCACCCCCAGCCCCTTGCGCGCGGCCATGGCGTACGACGGAGGCGACCCGGCGGCGTACCACATCGCGGGGTGCGCCTTGCCGTACGGCTTGGGCAGGATCTTGCGCGGCGGCAGCTGCCAGTGCTTGCCCTGGAAGCCGACGTACTCGTCCTGGAGCCACATCTTGGGGAACTCGGCGATGGTCTCTTCCCAGATCTCCTTGGTGTAGTTCATGTCGGTCACGCCCGGTATGAACCCGAGGATCTCGTGCGACCCGGCGCCACGCCCGCTGCCGAACTCGAAGCGGTTGCCGGTGAGATGGTCGAGCATGGCGACCTTCTCGGCGACCTTCACCGGGTGGTTGACCTGCGCGAGGGGGTTGAAGATGCCCGACCCGAGGTGGATGCGGTCCGTCGCGTGGGCGAGGTAGCCGAGGAAGACGTCGTTGGCCGAGAGGTGCGAGTACTCCTCCAGGAAGTGGTGCTCGGACGCCCAGGCGTACTTGAAGCCGGACTTGTCCGCCTGGATGACGTACTCGGTCTCCTCCATCAGCGCCTTGTGCTCGGCCAGCGGGTCCGTCTCGGCACGCTTGCCCACGTATCCCTGTACAAAGAGCCCGAATTCCAAGGAGGTTCACCGTCCCCAGTCCAGATGGTTCCTATGAGTGCTACGACTTTCTGACGCTGCGTCAGATTCGTCAATAGATGACGCCCTGTCAGATACCGCGAGACGCCGCCAGAGGACTCAGAAGACACTGACCCCGGCCAGCCAGCCCCCGTCGATCACGAACGGCTGCCCGGTGATGTAGGACGAGTCGTCACAGCTCAGGAAGAGCGCGAGGCGGGCGACCTCCGCCGGCTTCCCGATCCGGCCGAGCGGTACGAGCTTGCGGTACAACTCGTCGAGCGCCCGGGACATCTCCTCGACGTCCGCGTCCGGGTCCAGCTGGGCCGGGTTGGACATCGCGGTGTCGATGGCGCCCGGGCACATCGCGTTGACCCGGATCCTCCGGTCGGCCAACTCCAGCGCGGCGACGCGGGTGAGGCCGAGGATGGCGTGCTTGGTGGCCGCGTACGCGCCGACGGCCGCCATCCCGGTCACCGCCGTGTACGAGGCCGTGTTGACGATCGTGCCGCCGTCCTCCATCGCCGCCGCCACGGCCTTGATCCCGAGGAAGCAGCCGACCTGGTTCACCCGCACGACCTGCATGAACTCCTCAAGGGGCGTGTCCACAAGGGAGTTGAACCGCAGGATCCCCGCGTTGTTGACCAGCCCGTCGATCCGCCCGTACGCCTCCTTGGCGGCCCCCACGGCGGCGCTCCAGTCCGCCTCCGCACCGACATCGAGATGGACGTAGGACGCGGACGCACCCAACTCCTTTGCCAGCGCCTCCCCTTGCTCGTCCAGCACATCGGCCACGACGACTTTCGCGCCCTCGGCCGCGAACAGCCGCGCCTCCTGCTCCCCCTGCCCACGCGCCGCTCCGGTGACCAGAACGACGCGCCCGTCCAGCTTGCCCATGCGGGCCTCCTCGGGATCGGTGGATGCGGGGCATCGTAGCGCCGTACCTGACGGAGCGTCAGATGGAGCGGGAGGTCTTGCACAAGCACACTGCAAGTGCACAAGCGCACTTCAAGTGACCGCGGAGTAGGGACATTTGACTCTGTCCATACCTCGGCTTGGCTCCAAGAATGCCGGGTATGGCAAAGCGGAGATTACGCAACAGGAAAGTCAGGTACGTGGCGATCGGCGCGGCACTCGCCACCGGCGGGGTGGTCGTCGCCCTGCTGCCGTCGGCGAACGCGGCCGACGCGAAGACGCCGGACCAGATCATGACCATGTGCGAGAGGTCCGCGGTGGTCAATGGCGAACAGCGGTCCGTGGAGGATTTCGGCGGCGCCTTCGCGGACGGTTTCCAGGCCGACAACTGCGATTACGTGGAGACCAATTTCGAGACCTTCGACGGGCCCACCGAAAAGGCGTCCATCGACTTCCCGAACTGCGAGCCGAACGCCACCGACCCGGCGAAGGTGTCCATCACCTGGTCGTCGACCTCGGCCCAGGGACAGGGCAAGTACGTCTCCACCCAACAGGGCGCCGCAGGAGGCCTCTTCGGATTCCTGAGCGGGTCCTGGAGCAAGCACAAGGGCACCCTCGACATGACCGTGAAGTCGGCGACGGCCGGGGACACGGAAGCGCGGGACGTGCCGGTCGGCAAGGTGCTCCACATGGAGTTCACGCCCAAGTTGCAGCGCATGACCGGCGAATGGCGAGTGCGCGTCGACGCCCGCGAACAGACCACCGTCCTGCCGGCCAGCCCGGAGCAGAACTTCGTGGCGCCGGACGTCGTCGAGGGCCCCGTCATCCTGCCGGGCGCGGCCGGTGCTCCCGGTGTCGTGGACGGCACCTCCAAGGCGGTCCTGGAGGACTGCTGAGCCGCCTCTCGACCTTCAGGAAACCGCAGCTCAACTCCCCTACACGTCCCAGGAGACACCCATGACCCGGAACGGCCGCACAAGAAGCCACCGGAGCAAGAAGAAGCGCATCACCCTCGCCCTGGCCCCCGTCGCGGCGCTCGCGGTGATCATCCCGCTGATGAACCAGGCGAACGCCGCCACCCCCTCCGAAGTGAGCGCCGACTGCTCCGCGGACTCCGACAAGCTGGCCAACTGCGAGTTCGTGGACGTGCAGTTCAAGGCGAACAGCCTCGGGCCCAACGAACGCGTCTCCCCGGTGTCCGACAACTGCGGTTCCACGAGCACCGCGACGAAGACCTTCAACGTGAGTACGTCCGTGACGAGAACCCTTCAACTGGAGGAGGGAACCGTCACCGAGGCCGGCACGAAACTCGGGAACTCGCTCTTCGAAGTCGGCCTGGAATTCAGCACGTCGACCATCAACATCACACGCGACGACAAGACGACCACCCTTTCGTTCAGCCGGACGGACACCGTGCAGCCGGACAGCACCGCCTTCTTCATGTGGTCCGCCAAGCGCACCGATGTGAGCGGATTCCTGAAGGCCACGTACAAGGAGGCACAGGACGGTCAGACGGTGTTCTTCGCGCCGAGCGAGGGAGCAGCTACTGTGCACGTCTTCTATCCGCAGATCCTGAACAACGGAACGCCCGACGGGCGCCTCTGGCTGCGAAATGTGAAATGCGAGACCACCGCGGCCGACGCGGTCCCGAACTCGACGAAGGCCCTCCAGTCCGAAGAGGCCGGATTCGGCGAGGGCGGCGCCAATGTCACCGACGTGGAAATACCCCTGTCGGAGGTCCCGGCACCCTGATCGCCGGAAAGGGATTCCGGCCGGCGTTCTCAGGTGTTCTCGGATGTTCTCAGGTGCGAAGCACGGGTGTGGCTCCCAGCCAGCGCAGGACCGCGTCCGTGCCGCTCCTGGCGTCCAACTTGGCATAGATGTTGCTGAGGTTGTTGCGGACGGTCTTCTCGCTCAGCCGTAATCGCTGCCCGATCTGCTGCGCGCCCAGGCCGGTCGACAGCAGCTCCATGATCTGCTGCTCGCGCGGCGAGAGCAGCGCCCGCAGCCGCTCCATGGCGTCGTCGGTCGCGGCCATCCGCCGGGCCCCCTCGCGCAGCGCGGCGGTCGCCGACGGAGAGAGGTAGGTGTGCCCGACGGTGGCCGCCACCATCGCCGAGGACATCATCTCGGGGCAGTGGTCTCCCTCGACCAGATAGCCCGCCCCGGCCCGGAACACCCCGACCACCGCTTCGGTGTCCCGGCGCGGACTGACCACGACCGCCGGGACACTCCGGGCGCGGAGAACCTCCAGCAGCCCTGGAAAGGACACGGCCGGATCCTCGCAGTGCAGCACGACGACGTCCGCCGTGGTCTCCGCCAGCCCGTCGTAAGGCGGGGAGACATGCACCACACGGTCCACGTACGGATCGTCCGGGGGCGGCCAGTTCTCGTGCGGCCAGGTGACCCCGGCGGAGGCCACGGCAACTACGAGTCGTTCGGAGGATCGCACTTCGGGGGTCCTTCCGCCGGAGCCAAAACGTCCGTACGTCCGTACATACGCGGCGCGGCGTAACCGTGTTCAAACAGGCCGTGATCACAGGCGTGATCAGAGCAACGGCCCCACCTCGGTCCCGAACTCGCTTATCTGATCGGTGAGTTCGCCACGGTCGCGGCAGCGGAACCGCACCTGGATCTGGTCCACACCCATCGCCCGGTAGGCGCGAAGGGACTCGGCGAGGACTTCCGGCGCCCCGGTGAGCGTGCGCCGCCCGACCTCCCACCCCGGGTCGCCGACGTACAACGGCTCGGTGATGGCCCCGAACACGAACGGCCCTTCTACGGCCGCCTCTTCGCGCAGTCGCCGTATCCGCCCGATCTGCGCGGGCAGCTTGTCGCGCGGATCGCCCTGCGGCAGCCATCCGTCCGCCTTGAGCGCGGCCCGGCGTACGGCGGCGGGTGACGACCCGCCGACCCAGAGGGGGACGTGTTCCTGCGCGGGGCGGGGCCGCTGACCGAGGCCCTCGAAGTCGTACAACTTCCCATGATGCTCAGGGAATTCGTCCGGGCCGAGCGCGGCACGCAACGCCTCCATCGACTCGTCGAGGACGGCCCCGCGCCGGTCGAAGTCGACCCCCAGCACCTCGAACTCCTCCCGCACGTGCCCGGCGCCGACCCCGAGGATCAGCCGGCCTCCGCTGAGGTGGTCGAGGGTGGCGTACTGCTTGGCGGTGAGCAGCGGATGCCGTAGGCCCACGACCGCGACATGGCTCAGCAGCCGGACGTGTTCGGTGACGCCCGCGAGGTAGGAGAGGGTGGCGACGGGGTCGTACCAGATCGTGCTCATGGCGGTGGCGAGGCGGCGCGGGACGCCGACGTGGTCGCAGCCCGCGATGTAGTCGAAGCCCGCCCGGTCGGCGGCGCGGGCGATCTCGACGAGGTCGGCGGGGCCGGCGTCGGCCTCCCAGGGTTCGGCGTAGATGGTGCTCTGGGACTGGACGGGCAGCTGCAACCCGTAGGCGAGGCCGCTCACTTGGGTCCCTCCCAGAGGCCGTCCGGTGTCAGGCCCAGCAGTTCGATCGCGTTGCCTCGTACGATCCGCTCGACCACGTCCGGCGCCAGGTGTCCCATCTGTGCCTCGCCGACCTCGCGGGACTTGGGCCAAGTGGAGTCGGAGTGGGGGTAGTCGGTCTCGTAGAGGACGTTCCCGACGCCGATCGAGTCGAGGTTCTTCAGGCCGAAGGCATCGTCGAAGAAGCAGCCGTAGACGTGCTCGGTGAAGAGTTCGGAGGGCGGGCGGTGGACCTTGTCGGCGACGCCACCCCAGGCGCGGTTCTCCTCCCAGACCACGTCGGCGCGCTCCAGGATGTAGGGGATCCAGCCGATCTGGCCCTCGGCGTACATGACTTTGAGGTCGGGGAAGCGTTCGAACTTGCCGCTCATCAGCCAATCCACCATGGAGTAGCAGCAGTTGGCGAAGGTGATCGTCGACCCCACGGCGGGCGGTGCGTCGGCCGAGGTGGAGGGCATGCGGCTGCTGGAGCCGATGTGCATGGCGATGACTGTCTGCGTCTCGGCGCAGGCGGCGAGGAACGGGTCCCAGTCGTCGGTGTGGATGGAGGGCAGGCCGAGGTGCGGGGGTATCTCGGAGAAGGCGACGGCGCGGGTGCCGCGGGCCGCGTTGCGGCGGACCTCCGCGGCGGCCAACTCCGGGTCCCACAACGGGATGAGAGGGAGTGGTATCAGGCGGCCGTGCGCGTCGGGGCCGCACCACTCCTCCACCATCCAGTCGTTGTAGGCGCGGACGCAGAGCAGCCCGAGTTCGCGGTCGGTGGCCTCGGTGAACGTCTGGCCGCAGAAGCGGGGGAAGGTGGGGAAACACAGGGCGGACTGGACGTGGTTGACGTCCATGTCGGCGAGGCGGGCCGGGACGTCGTAGGAGCCCGGTCGCATCTGCTCGTAAGTGATGACTTCCAGCTTGATCTCGTCCCGGCTGTAGCCGACGGCGGTGTCGAGACGGGTGAGGGGGCGGTGCAGATCCTCGTACACCCACCAGTCGCCGATGGGGCCGTCGTCGCCGGGCTCGCCCATGACGGGCTTGAACCGGCCGCCGAGGAACGTCATTTCCTTGAGCGGGGCACGGACTATCCGGGGGCCGGTGTCCAGGTACTTCTTGGGCAGCCGGTGCTGCCAGACGTCGGCGGGCTCCACGGTGTGGTCGTCGACGGAGATGATCGGCGGAAGGGGGGTCGGGGCGGTGGTCTGGGTGTCCATGGCGCTCACGGTAGCGCCGATCTGACGACCCGTCAGCTATGCGGATAGGGGTTCGGGGTGCTCGGTTCTGTGCGGAACTGTGCGCAGGCCATGTGAGGGGCTTGTGATATCCCGCGCGGCGACCTGTGAGCGGTGTCTCCGAGAGCTGACGCGGCCGCCGTGAACAAGGCAAACTGTCGTAGTTAACAGGCTTGCCTAGGGGGAACGGCGATGGACGGTGGACCGCGAGTACCGGAGCAGCGGCGCCCTGACTCCGGCTCGGAAGAGTCGACGGCGCTGCGGTTCAGCGTGCTCGGTCCGGTACGTGCCTGGCGGGGCCCTGTTTCTCTTTCCATGGGCTCACCCCAGCAACGTGCCCTGCTGGCCGCGCTGTTGCTGCGGGAGGGCCGGACGGCGACCTCCGGCGAGCTGATCGACGCACTGTGGGGCGACGACCCTCCGTCGCAGGCGCTGGCCGCGGTGCGGACGTACGCGTCCCGGCTGCGGAAGGCCCTCGACGCCGGGGTCCTCGTCAGCGAGTCCGGCGGGTACGCCGTACGGGAGCTGCCCGAGGGCGCGTTGGACGCGACGGTGGCGCAGGACCTCGCGACGGAGGCGGAGAAGGCGAAGTCGGCGGGCGACCTGTGCCGTGCGCGGGATCTGCTGGGCCGGGCGCTGGCGCTGTGGGACGGGGAACCGCTGGCCGGGGTGCCGGGGCCGTACGCGGAGGCGCAGCGGGTGAGGTTGGAGGAGTGGCGGCTCCAACTCCTCGAATCCCGGCTGGACATGGACCTGGAGCAGGGCTGTCACGCGGAGGCGGTCAGTGAACTGACGGCGCTCACGGCGGCGCACCCGCTCCGGGAACGGCTGCGGGAACTGCTGATGCTCGCCCTGTACCGCTCCGGCCGCCAGGCGGAGGCCCTCGCCGTGTACGCGGACACCCGGCGCCTGCTGGCCGACGAGCTGGGCGTGGACCCGCGCCCGGGGCTGCGCGAGCTTCAGCAGCGCATCCTCCAGGCGGACCCGGGACTGGCCGAGCCCTCCGCACCGGCGGCGGAGTCCGTGGCGCCACCGGTCCGCCCCCACCAACTCCCGGCGACGGTCCCTGACTTCACGGGCCGCCTGTCCTTCGTGTCCGAACTGAGCGAGGTCCTGGCATCGGCCGAGGGCCGCGTGATGGCGGTGTCGGCACTGGCGGGAATCGGCGGAGTGGGCAAGACGACCCTCGCGGTGCACGTGGCCCACCAGGCGCGATCCACCTTCCCCGACGGCCAGTTGTACGTGGACCTGCAGGGCGCGGGCTCCCGTGCGGCGGAACCGGAGACCGTACTCGGCGCGTTCCTGCGGGCGTTGGGCACGTCGGACTCGGCGATACCGGACTCCCTTGAGGAGCGGTCGGCGCTCTACCGGTCGGTGCTGGACGGCCGCCGGGTGCTGGTGCTGCTGGACAACGCGCGGGACGCGGCCCAGGTCCGGCCCCTGCTGCCCGGCACCGAGGGCTGCGCGGCGCTGGTGACGTCACGGATACGGATGGTGGACCTGGCGGGAGCGCATCTCGTCGACCTGGACGTGATGTCCCCCGAGGAGGCCCTGCAGCTCTTCACGAAGATCGTGGGCGCCGAACGGGTCTCGGCCGAACGGGAATCCGCCCTGGACGTCGTCGCGGCCTGCGGCTTCCTGCCGCTGGCGATCCGGATCGCGGCATCACGGCTGGCGGCCCGCCGTACGTGGACGGTCTCGGTGCTCGCCGCGAAACTCGCCGACGAACGGCGCCGGTTGGACGAGTTGCAGGCCGGCGACCTGGCCGTGAAGGCCACATTCGAGCTGGGCTACGGCCAGTTGGAGCCGGCGCAGGCACGGGCGTTCCGCCTGCTGGGCCTCGCCGACGGCCCGGACATCTCGCTGGCGGCGGCTGCCGCGACGCTGGACCTTCCGGCGGAGGCGACGGAAGACCTGCTGGAATCCCTCGTGGACACGTCACTTGTCGAATCGGCGGCGCCCGGCCGCTACCGCTACCACGACCTGGTGCGGCTCTACGCGCGTGCGTGCGCCGAGCGGGACGAGTGGCCGCCGGGCGAACCGGCCGCCGCGCTCTCCCGGTTGCTGGACTTCTACCTCGCCACGGCCGCCGGGGTCTACGGCATCGAGCGCCCCGGCGACCGCCTGGTCGACCACCTGGAGGAGACCGCCGTCGCCGGTCTGGTCTTCCCCGACCGCCGCGCCGCACAGGACTGGCTCTACGCCGAGGCGATGCCCCTGCTGGCCTGCGTACGGCAGTCGGCGGGCGGTACGACGTTGCGACGGGCCGTCGACCTGCTGTGGGCCGCCGTCGATCTCGCCGAGTCCGGGGCCAACTTCAAGGAGTACGAAGCCGCCGGCGCCACCCTGCGCGACGCGGCCCGCGCCGCCGTCGACAGCCGGGCCGAGGGCCGGGCCGTGCTGGTGCTGGCCAACGCCCGCCATTTCTCCGGGCAGTTCGAACAGGCCTACCAGGAGGCACGGCAGGCGCTCACCCTGTCGGAGGCCGCCGCCGACACGATGCCGTGCTGCTGGGCGGCGAACCTCCTCGGTATCTTCTCCTTCTACCAGGGCCGCTACGACGAGGCCGAGGAGTTCCTGGAGCGGGCTATCGCGAGCTGGCGCGCCGGCGGCGACCTCTCCGGCACCGCGTCGGCGCTGTGCAACCTCTCCCGCCTGCACCTGCAGACGGAACGCGCCGACAGCGCGGTCGACCTCGCCCGCCAGGGCACCGAGATGTACGAGGAACTCGGGCACACCCTCAAGGCGGCCAACGGCCACTACGCCCTCGGGCTGGCCCTCGGCAAGAACAGCCAGCCGGCCGACGCCGTCGCGCATCTCAACCAGGCCCTGAGCGTCTTCCGGGCGAGCCGCCAACGCCTGTGGGAGGGCATGACCCTCTTCCGCCTCGCCGAGGTGGACCTCCTGGCCCAGCGGCCCGCACAGGCCGCGGCCAACGCCGAGATGGCACTGACGCCGCTGCGGGAAATCGGCGGCGAGTGGCGCCGGGGCAACGTGCTCACCGTCCTCGGCAAGGCCCTGAACGGCATCGGCCAGTCCGGCCGCGCCCAGGTCTGCTGGACCGAGGCGCTGGAGATCTACGAGCGGCTGGAGTCGCCCGAGGCGGCGGAGGTCCAGGCACTGCTGACGCGGGCGGCGGCCTGACACCGCGCGGGGGCTGGGTCGAGGCGGGGGCGGGGCGCGCCGAGTCCGGGCCGCGGAGGTCCTGGGGCGTTCATCAATCGTTTATCGCCGCCCGCCACTCTTCTGGGTATCGGGCCGTCGCGTCGGGGGGCAGACGGACCGTCGGTGAAGCCGCCACTTTCGGGATCTAGAGTGGCGGCGCCAGCGGCCCATCCGGCCACCCTCGGGGGAGTGACCGGATGGGCCCGCGACAGTTTGACCACGATCTCCAAGGAGAGGCAGCAGGATGAGCGACACCACGAACGACGAGACGGTCGTCAAGCCGGACAACACCCACATCACCGACACCAAGCTGGTCGGCGACGTCAAGCCGCTGAACACGCACATCACGGATGTCGAGGGTGTCGTGGCCGCCGCCGAGGACGACGGCACTGTCACGCCGGACAACACGCACATCACGTCCGACCCCAGCTAGACCTTCTCCCACGCGGGGGATCGGCCGCGACGGCCCGGAGGGGGAGCCGTCGCGGCCGATGTGCGTCCGGCACGGCCGGACCGATCACAGCCCGCGCAGCTCCCCCTTCACCACCTTCCCGCTGGCATTCCGCGGCAGCTCCCCCACGAACTCCACCGCCCGCGGCACCTTGTAGTTGGCCATCTCGCGCCGGGCCCAGGCGATCAGGTCGTCGGCCGTCAGTGTCACGTCCGGCCGCCGCACCACGTACGCCTTCCCGACCTCTCCCAGCCGCGCGTCCGGTACGCCGATCACCGCGACGTCCGCCACATCGGGATGGACACCGAGCAGCTGCTCTATCTCCGCCGGGTACGCGTTGAAGCCGCCGACGATGAACATGTCCTTGATCCGGTCGGTGATCCGGAGATTGCCCGCGGCGTCCAGGACCCCGACATCCCCGGTCCGCAGCCAGCCGCCCTCCCCCATGACCTCCGCCGTGGCCGCCGCGTCCTCGTAGTAGCCGCGCATGACGTTGAAGCCGCGGACCAGCACCTCGCCGGGCGACCCGAGCGGCGCCTCCACCCGCACCTCGGTCCCCGGAATCGCGCGCCCGGACGTCGACGCGATGACCGACGGATCGTCGCCCCGCCGGCACATGGTCACGATGCCGCTGGCCTCCGAGAGGCCGTACGCCGTGAGGACGGTCCCCACTCCCAGCTCGCCCCGCAACCGCTCCACCAGCCGCAACGGCACCACCGCTGCCCCGGTCACCACCAGCCGCAGAGCGGACAGGTCGTGCGTGTCGCGGGCCGGGTGGTCGAGGAGGGACTGGTGCAGGGTGGGCGGGCCCGGGAGGACCGACACCCGCTCCGCCGCGATGTTCGCCAGCACCGTGTCCACGTTGAACACCGGCTGCGGGATCATCGTCGCGCCCCGCATCAGACAGGCGATCACACCCGCCTTGTAGCCGAAGGTGTGGAAGAAGGGGTTCACGATGAGATAGCGGTCGCCGCGGCGCAGGCCGGCCAGATCGCTCCACACCTCGTACGCCCGCAAGGTCTGCGCGTGCGTGATCACCGCACCCTTCGGGCGGCCCGTCGTCCCCGACGTGAAGATGATGTCCGAGACCGACGAACCGTCCAACTCCCGCGCCCGCTCCCGCACTTCCGTCTCGCCCACCCCTTCCCCGCCCGCCAGGAAGTCCTTCCAGGTACGGAAGTCGGCGGGCGCGTCGTCCGCGAGCACCACGACCTGCTCCAGCGCGGGGAGTCCGGGCAGGGGACCGTCCCCGGACCCCCCGAACCCCCCGGACCCCTCCCCCGCCGCCCGTCGCAGCGACGCCACGTACGACGTCCCCAGGAACGTCCCGGTCACGAACAGCAGCCGCGCCCCGCTGCTGCGCAGCACATACGCGGCCTCGCTCCCCTTGAAGCGCGTGTTCAGCGGCACCAGCACCGCGCCCGCCGACACCGCGCCCAGCGCCGAGACGATCCAGTCCAGCGAGTTGGGCGCCCAGATGCCCACCCGGTCGCCGACCTCCACGCCGCTCGCGACACAGGCCGCCGCCGCCCGCTCCACCCGGGCGCCCAACTCGGCGTACGAGATCCGCGTACGGCCCTCCACCACCGCCTCGGCGTCCGCGTAGTGCTCCGCGGCCGAGCGCACCAGGCCCGGGATGCTGCCCCACTCCACGTCTCCGCGCATGAACGGCCTCCCTGCACGCAGTAGCTGACTGACCGTCAGATTAGCTGTAGCCTGACGCCCTGTCAGCAGCCCCGGGATCACGCGGAGGTGCACAGAGCATGGCCGGACAGAGCACGGGCGGGCTGAAGGACGCGACCGCCATCGTCGGGATCGGTCAGACCCCCTTCGCCAAGCAACTCCCCGAGGACGAGCGGACCTTGGCCTGCCGGGCCGTACTCGCCGCGCTCGACGACGCGGGAATCGCCCCGGGCGAGGTCGACGCCCTCGCCTCCTACACGATGGAGGAGACCGACGAGGTCGAGCTGGCGAAGGCGGTCGGCTTCGGAGACCTCACCTTCTTCAGCAAGGTCGGGTACGGGGGCGGGGGTTCCTGCGCCACCGTCGCGCATCTCGCCACCGCCATCGCCGCCGGGCAGGCGACGGTCGGCGTGGCCTGGCGGTCCCGGAAGCGGGGCAGCGGGCCCAGACCGTGGACCAACACCGCCCGCCAACTCCCCACCCCCGCCCAGTGGACCCGCCCCTTCGGACTCCTCCGGCCGGCGGACGAAATAGCCATGCTCACGCGCCGCTACATGTACGAGTTCGGCGCCACCCGGGATCACCTGTTCAACGTGGCTCTCGCCTGCCGGAACAGGGCCAACCAGAATCCGGCGGCCATCATGTACGACCGCCCCCTCACCCGCGAGATGTACATGACCTCCCGCTGGATCAGCGAACCTCTCTGCCTCTTCGACAACTGCCTTGAGACGGACGGGGCGTTGGCCTGTGTCGTCGTCTCCCGCGAACGCGCCCGCGACTGCCGACGCACCCCCGTCCACGTCCACTCCGCCGCCCAGGGCCTCCCCGCCCAGCACCACGGCATGGTCAACTACTGGAACGACGACCCCCTCACCGGCCCCGCCTGGACCGCCGCCCGACACCTGTGGAAACACGCCGACTTCACCCCGCAGGACGTCGACGTCGCCCAGATCTACGACGCGTTCACCGCCCTCGTCCCCCTCTCCCTGGAGGGCTACGGCTTCTGCGGGCGCGGCGAGGGCGGCGCCTTCACGGAGGGCGGCGCCCTCGAAATCGGCGGGCGGCTGCCTCTCAACACCAGCGGCGGCGGGCTCTCCGAGGCGTACGTCCACGGCTTCAACCTGATCACCGAGGGCGTACGGCAGTTGCGCGGCACCAGCACCGCCCAGGTCCCGGACGCCGCCACCTGCCTGGTCACGGCGGGCGAGGGCGTCCCCACCTCCGCCCTGCTGCTCACGAAGTGAAATGAGGAGTCGACCGCCATGCTCACTCCGCTCACCGACACCGACGGCGCCCCCTTCTGGCAGTACGCCCGCGAGGGCGAACTCCGCGTCCAGACCTGCGCCGACTGCGACGAACCCCGCTTCCCACCCCGCCCCTGCTGCCCCCACTGCCAGTCCTTCGCGAGCGAGTGGCGGCAGGTGAGCGGGCGCGGGAGGGTCTGGTCGTACGTCTTCCCCCATCCGCCCCTCCTCCCCGACTACGCCGCCGTCGCGCCGTACAACGTGATCGTGGTCGAGCTGGCCGACGCCCCGCGTATCCGGCTGGTCGGGAATCTCGTCAGCGCGTCCGGGGCCGCGATCAACTCCCTTTCCCCGAACCGGATTCGCATCGGGGCGCGGGTGCAGGTCGTGTTCGACGAGGCCGGGCTTCCGCAGTGGGTCCTGGAGCGGTCATGACTCTGCGTGTCTCCGCCGACAAAGAGACCGGTGTCGCCGTCGTCACCCTCGACCGGCCGCGGAAACTCAACGCCATCGACCTCACCACGGCCGCCGAACTGGCAGCCACCTGGCGGGAGTTGCGCTTCGACGACGCCGTACGGGCCGTCGTCCTCACCGGGGCCGGGGAGCGCGCCTTCTGCACCGGGCTCGACCGGGACGCGGTCGTGCCGCAGCCCAACTCCCCGTACATGCAGGACGATCCACTGCTCGGCATCGGCCCGAAGGCCAACGACCTGTGGAAGCCGGTGATCTCCGCCGTGTGCGGGATGGCCTGCGGCGGGGCGTTCTATCTGCTGGGCGAGAGCGAGTTCGTCGTCGCCGACCCGACCGCCGTGTTCTTCGACCCGCACACCACCTACGGCATGGTCAGCGCCTACGAGTCGGTGCTGATGGCACACCGGATGCCGTACGGCGAGGTCGCGCGGATGATGCTCATGGGCACCGCGGAGCGGATCTCCGCGCGGCGGGCGTACGAGCTGGGGCTGGTCTCCGAACTCACCGAGCCCGGGCGGGCGTTGGAGGCGGCCGTGGCCTGCGCGACCGTCATCGCCGGGTATCCGACGGAGGGGGTACAGGGGACCGTGCGGGCGCTGTGGGCGGCGAAGGAGGCGGCGCGGGCGCAGGCCTACGCGCAGGCGCCGCCGCTGATCGCCCTCGGCAATCTCCCGACCGAACGGCAGGCGGAGTTGTTCGCCGACCGGAAGAACGGCGGCTTCCGGACGCGGTGAGCGGCGCCGAGGGGCGTCACCGATCGGCGGTGGCCCGTGGATCGACCTCGCAGTGATCGAGCCGGTCCAGGGCGCCCGTGCTGGCGGCGGCCATCCGGAGGGTCGCCCTGCCGTTCGCGGGCACCGACACCTGGCTGGTCGTGTCGGCCAGGGTGGACCCGTTGCTGTCCTTGTACGCGACCTTCACGGTGAAGAGCGTCTCGCGCCCGTTCGGGTTCCTGACCTCGACGGTCGAGTACGGGTCGTCCAGGCTCGCGCACCGCTTGAGCACCGCGGTGCCGTCCTTCAGAGGCCGGGCGGTGGCGGACGAGGTCGCCGTGGGGGTGGAACGGTAGGTGGGCCGCGAACGGTGCGTCGAGCCGTTCGTCGTACCGCCCGACGATGTCGACGTGTCGTGGTCCTGGCTGGAGCTGCTGCACCCGCCCCCGCCCCCGCTGCTCCCGTGACGGCTGTGGCTGTGGTGCCGTCCCGTGGAGAAGCCGGTGAGGGTGAGTACCGTCAGTGCCAGTACCGCCGTGAATCTGAGCCTGCGCCCCCGCGTATGCATCCGATCATGCTACCCACCTGGTCAACTGGCACCGCTCACGCGGTTCTTGCGGTGCCCGTGCCCTTCTCCGCGTCGAGGGCGTACACGCAGCGGTCCTTGCTGCACGCGTACACGACCCCGTCCCTGACCACGGGTGCCCCGGTGATCTCGCCACCGGTCGCGAGCTTCCAGCGGAGCCGGCCGTCGTCGGCCTTGAGGGTGTAGAGGAGGTGGTCGGTGGAGCCGAAGTGGATGCGCTCCTCGGCGACCACGGGCGAGCCCACGATGTCGCCGCCCGCCTGGAAGCGCCACTTGGGTGTACCGGTGACCGCGTCGAGGGTGTAGAGCCCCTTGCCGCTGCCGACGTGCACATGCCCGGCGGCGACCAGGACCGGTTCGATGGACGCCCGCGGCTCGGTCGCGATGCGCCAGCGGTCGCGGCCGTCGGCGGCGTCGAGGGCGTAGACCGTGCCGAGGTAGTCGGCGAGGTAGATGCCGCCGCCGGTGACCGCGGGGCCGGGGGCGAAGGTGGGCGGGCAGAGGAAGACCGCGGGGGCCTCGAAGTGCCAGCGGACCCGGCCGCTCGCCACCTCGATGGACAGGACGCGGGTACCGGCGGCGACGTAGACGTGGCCGTCGGGGGCCGCGGCGATCCGTACGGGTACGCCGCCGCAGGAGGCCGCGTCGCCGATCGGGTACGCCCACCGCTCGTCGCCCGTGCGGGCGTCCAGGGCGCGCAGCCGGGCGTCCTGCCACACGTACACGGTGCCGTCGTGCAGCGCCGGGCCCGCCTCCGGGGACTCGAAGTCGGTCTGCGCTCCGCTCAGCTGCCAGAGCTTCTGCCCGTTGGACGCCTCCCAGGCGTGCACTCCGCCGCCGCGCGTGCCGGTGACCACGGTGCCGCGCTCGGCCTTGAGGGAGTACACCCAGGCGTCGGTGGACAGCCGCCACAGGTCGCCGCCCTCGCGGGCGTCCAGGGCGAAGAGGGTGGGGCCGTCCGAGGCGTGGATACGGCCGTCCGCGACCGCCATCGACCAGGCGACGTCCCGGGTCTTGAAGGAGCGGCGGCCGGTCTGCACGTCCAGGGCGTGCACCTCGAAGGAGGTGACGTAGACGAGGTCACCGGCGACGGTCGGGGTGCCCCAGACGTCGTTCGACATGCGGAACCGCCAGGGGCGCCAGCCGGCGGCGGTCTCCGGGGGCAGCGGGGGCGGTACGGGCGCGGGGTCGGCGCCGTTGACGCCGGGCCGGGGCCGGGACCAGGAGGCGACGAGGCCGGCCTCCGGAGGGGGCGCCTTCACGGCGGCGGCGCGGGCGTCGGCGACGCGCGGCCCCGGACCGATGGGCACCGGGGCGCCGGCCAGCCGGACGGGCCCGGTGTCGGGGGCGCCGACCGGGACGGGCACCACGGGGTCGTGGGAGGGCGGGGGCGGCACGGGAACGCGCCCGCCACCGCTACGGCCACTGCTGGGCGCCGGTTTCACGGGCGGGCGTCCACCGCGCCGCGTCTCGATCAGGCCCACCGCACGCTCGGGCAGCCAGGCCGACGCCGTACCGCTGTCGTCGGAGCCGGAGCCGAAGAGGTGCGGTGCGAGCTGGGCCTGGAGGTCGGCCGGGTTGGGGCGACCGGTGGCCTCCATCTGCATGCAGGACTCGATGAGGGGGCGCAGTTCGTCCGGGAGACCGGTGAGGTCGGGGCCCTCGCGCAGCAGCATGAAGACGGTCTCGACCGGGTTGGCGCCGTGGAACGGGGGGTGTCCGGTGGCCGCGAAGACGAGCATCGAGCCGAGCGAGAACACGTCGCTGGCGCCGGTGACGCTGCGCGAGTCCTTCGCCTGCTCGGGAGACATGTAGGCGGGGGTACCCACCGCCACGTTCGTCATCGTCAAACGGGTGTTCGACACACCGGAGGCGATACCGAAGTCGATGACCCGCGGCCCGTCCTCGACCACGAGCACGTTCGACGGTTTGAGGTCACGGTGAACGAGACCTGCCCCGTGAATGGACTGCAGCGCCTCCGCGACCCCCGCCGCGAGCCAGCGCACCGCCTGGGCCGGCATCGGCCCGCACTCGTTCACTATCTCTTCGAGGGAGGGCGCGGGCACGTACGCGGTGGCCAGCCACGGCACAGCGGCACGCGGATCGGCGTCGACCACGGCAGCCGTGTAGAAGCCGGAGACGGCCCGCGCCGCCTCGACCTCGCGCGTGAAGCGGACCCGGAACAGCTGGTCCTCGGCGAGCTCCGTCCGCACGGTCTTGATCGCCACCCGCCGGCCGGACGCCGAGCGCGCGAGATAGACCAGCCCCATGCCGCCCGCGCCCAGCCGTCCCAGCACCTCGAACGGCCCGATCCGCCGCGGATCGTGCTGCGTCAGCTGATCCACCACTTGCCTGCCACCTCCCCGTACGGGCCGCGTCACCCACATATGTACGCGACCCCGTGCAGCGTCTCACCACCGCACCGCCATGGCGGCACGCACCCTGATTCTTCCTGGCCGGGCCACAGGTTGCGAACCCGGCGACTAATCGGGGTGTCTCGCCATATCTCCGGACAAACATCCAGGTGTCGGCGTTGCGGTCAGCGTTGCAGCAGTGCGAACGACGCCCCTTGATTGTCCGTGACGACGGCCACTTTCCCGTACGACGTCTCGAAAGGCGGAACCTGAACCCGCCCGCCGAGCCGGTTCACCGCCCCCACAACAGGCTCGATGTCCTCGACCCGGAAGTGCACGAGGAAATGCGGCGGCATCTCCACCGGGAAAACGTCGGAGACGGGCGCGCGCCCGAAGTCGGGAACGGCCTCCGGTCCGAACAGAGCATCTGTGAAAAGTCCGCCGTAGAAAGTGTTCGCGGCCTCCGTGTCACGGGCGTACAGCTCGGCCCAGCCGAAGGTGCCGGGCTTGTGCCGGGCGCCGAAACCGGGGTGGCGGGCCGCCTGCCACAGACCGAAGACGGCACCCTCCGGGTCGGCGGCGAGAGCGGCCGTGCCCAGTTCCCCCACGGGGATCGGCGCCATGACGACCTGCCCGCCGACTGCCTGGATCCGCCCGGTCAGCCGCACCACGTCCGGCGTCGCGAAGTACACCGTCCACACGGTCGGCATCCGCCCGTCCGCCTTACGGGCGAGCGCCGCGATGGCCTCGCCGTCCTTGCGGGCCCATACGGAGCCGCCGTACGCCTCCTCGAAGGTCCACCCGAAGAGCTCACCGTAGAACCGCCTGCCCGCCTCCACGTCGGGAAGCTGCGCGTCCACCCAGCAGGGGACGCCCTCTCCGTACGCGGATGCCCTGTTTTCGGCCATACCGTCAAAGTAACGGCGCCGCACGCACCCCGCAGACCAGGCACACCACCCTCTCGACCCCCGTGCACCCCATTTGCAGTCGGCCGAATCGCGCTCCGATCACCCCTCGGTAAGCTGACGGCATGACAGGACAAGTGCGTACCGTCGACGGCCGCGTGGCCGGCCGGCGTGGGCAGGCGACCCGGCAGAAGCTGCTCGACTGCCTAAGCGAGATGCTCAGCTCCTCCCCTTACCGGGACGTCAAAGTCATCGATGTCGCCCGGAAGGCGGGTACTTCACCCGCGACCTTCTACCAGTACTTCCCGGACGTCGAAGGCGCCGTCCTGGAGATCGCCGAGCAAATGGCCACGGAGGGAGGGCAGTTGACCGAACTGCTCGCCGGCCGGTCATGGGTCGGCAAGGCAGGTTGGCAGACCTCGCAGGAACTCGTGGACGGATTCCTGGAGTTCTGGCGCAGGAACGACGCGATCCTGCGGGTCGTCGACCTCGGAGCGGCCGAGGGCGACAAACGCTTCTACAAGATCCGCATGAAGATCCTCAACTCCGTGAACAACTCCCTCTCGGACGCGGTCGCCGAGTTGCAGGCCAAGGGCAGGGTCGACAAGGACGTGAACCCGGCGGCGGTCGCCGGTTCACTGGTCGCGATGCTCGCGGCCGTCGCCTCGCACCAGAAGGGTTTCCAGACGTGGGGCGTCAAGCAGGCTGAACTCAAGCCGAACCTGGCGCTGTTGGTCCACCTGGGCGTGACCGGCAAGAAGCCGACGAAGTAGGAGTCCTGCTTCTCAGGTCCCAAGTCCTGTCTCGCGGGCGGCGGTTCACTCACATGGACCGCCGCCTGCCCTGCGTGTGATCCGGAACAGCCGGATCTCCCGTTCCACCCGCGCCTGATACGTCGCGTACGGCGGCCAGAAGGCGAGCGCCGCCTTCCACACCTCCGCCCGCTCCACGCCCTCCAGCAGCCGGGCGGTGACCGGAATCTCCTCGCCCTTCCAGCTGACCTCGGCATCGGGGTGAGCGAGGAGGTTGTGCGTCCAGGCGGGGTTGCCGGCCCGGCCGAAGTTGGACCCGACGAGAATCCAGCCGCCCTCCACCGGCATACAGGCGAGGGGGCTGTACCGCGGCTGTCCGCTCCGCGCACCGGTCGAGGTCAGGACGACCCCCGGCAGCATCTGCGCGCTGAGCAGCACCTTTCCCCGGGTGAGCCGGTGGACGGCCCGGTCGAGGGCGGGGATGACATGGGGGGCGACCCGCGCGAACGCCCTGGTCGACGACACCTTCTGCACCGCACGCACACCGATCACACCGTCACCTCGCGACTCTCGCTCTGACTCTCGAAGAGGCGCGCCCTTTCGGCGGCGTGCGCCCGCAACCGGTGCACCGGCCCGAAGAGCAGTTCGTCGCCGGCGGCACGCTTGAAGTAGAGGTGGGCGTCGTGCTCCCAGGTGAACCCGATCCCGCCGTGGAGCTGGATCCCCTCGGAGGCAGCCGTCCTCAGGGCCTCCAACGCCTGAGCGAGCGCGAGCCCACCGACCCGCTCCCCGTCTCCGTTCCCGGTTGCCCAAGCGGCGTAGTAGGCGGCCGACTTCGCCGCCTGCACCTGCACATACACATCGGCCAGCCGGTGCTTCACCGCCTGGAACGACCCGATCGCCCGCCCGAACTGCTCACGCTGCTTGACGTGTTCGACGGTCCGCTCCAACGCACGGTCGGCGGCCCCGACGGCTTCTGCCGCGAGCACGGCGGCAACGCTGTCGCCGAGCCCCGCGAGTGCCCTGAGGACATCAGCACCGCTGTCGACGCCCAGCAACTCGGCGTCCACGTCCCGCAGTTCGAGCCGTGCCTGAGGCCTGGTCGCGTCGAGGGCGGTCTGCCGTACGCGCACGAGCCCGTCCGCGTCCCCCGCCACCAGGAACAGCAGCGTCCGCGACCGGGCGAAACCACCGACATGGGCGGCGACCAGCAGCAACTCCGCACTGTGCCCGTCGAGAACCTGCCCCACCTGCCCGTACAACCGCCACCCGCTCTCCCCCACCCGCCTGGCCTGCACCCCACCCGCACGCCCACCCCCCGCCCACTCCCCGGAGTTGTCGCCGGTGAGGGTGAGGGTGGTGGCGAGGGCGGTGCCCGGTACGGCGAGGGCGGCGGTCAGGGAACCGGCGGCGATCCGGGGCAGCAGCCGGGCGCGCTGGGTCTCGGTACCGAGGGCCAGGACGAGAGGGGCGACAAGCACGGCGGTGGCGAGGAGCGGGGAAGGGGCGAGGAAACGACCCGTCTCCTCACACGCCAGGGCCAGTTCGGTGACCGTACAGCCGACACCGTCGTACGACTCCGGAAGCGCGAGCCCCGGCAGACCCAACTGGTCGGCCAGGGCGGTCCAGAGCACGGGGTCGTGCCCCGCCGGGGTGTCGAGGGCGGCACGGAGACGCTCCGGTCCGCAGCGCTTGGTGAGGAGTTCGCGGAGGGTACGGCGGATCTCGTCCTGCTCGTCGGTGAAGCTGGCGTCCATGACACTTCCCTCCAGATCTGACGGTCCGTCATATTAGGAGTCCGGGCACGATATGCACAGAGGGAGGAGGCGCCTCATGACAGCGGGGAGCCGCAAGGTCGCCGTGGTGGGCGTGGCACTGTCCGACTGCGGACGCGTCGACGACACGACCCCCTACGCCCTGCACGCCCAGGCGGCCCGCCGCGCACTGGCGGACGCGGGCCTGGAACGGAAGGCGGTCGACGGCTTCGCGTCGGCGGGCCTGGGCACGCTGCCGCCGGTGGAGGTGGCCGAATACCTGGGCCTGCGCCCGACTTGGGTCGACTCGACAGCGGTGGGCGGCTCGACGTGGGAGGTCATGGCGGCCCACGCGGCGGACGCGATCGCCGCAGGCCACGCGAACGCCGTGCTGCTGGTCTACGGCTCGACGGCCCGCGCCGACATCAAGGCGGGCCGCCGAACGGGTAACCTCTCCTTCGGCGCGCGGGGCCCCCTCCAGTTCGAAGTCCCCTACGGCCACACACTGATCGCCAAGTACGCGATGGCCGCGCGCCGCCACATGCTCGAATTCGGCACGACGATCGAGCAGTTGGCGGAGGTGGCGGTACAGGCCCGCGCCAACGCCGCCCTCAACCCCGACGCGATGTTCCGCGACCCGATCACCGTCGACGACGTCCTCTCCGGCCCGATGATCGCCGACCCCTTCACCAAACTGCACTGCTGCATACGGTCCGACGGCGGAGCGGCGGTACTGCTGGCCGCCGAGGAGTACGTACGGGACTGCCGCATCGCACCGGTGTGGGTACTCGGCACCGGAGAACACGTCTCGCACGCCGCGATGTCCGAGTGGCCCGACTTCACGGTGTCACCGGCGGCGGTGAGCGGCCGACTGGCCTTCGAACGGGCGGGAGTCGGACCTGAGGAGATCGACTTCGCGGAGATCTACGACGCGTTCACCTACATGACGTTGGTGACGCTGGAGGATCTGGGTTTCTGCGCGAAGGGCGAAGGCGGCGCCTTCGTGGAGAAGGGGCGGTTGCGGGTGACGGGCGGGGAACTGCCCGTCAACACGGACGGCGGCGGACTGTCGGCCCAACACCCCGGGATGCGGGGGCTGTTCCTGCTGGTGGAGGCGGTCCGGCAGCTGCGAGGCGAGGCCGGGACCCGTCAAGTGACGGCTGGGGACGGGGAGTTGCCACGCCTCGGAGTCGCCTCCGGGACGGGCGGCTGGTTCTGCTCCTCGGGGACGGTGGTACTGGGCCGGGATTGAAGACCGGCCCCTGCCCCGAACGACGGCGCGGCTATCGCTCGGGCTGGACCTTGATGACGGCCTCGTCGTTGGTCGGGTCCGGGTCGCGGTCGCCGACATACCAATCGTCGTCGGTCCGGGGGGCCTTGTCCTGGAGGGACAGGGTGCCTTCGCCCGGGTCGCCGAGGCGCATCGTGAACGTGAAGGTCTGGGTCTTGCCCGGTTTCAGCGCGTTGATGTCGCAGGTGTAGGTGTAGCCGTTGCTCTTGCAGTAGGGCTCGTAGGCGCCGTCGTCGTACTCGCTCATGGGCTGTTTCACCATGGTCAGGCCGAGCGGCGGGTCGAACACGAGCTTCTCCGTGGCGCCGGCGTCGGCGGGGCCGTTGTTGCGGACGGTGAGCTTGAAGGTCCGCTTGGTGCCGGGGGCGCCGTACAGGTTCACGTCGGAGACCGAGTAGTCGGCGTGGGTGTCGAGCACCACGTGCGTCCAGCCGCCGCCCTTGACATAGGTGCCCTTCTTGGCGGCGGTGGCTTCAGCACGGAGAGCCGGACCGTCACCGTGGTCGCCTCCGCCCGGGTAACTGCCGTACTGCCCAGGCCCCATGTCGAGGGCCCACGCCTCGCTGTTGAAGGTGGCGTACATCTTCGCCTTCGATGCACGGAGCCGGAGCGTGGGCCGGACGACCACGGTCTGCCCCGGCGCGATACGGACATCCGGGAACCGGCAGACCGCTATGTGCCCCCGATAGAAGCTGGGATAAAGGCAGTTGGCGTACTGCTCCTCGAACTCCACATCGTCGACGGTGACTTTGAACCCCAGCCCCCTGACCGGCACCTCACCCGTGTTCCGGACGACGATCGGCTCGCTCAACTCGGCACCGGGGTGAACTCCACCGATCGACTCGGCAGTCAGCACCTCGACCACCGGCTCCCCCACGACAGCCTTCGTCCGCGCGGTGACCTTCTTCCCGCTCCGGTCCGCGTAAGTGAACCGGACCTCCCCCACATCACCCGGCTTACTGCCCTTGGCCGCGACCGGGGAGACACTGCCACCCCCCGTCGAACTGTCGTACTTGGAACCGACCGCACACGTCACATGTGTGGGGCCGCCCGTGCAGTTCCCGCTCTTGTGCAGTACGACCGCTGCCTTCGCGCCGGGCAGGACGTCCACCGTGAGGGTGTGATTGACGGCTCCCGTGCCATCGGTGCGCACCTTGCCGTCATCGGCGGAGAACTTGAAGGGCGCCTTGTCGGCCGGGCCGGACTTGTCGCCGACGGGGCGGAGGTAGAACACCTCGGGCGCGGTGATCGAGGGCGCCTTGTCGGTTGCCGCACCACTACAGGCACTGAGGGTCGCGAGGAGAAGGGCAACGACCACACCGCCGCCGGCTGCACGCCTCAACGGACGGCAAGGAGGCACTCGCCGCCCTCGCAGGTCAGCTCGGTCACGTTCACGTTCACGTTCACAGTCTCTCCGCCTTCTCTTCGATGAGCGCTGCGGAGATCAACGTACTGCCTTGCCTGAAATTCGAGCTCCTCCTCCCTAATCAGTGACTGTTGGGCCACTCGCTTCTTGGCCAGTGTCGGGCTTCCGCGGCCCGAGTAAAGGGCGCTCCCTGCGGTCGCGTCGGCTGCGCCGATGGCCCTGCGG
>NZ_JBFAJJ010000024.1:0-133572 GCF_040655155.1 Streptomyces sp. NPDC050508
CGGATAGCAACGCAAGTCGATGACGTGCCACACTGCGTCTATGACGCAGAAGCGAGCGACGCCGACTATCAAGAGACGGCGTGTTGGCGCTCAGTTGCGCCGATGGCGTGGGGAGATGAAGTCCGGCGACGCCGCCAAGCTGATGGGCTGGGACACCACGAAACTCAGCCGGATCGAGCGAGGGCTATACCGCATTTCCGCCGTTGAAGTGCGCGGGCTCTGCGCGAAGTTGGGCGTGGACGACCCGGCCGGCGTGGAGGAGGTCGCGCGGGTCGCCGAGGAGCAGCCCGGAACGGGGTGGTGGGCTCCGTACGCCGATCGCGTCACTCAGGCGTACCTGGACTTCGTCGAGTTGGAAGCCGAAGCGGAGACCATCCGGATCATCCATCCCAAGGTCGTACCTGGTCTGTTGCAGTCTCACGGCTACGTGAGGGAGATGCTTTCGATCAGTCGGTCGAACAACCCCGAGTCGCTGATCGCCCTGCGCCTGGCACGGCAGGAAGTCCTGAGCCGCGCCCAGTTCCACGCGCTGGTGCCGGAATCCGCCTTTCACGCGCAGTTCGACTCCGGCCCTGCCCTGATGAGGGATCAGCTACGCAAATTGCTGGACGCCTCAGAGATGCCGAACGTAACCCTTCAGATCGTGCCGCTCACCGCCCACCCGTCCTACGGTTCAAACGGGGCGATGACGATCCTCACGTTCCGTCATCCCTGGACGCCCGTCGCCAGCATCGACAATCCCATGGGCGGGTCACACACGTACGACCCTGATCAAGTCGCCTACTTGGAAGCCGAGTTCGACAACATCGCTTCCGCTGCGCTTCCCGTGGACAAGACACGGGATCTTCTCAACCAGTACCTGGAGGAACTGCACCAGTGAACACGAACAACGGACGCCGTCGTGTGCTCGATGCCCTCGACGGCGCCGTCTGGAGAAAGTCCTCTTACAGCGGGGACTCTCAGGGGCAGTGCGTTGAGGTCGCTGACGTGCTCCGTACACATGCTGGGATCGCTGTCCGCGACTCGAAGAATCCGACGGGGCCCATACTGCTGTTTGCCCCCGAGGCGTTCGCCACCTTCGTTGATGACGCGGTGCAGGGCTTGGTCAACCAAGCCTGATCCGCACGACTGTTGAAGAGATGGCCCGTCTCCCCCAGCGCAAATGGGGGAGACGGGCCATCCTCGTACAGCCGTACCCATGGGTTAGGGGGAGCGTACCGCGAGTGATCGATAGCGGAAAGGTGACGCTCGGGGCCCAGTGGCAAATCAGCTCGTTCGGGCCTCTGCGACTGCTGCTCGGGCGGGGCCGCCGAACTGCGGAACCTTGTCGAGCGGGTCGCTTGTCCCGACACCGTGGCGGCGGTCATAGACCGTGTCCGCGGTATGGGAGCCGTCCGCCCACCGGCCGGCCAGGTTGCGCTCGGCGAGCGGAACCCCCTTCTCGGCCATGTCGGTGTTCGCGCCGGCCCGCCACGAGTGGGAGGTGACCTTCTTGCCGTCGATGTATGGCACGCCTGCCTGTTCGGCGAGGAGCTGGAACCGTTCGTTGAGCGAGCCCGGCCGCATCCGGGTGCCGCGCTTGCGGTTCGCCGGGTAGGAACGGAGACCGCCCTTCACGGTCAGGGCCCGGAAGGTCGGCTGGTCTGGGCCGTCCGCGCCGAGCTCGCGCAGCACGGCGAACCAGGCGCGGGCGCGGCCTACGAGCTGGAGGTCAGCGCGGTCGTTGATGAAGCGGCCGGACCCCTTGCCCGCCTGGTCCGTCTTGGACATGGCGGTGGTGACGTGGATGCCGGTGTCGTAAATCCGCAGCCGTTTGTTGAGCTGGTCGGCCAGCTCGGACTCCCGGTGCAGGTTGGCGTAAGCGAGCACCACCAGGAACGCGTCCCGCTTGCCGATGTTCGTGCTCTCATCGATCGAGTTGAGAATCCGGACGGTGTACTCGATCGTGGCCGCGGCTGCGCGTTCGACCTCGCCGCCGGCCTTCACCCACTCCTTCTTCCAGGCGCGCAGGCGCCCCTTGAAGCGGCTGGGGTCGGGCCGCAGGTCCATCGGCTGCCAGTTCCAGATCCGGGACATGTACTGACCGACGCTGTCCGGTCTGTACTCCCCGGCCTTGCCTCGGCGGATCAGGTGCAGGCCGTACGAGGTATACGTCGCTGTCGTACAGGGGTGGGCCAGCCGCGGCGGGTCCTGCGCCGCGCACCACTCCTCGAAGGCGCCGATCGTGGACTTGCGGTTTGCTTCGGTGGTGTCCGCGAGGTCGGGTTCGGCCAGGTCCGCGATGTCCTCGGCGGACAGGCGGAAGTCGGCATCGGTCCAGCTCGGCCGCTTGTTGGCGAGGGGCGGCAGCTCGCCGGGCCCCAGCATGGTGTGTTGAGTGACGAGGTAGCGCACCGGCGCTTCGGCAACCAGGTCCACGGCGTCGTCGTCGACCAACTCGGCCTCGACGACGTCCAGATCCGCGCTCACGGCCCCTCCGGAGGGACGTACTCGGGGTGCTGGGGGTGGTCGAGGAACGGATCACAGAACTGACGGACGATCATGAGGAGGGCGCCAGCCAGCGGGGCGCCGTCCTCGGCGGCCTGGAGCTTGAGCAGGTTGACCAGCATCAGCTTGCCCACGTGGTCACCGTGAGTGCGGTGGGGCTGGTTGCGGGCGATGTGCAGGGCGGTGGCCTGGTCCAGGAAGTGGCCGGAGCCGGTGAGGATCGGTGCGAAGACCCGGCCGCCCATTCCCCGCACGCCGAACCGCCGCGCGCCCGGCTCGGTCAGCTCCCACCAGCCGTGGGGGCTAAGGGCGTCGGCCGCCTCCAGTTCCTCCTTGACGCGGGCCTCCAGGAAGGCCGCCCACTCCGCGGCCGTCGCTTCTTTCTCGGTGGTCGGTCGCTCGGGTCGCTGCTCGGTCACCGGCCGGCCTCCGCGGGATAGTCCGGGTGGCCTTCCCAGCGCTTGGCCTCGTTGCGCATCCACGCCAACTTGCGTACGGCGCCGACGATGTCCCGCTGCTCCATGCACGCGTCGGCGTACCCCAGGGCATACCCCAGGGACTCGTAGAAGAGCGGGGTCACGTCCGCGCTCTCCGCCGCCCGCGCCCTCAAGAACGTGTGCAGGGCGGCGAGTTGGGCGCTCATGTCTGCGTAGGCGTCGATGCTGCCGCCGTCGGGGGGCGCGAGGGGGGAGGGCGTGGGGGGCGCGGTCGTCGGCTCGGGCCGGGTTCCGTGGGGGCTGTATCCGCGGCCGTTCCTCATGAGCGCTCACCGGCCTCGTCGGCGGAGTCGTCCGCGTCCTTGGTCAACAGGTCGATGGTGGTCAGCAGCCGGTACGCGGCACTGTGCAACTCGTCGTCGTAGGGCTGTAGTTCGGCTGTCGCGGAGATCTCGCGCACGCCCAGGAGGTATCGCAGGTGCTCGGCATGCCGAATCAGCCGTGCCTCAAGATTCCCCGGGTCGGCGATGACGACGGCGGGCTCCCCGTCTCCGCCGGTTGGAACATCTACCCTTGCGGCGAGCCCGGGGGCGGACGGCTGCCGCTCCGCCCACCCAGCCAGGTTCCTTCGCGAGACCGCGGGGGCGCCGGAGCGGTCCCGGTTCTCCTCGAACTCCTCGTGTCCGTTCACCGGGCGGACTCCTGGTGGTTGAAGGGGTTGGTGCACTTCGGCGAGGCCTTGGTTGCGGGGGCGAGGCACGTACGACACAGGTCGACGCCGTGGCCGCCCAGCGGCGTGGCCGCGGCGCCCTGCGGGTCGAGGTCCAGGATCATGGCGCGGCTGCTGGTCTTCCCGTCGCCGCCGGGTAGATTCCCGTCGGCCACGACTTGGCCGAACGACGCGATCCACTCTTCCGCGTCGGGCGGGGCCGGCAGGGTGTTCGGCACCGGCTTCATGATCGTGTACAGCTCGGTGGGGTGCTCGATGTGGCCGAGGTGTGCGAGGCGGTCGCCCGGCGGCACCGGTCGCGCCTGCCGGGCGATGCGTCCGTTGCGCTGTTCGGGTTCGGCCGGTCGCCAGGACGGCGGCCGGTGTTCCCACTCGCTCGCCCTTTCGGGGTTTATGCCCGTCCCGGTCCAGTACTCCTCACCGCGATCATGTTCGAGCCGGTCTGCCGGGATGCCGGGGCTGTCGAAGGTGGTGATCCGGATCTCCACCTCGTCGCCCCCGCCCCCGGCCTCCGTCCGCGCGGCCCAAGCCTGCGGATCGTGCTCCGGCTGCTCGGTGTCGCTCATCTGCGTCCCCCCTCTAGGTACCGGTTATTCCAGGCAGAATACCCGATAAGGCTTACCTAACCATGACTTCGCCACGCCCTCCTTGCATCCAGGTTTGATCCAGGGTTATTTCGCGGAGAGGCCACGGACGGGACGGGGCCGCACCGGCGACGGGCGGCACGGCGGAGCCACTGCGGGCCTCACCAGCCGTGCACGTGGTGCACTCCGGGCATGCCGAAAGCCGCGCCCGGCCCGGCGCGGTCAATGTTTCCAAACTTTCCGAGGTCAATTCATCGCAGGGCCTCCAATTCATTTCTGATCCGGCGAAGCAAAACCTCCGACTCCTCAATTGCATTTTGTTGACGAGATTCGGGCGGCGGATCGACCGGCAGTTCCATGACGGCAAGCCGAGGCCGACCCACGGAGTGACTGCACTCCTGCCGGACGGCCGGCGCCGTCACGAGCAGAGTCCATCTGCCGTCGTCGGCCGCGGCGGCGCTGAAGCTAGTGGCCTCGGCGATCAGCGAGTTCAGCGCCGCGTTCGGATCGCGCGCCGCTCCCAGGTTGTCCACGACGATCGTGACGGTGGTGTGAAGGGTGAAGTAGATCTGCATGGCGTCACGGAGTGGTTCGTTGCGCGGATGGAACGGCTCGAACATCAGGGACTCAGAATCAACCCTCCTGCGTTCGCAGTCCCTTTCCCTCTCCGACCAATAGACGCACAGCCGGTCCCACCAGAAATCATGCTTGCACCTATAGCTATCCGCCCGGCGGTCAGTCAGCCAGTTCCGCCGACGAGACCACGGCGAAATAATGGGAACGAAGTTCCCCCGCCCGGACGACTTAATTGAGCCGCCAGCGCTGCACAGAAGCACCGTGGAATATTCTTGCCCTACTTCTTCCAATCCAAAGTTGAACAGGCTATCCGGTGGCCACCTCCACGATCGATCTACGGGTGAGAGTGCAGATCGATAAAGATGACTCAACAGTGAAATGTAACTCGCATCGCTTGAAGCGGTTTCGTGACTGTCGCTATCGCCCTCTCCCTCTTCCGATTCGCTCAGGTAGAGATCCGTGCCCGAAATGCTTTCGATGTCCTCGGGAAGCGGCTCGACGGTCCGCTCGTGCAGCGAGGCGAGCCGCCTGTCCAGCTCGTCTTCGGGCACGGGAACGAAGCGCTCGTCGACCTCGCCTCCAGGCTCGTCCTCGCCTTCCACCGGTGTCTGCATGAGATACCAGTACGCCACCAGGCCCGCGCTCATCGTCTTCCCGCCACCCACGAACATCGTCACTTCCGCTTCGTCCGCCTCGTGCTGTCGCTCGTCGTCGTAGCTCATCACCGCACCCCCGCTTCCCCGTCGACCAGCTTCTTCAGCCGCTGCTTTGCCCGATGCAGACAGACTCTGAATGTTCCTTCCAACATGCCCAGGGCCTTAGCCTGCTCCGCGCAGGTGGCGCCCAAGTAATCCATGGCAATCACACGCTGATCCAGAGGCGACAATTCACCGATCAGCTCCTGTAGGCGAAATACGTCAATACAATGCTCCGGCTCTCCGTCCTTCGGAGCGGTTTGCATGACGACCTTCTCTGTGTCGGCGCACAGATATTCCTCCGACGCTCGTCTCATATTTTTCCGCCAGAAGTCCATAAGCCGCAAGGACACTCGATCCCAGAGGAAGGCCTCCGGATCTCGAACCTTGCTCCACCCTCGCGACGTCTCCTCGAAGGCGATCGACACGATCACCTCAGCGTCCACCTGCGCCAAGCGGGGCTCGCGCGCCATCAGTCGGCGGACGGTCGGATTGAACCGGGCGCGGAAGAAGGGACTGAACTCGTCCTTCGTGCGGGGCGCTTCATCGCTCACAGCTCCCTGACTCCGTCATCTGTCACTCGTCCGGCTGCGCGCAAGCTTGGTGACGCACAGGAGGAGGTCGCAGTGACCTGCTCATGAGGGAGGACGACTCGAATGGGTCGGTTGTTACAGCCGAACCAGCCTGAGATGACGCTGAGTTGTGCCACACTGTGAGTACAGGGTTTAACCAGGGTTATTTAGAGGAGAGTGCCCGCCCGTGGAGATCACCATCAAGCTGCCGGACCCGGCACCGCCAGGCGTCATGGCCGCAGTCGCCGATCTCATCGCCAGGATCGGCCCCAACGCCACGGTGGCCACCAACACCGAGTGGACCGTCGACCGCGCCGTGAAGTTGCTGAGGGACACCAACCGCCGGACGCTCCTCTTCGTTGAGGCAGCGATCGAGGGCGAGGGCTGGGTGGACGGCGCGGCCTTCCGCGAGAAGCAGGGCGAGACCGCGCTGCGCGGGCCGTCGCAGTCAATCACCAAGGCCATCAAGCGCGGTGCGGAGCAAGGGCTTTGGTCCCCTGACATCACGCCCCCGTTCACGCCCACAACCCCCGAAAAGGAGGGGTGGTCGAAGACCGGGGGCTACTACCTCGCAGACGGACTGCTGCCCATCTTCACCGAAGCCCTGAAGCGACTACGAGAGAGGGGAGCGGACGCGTGATCCCCTACACGCACTGGTCCTACTTCCCTGACCAGGCCAGCGCCCAGAGCTGCGCCGATGAACTAGCGGACTACGTCACTCGAATCCGTGAGACTGAGGACTCGAAGTGGCTGCTTCTGGCTGGCCGCGATGTCGAGGCGTCCGGGCTGATCGAGCGGCACGCGGAGGTCGAAGCCATCGTTGTACGCCACGGAGGCGACTACGACGGCGGAGAAGCCACCTACCAGGAAGGCAGGCCTGTGGTGGACCCGGTACTCACCGACGAGCCGGGCCCTCATCCCACTGATGGGACATGACATGGACGACGGACAGAGCACCACTCCGTGGCGCTGCGAGGTGGCGTGGCACGCCCACACCGACAACCAACGCGGCTCCACCTGCCGCCCCGACAGCTTGCTGCACCCCACGGCTAGCGCCGAGCGCACCGAGAGTGAGCGATGACGTGCACGACGAGACCCTGAGCCAATTCGAGTTCGAGACCGACCCGTTCACCGCGGCGGAACTCGCGGCCATCGCCACCTACCGCAAGGTAAGCGAGGGGATCTACGACGATCTTGGAGGTATCGCGCCGCAGGATCTCATCCCCCTGGGCGCCGGGCTGGAGGCGACGGGCGTGCGCTTCCTGCTCGCCGATTCCGCCGACCGTCTGAACAAGTGGTACCTCGCGCTGGACCAGGCGCTCGCCGAGCTGCTGACGTGCTCGACCGAGTCGACCCGCTACAGCGTGGCTGCCAGCCGGTTCCTCAAGTCCGAGTCGGGCAAGTACCACCAGACTCGGCAGTCGTTCGAGTACGCCGTGACGGTGTTCCTGCTGGGCCGTCACACCGGGCCGACCGGCGACTACCCCCCGGCTACCGTCACCGTGAGCCTGACCATGCAGAGCCTTCAGGGCTACAACTGACCCCGATCCATCCAGGAAGACGCGGTGCACGAGCAAGCACCGGGCCTTAGCGCTCCGAAAGGGCACACCATGCACTACACCGAGGACCCGCTGATGGACGAGCCGCGCACCCAGCACCGGATGATGCTCGAACCCGTCGGCACCACCAAGTCCCTGCTGGGCGGGGATGCCGAGCTGTACGGTGCGGCCTGCGCCGCGGGGGACTGGATGGACGCCCGGCCATACGACTTCAACGGCCACGCCGAGGGATTCGACCTGCATATGCAGGCAGTGCAGGCGAAGGTGCACGAAGAGAAGAGGAAGAGCAGTGAGTGAAGTGACCGGCGAGGAGACGACCGCGGAGGGCCGTGTGGCCGACCTGCTTCGCGAGGCGGGGGTGCGCGAGGAACTGGTGCCGACGTACGCCGCGGCGCACATGGCGCTGCGGGACACCGAGAACGCGGCCCGACTCCGCGCGGCGGGCTACCCGGAGGCCGCCGCGCTGCTCCAGCCGAGCGCCGTGCTCATCGATGCTGCGTGGGGCGAGGACCGATGACCACGAAGTCGGCGATGGAGCGGCGCCCCGCGCCGATGAACAACGACGCGAAGGGTGTGCCTCACGGCGCTCCCGCCCTGTGGGGCGGCGAGCTGGCCGCTCTGTACCGGGACGCTTCCTTCCTCAACCGCCCCGACACGCGGAGGGACAAGCAGGCGCACGTGGTCGTCTTCTCTACCAAGCTCAGCACCCGGGCTGGTGGTCTGCTCGGGGACCTCGGCGCGGCCTGCAACCCGACCGGCATCATGCTGAACGACGACCTGTGGTTCGAGGCCAACAGCGTGACGAGGGTGGCTCGTTGCCGCCGCCCAGCCTGCCGATTGCTCTTTGCGGTGGCCGACCGACAGCACGGCGACCTGAGGCACATCCGGTCGTACTACGCGTTGGAGAACCGCATCGGTGTCCGCGTCGACCTAGGGCTCCGCGTCCGCCACGGCGGCCGGCCGGGGGTCATCATCGACACCGATGGGCAGTACCTCGTCGTGCGCCTGGACGACGAACCCGTACCGGTGAAGGCCCACGCCACATCGAGCATGGAGTACGAGGGCCCGGACGGCTGGGTGCGCGCGGTACCGCTTCCCGACCCGTACGCCGCGGTGTAACGCTCCCGCAGGTCACTGCGTCTATCCCGTGCACGGCCCCCTACGTCGGCGCCCGCCGACCCGTCGTTCATGCAGGGGGCTGTGCTCTGGGGAGACGATGAGCACAGTCACCGATACGCGGCCCGTTGTCCTGCGCGAGGCGTCCCTGACCATCTGCGGGCGCCGCGAGGGCAAGACGAGAGCCTGCAACTCCTGCCTGCGGAAGGCCGACGCCGCGGTCCGTATGGCCACCGAGCCGTCCCTGAACACCGCGCTCCTTCCGCGTCTCGCTGACGTCATCTGCGGATCGGCCGGCCACCCGTGCCCCGCTTGTTGGGAGAAGGCCACCACGCTGCTCCTGGAGCTGCGCGCGTGACGTTCGAATTGGGCCTGCTGGTCCGGGCCAGCGTCCAGGTCGGCGACCGTGAGTTCACGGCGCAGAAAGCCATCGCTGGAAGCGCATGGGAGGACTGCCTCCCTGAAATCCGCATGCACACCGTCCGCTGGCTCAAGGCGATGTTGTACCGCCACAACGCCGTGTGCGTGTGGTGCTCGGGCCTCTCGATCAGCGAGCCAGTCGCACCGTGCCGTACGTGCCCACCCATCCGGTTGACCGTGTGGGACGGGGAGCGCGAGACACGACTCCCCGCCGATCAACTCTGTGGTTCTACCGATCAAGCCGGGTAGTCTTCAGCCACAACTACATCCCGGGTTTCGGCCCGGACCCCGTCGCGGCGCACGAGCAAGCGCCCTGGCGAACGCTCCGAATTCGACCAGAAGGGCATAGCTATGCCTCGCGCCTCCGTGATCTCTTCCGGCATCGGCATCTCCGTCTCGACGTGACGTGACGACCCCTCGACCTGGGGTTTTCGCCGTCATCCACGTCACGTCACGTCCCGGGAGACTGCTGTGCCTCCGCACGACTCGATATTGGCGCGCGCCGCGCTGGGAGCCGCGAGCGCGTTCGGCTCGGCCTGCCGTTGGTGCTCCCGCCGCCGCTACGAGGTCGCCCCTGGGGCCGCCTCCGCGACCCTGACCGGCCTGTCGTGGCTTCACCACCTCGACGGCGTCAGCATCCCCGAGCACATCGTCTACGGTGCGGCGACGGCCGCCGCGGGCGCGCTCACGGCCGGGGGGCTGAAGCACAAGCACAAGGGCATCGCGACCGCCGGAGCCGGTGGCGCCGTCGTGATGGCCGACGCGTGGATCGGCGCCGGCCTCGGCCCGTCGGTGCCGTCCCTGCTCGCCAGCGCGTTGGTGACCGGCGGCGCGTACGTGCCGTACGTGCGCTGGCTGGTGAAGTCGCGTCAGGATCGTCTCGCTCTCCAGGTGAAGGCCGCGAAGGCGGGCGTCCTCGCCGAGGGCCTGGGCGACAACATCCTCGCGCCTGGCATCACGGGCTCGACGGCGGAGGAGACCGCGCTCCTGCGGGCTCTGGTCGCCCTGCTGTCCGTGCCCGCGGTCGACGTGACCTCCTTGGACTACACCCCGTTCGGATGGCGGGCCGTCGTCGTTCTTCCCGCCGGCCGGAACACCTCTCCGCAGAAGGTCATCGCGCGCAAGGACCAGCTCGCAACGAACCTGGGGCTCGGCGGGAAGCTGCGCCTGGCGAAGGGGGAGAAGGACAACGAACTGGTCGTCTCGCTGTACGAGTCCGACCCGCTCGCCTCGCCGATCCCGTGGCCCGGTCCGTCGACCACGACGTGCCTGGAGCCCGCGGTCCTCGGCCTGGACGCGTTCGGGCAGCCCGTGCTGGCTCCGCTGCTCTACAACCACGTCCTCATCGGCGGCTCGACGGACAACGGCAAGTCGGGCATCCAGAGCGTGCTCATCGCCTACGCGGTCGCCTGCGAGGACGCCGAGGCGCTGCTCATCGACATGAAGCCCGGCGCCGTGGAGTTCGGGCCGTGGCGTGACAGTGCCCTCGCCCTCGCGGACACCCCGAGCCGGGCCATGCAGGTCCTCAAAGGGGTCTGGGCCGAGGTCGAGCGCCGCGGTGTACTGCTCGCCTCGCTGGGCGAGAAGAAGTGGATACCGGGCAAGCACGGCCCGGCGTGGTTCGTGTTCATCGACGAGCTGGCCGAGCTGGTCCGCCGTGTGCCGCAGGCCGCCAAGCTGATCGAGTCGCTGCTCCAGGTCGCCCGGTTCGTGGGCATCACCCTGGTGTGCGCCACTCAGTCCCCGTCGAACCGCGTGTTCGGCGGGTCTACCGACGGCCGCCAGCAGTACCAGCTCCGTGTCGGGCTCGGTGCGAAGGAGTCCACCACCTCGAACCTGATCTTCGGCCCGGGTGCGTACGGAGACGGCTGGTGCCTGGACGAACTGGACGCGCCGGGCAAGTTCCTGCGCTGGGACCGCGAGCACCAAGTCCCGGTCGAGGCCCGCGCGTTCTGGATGACCGAAGAGGACGTCGCGGCGACGAACCACCGCTATGCCCCCGAGGCGGCGAGCGAGGCCAGGGAGCACCCTGAGCACTCGCCGGACCCCGACGACGACCCGACACCTCCGAAGCCTCCTACACCCCCCTCCGGCGGTCCCGGGGGCGGTCGCCCGGTGCTGCGCGCGGTGCCGACCTTCCCGGACGGGTCGGAGATCAGCGACGAGCGGCACCTGGCACTGTGGCAGGCGATCGAGAAGACGGGACCGAAGGGCATCACGGTCGACGACCTGGTGGCGCTCGACCTGCCGCAGTTCGCGGCCCGGTCATCGGTGAACGGGCCGCTGAGTCAGTGGAGGAAGAAGGGATGGGTCGAGGAGGCGGGGAAGCAAGGCCGGGCCGTCGCGTTCAGGACGGTGCCACGTCGTACGGTCGTGGAACTGCCGACGGCTGCGGAGGGCGCCGAGCCGGTCAAGGTCGGCGGCTGAGGCGCCGTCAGTGGCCCGGGACGCTACCGGTGCTGTGAGCGTAGAGACGGCCTTACCGACGGCCGCGGGTGTAGAGGTCCCCGCGGCCGTCGTCGTTCGCCCCCGCTGACGTGAACTGCGTTTCTACGCAGTGCAGTTGACGGCATGGGATGATCTCACCCATGACCAAGGGGTGGGGAAGAGGCGTGGCATCCATACTGCTCGTGGCCGCGGCGGCGGCCGGTGTGGTGGGGTGCGGCGGGCAGGCCGACGCAGAATCCAAGCAGCCGGCCGCGAGCGCGCCCCCGGCGAAGAAGGCCGCCACGCCGGTGAAGGCGCAGTGGGACGAGACGATGGCGTGGTGGGAGACCCACGACATCGGGTGTCTCGGGGGAGCGGACGTCGAGGACAACCCCGACGGCTGCGCGGTCCGCGTGCAGGACTTCGTGGACGATGTACGGAAGATCCGCAAGGCGATGAACGGCGACACCGCGGCGCCGAAGGGGTTCTACACCGCGGCGTACGTGATCGTCGACAAGCTGGAGACGTACGCGGGCACGGCGAGCGGGGAGGACGACACCGAAGGGTGGCTCGCCGCCCGGCCGCTGATCTGGATGCAGGGGCAGGCCCTCGACAAGTGGATCACGGCGCACCCGTTGCAGTAGCTCGGTCGTTGGGCAGCACGGGGCGCGCGTCCGCCGCTCCTTCTATCAACCTTGAAAGATGGTGTATCAACCTTGATAGAGAAAATCGAAATGGCCGAGGACCGCAGAACCTATTCATTCGCCATTGACGTTCAGCACGCGTCTCGCTTTACCGCAATTCGCAGGAAACAGCGGCGAGAAATGGCAGAGTGGGCGCATGAATTGGCCTACAACAGCAAAGGGAAGATCACCCGCGCGGAGGCCCGCTTGGAGGCGCGCCGTCGGCGGCCGGAGCTCTGGCCCACGCTGGACGAATACGTGGAGCGCGCTGTGCGGAAACGACTGGCCGAGGAGGACTTGGCCGGCCCATGGGAGCCGCTGACCGTTGCCGAGACAGAAGCGGCGACGCTGTCGGGGCGGGGGTTCGGCAAGCACTACCCCGGCCACCTGATCACACGCGCCTACGATCTCCCTCCATCCCTGGTCAGGGCGTTGCGTACGGCCGCAATCAGAGTGAGCGAAGAACCATTGGCGGAACTGGATGAGCTGGGCCTGTTGTACAACTCCCTCAACTACACGATAGAGGAGCAGGAGCAGCGGACCGAGCTGGTGGAGAGGGTGTTGTCCGCCCCGCGGATCGTCCGCCAGGCGCTGGAGCGGTATGGCCCGTGGCCGCCGGACGAGCGCCCGCCTTCCGCACCTCCGGAGGCCCCCAAGCACTCGACCGAGTGAGGGCCCTTCGGGGTAAATTCTATCAACCTTGATAGAAGAAACGGCGCAACGCGCGCGCAGATATAGGGGTCTCCAATCGGCCTCCACAACCCGATCGCACGCATTCTTGGATTCGGCTTGAATAACGGATCGCGTGAGGCTATTAATGGCTTTAGAAATGCACCAGAGGAGGCGTCCCCTTGCCCAGTTCCGTCCCGCCGCTCCCGGACCTCACCCGCTACACCGGGTGGGACCAGGTCCCCGAGGGCCTGCACACCAAGACTCAGCTCGACCGGCAGGGCCTCAAACCGGGGTCCGCCCCGGTGGGGCAGGTGCTGTACCACGGCAACTCATACGCACCGCTGTACGAGGCGACCGCCGCGGTGGCGAAGCGTGGGTGCTCGCCAGCGCAGCGTGCCGCGCTAGGCCGGGCCCGGGAACTTCAGCACCGGTGCCGGCGCTGCGGCGTGTGCGAAGAGGAGCCGCTCGGGCGGGGCCGGTTCTGCGACCCGTGCCGGTACGCAATGACGATGTGGGACCAACACGAGCGGGCCCAGATCCTCGCCCGCGAGCTGGTCGCCGAACCGGCGGCCGTGCTCCTGGTCGTGGACGTCGAACCCCACTCACTCCCCGAGACGCAGGGCGTCGCCGTGATCAGCGTGCACGACGGCCAAGTCCTGTACGCCGATCCGGCGGGGGAGTACGGCAGCCCCGAGCGCGGCGCCGTCCTCGACCGGCTCGATGCGCTCCTGGCGGACCGACGGGTGGTCGAGGAGCCCGACTTCATGGGCCCGAACCGCCGCTACCCGCACGCCCTGCTGCGCCTGCCTAACTCCGGGCCGGTCGTCTCCGGCCGCGACCCGCTGCACCCGTGGGCCGCGCACGCCTCGGCGGCCAACGACTCCGTCACACGGATCTGGGCCGGATGGTTCGGCTGGACCGATCGCCACTCGTCCACGACTGCCTGCGCCCCGTGGGAGTGGAGCGGCGACATCCCGATGCCGTGGTCGAGGTCGCTGGACGTGGCGGCCGACGGGCGGTCGATGGCTGGCCTGCTGCACAGGATCGCGGACGGTACCGAGCCGGTGTGGGAGCGCGCGGCCTGGACGCTGGACGGCCACGGCGTCGGCACCCCGGAGGTGAGCGCCTGATGTCGTCGCTTCGCATCATGGACTCAGACCCCGGCAAGGCGCAGCGCACCGCCGACGCTGTGCAGCGCGCCCTGGAGGCGTCGCCGGAGGTCGTAGTCGGCAACGTCTCGGTGGTGCCGAACAAGAGGGGTCCCGGTGCCCGGGTGTTCATGGAGGTGCTGTTCCTGGAGGCCCCGGCCGCACGCAGCAACGAGGATCAGGAGGTGACCGTCGAACGTGCCGACCGCCCTCGGCGGCACACGTCTCGGCGCGGGTTGCCACGTGGCGGACGTACCTGATCCATCGCCCGGGACGTAAGTACCACTGGCGCCGCACTCTTCCCCAGCTCGCCACTCCTGGCGGGCGTTCTCCGAGGGAAAGAAGTGCACCGCATGACCAACTGGACCCCGAAGCTCACCAACGTCGCCGGGACCGACGGGACCTCCGGCGCCGGCCGGTACGCCGTCTCCGCCGACGGCATCTGTGTCTTCACCGCGCAGATCGCTGCGAAGAAGGAGACCGCTGCGGCGGACTCCAGCGGCTTCGGCCTGACCCTGCCTGTCCCGGCCGCGCCCGGCTGCCGCTACGTCTTCTCGGCCAGCCTCGACGGCCGCGACGCGGACAACGGCGTCTGGACCGGTGAGGCGCAGATCTACGCCGGGTCGGACGGCACGAAGATCGACCGCATCCGGGTCACCGGTGGCTCGAACGGCGCCGCGGTGCAGAACATCGGCCACCTCTACGGTGACGCCGAGGGTGCGACCGCAGCGGAGATCATCACGGTGACGGGCTCGTACCCGACCGCCTGATCCCCCACCACCTGCGGGGCCGACGGAGAGTTTTCCGTCGGCCCCGCAGCCCGTTTACGCTCGGGCTATGAGCAACGCACGGTACGTCGGAGGCCCGTTCGACGGGGGCTCGAACCCGGACACCTTCATCGACGAGATCGCGATGCGTACTCCCGCCGGCTGCGGCCGGTACGTGCTCGAACAGGACGAGGGCGGCATCGCGGTGTACCGGTGGGAGCCGGATCAGGACTGAAGGGTCCGGCCGGCCGCGATGACAGTCTCGGTGAGGTCATGGCACTCCTGGTCGGTGAAGGTGAACCCGACCATGGCCCCTTGCTCAGCGAGATGTGGCGCGGCAGGGGCACCCAACTCGATCAGGCGCCGCGCGTTGTCTGGGGAGAACCACGCGGTGAACATGCCTTTGGGATGGTGTACCCACGACGCGCCGGTGTGCCGAATACCCGCGCGGTCCTCAAGCGCGAGGAGCAGCCTCCAGCTCGCCGCCTGGGGATCGTCCTTGCCAATCCGGCCGTCGATGATCGCTTCCCTGTGGACGCGGATGGCGTCCCAGTTCGGTTCGATCGCGGCAGGCTTCGGTTCAACCCAGTGGCAGCGGATGCCTCGCGTCCATCGCAGGCGGCTGTCGCAGTCGGCGACGGACACCGCGATCCGGGCCTCCTTGGACAGTTCTTCGGTGAAGCGTGCACCGGTGCGCGCGTGGACCAGGTCGTGGATGCCGCGGCTGCTGACGTACAGGGAGAGGAAGCAGCCTGCGGGGGTCGCGTCCAGGCCCTCGATGTGGATGTTCAGCATGAGGCGATGGAGCGCCGGGTCCGTGTGTCGGTTCTCGGCGGCCCGCGCCTTCACGGTGGTCCACGCCGTTTCGACGCTCGCCGCGATGACGCCGCACGTCACCTCGATTGCGTCGGTGTCCCCGTACTCGTCCTCGGGCAGATGCCAGCGAACACTGTCCGCGGACAGCGGCATCAGCAGGTGCGGCGGCACGGTGTCGAGCATGGAACGGGCCCCTCCCCGGTCGTTCGTGAACCGGTCCCATCGTACGGAGCAGATCCCGGTATCCCGCCCGTCCCCGGTCAGCGACCGTGAAAGACTCGGGCACACCCAAACTTGCCGTGAAGGGCCTGAGATGACTGACGAACCCCGACTCTCCGAGCTGCTTGGCGCTACGGACAAAGAGGCGGTGCTCGCCGAGGACTTCGCCTACGTGGTGCTGAAGATCTCCGATGCCATCGGCTACGCCGAAGACGGCAACTGGCGCAACCTCCACGAGAAGATCGGCTCGCTGAGGGCCGCACTGGCAACCTTCGACCGCAAGATCAGCCAGACCGCAGTCGACGAGGACGGCGAGAAGTTCGAGGCGTACCGCGACCCTGAAGTAGACGCCCACCGCACGGTGCAGCTCATCACCGCGTACGCCCAGCAGCACGGGGGGCGCCTCGGGCCAACTCTGTTCCCCATCGAGAAGTTGGACAACGAGCAGGCCGTCACGCAGATCCAGGCTGCCCAGGAACGCACCCGTCGGTTCCACCAGGAACTCCTCGGGGACAGCGCCTGATGGCAGCGGTCGCACGGCGGGCGGAGCGGCTGCGCAAGGTCGCCTGGTCGCTCACCGAGCAGTACGAGCTGCCGCTCGACAGGCAGATCGAGGCACGGATCGACGACTACGCCCGCCCGAAGCGGTGGACGTTCTTCTGGTGGGACGGTCCCACCGAGACCCAGGTCCGGCGCGCGGCGGCGAAGCTCGACAAGGATGCGCTGGACGGCGTCGGCTACCAGCGCGAATACAGCTACATCGCGTATGCGGTCGCCGCGATCCGGTTCCTGCGTGAGGGCGATCCCGGGGAGGACCCGTTCCGCGCGGGCGTCAGCGTGTACGACGCCCGCCGGCTCCTGGATGCGCTGAAGAACCCCGGCCCGAGCGACGAGCGGGAACACGCCATGGCCGAGCGCCTGGTGAAAGCCTCCGAGCGCCATTCCTCGGCGTTCGGCGACGGTGACTCGATCTGTCGCGAGGCCACGGAGAAGGGGTTGTCACCGCTGCTGCGGGGCGAGGGCGCGCCGCCGCTTTCGCCGATCGAGATGCTGACCGAGCGGTACGCGAGTGGCCGCGCGAGCGCAGTGTGGATGCGCAGGCTCATCCCGATGACCGCCCTGGAGGCGTTCGCTGCCGTCCAGGCGGACGCGAAGGCGTCGCCCGAGCACGTTGCCGCTGCCCTATCCCTGCTCCCTGAGCTGCACGTCGCGCTCGACGCCGCGGCTGCATCGCTTCAGGCGCGACTCGACCCGGCGTAGCTTCATCACGTTGTACGGTTCGATCAGGCCCGGTACCGAACCCCCGTCGGTGCCGGGCCGTCAGTTTGCCCGGCCGCGGAGCACGATGACCTGCTCGACGCCGCCGTGCTGTTCCTCTCGCTGGCGCAACTCGTCCTCGACAGCCCGGCGTATCGGTTCGAGGCGAGTCGGCATGGGTGACCACTCGGGTACGGCGGTGCCCATCTGAGGGGCTCCGCGTTCCGTGAGCAGCTTCTCCATCTCCTCGTTCAGTGCCTCGGCCGCGCGCAGGAACACGCGCTGCACGCCGCGGGGCTTGAGCGGCAGGCCGGGAGGGTCCTGGATGGTGGAACCGTCGGGCATGCGGCGGGTGTTGTGCTCCAACGACACCCACAGGTGCTTGACCGTGTGCGCGTGCTCCAGGGGCTTGGTCAGCTTGGTGCGCAGCAGCAGATAGGCGGTCAGGGCGTCACGGGTGGCGAGGGAGAGCGGCCACTCCTCTATCGGCGGCTCGCTGCTCTGTCGGCCGTGGCGGGGGCGCTGGATACGGATGCTGGACAGGTCCCGGGCAAGGTGGGCTTCATGCTGGCCGGCCAGCGTGCCGGAGCTGGAGCCGGTGTCGAGGACGACGCCGTACATCGCGAGGAACCGAACGCGGAACGGCTCGCTGATGGAGCGCTCGACCTGGCCCTTGAAGTGCTCCAGGAGGAGCGCCCTGGTGACGGGGGAGACGACGGGCGCCAACTCGGGCTTGGGCGGCATCTCCGGCTTCTCGAACGGGGTGCGAGTGTGGTCGGCGATGATCTCGATGGCTCGGATGCGGGCCCGGATCTGCGCGTCGGACTCGTTCGCGTGCTTCCCGTCGCCGCGGATCAACCCGTTCGCGGCCAGGCGCAGAAACTCGTCCACGGACTCGGGCGCGAGCAGCGAGGGAAGGTCGTCGTATGCGTCGGGGGTGAGACCAAAGTTCGTCAGGGCCCGTTGGAAGGCCCCTTCGAGGGCGCGCAGGTGCTTCTTGCGGGACCTGCCCATCTTCTCCGGCGGGAGGGCGCACAGTTCGTCCACGGCGCGACTGAGGGCGGCCAGGGACGGCGCGACGGGAGTCTGGACAACGGTGGACATGCCCCCATGATGACGGGTGGCCGGTCGGGCGGCCGGGCTTCCCCGCGTTCTCGGGCCGCAGGGGCGGGAAATAGTCGGCGCCCGCCGGCACCCGCAGCCCAGGTGATGAGCCTTGCTGCGGTGGTGTGCCAGGGGGCGCGTCACCACATAGACGGAGCGAGATGCCGAGGCGTTACAGGGGGCTCGCTCCTCAAGCTCAAGGCTGTGAGCTGGTGCTGTCTCCGTCTGGAGGGTCCCCAGGTCGGTCGGCGGCTTCCCACATGCGTTGTATCTGTTCGAGGAGGCGGTCCGCGTCGGCGGTGGGCTTGCCGCTGATCTCGGCGGTTCGGTCTCCGACCTCGATCCGGATACGGGCGGACTCGTACCTGCTGGCGATGGCCTCGATGGCTGTGCGGATAGTCATCCAGAGGCCGCTGTCACGGGCGGCGAGCACAACGATGAAGAGCTGGTCGAGGTCGAGGCCGAATTCTGCGGCGTAGCTGGCTTCGGCTCCCTGCTCTTCGAGCTGTTCGAGGAGGGCTCGGGCGAGGCCGGGCGTCGCGCGAATCGCAACCTGCCCGGTGGATGCCCAGTTGGGGTCAATGCGGAGGCGCAGGACGCCGGGTTCAACGGGTGGAGGTTCAGGCATCGAGTCGTGGCCACGGGTCATGGGCGGAGAGTAGAGCTGAGTTCGGTCGGTGTCTCTATGCCGCGGCAAGACTGTGGCGCACGACCTGACACGGATGTTCTTCGTGTCTGGTCCCCAAGGCCGGGATAGCGTTCCATCTCATGGATGAGCCCAACCCGTTCAAGAGATTCGGGCAGTCAAGCGTCTACATCGTTGGTACAGCCGTGGTGGGAATCGGCCTACCGACTTGGCTGCTGCTGGCCTCCAAGTCGGTACGGAAGGTCATCAACACCCATGGCGTGATCTCCTTCGGCGCGTTTCTCGTCGTCACCGTCACGGCACTCCTGTGGATAGATCGGCTCATAGCCAGCCGTCATGAAGCCCGGCGCGAGCGCGACGCTCTCAAGGCCGAACTAGCCGCCTCCCAAAAGGAGTTGGAGGCCCCTTCCGCTCGCGATATAGCCCTCTTCAAGCAGTTCGAGGAGGAGTTCCCGTCTGCCGGCGGCCCCCTGGAGTACCTGCGTGAGTCCTTCAACGGCAAGCAGTGGCGGCTGGAAGCGTTGGAGGAGCTCGATGCCTTTCAGGAGAGCTGGCGCTACGGGCGCACCTTCGATGATCTGGAGATCGAGGCGGCGCGAAAGGCACTTTGGACCGCGGCCGACGACTTCACCACGATGCTCTCCAATGAGGGTGATCTGGTCAACGACGAGCCGCCTGTGGCCCGCCTCATCGAGGCGCGTCTCCGCCACGGCGGTCAGCAGGAGTGGGAGGACGTCAGAAGGCGGCTGCTCGACTCTGCGAAGACGGTGATCAAGGCGCACGAAGAACTGGTCCTCGTCGGACGCAAGCGGCGCCTCTGAGCCTGATTCCCCTGGTTGGCCGTCAGATGAATGTTCACGGTCGGCATCCCTGACAGGCTCGGGCCTCAGGCGATGAGTCCGCGGCGGCGGATGCCGGGCTCGTACACGGCCAGGAGGATGCCCTCGGCCCGATCCGGCGACTTCATCCCCCGGGCCTTCATCTGCTTCTTGCTCTCCACCACGGAGTGCCCGCCCGCGTTGTTGCCGAGGTTGGGGGTCGTGAGCTGGATACCGGCCTCGCGGTCGACGCGCAGGCGCAGGCGGCCGGAGCCGGTGGCAGGGTCCGGCTGGAGCAACGCCCTGGCGGCGAGCCACATCTCATCCCTCTTGCGCCAGGGCCTCATGACGGCGCCCGGATCGTCTCGGTCGGGGGATTCGGAGACCATGACGCCAACGACCTCCGAGCCGTGCCTGCCGTTGTCGCCCCAGACTTCGAGCATGCCGACCGCGCCGTGGCCGAGGCCGTTCTTGTCGATCTTGACGTGGACCTTGGCGGTGGAGCCGAGGGCCTGGGCCAGGCGCTCCGCGGCGTGGACCTCCTCCAGGATCTTCTTCGCGACCTTGACCTGGTTGTCGTTGGCGGCGCCGCTGGAGTGGTGGCGGTGCTCGATGGCGTCGCCGACGATCCGGTAGATCGTGAATTCGTCGCCCCCGTCCGCGGCCACGTCGACGCCGAGGCGTACCCAGGAGCCGCGTTTGACGGTGTGGGTGGCGGTCTCGCCTTCCAGTCCGAGGTCGCACAGGCGGACCCAGCCGGGGCCGGTCGGGTCCTCGTTCTTCTGTGCGTCCTCGACCCAGGTGACGGGGATGACCTTGCCGCCGCCGCCCTTCGGGAAGCGTGCGTACACCTTCGCCTCGACGTACGGGTGATCCTCCCCGTACTCGCGGATCGTCCGGTCCACCCAGTCCATATCCGGCAGATGGAGCGCGAGAGAGTGCTTCGGTACGCCTGCGGGGCAGTCGTTGCAGTACGGGACGCGTTCCTTCGTGATGGCAGGGGAGTCGAACGTCGCGATCGGCACGGTGACGGTGGTGGGCTCCTCGGGACTGTCCCCTTCGTCGCACAGGCTCTCGAACCAGGAACGCGGGTCGTCCGCCGGCGGGTTGCCGATCGCGAGCATCCGCGCGTCGCCCGTCAGCAAATTGTTGGTGCCGTTGCCGATGCCGCGGCTGATGCCTCCGGCCTCGTCCACGATGATCAGGAGTTTCGGCGTGCCGTGGATGCCCTGCATGGCCGCCTCGTCGCCCTCGGGGGCGGTGAAGCCGTACGCGACCACCACGTCGTTGCCGTAGTGGTCGGGCATCTTCCATTGGGTGGTGTCGCACCAGCCGGGGAGGCCCGCGCGGGCGACGGTCCGCCGGACGTGCGGCCACAGTTGATTCCGGACCTGCCGGAAGCGGGTCGCGGTGGTGACGATGACCATGGTCCCGGCGGGGTTCACAGCCCCGGCCCACGCGACCAGCCTTCCGGCGATCCAGGTCTTCCCGACACCGAAACCCGCAGGAACCGCGATCCGCTTGTGGAAGGGGACAGCGTCAACGATCTCGCGCTGCTTCGACCAGATGCTCTCTCCCAGCACGTCCTCGATGAACCCGGAGGGCGTGTCGTGCCAGAGGCCGTACATAGTGCCGGTCTCGCGCTCGACCTCGGTGAGGACGTGCGCCAGGTCCGCGGGGGCGAGCGTCTTGATTGCTGCTCGACGGACCGGGATGGGCGCACGGAGCAGCATGTCGGCGATGCTGGCGGCGTCGCTGGAGCGCACGCCCTGGCGCTGTTCCTTGGAGGCGTGGGCAGCGGCCACGACGGGCGTGCGGGTGTTCGGTGCGGCCATGGGCGCACCGTGCGTTTCGGCCCGGGTTTACGTCCCGGGCAACTCACCGCAGCAGTACGGGTAGTCGCACTCCTCGCGCAGGTGATAGTCACCGCGGCATCCGCAGTCGCAGCCGCCGAGGAGCTTCTTGGCGAACAGCTTGCTGATCTTCGCCAGGAACAGCTTCTCCGGGATGGGGCCGATGACGGCTTCGAGTGCTGTCTGGACGTCCCACCGCATCCGCCAGGGCACTGTGCCGGGGCGGATGGGCCCGGGTGCCGGTGTGCGGCGGACGGCGTCGCACACCAGCTCGTCGGGGATGTCCTTGCACTGCATGCGGTGCCCGTTGATCAGGCGAGTCGTGGGCCGTTCTGTCGTCTGCTGCATCGCCGTCCCGGGAAAAGCTGCGGCCCCCGTCCGGTCTCGTGCCTCCGCTGCGGCCACCGGGGGGTTCGGCGGGAGCGATGCACGATCGGGGACGGGGGCCGGCGGCTGGAGGTGGGGCGGCCCCCGGGGGGACGGGGGCCGCCCCTGGGGGGGGGTGGTGACCTACCTCGTGAGGGGTGACTGAGGTCCCTCACCGCCATAGACGGAGTGGGATCTCCAGGCGTTACAGGTCTCCCGGAAGATTCTTCAGCGCGGGTTCACGACACGGTGCACGACCGACACGTCGCGGTCGATGAACTCGGCGATCCGGGTGTAGCCCCACCCGTACGGCTCGGCGATGAGGACCATGATCGCGGCATCGCGGATCTCAACGGCCGCTGTGTGCCGGGCCTCTGCCGCCTCGTACGCCGCGGCGATCTGCGGCAGCTCCTCAGCGGCCTCCTTCAGGAACGGCACTCCTGCGGCACGGGCCGCTTCCGGCTGGTCGGGACGCGTCGGCAGGTTGGCGTCCCGCGAGAGCCCCAGGGCGCGCTGCTGCACTCGCTTCATGCCCTGGCGGGAGATGCCCGCGGAGTCGTACACGGCTCGCGCCGTGGTGTAGAAGGCGAGGCTGTTCAGGGCTTCGTCGCGCTCGGGGAGCAGCGCAGCCTTCTCCTCCTCGGCCTGGTCGACGGCTTCGGCAGCCAGGCGCAGCCGCTCCTCGGGGCCAGCCGCGAGGGTGGCGAACTCCGCGCGGATCTCCTCGGTGGCCTTGCGGCGGATCTCGTCGAAGTCGGGGCGCTCCACGGCAGCGACGCGGACCCGCCCGCCGGCGGTGCGCACGGCTTCGTGAGCGGCTTCGAGGTGGGTGAGGGCGGCGTTGCGGCGGGCCTCGGCCTCCTCGTAGCGGACTGCGAGGGTGACGGCCTGGTCGAGGAGACCGTCCGGGTGGGGGATTCCCGCCTTCTGGGCTGCCTTGGCTCGATCCTTGGGCCACGGCGGCGGGGTGTGGATGTCTTTGAGCGGGCCGACGGCGGCGCTCGCGATGCGCTTCATCTGGTTGTACGTGATGCCGAGGAGCTTGTGCACATTCTCGGCGGGCTCGTACAGGGCAACGGCGGCGACGAGCTGGTCACGCTCGCTCTTGAGTGACGCGAGTTCCATGTACGCCTGATCGCGCAGTTCCTCGGCGTGGGCGCGGCGCTGGAACGGGTCGTTGATCCCGGCAAGTTCGCGCTCAACCTCGTCGGCGGCGTCCGCGCGGAGCTTGTCGTAGTCGATGGTGCTGCTCATGAGCAGTGTCCCGTTTCCGGGTGCGCGCCCGGGGGCGCTGGTGGCAGGGGCCTCCCCTAGCCGTTCATCCTTCGGCGGAAACTGTACACCACCTCAAGAGGTCGGGGATCGTTCGGACGATCACGCGGCACCTCCGCGCAGAACGCGAGAGCGGGACCCGTCGGGGTGCAGTACGTACTCCGCGCCACCCGGGTAGGTGACGGTCATCTCGCCGGGGAGCATCGGACGCCGCACCTTCCATCCGTGGCTGTAGGACTCGCGAGGGTGGTCTTCGAACCAGGAGTTGCACGTCGTGCACACCAGGAGCAGGTTCTGCGGCTGGTTGATCCAATCCTCGCGGGAGGAACCCATGCCCCGGTTGACGCGGTGATGGATGGTCAGGCCGTTGGTGCTGTTGCAGCGAACGCAGCGTCCGCCGTCGCGATCGTGCACGAGCTGGCGGACGACGTCCGTGGGACCGGTGCGGCGGCGAGGGGCCACGGCAGGCTCTCCGTCCTGCTCCCGCGCGCCGGACCGCCGGTGTGACGGCCGCGGGGGAGCGGCGGGAGCGAGGACGGGAACATGCACGTCGGCGGGGCTTAGCGTCCCGGCGTGGCCGCTACGGCTTCCTGCTCGTCCTCCTGGCGCTCGCGGGCGGTCGAGAGCGCGTCGAGGAGTTCCACGGCGTAGCCGACAGGGACGTAGGCGACATAGACACGGCCGACCCCCTTCGTGCCGAGGACGACTTCGTACTCAGCGCCCGTCGACTCGTCGTCGTACGCGTAGCTGCCGGGCTCGGCGTCCTCCAGGGGGCCGTCGGCGCCGTCGAACCAGGCGATGCCGAACAGCTCGTCAACTCCCTCGGCGATGACGGAGTTGGGGACGTTGTCGAGTTCGACGGTCGCCCGGTGATCGTTGTCCACGCACACCTTGCCCTCGCCAACGACGTTCGGCTGGTCGATGGTGAGCGTGACCGGGCAGCAGTAAGCGGGGGTCGTGGACGGAGCCAGACCGGGCAGGGCGAGGCCGAGCACATTGATCGCCTGTTCGTGGGTCGTGTCGAAGGCGTCCTTCCATTCGAGGAGCGCCTTCTCAACTGCGGGCTTCATGTGGTGCTTCTCCGTTCGTCCGTCCCGGACTGGCCGCGCGGATGCGACCGCCCGGTGTGGAGCGGCTATGGCGGAGAAAAGTGCCGGCTGATCGTGCTTGCGTCCCGGGGTGAGGCCGCTTGCTGGCCGAGGTCTGTGCTGATCACGCCTCTGCCCGCAACAGGCCCACCGGGGTCCGTCACGGACAGAGTTCGTCTTCTTCCTACGTCTGTGTTGAGTACTTCTTGTTTACATGCGCCCCAGCGCATCAGGCCTCATACGGTGCAGCGCACGTGACCTGATGCGCTGGGGCGCATGTGGATTTCACCTCGTGCGCTGTGGCGCATGAGGAAACCCTCGTACGCCCCAGCGCATGTGGTCATGAATGTGCAGGTCAGATGAGGTGCACTCGGTCCCGGTTAAAGAGGGACAGCACACGGCCGACCAGGGAGCGGCGACGGGGCTTGCCGACGACGATCGCCGGGGCGAAGGGGTCGGTGGCCGCGACGTTGCTGACGCCCGTCTGACCGACGGTCACCGTGGTGATGGCATCTGCCTGGAGCGGGCCCGCCTTGATGACGCCTACGGGGATCTTGTTCGGGGAGGCGGCCGGCTCGGTGCCCCCCTTTCGCGCCTCGTCCGCGACGCCGACGCGCAGCCGGAGCGTGGCGCACCGGACCTCGAACTCGGAGGTACCGCCGCCGGCGTCGAGCACCTTGCGGCCGAGGGTGAGCCAGCGGGCGAAGGTTCCGGCGGAGATCCCGGCGTACTCGGCGGCGTCCGCCCGGGTCATGTTCGCCTCAACGGCCTGGACGAGGGAGTCGACCAGCTCGGGCGTCAGCTTGGACGGGCGGCCACGGGTCGGCGAAGGGGTGTTCGTCATGGCGCGGAACGTAGAGAGCGCGACTGCTTAGTGTCGCCCGCTGCCCGGCGCCCCCCGTGCCGGGGACGGTAGGGCGCGGCGAGCCGCATGGTGCACGGCCTCCGGGGCGCAGCGGGCGCCCCCGCACCGTGGAGGACCCTTCCGTGCCCCGACCGCACCCGGATGCAGCCCCGGGGAGCCTTCGACTGCACCTCGTGCCACTCCGGCAGAAGGACGCTCGCGAGTTCGTCGCCGCCTGGCACCGGCACCACCAGCCCCCGCCCGGGGCCGTGTTCAGCGTGGGCGCGGCTGACGACGACGGGGTACTGCGCGCGGTCGCGATGGTGGGCCGCCCGGTGGCGCGGATGTTCGACAACGGCCAGACGTTGGAGGTCACGCGGACCGCGACCGACGGCACGGCCAACGCGAACTCGCTGCTGTACGGCGCGGCGTGGCGGGCGGCGCAGGCCCTCGGTTACACGCGGCTGGTCACGTACACGCAGGCGGGGGAGAGCGGCGCGAGCCTGCGCGGGGCCGGGTGGCGAGTCCTGGCGCAGCGCCCGCCACGGCGGGGCTGGGACTGCCCCAGCCGCCCCCGCACGTCCCGGGGCGTCGATCAGGTCGCCCGAACCCTGTGGGAAGCACCTGGGGGGCCGTGAGGCGCGATGCGGCTATCTCGCGTGCACGGGGGCAGCCCGAGATGACAGGGTGTTCGACATGCGACTACGTAACGCCGGTGGCATCGACGACGCCGAGCGGACCCTTACCAGCCTGAAGTACGCCTGCGAGACTGTGCGGAACGGGAAGGCCGTCGCATCGCTCAGGGACGACTACCTGAACTGGGTCGATACCGCCGATCGGCACTTCCGCAACCTGTTCGACGACCAGGGCATGGTGGACGCTCTGTATTCCACGGCGTACTGGGAGATCCGTCGGATCACGCAGGCCACGCCGCAGCCGTACCGACTGGTTCATGCCGAGATTGACAACCAGTTGCGGCGCATTGAGGACGCGCTAGCCCAGCTCGCTCGCTTCCGCACGTTCGCGAGCCATCCGGGGACGATCGTCGTACCCGACACCTCGGCCTTCATCCAAGGTGAGATCTTCACCCAACTCCTCTGGCCGAAGAAGATGGGCATCAAGGGCGTGGTGCGCCTGGTCGTCCCGATCATCGTGATCGAGCAGCTCGACAAGCTCAAGGACACGGGCAACTCACGCGCCGGGGACCGCGCCAGGAAGGTCCTCAAGCTCCTCCGCGAGCAGCGCCGGACCGTCACCCCCGGAGTACCCGCGCCGGTGCGCGCGGGCGTCACGGTGGAGATCTTCCTCGACGACGGGTGGCAGCACCGGCATCCGATCGATGACGACGAGATCATCGAGCAGGCGCGAGTCATTCAGCAGATGGTGCCCGGGGAGGTCACGCTCGCATGTGTCGACGCGAGCATGGAGTTCCGCGCGCTGGAGCGCGGTTTCAAAGTGTTCGAGGTACCCCCTCCAGCAGCCGCTTCGGCCCCCACGGTGTAGCGGCCGGCGCAGGCGGTTCGCTGGCCTCCGCCTACGCTCGAAGGGTGAGCAGCGAGACGCCCCCCGAACCGGTTGAGGCGCGCCCCTGGCGACCCGACGACGGGCCGGAGCCGAAGGTCACGATGTGGCCCCACCGGAGCCGCCCGGCACTGGCCGTGTGGTCACACGGGAAGTGGCGGAACGCCCCGGTGATGGCGCGGCAGGACTGGGCCGACGGCAGGGTGTTCTACCAGGTGAGCGTCGACCTGCGCGGGGACATGTCGGTCGTGGCGCGCATGTACCAATGGCCACAGCCGGGTCTACGGGTGGCGTGGTACCCGAGTTCGGAGCCGGTCTCGGGAGCGGCCGACGACCGCAGACTCACGCCCCGCACCCGGCCCCGGCCGAGTGGTCCGGGGCCGGAGGAACGTCCGCCTACAGGGTCGTGAACAGCAACTCGGCGCAGCGGTAGCCGTTCCACACGGTGTCGGTGAGCAGGGCGCGGACGCGGTGGCCGTCGAGGGTCAGGTCGACGACGGAGCCGACCGGCGCCGTGTGGGGGAAGGTGATGACGCGCTCGGCGCCGAACAGGGCGCTGGGGTTGCTGACGACGTACGTGCGGGCGGACTGGAGCTTGGCCATGATGGCGGGCCTCCGGTGGAGTGCGGCGCCCCTGGTGGGCACCCTCACTCCTTGAGCCGCGCTCGGGGCCGATCCGACAGGACCGACCCCAGGAGGAGTCAGACCGCCGTGGCCATGTCGTCCTGCTCGACGGGCTTGATGGCCGGGAGGGCGCCGGGCATCCGCTTGAGCGCCTGCCGGGCCTCGAACTGGTCGGCGCCCGAGAAAGTGGCCCAGTGCGGATGCAGGGAGACAGCGGCGCTCGTTGTGCGGCACGCCTCCCACAGCCGGTCGTACTCGGCCCCCTGCTCGGAGGTCCACCCCTGGGTGGCCGGTCGGGAGGACTGGGGGCCGACCAGGGCGCCACCGTGCGCCGGGGTAGGCGCCTCCCACCCGTCATGCGGCACTCGGGACCACGGGAGCGTCGCCTGGTAGCGGTGCAGCGCCTCGTACGCCTCGGCGGCGGCCTTCTGCGCCTCGACCAACTCGGGCGGGAAACTGAATGGGTTGGACGGGTCGGAGGGGGTGTCGGTGGCGTCGCTCATGGATCGACAGTAGCCCGAGCCTCGGACATTCCCCGGGCGGTGGACTTGGGGACGCCCGGGGCGGGGCCGACGTCACCTCTTGCTCAGGCTCGGCGCCTTCACAGCGGGCGCCTTGGGCGCGGCCGGGACCTTTGCGGCGGGCTTCTGCGGGGCCGGGGCCTTCGCGCCCGGCTGCTTGCCCGTGGACGTCTTGCTGCCTGGCTCGCTCGTCGAGGTCGAGTGGCTGCCGCCCTGCTGGTACGTGCCGGTGCCCGTCGTCGTGCCGTGCCCGGCCCCGTAAAGGACACAGGGGCGCGGGCCCCCGGGGACGAGGTCGACCGCGCCGGTCCGCGAGACCGGGCAACGCGGCGGGGAGTCGTCGCCGCTGCTGAGCATCACGACGAACAGCGCCACGAACGCGATGCCAACGGCACCTATGGCGAGACAGCCAAGCGGGTTCGAGCGGCGGGATCTGGCGGAGTACACGGGGATGGTGCCTTTCGTCGGGAGGAGTGGAGGAGCGGGGCGGGACCTACACGAACGGCTGCTCGGCGGGGTCCTCGGTGTAGTTGCGGTCGTCAGGGAAGTGCCCCCACTTGTCGGGGGTGAGGATCTGCCAGACGGGCACGTCCGGCCCGGACAGCTCGCGCGCGGCGGTGAACTTGCTGGTGTCCGTCGCGCGGCGCAGACGGAACCCTGTAGCCGCCGAGCAGTACCTCGTCCAACTCCAGGCCCTCGGCCGGGTCGAGGTGATCCTTCGTGAGCTGTTTGGCCGCGCACGTGATCACGGCGTGGGCAAAGCGGTTGGGGAGCCCGAAGGTCGCCAGTTCGTAGGAGCGGCCGGGCCGAGAGGCGAGACCGACGGTGTACGCGAACGGCGGCTTCTTGCCGTCCGGGTCGAAGATCGCGCGGACCGTGTGCTCGGGAAGTACCGGCTCGTTGGTGGAGTCGTAGAGGGTCATGCTGCGTGGGTCCTTCGGACAGGCGTCAGGTGGCGAGGACGTTGTACCGGGGCCGGCGGGCGGGTCGACTGCGCGGTGAGCTGCGCGGACACCTCCGCCATCCAGGCCCGGAACGCGTCAGGCGCACCACAGCCGGCCCGGCGCACTAGCGTCCACACCTGCTCGGCCGTCGCGAGACCGGCCAAGCTGTTCGGCGACTCGGGGAGGACTGGCCCGGCAGGGAACCGCACGGCCAGGGCGGCGGCGATGTCGCGGCTGAACCAAACCGGTTCTCCGCCGCGCACCCGTACGCGCACCGGGGCGTGGCCGTAGTAGAAGACGCTGCTGAGGCTCACACGACCCCCACAGAGTCGCCCTGGGTGAGGACGAATCCGATCGTCAGAGCGACGCCGCGCCCGGCGCCGTCGCTCACCTCGGACAGGCGGCGGGCTTCCTCGGCCCCGGCGCGCACCGTGGCTTCCAGGCGGCTCGACCGCTCCGAGTAGAAGCGGAGGTGGTTGGCGTGGTTCGCCTCGAAGCAGGCGTTCCCGCTCTTCGCGGCGCTCAACAGGCTTTTGGCCAGCGCGACCCGGGTTTCCGGGGTGGAGTTGTTCAGCATCCACAGCACGTGGCCGCCCGTGGTCGGCGGCTGGTGAGTCTCGGCCGGTTCTTCTCCGGCCCGCAGCCGGGCGATCTCGGCCCGCAGTCGCTCGTTCTCCGCCTCCAGGTCGGCCCTGTCCCGTCCGGGCGTGCGCTGGCCGTCGATGTGGAGGATGAACGGCGTGCTGGTCGTCATGCGAGAGGCCTCCAGGCGGGATTGGTACCGCCGGGTAGACGGAGTGAGGGCACGGAACCGTTACACCCCGCCGCAGGGCGCGGCGGGGTGTTGGGGCCCGGCTCAGAGGATGTCGGGGCCGTCGATCGTGAACACGCCCGTCGTCAGATCCACGAACAGGTGGGCGCCGTGAACGGGCAGGTCGACACCGGAGCGGGTAGCGAGGAGTTCGGCGAACCGCTCGTCCTGCTCGGCGAACCCGTCGTCCTCCTCCGGGAACTCGAACTCGTCGACGGAGCCGTCCGCGCGGTGAATGTAGTAGCTCTCCTCGGACCAGCGGACGCTGCCGCCGTTCGAGTCGGTGACGAACTCGGCCTTGACGGCGTCAGGTTCAGAACCCTCCCAAGTCGGGTTCCACTCCCGCAGCAGAGCCAGCAACTCGGCGTCATCCCTGCGGCCCGCCTCCCGGGAGAACAGAGCCGCCACGGTGTACAGCTCCTCGCGCGTCCAGTCCGGAACGAGGGGAAGCACAAGCTCCTCGCTGGCGAGGAACGCCGGGTCGAGGCGGATAGTCGTGATGCCGCCCGGGGCGTAGCGGGCCGGGGCGGGCAAGCGCGTCGTACCGACGTCGATGGTGTCGCCGGGCAGGTTCATGCGGGGATTCCTTCGGGGAGTTCGGGCAGTTCGTATCCGGCGGACTCCAGACGCGTGACGAGGTCGTTGGCGTCCAGTCCGCCGATGTCGTTGGACTCGGTGACGTACTCGGCGACGATGCGGAGGATGGCGGCTGGCTCAGGGTCCGGCCACTCCAGCTCGCGGCGTTTGAAGAACGGGCCGAAGTACGTGGCGCGGTGCTGCTCCTTGGGCCCGTGCGGGGCGAGATCACACGTCACGTCCAGGTCCGCGTCCTCGTCGCGGCCGGGCGCGCCACACAGGGCGTCGGGCTCTTTCACGGGCTCTCCAGGGGCACGGCCCGGGGCGCAGCGTGGCCGCGCCCCGGGCGGGGCGGGTCAGCAGAAGTTGGCGCGGATGATCTCGGCGATGTCCTCGCCGACGGCACGCAGCTCGTACGGGTAACTGGGCGCGCCATTGGGGAGGTCGACGGTGAACCGCATGGGGTCGGCGTCGTCGTGGAGCGCCACCACCAGGTCGTCCCACTCGTCTACGTACACGCGCAGCGTGGGGACGCCGGGGCCCCAGAGCTTCCCGTACGCGCCGATGTACCCGGACTCGGAGTCCCAGCCCTCCCCGAGGACGGTCGCGGCCTCCCGGGCGTACTCGCTGATGGTGTACGCGTACTCGGTGCTGCGCGCGTCCTCGGCGGGCTCGGTGAACGGGGACGGGATGGCGACGCGGAGGGTGTCACCGACCTGCGGCCGGTCGAAGTTGCCGATCTCCACCAGGGCCTCGGAGACGAACGAGCGCTCGAAGTCTTCCCCGTACGTCTGACCGGTTGGGGAGTCGGTGAAGTAGGCGGTCGTGTCCCAGGTGGCCCACGCCGGGCCGTCGTCGTACTCGGTGGTGACGCGGAAGCTGATCGCGGCCGGACGGCGTATCTTCGGCCGGTCGTCGAACCACTCCGTCAATGCGGAGCGGAGGTCTTCCAGGAGGGTGCCGTACTCGTACCGGGGCGGGGTGGCGTCCTTGGTCCACAGGCGCGCCTTGTGGCAGCCGCCGCACGCGTTGAGGTCCGGGGTGTTGAGTTCCTTGCAGACGCAGCGCCACAGCAGGCCCGTGAAGGGCCCGAGGTCGGTGAGTGCGTGCTGCTGGGAGAGGAACGCGGCGCTCATCAGGCGGCCGAAGACCTTGGCGGCGAAGTTGCGCGGCATGGTCGCGGTGTTCACGAGGGTTTCCCTTCAATGGGTCGCCCGGCGCGCAGCCGGGCAGGGGAGGTTCAGGCAGGGAGGGCCGGGATTTCGGCGGGCACGGCGGCGGCTTGCTCGCGGCGCAGGTCGTTGTACGCGCCCCACTCGGGTAGCCCGGGGTGCGACTGGTCGGCGACGTAGAGCACGTCCGGCGGGGTGTCGTCCCATCCGGCCTGCTCGGCGAACCACTCGCGGAAGAACGGCAGGTCAAGGAGTTGGCGGCGGGCGTCGTCGATGTCCGCGCCGTTGAGGACGAAGGCGTACGGCTGTTCGCCGTCGTGCCGCTCGGGTCCGGCGAACGTGAGCGTGAACGTGTCCCCGGGGACGGGCGGACCGGCCAGGTCGTGAAGGTGCAGCACGAGCGAGTCAAGGAAGTTGTCGGCCTCGATCGTGTTGTCGAACCGCTGCTCGTCGTACTGGCCGTACTTCCGCACGTCGGGTTCGCCGTCCTCGGTCAGGTACGGGGCGAGCGCTTCGGCGTGGCGGGCGGCAAGGACTTGGTACTTGACGAGCCACGTGTGTATCTCCCCGATGAAGTCGGTGGGCTGGTCCATGGGCGTGTGGGCTTTCTGCGCGGGCCGTGCCCCCGGGCCGGCGTGCGGCCACCGGGGCGCGGCGGGGGAGATCAGGCGGAAGGGGCCGAGTCCGGAGCGGGCGCAGCGCGCAGCTCGGCGAGCCGGGCGACCACGGCGCGGGCGACGGTCCCCAGGAACGGGGCGTGATCGCCGGTGCGTTCGGTGAACCGGTCGTTGGCCAGGGCCATGAAGCGGTTGTTCGGGTCCCCGTTGGCGCTCACGAGGGTGGAGAGCTGGCCGGGGGTCGCGCCGAGGAGATCCGTCGCCATCTCCGTGATGACGGGGTGGTCGGCGAGGGCCGTGACGGACTGGTCGAACGCGGGGGAAAAGGCGGTGACGGACACCCGGGGCTCCGATCAGGCGAGGCGCTGACGTGTGAGGCCCGGGAGAGTGCAGGGCGGGAGCGGCTTACGTCGCGCGCTCCCGCCCGGGGGCCGTCAGGCGTCGCCGTGCGCGATGGCCTGGAGGTCGGCGAAGGTGAGATCCGGCGCGGGGTTGGCGACGGCGGCCGTGACGTACTCGAACGCGGCGCGCTCCTGATCCGGCGTCGGCTGGTACTCGGCGCGCAGCTCCTCGATGGCGGGCGCCTCATCACGCAGGAAGGCGAACCATGCGGAGTGCGGACCTTCCTCCTCCCAGCGGGCACGGGCCAGGCTCAAGGCGTGCCCGGCGCTCACCGCGTCGGGGAAGCCGTACCGGGCCAGGCCACGCGCGGCGAGCCGCTGCTCCGCGACGTGCCAGTCGTGCCCGGCGCGGAGCTGCGCCGTACGGACGACCGAGTGAACGGGCATGGCGGCCCACTGCGCGCCGGTGAGCGGCGACTCGGTGTGAAAGAGCACCTGCCACGACTCGGGCGTCTTCTCCAGGGTGACCGGGCCGGGCTGCTCGTACGCGTAGGCCATGACGTCGCGCGCTTCGTTCACCAGCTCGGCCCAGCGGTCCGTGTCCAACTCACCGGCCGCCGCACGGCGGTTGAGGTGTTCCCACGCCTTCAGCAGCGCGTTGGGCATCTCGTCGTTGGTCTCGTAGTCGTCCTGGCCGTAGTCGGCGCCGGGCTCCGCTCCGATCTGGTGCCACACCTCGGCCGGGGTGAACTCGGGGCCGCCCTCGAAGACTGTCGTCAACGCGTTCTCCTGCAAGGAGTTGACGACCCTGTTCGCGGCCGGGTGCACATCGGCGAACAGTTGGGCGGCCGTGTCGTACTGGTCCTGCCGCTTCTCCTCGGCGCGCTCCGCCTCCCACGCGGCCTCTTCCGCCGCCCGCTTCAGCGCCTCCGGGTGAGCGGCGACCTTGGCCTCGGCCTTGGCGCGGCACCGGTCGTGCAGGTTGGACAGGGGCCACCGGTCGGCGTCGCGCAGGGTGCGGAAGAACGTGTCGTTCTCGCGGTGCTGGCGGGCGCGGATGCTGCGGTTGCACAAGGCGCGGCCGTCGTCGCCGAACGCGTGCCAGAGTTCGAAGCTGGAGTCGGTGACGGACCAGACCTTGGAGTCGTCCAGGTATGAGGTCCAGCGGGGGGTAGCGGACACAGGTGTCCCCTTCTGGTTGGGTTCGGAGCGTTTGTTGTCCGGCTCGCTCATGCCGTCCAACAAGGAAAACTGTACACCACTGCAAGGCGCGCTCAACAGGGAACGCTCACACCGACTTTCCGCAGGTGGTCAGCCGCCGCGCCCCGGGCCCCGAGCCGGGACGGCACGGTCACCCGCCACCCGCACGAGCACGCGGCCACCGACGCCCCGTCGTACATCTGCCCGCCGTTACGCTCCCGCCCGCCACCCGAGTAGCCCCGGTCCAGCGGGCGGTGCCAGCCGGACGGCTCCGACGTACGGGTCAGGTGTGCCGCTTCCGGGTCGCACAGCAGCCGCAGACCGGCGTCCGCCACGGCGGCCACGCGATGTATGTCCCACCCCGAACCCTCCAGCCGTACGGACAGCGTCACCAGGCCGGCCCGCGTCACCTCCACCCGCCCGTCCGGCCACACACGGGCGGACGCTCCGGGCACGCTCCACCCCACCGACCCGTCCGACTGCCGGGGTATCCCGTTGGCGTGAGTCCGCGTCATGAGGGAGACGAGCCGCACCGACCCGGGCGCAGCGCTCGGGTTGTGGTGGTCGCCGCGCTCCGGCGCGTTCTCGGCAACGGCGGACAGCCACGCTGCGGCGTACGAGTACGCGGCCGGGCGCAGCGTCGCCAGCGCCACTCGCCCCATGCCGTCGGCGGACGCCTGCCGGGCGGGGACGGCCGCGCGGACGAACCCCCGCCTCGCATCGCGGCCGTACTTCCGGAAGCGCACCGGGCCGTGTGGCGTCATGTGCTCGATCGTCTCGCGGTCGGCAAGGAGGATCAGGCCAGGCATCGGGAGGTTCCTTCCAGGGAGGGGAGTGGCGGTCAGGAGCAGGGCCGGGGGTGGACGCGCGCGCGGGCCCGCTCCAGCACGGCGGCACGCTCCTCGGGCGGGATCGGCCAGGAGTGCGCGGTGAAGTCGTACGGGCCGTCACCCGGCGCCCGGTACCTGTGCACGACGAGTGTTCCCCCGGGGAACAGTTCGCTCGGCGTGCTGATCTCGAACACGAGACGGGAGCGGCCCATGCGGCGCACCCACGCGTACGTCACGGCATCGTGCTCGGGCGCCTTGAAGCGGCGCGGCCCGATGGACAGCCGGTAGCGGGTGCATGCCGTCGGCGCCCCGGGGTCGTCGTGCTCGCCCTTCCAGTGCCCGCACCAGGCGCAGCACGGAGTGAGCGGCGGACGCTCGCAGGGCTCGGCGACGAACACCGGGCCGAGGACACCAGGCACCATGCCCGCGCTCTGCCCGAACGTGAAGCGCACGGTGCCGTCCGGCTCCAGGGCGGCGGCGCCCCGGGAGTGGAACGCGGACGCGAGCACGGAGCGGAGCAGCGCGCCGGATACCGGTACCGCGGCGCCCTCGCGGTCTGCGTTGCTCAGCGCGTACGCCGTACCGATCGCGTCGAGGGGGCGGCCGATCGGGTGCGGCGCGTCCACCTGGGGGGCGATGACGGTGGTCATGAGCGGTTCCTCTCGGGCAGGGCGCGCCCCGGGCCGGCTGTCGGTCACCGGGGCGCAGCGGGCGGGGTCAGGAGCGTTCGAGTCCGAGCGTCACGCGGTGCGCTTCCTCGCGGCCCCAGGAGTACAAGGCGTTCAGCGGGAGCGGCAGGGACGCGGAAGCGTCGGCCTGCCGGTACTCGGCCGCGCCTTGGACAAGTGCGGCCTGCCACTCGGTGTGGGGAACGTGATAGCCCCAGTCGTCCCACCCCCACAGTCCGCCGATCTCGTACCGGCCGTGCGCGTCGGGCGTGACCTTCTGGGTGCCGCCTTCGCCGTCGTAGTCCTCGGTCCACGTCAACGTGAGCGTGCCGTCATCAGCGAACGTGCCGAAGATCCCGCGTCCGTCGTTCTCCAGGTTCCGCACGATCATCTCGGCCGTGGCCCGGGTGAACAGGTGGGCGCTGTACGGCGTCCACGCGGATGAGAGCGGCAGGGCGACGTACGGGCCGCAGCCACTGCCCTCCACGGTGAAGAGCTGAATGCTCAGCCGGGTGCCGTCGGCGTAAGTGGGGACGGTGACGGGGGTGGTGGTCATCGGTCGTTCCTCTCGGGACAGTGCGGGGAGAGTGCCAGGCGGCGGGGGCTTGCGGCCCGGGGTCGCCGTGGTGACCCCGGGCGAGCTGTCGTGCTCAGCGGCGGGGCAGGACCGGGGTGTAGTGGGGGGTGGCGGCCAGCCATTCAGCAGGCGTGCGGGTGTCCCGGTCGTAGGTGCCGACGTTCTTGTATCCGTCGTCCGTGATGCGGTACTCCTCAACGCCCCACGGGCGGTCGATGGCGACGATCAGGGAGCCGTCGTCGTCGCGGGCGAACGCGGGCTCGACGTTCACCGTCTCGGTGGCCAAGACGATCTGCCGAGCCAGTTCGGCCTTCGCGGCCTTGAGGGTCTTGCCGCGCCCGAACATGAAGCGGCTCAGGGTGACGCGCCACAGCTCACTGCCGACTCGGGAGGGGCGCTGAACGCTGATGTTGGGCAGGGGGATGGGGACGGTCTCAACGCGGACACCGGACATGGGAGTGCCTTTCAGGGTGTGCGGGAAGCGAAGGGAGGGAGCGGGGCGCGGGTGCCGCGCCCCGGGGTTGTGCGGGGTTAGGAGGCGGCGGGGACGAGCGCGGGGCGCTCCAGGCAGAAGTGCGTCGGCCAGAGGCGACGGGCACCGTACGTGGCCTTGGCGTACGCGTGCGCGTCCGTGATCAGGTCATCGGTGATGTGCCGGTTGATCGTGGGCGCCATGCCCTTGTGCGTGCCGTCGAGGACGCGGACGGTGAGCTTGGACCGGCCGCCGTTGTTGATGAAGTGCAGCCGCGTCACGGTGCCTGCGACGTACTTACGGTCGACGTGCCACCACACCCAACCCGTCGCGTCGTCGAGGGCGGGGGTCGACAGCCGGCCCAGGGACTTCACGGGCTCCGGCGCGCGCTCCGGCTCCGGGTCCGGCGCGGACTCCAGCTCGATGAGGGCGGGTACTTCGTCGCCAAGTCCGAACCAGCCGAGAAGGTCAAAGTCGTCGTTCGCCACAGGGAGCGCGGACGGCCCCGGGGCGACGCGCAACGTCAGGGTGTCGCCGGTCGCCGGTCGGCGCAGGTCGGCCAGATCGTTCAGGAAGTAGTCCAGCCGGATGCACGGGTAGCTGATGTTGTCCCGCTCCGTGCCGTCGTTGTACCGGGTCAGGGCGTGCGTGATGTTGCCCCACTCGATGCGGGAGCCGAAGGGGTGCGCGGTGAACTGGACTTCGGCCACGCGCCCGGGGCGATCGGCGTACATGTTGCGCAGCTCGGTCACGGCGGCGTCCAGGAGGAACGCGGCGGGGTCGGACAGGTCGAACCGGGGGAGTCGGGCGGCGTCCGCATCGCGCTCGAAGTCGCCGAGGATGCACACCACCTTGAGGTTCGAGCGGTCCCACAGTCCCCCGGGGTAGCAGTGGTGGCCGGTCTCCCCTGCCTCGAACGCCAGCTCCAGGAGCGCGGAACGCTCCGCCTCCGGGGTGTCCGGGTGCAGCGCACGGGCGCGGGCGAACGTCGACAGGGCGAACAGGTGGGTACGAGGGTGCAGTTCGGGCACGGCGGTCTCTCCGGGTGTGGGGTGGGAAGGAGTGGGGCCCGGGGCGCGGCGGTTCGCCCCGGGCGGGGCGGTCAGTGGCGGGTGTCCGTGCCGCACACGCGGTTCCCCATCGTTCGGCAGTCCCACCCGGGCTCGTCCTCGTCTATCCGGCCGTCCCCGTTGCCGTCGCCGACCGTGACGGTGACCGTGGTGGCGGGGTGGGGCGTTGCGTCGGCACGGACGGCGCTGACGGTCGCGGCCCCGGCGAGGAACAGCAGCGCGAGGAGTCCGGCGAGTACGGCGGCGGCGCGGGTGCGGGTGATGAGGGCGCGCAGGAAGGACACGGCGGTCTCCGTTCGGGAAGGGGCGGGGCGCGGCGGCGGGTGCCGCGCCCCGGGGTGGGGGAGCGGCTACGCGGCGACGCGGGCCGCGCGCATCTCGGCGGCCTTCCGGCGCGCGGTGACGAGATCCGGAGCGAGCGGAGACAACACGACGAACCGTTCGTGGTCCCGACCGTTGACGTTCTGCTCCCAGTCGGCGACCTGCCCCCAGGCGTGACCGCGCGGGTTCCGGCACGGGTAGCGCTTCTGGAAGTGGGGGTCAGTGGACCGGGGCGAGCACGCTTCACAGTCCCACCCGAGGGCGAAGGCGTTGGAGCCGCTGAGCGTGCCGTCTGCGTTCAGCACGCACGCCAGGTAGACGCGGCCGATCTGCACGTCACCGGACGCGGGGAGCGGCAGACCGAGGGCGCGCGAGGCCTCCAACTCGGCGAGCGCTTCCCGGAATGCGCGGTGCGCGGCGTCGAGGGACGGCCCCCACTGGCCCGGGTCCTCCATCACGGTGCGCGCCTCCACGTACCGCTCCCACGCGGCGGCGGGGGCGGGCAGTTGTGCCAGGAGGCCGGCGGGGGTGACCGCCCACACGGTCTGGCCGTCAAGGTCGACGTCGCCGGGGGCGATTGAACTCCCGCACGGGCAATGGAACTTGCCGTCTGGTCCGGCGGTGAACGGGTGCGTGCCGCAGGCGACGCAGACGATGACGGTCACGGCTTCGGGCAGCGCGGGGGCTGCGGTGCGCGTGGGCATGGGGGTCTCCCCTTGATTCCGGAGCGTGGAGCGCGCCGGTTGCTCGTTCCGGCGTCGCCCTCTCGGTCGGTGTGAGCACCACAGTACATGACCACGAGTACAACTGACAACCAACACAAGAAACGAGGGGGCGTCACCCCTACAAAGGCCAGTAAGGAGCGGGTTTCAGATGGAGTGTTGACGCCTCACCATTGGCATGGTGTACAGTTCAACTCGTTGGACGGCACGAGCGAGCCGGACAACAAACGCTCCGAACCCGACCAGAAGGGGACACTCATGTCCGTCACCATGGACAAGCCCAGCGACACCCCCGAGCAGGACGACGAGTCGCTGTTCATCAGCGTCAGCCAGACCGCAGACGGGCGCGTGGAGTCCGTACGGGTCTCCGAACTGGAGCCCTACGCCGACGAGACGCTGTTCCGCAACGGGCGCACCACCGTGTGGACCGTCGACTTCGCCGAGGACCGCGACACCGACGAGTTCGACGCGGACAAGGTGCTCGACCTCACCCACACCGGCCGCTACCGGCACCAGGACACCGACGGATGGGTCAAGGGGGAGCGCATGGCCGCAGACTTCTACGCCAGCAACAGCCCCGAGCGGGCCACCCTGCGCGCCATAGAGGCCCACCTGATTCAGGCCGGATACCTGGACGCCTACACCGGCATGGTCATGTGCCAGGGCTACGGCCTCACGCTGATCCGGGGCGGCGAGGAGTTCTACGTCTTCCGCATGTCGGACGGGTGGCACCAGGCCATGCGTGACCACACCTCCTGTGACGGTTGGTACGAGTTCCCCAGCGTCTTCGCCCCCGCCGACGCCTCACCGCGCCGCGTCGCCAACGAGATCATCGACGAACTCGCCTGCATCGACCTGGACCTCTACGAGCGGCTTCCCCTCCGCCACCGGGCCCGCGTCTACGTCCGCACCTTCGGATGGCGCGCCCGACTCCACCGCATCACCTACCGGCTCACCCGCTTCAGCCGCACCGTCCGGGCCCGCATCGCCCGCTGACCCCGGTCCTGGGCGCGCCGCCACCCTCGGCGCGCCCAGGCCGGCCCCCGCGCGCACGCGTAGGACGGTCTCACCGGTTCCACGAACACCCCTTTGCGCTGGTCAGGGTGCTGCACCCCGTCTCGCGGGTGATGCCGCCCCGGCGCGTTTTCCTTCCCTCTGCCTCTTCCAGGGAGTCTCTGTGTCTGCTGCCCGCGATGACGGCCGCACCGACCACCGCACCGCCATGTTCCGCCCGCTCACCAGTCCGGCCGAGGTGATGTTCGCCGCGTACTCGAAGACTGCGTTCGTCCCTGAGTGGAACCGCGTTCCCAACGTGCCCCTTACCCGGGTGGTGTCCGGCGCGTTCCTGCGTGCCCTCTTGATCGACGCCATCCGTTGCTCGGGTGCCCTGGCGTTCGATGATCTGTCCCGCATGGTGGCGTTCACGTACGCCGCCGGGATGTACGACCACGCCACGTTCGAGTGCCGCCCCATGCCCACGCCCCGTACGCCGATCTGTGGTGAGTGCGGCCAGTGGGAGAGCGAGCACGGGAACCCCAACGCGACGTGCTGCAACAAGTTCGACGTTGAGCCGCGTCCGGACACCCCGCAGAACCCGCTGTGCGGCGGGTGCGACCAGCCGTTCCTTCACCACGGGCGTCAGTTCACCGTCGCGTGCCGTGGCTTCTTCCGGAAGTAGGCCCGCCGACTCCGCATCGTTCCGCGGCGCCATGTCGCGGAGCGGTGCGGGGGCCGACGGTGCCCCCAATCCACCTATGACCCCTGGAGGTCACCCATGTCCAAGGAAGCCACGGAGTACGGCATCCCCACGCCCAAGCAGAAGGACCTGACTCGGGCGGCGGGGGCCATAGCGCTCGGCCTCGTGGCCATCGCTCTGGCGATCCTCGCGCACGGCCTGCTCGTCGTCATCGCGGCGAGCTAGCCCGATACGCGGAACCGGGGCTTGCACTCAGCCGGCCCCGGTCTCCACGCTCCGCCGTTCCCCCATCTCCGGCCGCGCCGCACTGTCCGTCGCGGCCGGATTGAGGGCGCGCCGTAAGCGCATCTCCCGGGCCACCATGCGCCCGCCCGTCCCGCCCTTCCTCGCTTGGAGTACCGCCGTGTCTGTTCTTCCCCCGTCCGTGCTTCCCCTCGTTCCCTCCACCTTCGCGACCGGTGACCGCGTCTCGCACCGCGCCTGCACCCTGGAGCGGCTGGCCTCCGGGCGTTGGACGTGCGTGAAGTGCGGGCCATCGCTGGGCGCCACGGACGCGAGTGTCCGTGAGCTGTTCGTGAACCCGGAGTTCCTGGAAGCGCAGGGTGGAGTACCGCTGTTCTCCCCGGCGAACGTCCCCGACGACGCGCCCCTTCCCGGGCGTCCGGTGGCCGACGGTGAGAGCCCGTACGAGGCAGGCCGCCCGTACCTGTTCTGCTCGACCGGTGTCGAGAAGCCCGTGAGTCTCCAGGGCGTTCCGGCCGCCGAGCCTGGCCTGTGGGGTCCCGCTCAGTTCGCGTTCACCGCCAAGTCCGTGCCCGCGTGCAGCGACGTCTTCGAGACCTCCATGACCGAGACGGGGACGGTGTACCTCCGCGTCCCCGGGGTGACGCTCGCCTACGTCCCGGCGGACCTGCCGACCGAGCCCGAGATGGTCGCGCTCCTCTCGTACTCCGTGCTGCTCCACGCCTTCGCGCCGCTCACCGTCATCGACCTGTCGTGACTCCGCCCGGCGGGGGCGTTCCGTTCTCGTGCGCCCCCGCCGGCCCGCATCCCCTCTTCCTCGTTCCGTGCCCCCGGAGGACTCCGTCATGACCACCGCCGTTGCCGTCGACTCCCGCACATCGCTGCTGGCACTCAGGGCCGCTGTACGCGCCGTACGGCAGAACCCGGAACCGTCGACCCTCGGCGCGCTCCACCTGGCCGTGCAGGCGCTCCCCACGGAATCGTTCCACTGGAACCTTGAAGACGGTCATCAGCGGGTGCTCAAGTCGGTCGAGTTCGCCGAGGAAAGCCACCTCTTCCCCCGCATCGGCCACATGAACGATGCGGTGACCGACCTGACCCGGACGTTGCCGAGCTGGACACCCGCGTACGCAACGGTCGCGATGGCGGACGTCCTTCGCCTCCTGGCCGTGTGCCACGACCACAGGGCCGACATGGAGGACCACCCGCTTGACCCGTGGTCCCGCGCGGCCGAAGCGGGCGCGCGCCTAGTCGCCATCATGCTGCGCCGTACCGATGCCCGGCCCGCTGACGCCCTGATGGTGCGCACGGCCGGAGAGTTCGCCGCACTCATGCGGACGGCCGTCGCCGCCAACGCCGTGCTGGGCGCGTCCAACCTCGCCAAGGAGGCCGCGCGCGTCTACGGGCTGTTCCCCATGGGGCCCCGTATGCCGTTCGAGAACGGCGGTACAGCCGGATGGACGCGACGCCTCGGCGGCACCACCTACCGGTTCGAGCTGCTGGGCGTCGGATGGCACCAGCCGGAATACCCGCACGGTCGCGTGGAGGTCCGCATCCCCGGCTCGTACGAGGTTGTTCGGTCGTTCACGCTCACCGCCCGCACGCGCCGCAAGGTGATCGACCGCTTCGTCAGCTCCCTGTGATCCGCCCGGCGGGGCGTGCCGTCCGTGCGCCCCGCCGGCCCCCGTACTCCGTTCCCCCTTCGTGAGCCCTTTGGAGGACTCGCCCATGAGCACCGCCGTCCGCGCCGCCCTGTACCCCCTGATCACCGCCGGGCAGTCCGCCGTACGCGACATCGAGCGCCACGCCACCCCCGAGACGCTGCGCGCGGTCGACGCGGCCCTGTGCGCCCTCCCCGTGAACGAGATGGACGACCAGGCCGACCGCATCCTTCACGTCGCGATACAGGCCGTGTCGCTCGCCGAGGACGCCGAGGAATGGGCGCTGCTGGCGGACGTGGAGCGCACTGTGTCTCGGTTCCTGCACGAGCCGGACGGCGCCACGATGGAACACCCCGCCGTGAAGGCCCTCGTGCTGCTCACCTCCCAGTGCGGCAGCCGCTACGGCGTGCGTGTCGATGACCCGATCGAACTCCGTGCGTGGGTGGCCTCGCCGGAGCGGCAGGCCTGGAATCGCGCCTTCCTGCGCGGGCTGGATGCGCTGCGAGAGCTGGGAACCGCCATCGGGGGCTCGGACAACGGGCGCGCCCTGGACAAGGCCATGACCGAGTTCCTGACCGCCGTGCGGCGCGCCATCCCGTACTCGGCGCTGTACGAGACGCGGCGAGCCCTGGTGGAAGCGGCGCGCGCCTACGGGCTGTTCGTCATCGGGATGCGTCAGCCGATGCCGGTCGGTGGCCGGTGGGAGTGGGCCCGCCGCATCGGGAGCGCGACGTACCTGTTCGAGGTCGAGTTCCCGCACATGGACGGCGACCCGTACGGGGCCGTCGCGGTCCGGCGGATCGCCGAGGACGGTACGGCCGCGCCGGTGCGGTACATCCCGCTCGGCCCCGACGAGGAGCGCCGCCGCGCCGTCACCAAAGCCCAGTACCGCATCTGACCGCCCGCCGGCCGGGGCGCACTCCGTCCCGGCCCGCCGGTTCCCCCTGCTCTTCCCCTTCCCTGCCCGTACCTTCCCGGAGGCCTTCCGTGTCCAGTCAGCAGACGTCGACCGCCGAACTCGCCCGTCAGATCCTGTCCGCCGCATCCCTTCGCGTCATCGACGGGGAACTGTCCGAGGACTCCCGCGGCTACCGGGTCACCGAGCAGCACGACGGCACGGTGCAGGTCTCCCCAGTGGTGGACGGGCACACGACCGCCCCTGCCGGAGCGCAGTTCCGTGCGGGCGCTCTCGACGAGTGGCAGACCATGAACCGAACCGCGCTCGACGTGGTGACCGCCGAGGGGTGGGAGCGCATCGAAGACACCTGGGACGGCAACGTGTTCCGCGCCCCTGCCTGCGAGTTGCACCCCCTGGTGAAGGAGACGCGTCACGTCCTGGAGCGCGACGGCCGCCCCGGCTACGCCTGGTTCGACCTGTCCCTTCTGGAGTCCGACGCGGTGAAGGTCGACGTCGTGGGTGGCTACAACTGCCGACAGCTCTCGCTGAGCGACGTGGCATCACCCGCACTTCGTGCCGCCGGGTTCGACATCGAGACCGTTCACGAGGACGACGGCCGGGGGCGTAGGGACTGGCACACCGCCCACCACATGGTGGTGCGTCCCCCGGTGGAGCGGCGCGAGGAATGGGCTATGGCCCACACGGTCCGCCGTCTCCTTCAGGACAAGGAACGCAACAGGGGTTGGGACGTGCACATGGTGCCTGCTCTGCCCGACCACATGCCCGAGGGCTCCGCGCCGGACGCGCACCTTGGCGGCTTGCTGTTCCAGTTCGACGGCCACGCCGTCCACCACCCGGGGGCATTCGACTACACGCTCCGCCAGGCCGGTTACGACTTCGCGCCGAGCCGCCACAAGTGGTGGCGCCGCATACGCATCCTGCGGCCTGTCGCCCAGTAGCCCCGCCGGTCGGGGCGGCACCCGTCGCCCCGACCCCCGCCCGCTGTTCCCTCCCCTCGGCCGCGCCCGTCGCGACCGGGAGCAGGGCGCACCGTGCCCCGCCGTACCGAACCTGACCAGGAGAACAACCGTGTCCGTTGCCACCCTGTCCGCGCCGCCCGCCCGGTCGGCCCTGTTCCCCCCGCCGGCCGTTCCGCTGCACTTCGCCGACGGCGACCACTACGAGTGGCCCGCCACCGGGGACGTGTGGGTCCGTACCGCCGGGGAGTGGAGGCCGAAGCCGAACGACGGAAGCGGCTACCTGACCGACGAGGAGGTACGCGGGTTGCTGCACGCAGCCGTCACGCGCTGGGACGTGGGGCAGCGATTCGTGCCCGCCGTACCGGGGGACATCCTGCCGGGGTGGCGCATTCTTGCCCTGCCGCCGGTCTGTGACGTCGCCCAGTACGTGCTCGACCACCAGGGCGCGGGGCTCGTGCCCCTTCGCGAGCTGGTGGCCCGACACGACGAGGATGGCGCGTACGACGTCCCCGGCGTCATCAGCGGTTCGGCCATGACGGACGTGCTGACGATGATCGTCGCCGAGCACTCGCGCACCCAGGTGTCGTACGACAAGGCCGCAGGACGCGTCTACGTCCGGTACCAGCGGCCGAGTGACTTCGGCCCCTGGCAGGAGGCCTTGCCCTCGTTCGTGACGTGCCTCCACGTGTTCGTGTTCGCCGCGTCCCCGGCGGAGGCGTAGCCGTGTCGAACATCAAGGAGCGAGGGAACTTCGGCGACAAGCTGTTCCGGGAGTTCGGCGAGTACGTGAACGCCCTGATCGAGGCGGGCGAGCCGTGGAAAGAGGTCTGGCACGTCAAGCCGTGGCCGCCGGGCAGTCGTCTGTGGTGGCTGCACGGCCGCTTCCTGCTCGCCCGCGAGATGGCCGGGGACGGGGGCGTCCGGCTCACCGACGCGCAGGTGACGACGGAGCAGGAAGTGCGCATGGCGTACCTGGAGATGTTCCCCGCCGGCATGCCGGAGCTGTCCCCCTCCGATGGCTGACGCCCCGACCTTCAGACTCACCGAACTCTTCCCGCGAAAGCAGGCCTAACCATGCCCAACACCGCCCCCCGTCCCGTTCTGCCCTCCGTCAGCTTGGCCGCCCGGGTGACGACCCTGCTCGCCCGCTCCTTCCCCGAGTACATCCCCGGGGTGGTGTACGAGGGGTTCCGCGTCGAATCGCTCGACGCCCGCGAGCCGCGCCGCATGTTCGTCCGCTGGCACGGCGGCACGCCGACCCGGCCGGTGTGGACACACGGGCCCGCCCTCGGCCGTGAGAAGTACAAGGCCCAGATCCTCGAAGTACTCACCCGCAACGGGTACGCCGTGACGAACGTGCCCGGCCGAATGGACGTAGTCGTGGCCGACAAGCCACACGACACCAGCGGACCCCGCTTCGCTCCCGTCCCCTCCGACATCCCCGTCACCGCCCCGTGGCTGGTCATGGACCTGTGGACACGTGCGCACATCGCGACGGCGAACACCGAGGAGGAAGCCGTGGCCGAGACGATGGAGCGCGAACGCCGGCACACAGTCACCGAGGCGCGCATCGTCACCCATCAGAAGCTGTGGGACTTCCTGGAGGGGGCGGACGCAGTCCTTGGCGATGGACTGACGTGGCTGCGCCGGGAGGTCCACAAGGTGGTGAAGCACACCACGCCCGTGCGGCACAAACGCATCGACGCCCTGGTCGACGTCGCGAACGCGCTGCGGCGCGGTGACAGATTCACGGCGGAAGGCCGGTTGGTCGGGTATGAGACGCCGTACCCGGGCGCGGGGGAGGACCGGCCCGATACCTACTCGGTGCACTGGGTACCCAAGTCCGCTGCTCCGGCGGTCGGTTACTTCCCCGACGCGGAGTGGCAGCGGGGCCCGGAGGTGACCACGGCGATCACGCTGCTGATCGAGGCGGGGCTCACGCCCGTGCGATACGGCGAGCCGATCGGCGAAGGGGCAGTCATGTGCGAGGCGGACGGGTTCATGGTGAGCGCGGCCGACCCGTCGGACCTGCGGGTGCCGGGTATCCACATCGACGGCATCGGAAGTCCGTCGGCGGATCAAACGGCGCGCGTGCCCGAGGTGTTGCGTGCGGCCGGGTGGCGCGTCGAGGGCGACCGGGGTTGGCCCGGCGCATGGACGGCGTTCCCGCCGGCCGAGTAGCACCGGTGCGGGGCGGTCGGGAGGGTCCGGAGGGAGAATTCCGGACCCTCCCCCTACTCCCATTCATTGGCTTGGTGTACAGTTTTCCTTGTTGGACGGCACGAGCGAGCCGCACAACGAACGCTCCGAAACAACCAGAAAGGGGACAGCCATGTCCTCTCCCACGACCACCCTGCCGTTCACGGCCGCGGCCGTCCTGGACGCCGCCCGTACGGTCCTCGGCACCGGGTGGATGACGTTCCCCGCCCACAACGGGCGCATTGAGGGGACCGTCCGCTCCCACCACGGGCACGACGTCGCCGTCCTCGGCGCCGAGAACGGGCACCTCTTCACCGCCGGACTGCTGCCCGACGGCACTCGACAGGAGAGGGCGACCACTCCCAAGGTGCAGACCGCCGCCGCGTACGGCAGCGCCCTCGCCGACCTGATCACCCGGGATCACATCCCCGCCCACAACGCCCGCAGCACCTCGCGGCTGCACGTCGCCAAGCTGCGCGCCGCCCTGGGGCACGAGTTGGCCACCCACTGGGAGTTCGGCACGGCCACCACCACGTGGAAGGTGCCCGGCGGGGGCACCGGGCGCCACCACACCCGCCCGCTCCCACGCGGCGCCGGTGACCCGCCCGGCGGCCCCGGAGCCGAATCGTGGCTACGCCTGAACGGCCTCACCGCCGACCAGGCCGTGACCGTCCTCCGCGCGGTCCAGGCCGAGAACCGCGACAAGCGGCGGCAGCAGCCGGTGTACGGAGGCCTCGCGCAGCAGATGAAGGCGGCGGCCCCCGGTCTGCGGCCCATCGACACCTACAACTGGCCCCGGCTCGGCGGGAAGTGCACCACGTCCCTCTGCGTGGACGACGTGGTCAAGGTGGAGCTCCACTACGGCGGACGGTCCGGCGCCGTGAACGTCATCGTCACCGGCTCCGTCGACAACCAGCTCCGCGCCGCCCGCGCGCTCTGACCCCCGTACGGCCGCCGCCCGTCCCATGGCGGCGGCCGTACACCCCGCCTCGGCATTGGCCGGGTGTACGGAACCCCTCTTTGGCCGACACGAGCGAGTCGGCTCCCGCGCTCCGCAGACCAGAAGGACACCGCCATGACCACGCCCGGCATCCTCGCCGCACTGTCCACCAGACCCCGCAGAGACGCCCAGCGGGTGGCCGAGAAGCGGCGCATCCGTGAAGCGCTCGATCTCGCCACCCTCGAACGCGCGGTCACGCGCACCACCATGAACAAGCTGCGCACCAAGGCCGACGGCGTACGGCGTGAGGCAGCCGAGCGCGACGAGCTGAGCGCGCTCTACCCGCAGACCTCGGCCGAGGTCCGGAAGAACACCGAGGAGTTCAGCCGGCTCGCCGACGAGATGGCCATAGCGCGCGCACACGGCGCAGCCGCCCAGGTCGCGTACGAGTCCGCCGGACTGGAACGCGCGTGGTTCCGGCGCAAGGCGGCCAAGGAGGACGCCGGCGGCCGTGCCATCGTCGCCGAGCTGGCCACCGGTGTGCGCAACGTCGTTGCCCCCGGGTACGCCGTAACCCGTCTGTGGCGGCGCGAGCCGGGCAAGCCCATGGAACTGATCGACACCCACATGGTCAGCAAGAGCCGCGCGCGGTCCCTGATCGCGGCATGGTTCAAGTCCGAGAACGGGTGGGTGCTGCGCGACACCGACGACCGGCTGTTCGTCGCCACGCCCGCGATGGTGCTGGAGCTGGTGCCCACCGACATGGCGCCCCCGCACACCGAGGGGGACGTGCTGCGGGCCGCTCTGGAGGCGTACGGATTCCCCGCGTACGACGACGGCGAGGGCGGGTTCACGTGGCTCGCGGTCCCGCTGGACCCGAGCACGGCGGAGGACGACGTCTATCAGGGCACGCACCTGCGGATCAACTCGGGGGAGCAGGCGGACCGTGTCGCGTCCCTGCATGACGACGTCTGGAGCGCGTCGGTCTACGACGCCGAAGGCGACTACGTGACCACGCTCGACCCCGCCCCGGCCGGCTCGTCGGTCGCCGAGGACTCCGCGTTCTGTGCCGCGCTCGTCGCCGCGTACGCCGCCCTGGTCTCCCCGAAGTAGCCCCGGAGCGCCGCACTGCCCGCCCGCGCTCCGGCACGGGCGGGGAGGTGCGGAACCCCGGTTCCCTCCCTGCTCCACCACATCGAAAGGCTCATCATGCCCACCGCTCCGATACCCTTCGGCGCCCTCACCGTCATCGCCCAGCTCATCGACGCTGGCGTGGGCGCCTTCTGGGACTACGACGAGAGCATGCTCATCGCGCACCCGGCCACCATCAGCGAGGACGACGCGCTGATGAGCGGGCAGCACATCATGGTCAACTGGTCCGGCGCCGACAGAGTCACCGCGCCCGACGGCGCATCGTTCGAAGCCACTGCGTGGGAGCCCGACGGTCTTCCGGACTACGACAAGATCGCCACCGTCTATGCCACGCCCGTTGCTCGCCCGTTCGACGAAGAGGCCGCCCGGTGCGCCCGTGCCGTCGCTGAGTGGTTCGCCGGTCCCCGGCTCACGGCCGGCGATCTGCTCATTGCGGCGCTCGCCGAGTACGGCATCACCGCGGAGACCGGGATGTCCGTCGACTACGGCACCCACAGCGACATTGTCAGCGTCGCGCTGCCGTTGCCCTATGACGCGTACGCCCACCTGATCATCGCCGACCGAGACGGTTCCCTCCGGCACGTCCCCGCTGCGCACATCGGCTGGAGCGTCTTCCTGCACAACGAAGAGAGAGAAGCGCTCGGAGACCCCGTGTACATCGCGGGCGACGGCGGGTTCGTCGACTGCGCCGAGGACTCCGCCGCCGCCGCGGAGTTCATCGCCGACTTCCTGACCTCCCCGGTCTCCCGTCACTGCGACTGCTACGCCCAGGAGGGCCACGGCAGGCGCCACGACGACGAGTGCAACCGGTACCGGCGGCCGTGATCGCGCGCCGTGCCGTCCGCCGCACCTGGCCCTAGGACGCGCAACTCCCTTACTGCCTAACCCCGTTCACGCCCGGCCGGATGCTCCGGCCGGGCCGGAAGGAAGACACCCATGGCCCTGCTCAGCCCCACGGGCGCGAAGATCCTCCACGCCAACGACAACGGCGTCGTCTCCGGCCATCCCGCCGCCATGGCCCGGCTGGTGGCGGACACCTTGGTCGTTGCGCACGACGGCGACAGCGGTACGCACTGGATGACCGAGGCCGGGTGGGCGGCCCTGGCCAAGTGGCGGCAGAAATACGGCGACAGCCCTGTCAACACCTCCGTCGGTGTGCTGCCGAAACTGCCCGCCAAGCCGCACGAAGCGGTCCTCACGGCCGCGCGGCGCCCCGACCAGCTCGTCGCCGGACGCGACGACAGCAAGGTGTACTGGGCCGGAGAGCCCTGGTTCCGCGGCCCGACGCTGCGCGCCGTTCACCGGGCGGGGTACGCCGAGATCCGGCCCGAGCCGCACGACCGCGAGCCGCAGACGTTCGCGACCTACGAGCGCTCGCTCTACCTGACTCCGGCCGGGCGCAAGTATGCTCGGCAGCGCGGCAACATCGACGTACGACGGCGCCGGGTCGTCATCATCGCGTGCGGCCACGAGAAGGCTCCGGACCCGGGCGTGAACGAGTTCGGCAACGCGAACGCGGGCTACCCCGCCGGCGAACTCTACGTTGGGCAGTACCACCGATCCCTGCGCCGCGCGGCCGACGCCCTCACCGACCGGTCGCTGATCTGGATCTTCTCGGCGCTCCACGGCCTTGTGGATCTTGACCGCCCGCTCCACCCGTACGACGTCACGATCGGCGACGAGCGGGCCGTGACGGCAGACCGGATGGCCAAGGACACCGCGCGGTTCGGCCTGGACGACGCGGACGTCATATTCCTCGGCGGCCAGGAGTACGCCGCGCTCCTGCTCCCGTCCGTCCCGCATCTGCTCACACCGCTCGCCGGAGGTATGGGGGAGCACCGCGGCCTGTGCAAGCAGGCTCGCGAGGATGCCGCGGTTCGCGACGCCTGGTGGAAGGAAGCTGCCTCCCTCCACGCCACCCCCTCCACCCGCTGACTGCGGCCCCGGAACACCCTCCCGATGCGCCGAACTACCCGGCCCGCGCCCGCCGTTGGGCGGGCGCGTTCGGCTCATCGGCCGAAGGTCCGGCGCTGTGCCGCGTGCACGGCCAGGGCTTCGTCGAGGGCGGTCCGGGAGTAGTCGGGCCACCACCGGTCGTCAAAGTGCAAGGTGCTGTCCGTGCACTGCCAGAGCAGGAAGCCGGACAGACGGCGCTCGCCGGAGGTGCGGACGATCAGGTCCGGGTTGGGCAGGCCGGCCGTGGTCAGGTACCGCTCGATCGGCAGTGTGACGGCCGGGTTGTACTCAGGGCATGTGGCCGCCTGGTGGGCAGCCCGCCGGATCTCGTCGTGACCGTCGTAGCCGATCCCGAGGCAGACAGCCATCCCGACCCGCTGCGCCGTAGTCGCCTCGGCGTACTCGATCGCCTCCAGCAGTTGCGGGGTCGCGTAGCCACGGAGGGCACCGTTGTGCAGGACGCGTACCGGACCGCTCGACTCGTCGGCGACGGTGCGCAGCAACTCGGCGATGACGTCGACCAGGACGACGACTTCCTCCGCTTCACGCTGGAAGTTCCGACTCGACATGAGGAACACACTGGCGGCTTCGAGGCCGAGTTCGCGGCAGTGGCCGAGCACCTGGTGGACCGTCAGTGCCCCGTGCCGGAAGCCGCTCTCCGTGCTCATGCCCCGCGCGCGAGCCCACCGTCGGTTGCCGTCAGCGATGAAGGCGATGTGGCGGGCCGGTGCACGCGGGGCAGGGGCAGTGGAGATCGTCATGGCTGGGTTGTGTACGTGTCCTGATCGGCTTACGTCATGCGCTCAGGAGAGAGAAGACGACGCCTGCGGTGCTGGTGCCGGCGATGGCACCAGCAACGGTCTGGGCGAGGGTGTGGTCACGGAGGGAGATACGGGACCAGGCGATCACGGCGACGAGGGGGTAGGCGATCCAGACGAGCGGGCCCCAGGTGAGGGCGAGCATCGCCAGGGCGCCGCCGGCCACCGCGGTGTGAACCGAGATCTTCCACTTCCACACGGCGGTGGGGACCAGGAGGACCGCCAGGGTGGCGAGCATCGCGACGACCAGGGCGAGCATGTCGTCGGGGGCGTCGAAGACGAGCATGCCCCCGATGCCGACGCCGACCGACGCCATGATGACGGGTATCAGGAGCTTGCGGCGCTGGACTTGCCCGACGTGGCGGTCGGCCCACTTGCCGCTGCGCATGCCCTTCTTGATGTACGTCATGGGGATCGCGGCGGCGAACACGATGGCCTCGATCGCCCACAGCAGCCCGGTGATCGGGTTGTCCTGGGCGAGGCCGATGCCGAGGCTCACCAGGATAATGACGTTCCGGGGTTCCGCCCGGTCGGTGATGAGCCGGGCGGCACGGTTTTCCTCGCGGGTGGGGGCGGCGGCGGTGCTGGTCATACGGCGACTTCCTGGAATGCCGTCGGGCTGGTGAAGGCCTTGAGGGCTTCGGCCATGCGGGGGTCGGTGTAGTAGTCGGTGACCCGGGCCAGCCAAAAGGCGTTGGCCTGAAGGTCGTTGTGGAGGGATAGCAGGGAGATCGCGGGGCGCTCGGCGGTCGGCTCTCCTTCGACGGCCTTGTTGCGGGCTACGCGCAGGCAGATGGCTTCGCGGGCAGCTCGGCAGTCCGCGCCGTGAAGGCCAGCGGAGTGTGCAGCCGCGAGGGCTCGGCGCGGCAGGTCGTCATCGATCCAGGGCAGTAGTTCGAACGCGGCATCGGATATCGCTACCACTCGGTTGTCGAGACGTCCGTACAGGTTGCCGAGGTTGCGGCGGTCGTCGGTCGCGGAGGTGCCTTCGCGGAAGTACTTCCGGACCGCGTCCGGGGGGAGGATCGACGCCATCTCCTCCCAGAGAGGGCGGATGCGGATCAGACCTCGCCGGTAGCGAATCGACTGCATGACCATGTCTGCTCCGCGGACGGAGCTGCCGACGAGGACGAGGAGGATGCAGACCAGTTGCATCAGGCTGCCGCCGCGGTGGAACTGGGCTTCGTCGAGCGGGTACTTCCATCCCAGCAGTCCACAGGCGAGGTAGCTGAGCCGGTAGATGGGGTAGAGGACGCCCACGGCGCTGCCTGCGCCCATGAGGCCCATGCAGTAGCGCAGGAGTCTGCTGGTGGTGCGGCGGGCCGCCGTCAGGCACAGGACAGTAGACATCGTCTGGGCGACGCCGATGGTCACCAAGTACATCGTCAGGTGGATCGTTCCGGCGACGTTGCCGTACTGCGGTGTGGCGAAGTCGGTCGATCCGTCCGGTGCGGTGATGGACTGGGCGGCGTGGGGGAATGCCACGGATGCGGCAGTGCCCGTCACGACGAAGATGATCATTCGGGACTTGAGGCCTATCCAGCGGTACCAGGCCGGCTCAGGCTCTCGGGGCGGGACGACGGAGTGGACCCATCCGAGCACGAGCATGCTGGCGAGCATGACGACCAGGTGCTTGGGCAGGATCGCCGCGTCGTGGAAGCCGGTCAGGCGAGCCAGGGCGTGCTCGATCACGGTCAGACGCAGGGTCGCGCCGGCCGAGAGCGCGGTGAAGGTGCCGAGCAGCGCCCACTGTCCTGGGGTCTTGGGCCGGGCACGGAGCCGGAGTGCGACCACCAGCCACAGGGGCACGGTAGTGAGCAGGTCTATGACATCGTCAGCGGGCACGCACGACTCCGAAGTTCAGTAGCGGCAGGGTGAGTTAGAGGCTGCGGTGCAGCCGGTCGAGCAGAGGGTCGGCCTGGTAGCGGGTATCCCTGGCCTGATCAGCGGCCTTGCGGCGGAGGAGATACGCGAAGTCCTCCGCTTGGGTCTCGTACCGCTGGTACAGCGGATCGCTGGGGCCGTCCTGGGAACGGGCTCGCCCGAGGAGGCAGCCACCGAGGAAGTCGGCGCTGAGCAACTCGTACTCGGGCTCGGGCTCGGGGTCGGTGGGCAGGATCACCGGCTGATGTCCAAGCAGGATGTGCCCGTACTCGTGAGCCAGGCTGTGCACTTCCGCCGAGCCGGTGAGCGCGCTGTCGAGCCAGATGGCATCGCTCGGCAGGTGGGGGCGAGTGAGCCAGAGGGCGTTGGCGTGCAGGCCGGGGAGCGGGCACTCTCCACGCAACAGGTCCAGTGGACGGTGATAGTCCCGAACGATGACGGCGAACAGCGACTCAACTGTGAGGGGGTTGGGGGCGGAAAACTCTTCGAGGGCGCGCCGGACTTCTCGGTCCTGAGGGGGCTTGATCACCGGAGTGAAACACCTTGTGGGGGATAGTCAGTCAGTATCGGTCGAAACGGTGGACTCGTTCTCGTCCTCCATGTCCTGGAGTTCGGAGAGCGTCCTGACGTACCTCACTGCCTTGGCCATGGCAGCGGGTGCCAAACGCCGTGCGGTCCGCGCGAGCACCGCCACTTCTTCCGAGTCCTGATCGTCCGCATGCCGAGTTCGACGCCTGGACCGGACCCGACGTTGTGCTTCCCTGACCAACTTGTTGGACGCATCGCCGCCAAGAGCGTTGAAGACGTCGAGATCCACCTGGAAGACATCAGCAAGCACCGACGCATAAGGCAGGGTCGGCTTGGGGCCGTTGGGCTGGCGGAGCTTGCGGATGTACTCAGTGGTGATAGTCCCATCGCCGTGACGACGGTTGATCTCGTCGGCGATCTCCTTGTTGGTGTACTCGATGAACTTCCCTGGTCTGTCAGGGTCTGCGCGCGCGCTGGCCTCGAAGAGGAGGTTCAGCACCTCGGCGAAGGAGGGCGCCTTGGGCTTGGCTGAGGTCACAGGTGGTGGATCTTTCTTGGCGAGGTGGCGACGAGAGCACCCTACCGGGTATCCAACGATCGTTGGTTCACAGGTTTCTGACACAACAATCGTTTGACGCGTGAGCGTTCACAGACTTTGATGGGGCATCGGAGCTTCACGTTCCGGCGGCAGCCGGTCACAGCTTGCTCACAGTCTCATCCGGCGGGAACGGGGGAACCTTTCTCGCACCGTGCGCTGAGGGGAACCCCATTGCCAATCCGCCCTCTCGATGGGCCTCATGAGAGGTCTGTCGCCATCTCAGCACGGCTCTCGGCGCGTGCTCCGTTCCCTGTGGGCTTGGCCATCACCCGCCGCAGCCGTTTCACCGTGTCCTCCAACGGATCAGCCTCGGTCCAGGCCCGGAAGGTAGCCCGGAGCGTGCTCGGGCTCATGGTCGGCACTGGCAACGATGCCGAGAGGACCGTGCGCCGCATTGAGAACTGCCTCTCCGAGCTGGTGGCCGTCGCCTATCTGCGCACGTTCGGCGCCGACATGCTCTGCGAGATCTGGATGGACGCCGAGCACGTGTTCATCTCCGTGGAGCACGACGAGGCACTGCCCGTTCAACCGAGCGAGACCAGCGCTGGTCTCAACATCGTGAAGACGATCGCCGACGACTACGGCACCCACATCACCGGCACCACACACCAGACCTGGGCCGCCATCCGCCGCGTGTGATCCCAGGTGTTCCCCTGGGGAACACCTCGCCGCTACGCCGCCACCGCCCACTCCGGAAGAGGCACCGGCCGGTCAGGATCGGTCACATCCCATCCGTTCCAGGCAGGATCAAGGATCTCCCCGGTGGTCCGGTCGACCGCGTCGACCGGCACGAGCGGACCCGCGTTGGTCAGTCCCCGGGCCAGCGCCTTCACACTCCTCATCAGCAGCCTCCATGCCCGGTAGAGCGTCCGCTCCCGGCGGTGCCGCTCCTGACGCCGGCGTCCGGCCCCTCTTGTCCCGCGGTGGTCCGCAGCCGCTTCCAGTACCTTCTCGTCGGCTGTGACACCAAGTTCACCGGAGAGTTGCGGAGCCAGGTAGAACAGACCCTCCTGCTCGACGACGAGGTTGTCCGCGAGCAGGAGGTCCAGACGTCGTACGACGGTCGTGCGGTGGAACCCGGAGGCCTCTCGAAGCTGCTTCGCGGTGAGTCCGTCCGACTCGTCGAGGAGCGTCAGCAGGCGAGCGCCGGTGGTGCCGTGGCCGTAGCGGTGGAAGGCGTCGTGACCGATGAGCTGGCTGAGGCTCTTGGTGTCTGTGTGCACGACTGGTACAGGGCTCCTGCCCCCCCTGGTAGCTGGGGATGGGGGGTGTACCGGTCCTGCACACTCGCCTTTCACCCAGTCAGGAAGGCGCAGCCGCCACCGAGAAGCCTTGTCCGTACCGCTCCCCGACGACTCCAGCCTGAGCCACCCAGCCGCCTCGATACGCCTGTTGCTGTCAGCCGCAGTGCCCTTCGCGCAACCCATCTCCTCGGCCAGCCGCCGCACAGACACACTGTGGTCCAGCCCGCCCGACTCCTCGCACAACCGCAGCCGTACGGTCAGGTTCTTGAGGTCCGTGTCCTTGCCGCCGCGGCAGGGCCACACGAGCCGATCGACCGCCTCGCGCACCTCGTTGACGGCCTCCCACGCGCTGTGGCGGCAGGAGATCGCGGGCCGGTCAGCCACGTACTCGCGGGCCTTGAGCAGCATCCCGGTGAGCTTGCCCTCGGCGTACTCCGAACCCTTGCGGGCCCGCAGCAGCCGCGCCCACTCGCCGGCGGCCGTCGGGGTGTAGATCAAGGCCCGGTGGAAGTCTGCGGGGGCCCAGCGGCGGCCGGGCTGGGACACGGCGACCGCGAGCGCCATGGTGATGCGGTAGCCCGCGTCCGAGTCGTTGTACCCGGCGTAGCGGCCGGCGACGTCGCCCTCCAGGAGCAGCCGCTTCATCTGCTCGGACAGACCCTTTGTCAGGGCCGGGTCAACCTTGGCGACGGTCTGCTGACGATGCGACTGCGATCTCTCCGCGATAGCCGCGCGATCGTTTTCTCGGCGCGTCGGCCGGATTGACTGGCCGCGCGCGGGGACATGGGGCATCATTACTCCGTGCTCTTGGGTCTCCTGAGGGCGCAAAAAAGCCCTCGGTAACGGGGGTTCGGGATGAACCAGGTGAAACCGCACTCACGTGCGGGGAGCCAACGGGCCTACGCCAAGGCCCGAGTAACGAAGCGGCCGGCAACTCGACGCCACATCGAGTTCACGGCCTGGAGGACTGGCTGGGACGGGACCGCTGCCAACGGAAACGACCTCGCACAGACCTCGCAGCAGGACTAGGTCACGACGACCTCCACAGGGGGAGAGAAGGGCAGAGCGGATGCCACGGTCGCCGAATGGGTAGGGCAGACCTCCGCCGAGGGGGACACCGACAGACCAGACTGAAGACCAACGAACGCACGTAGGCCCACCGGAAGCCGGCGCACGACGCGCCGCCCGGTGGGCCTATCTGTTGTTGCGTGATCCCACCCGGAGGCGGGTACATTGGTCCTCATCGAGACCAGTCCTCGTGTTAGGTCTCCCAGATCGGCCCCGTCAGATGCTCGCTGCAAGGTTTCCAGGCCTTAATTGCAGCAGAGCGGCGGGGCTTTTCCGGTTCTAGTGGTCTTGTGGCGGTACCGGCGCGAAGAGGGTCCCGTGGGGGACACACATGATCGCGACGGTATTCGTGTGCACAGACTAGACCTTCCAGTCCCCCTCTCGGGTGCATCTTCACCGGGCGTGCCGGGCCGTGTCGGTGACGAACTGTCATGACCGGCGGCGCCGCTCGAACGCCGCGCTGGCTTTGTCGGCCTGGTACTCGCACAGTTCCCTGTCCTCGTGGTAGGCGAGGGGGATGTCCTCCAGGGTGTCCCACAGCGCCCACGACAACTCGCGGCTCCGGTAGCGCTCGCCGTCCTCCGGCCGGTATCGCGCCTGGTACCGCGGCTGCGCGCGAAGCTGGCGAGCAAGCACTCCGGCGTCCTCGAACAAACCCGAGAGGCGCCGCTCGGTGGCGGGGGAGGCGGGCACCGGGTCGCCGCCAACGGGTGACGCCGCAGGAGGCAGCGGCCACTCGTTGGTGTTGAGGCCGGCGGCCAGCAGCTCGGGGAGCGGAGTCCGCGATCGTCGGGCGAGGAGATAGGTCTGCTGTTCCTCGCGCGTGCCCGTACGGCGCTCGCCGAGGGCCACGTGGACGGCTTCCAACTCTTCGGCGATCTGCTGGGCTTCGCCCTCGCGTCCATCTCGTCGTGCGGACTTCAGGGCGCCGATCGTGCGCGACCGCCACGCAGTGATTGATTCCTCCGCCATCTGTTCGTCCCTGAGTCGAGTCGACGGGGCAGGAGGACAGACCTGCCCGTGGGTCGTTGCGTGGTGCAGGACGCGCGAGTCCTGAGCATGGTTGCAGGCGTCCGCGGGCCTTCGCTCCGATTATTGGGATAACCGGCCCCAGGCCTCTCTTTCGTTGGTGGCTTCTTTTCAACGCGCGAGACCAGGGCCGCGCTGCCGCGCGGGCGCCTAGAAGGACCGGCCTGGGGCCGGTTATCCCTGTCTTGTCATTGCGAACCATGAGGCAGTTCACCGTAGTAGATCGCGGTGTTCTCCTCGTGACGAGGGCGTGGTGGCGAGGAGGAAGCTGAACCAGGGCGAGGCCGTTCAGCCCTGCATGCTGCTCGACGGTCGGGCCTGCGGGAGCCTGTGCCGGCGGACGCGCTTGAAGAGAACGGAGCCCTGGTCGTCACGAGAGACCGTGAGAGTGCCGCGGCGGCGGCCGGCGCGAAGCACCTTGTCCGCTTCTCCGACGGACAGGCCGATCAGCTTCGCGCTCTCGGCGACGCACACCCACGTCTCGTACGGCAGCCGGTTGATCTGGTCCGCCAGGCGGGCGCTCGACATGGCCGCCTCCCCCTTCGTCTCTGGTATGCCGGTTGCTCATCCCGGCGGCATGGGTTGACCACACACCATAGTGCACACCACGGCAAAGGTCACGGACTTGGCTGAAGGGGGCATGAGTGGCTGGATTCTGGTTACGCGTGCCAGCAGACACGAACTACTCAGTAACGGTTCTGCAACAGCAGTCCCGTGGTTCAATCACGCACGGGCCGACGGCATATGACAGATCGTCCGATAATGTGGCGGTGCGAACCCGGATTAACCTTCTCACTCAACGTGAACAGCACAATTACCTCAGTGGCCAATCTTTCGAACCTCTGTGCGAATTGATGCTCGCCAACTCGTCCCGGCCTGTCGGAAGATTGCGTTCCAGCGCCGATCAAGACGGGGGAGCGATCCGGTATGGCCGAGACCCGCAGCACGAGCGAGAACACGTCGTGCGACGGCGAACTCGGGCACCCTCTGGAGATCGCAGCATCAGCCGCGGCCAAGGACCCCACGAACAAGGAAGCCCTCGCCGAGCTGTTCGAGGGGCTGTACGAACCGGTCGTGCGGTTCATGCAGGCGCGCGTCCAAGACCCTGCCACGGCTGAGGACTTGGCACAGGAAGTCTTTGTGAAGATCGTGCAGAAGATCGGCAACTACAGCGGGGGCGGCGTCTTCGCGTGGGTGTGGGCGATCTCGCGCAATGTCTACAACGACTACTTCCGCCCGATGAAGAACCGCGGCTTCGAACAGCCCACCGGCGAGATGTGGCACCTGGACACTCCGAGCGCCGCCATGGGGCCCGAGGAGCTGGCGGAGTGGGAAGAGCTACGCCGAGCACTCAAGAGCAAACTGGACAAGCTGCCTGACCAGCAACATATGGTTCTTCTCCTCCGTATCTCCTGCGGGTACTCCACTGCTGAGACAGCGGAGATTATGGGGAAGCCAGTGGGTACCATTCGCGTGTTGCAGTGCCGAGCACTGGCCAAGCTGCGAAAGCTGATGCCCAAGGGCGGCAGCAGTCTGGCAACGTTTCTGTTGTCTGCTACCGAAGCGCAGCGGGAAGACGATGTAATACACGCAGCGCCCGTGATGCTGAGGGAGAGAAACGATGCTGGGTCGAGGGGATAGCGCCGTCGCAGAGCAGCTTGATCGCTGCCTGTCCGGCGACGCCGAGCCTGACAGCACCGCGATACGCGGCATGGTCATGGCTGCCGCTGCTCTCGCTCCGCGGCGTCCCATCAGCGAGGGTGCCCGTGAGCGCGCCTTGTCCGCCATGATGCGCGAGGTCGATCGCCGTACGCACCCGCTGGCCACTGAGCACTCCGAGGATCTTGAGGACCCCGGCATGCACGCCCGCGTGGCCCAGGTCGGCCCCGGCATGGAGATGCGCGTCGCCGACATCGAAGAGATCGACGACGTACGCCTTGAGCAGATCGCTTCCAAGCTCGCCGAGCGCATGCGCCGAGACGCCCCGGACCGCAATCAGTGAGTGATGGCATCAGGGAACTCCATGTCTACGAAGACGACATGGAGACCGATTGCCTGGTCTTTGACAACACCGAAGAGGGCGTCAGGGCCATCATCCTGCGGCCGGGCCAGTCCTTCGACAACGCCGTCAAAGCAGTCAAGCGCCTCTGCCCGGAGTTGAGCTTCCCGCGCATCCAGGACTTGGTGCGTACGAACTGCCCCAGCATCATCGAGATGAACGAGCGGCTGGGTGTCGAGCAGAACGTCCCACGCTTCGAGGCCGCTCCCGACGCCGGCGTCATAGCCCCGGCTCCGGCGACGACCACCGGCGCTCACCGCCGGCCCCGGCCTCCGCGCTGGGCCCGCATCACAGCCGTGGCCGCGCCCGCACTCCTCGGCGGCGTCGTCCTCGCCAACCTGTTCAACTCGGGTGCCCCCAAGGGGCCTCCCACACCGCCGTCACTCAGCCAGGACGACAAGGCCGCCGCCAGCACGTACAAGGACCCCGCATTCAAGAAGATCGCCGAAGGCGGTCAGATCAAGTGCGACCCCATGAGCGCCTACGAGGCCAAGTGCGTGGACCAGGACGGCAAGGTCATGACGAGCGAGGCGTCGGTAGGCACCTCGACGGCGTTCACGTTCTCCTACGACTACGAGAAGGTCGGCTTCCGGCTCTTCCCCGACGTCGACTCCGCCTCGGCCTGGAGCGCCGAAGAGGGCAACAAGGACCTCTACCAGAACGTGAAGCAGCACGGGCGCGTCGTGCTGTGGGGGACGGACGCCAAACGCATCCGTGAGTGGGAGCAGCCGTTCATCGAGAACGAGCGCCGCGCCGCCCGGAAGAAGCAGGGGCTGGGAAGCGCGACTTCGTACGTCGGGACGGGCGGCCAGTCGCTCACGACTACCGCGACGCCCCTTCCGGACCGGCTCGCCGTTCTCGCGTTCGGCACTCTCGGTGTCACCGAGGAATCGGTCGAGCGAGCGGTTCGCAGCGACGACGTGCAGTCGCATCAGCTCCTCCAGGCCGTCCAGCTTGTGCTGGGCAACGCGGACGTGAGCCAGCTCGGGACGATCCCGTCGGGCGGAGGCGATGCCGTCGCCGTGGTTATCGACGCGGACGACCCGCCAAAGGCTCCGTCTGACGGCGTACTCACCCAACTCGACCCGACGCCGGTCATCACCACGGGCGCGATCCCGGCTACTCCGACTGTCGTCAACGAGCCGAGCCCGCCGACACCTGCTCCCTCGCCTACGACAGCGACCCCCACCGAGACGAAGCCAGCCGAGACCAGCACTGCCACGCCCTCAACGGGCGACTCCAAGCAGACGGATACACGGTCGGAGGAGCCCTCAACTCCTGTTGCCACAACGCCCGTTGCCACACCGCCCGCGGAGCAGACGCCCGAGCCGGAGCCCGCTCAGCCCGACCCGGTCGAGCCCACTCCCGCTGACCCCGCTCCCGTGGCCAGCGACCCGGCACCGGTTGACGCTGCGCCGTCCGCCGCCGAGGAGCCGGTGACCGATCCAACCGTCGGTGACGACCAGCAGGACGATCAGCAGCCGGAGACGCTTCCGGCTCCCCCCGTACAGGAGGAGCCGGAAGACGACGGTCTGGGCATGGACACCCTGCCCTCTGCCTGGGCAGCCTAGAACGGCGGGTTCGGCTGACCTCCGCCGCTGTTCCACGGATCGCCGGCCGAGGCGCTGCCGGCCGACACCCCGGACCGCTGGCCCGACACCTTGGTCACCTTTGCCGTGGCGCGCGTCAGCGACGGCCCCACCTCGTCCACGTCCAGCTCGTAGACGGTTCGCTTCACCCCCTCCCGGTCCTCGTAGGAACGCTGCTTCAGGCGCCCCTGCGCGATGATGCGCATGCCGCGCTGGAGGGATTCGGCGGCGTTCTCCGCGGCCTGCCGCCAGACCGAGCAGGACAGGAACAGTGCCTCCCCGTCCTTCCACTCGTTGGTCTGCCGGTCGAAGGTTCGCGGGGTGGACGCGACGCGGAACTTCGCGACCGCGGAACCGGAGGGGGTGAAGCGCAGCTCGGGGTCGTCAACCAGGTTGCCGACGACGGTGATGACGGTCTCGCCTGCCACGGAGGGCCTTTCGATGTGGGGCCGACCCGCTCGGCGCGGGCCGGCCGGGGGTCAGGAGAAGAGGAGCTTCCAGGTCAGCGGACCGGGCAGGCCGTCCGCGTCGCCCTTGAGCTGGGAGTGGGCGAGCTGGAAGGCACGGACGTTCTTGCGGTCCGCGTCGCTCCACTTGGGGCCGGGGCCCGAGGTGTAGTACCGGCCGTACCCCTTCTTCACGAGCTGCTTGCCGAGGGTCGTGATGTGGGCGTTGTTCTTGCCGGGGCCGAAGTAGGAGGCGCCGGGGAACGGTGGGGCAGGCTTGGGTGTGGTGGTGGAGCCGCCGCCGGTCGACGGCTTGGTGCCGCTCTTGCTGACGATCGCCTTGGCCTTGGCCAGGATCTTGGCGAAGGGAAGGTTGCCTGGGTCGCCGTGGTAGTTCTCCGGGGCGTGGAGGTGGCCGCAGATGCCCTTGAAGCCGGTCCACTCGGCGAAGGTCATGCGGGCCTTCGTGGCGCCGTACGAGGACGGGTAGGCCGGCCACTCGGACGGGCCGGTCAGCGGGATGCCGACGTTCGTGTTCATCCACGCGATCAGCTCGGCCAGGGCGTCGTACGCCCACTCCGGTGCGTCCGGCCAGTAGATGTAGTCGACGCCCGCCTTGAGCTTGCCCCAAGTGCTCTTGTGCTTCGGGTCGCACGTGCCGACCAGTTCGAGCTGCACGACGTTCAGGGTGTTGGTCTCGACGCCGCCCGGGGCGTTGACCAGGGCGCGTGCGGAGCGGTTCAGCGCGAAGTGCTGGTAGACGTCGAACGCCTTCTTCGCGAAGTTCGGCAGGGCGGTCAGGGTCGGGGCCTCGGCGCCGTTGCTGTAGCTGACGACGCCGGTTCCCTCAGTGGTGTGCAGCGCCAGGACGTTGGGCGTCATCAGGTCGCCCTCGTACGTGTCGCCGTACCAGTGAGTTCCGCGGATGGCGCCCGGGTACAGGGTGGTGGTCATGGGTGATTCCTCCGGTGCTGGTGAGCAGGGAGGGAGCACCGTGGCGGGTTGGGAGGGTTAGCGTCCCGGGCTCATCCGGCGTCGGCGTCGAGGCCGTCGTCCTCGGCGTCGTCCGGGTACTGGAGGGCGTGCAGCGTCTCGGCGAGACGGGTCGCGAGGTCGGCAGCCGGCCCGGTGTGCTCGACTGCGAGAGGGCCACCCGCGGCGCCCGTCAGCTCGACCTCCAGGTGGTCTTCCTTGCCGTACTGCTTGCGGTGCTGCCGCTCCAGATACCAGGCCGCGGCCCGCCAGTCGGGAGGCGTGGTGATGGTCTCCTCCAGCACCTTGCCGGAGTGCGGGTCGAACTTGCGGTGAGTGGTGACGATGCCGCCGCGGCTGGCCCGCCGGATGTCGAGCGCGGCCGAGAGCGCGGCGGCGGAGCGGGCCCGCTCGACCTTCTCGAAGAACTCGACGAACACGTCGAGTTCGGGGTCCGGGGAGTTGCCGGCTGACCGGTCGACGGCTTCGGTGCGGCCGTAGGCCATCCACCGCAGGAACGTTGCGCGCGAGATGCCCGCGTGGACGGCCGCCAGGTCGATGGCGAGCCCGGCGCGGCTGGCCTCGATCAAGCGTGCCTCGACGTCCGGCGTGAGGAGTCGGGCACGCGCCGGGGTGTCGGAGCGGCGGACTTTGCGGCGGGGCATAGCGGGGACCGTAGGTCAGCTCGGCGGCTACCGTCCCGGGCTGAACAGGTGGCCGCAGGCGGGGCAGCACACGCCGGCCGCCCGCTCGTTGTCGCCCGTGTCGCCGAATCCGTCGTCGGTGAAGTCGTTGCCGCTCGGCGCGTCCTTGTCCTGGTCGCCGGAGTCCGGGCCCTGGGGCAGGCTTTCGGGGTCGACCTGGCGCAACAGCTCCTCCATCTCGTCGTCGGAGATGCACAGGGAGTCGAACAGATCGGCGTCGGACGTCGCGAGGTCTTCCAGGATCTCTGCAAGCGGGCCCGGGTCCCAACCGCCCGCCGCGCCAAGGCGGTTGAGGAGAATCAGGACAGCGTGGGCCTGGCGGTCGTTCTGCGAGGCCCAGCCGCGGGTGACGGGGATGAGCCACCCGCCGTCGTCGTCGATCAGGAGACCGGGCGGAACGGGTTCACCGCGAGTCTGCATCTCGATCAGGGCGATGCGGCGGCCGTGCCCGGAGATGACCAGGCCCGTGCGTTCGTCCACGACGGGCGTCTCGATGAATCCGTGGTCCTGGATGGACGCAATGATCCGCTCGATCTCGTGCTTCTTCGGGTTGACCGGGTCCGGGGGCAGGTCGGTGAGCGGGATGTAGGTGATGTGGCGGGGGGCTTGCAGGGGGCTCACGGCTGCTCCTGTCGCGCAGCTCGGGCCGGAGGGTGAGGAGCGGCCGGCGGTCAGCGAGCCCGCGGACTTCAACCGCGGCGTCCCGGCTCGCTACCGGGACATGCCGTCATGGCCGGACCGGTCGGCCGCTCCTCGGCCGACGTCGTCCCACATGTCCGGACGGGACAACGTCGGGGCCTGAGCTGGGCTTTCCGGCGGGTGCGCGTTCCGTCGGGCTCGTCTCGGGCCGGGCGGAACGTTGTCGGGCCAAACGGGTTGTGTCGCGTGTGCGGTACTCGCAGACGGCATTGACCTGGTGTACAGTCTGCCTCGTTGGCTGCACGAGCAAGCAGCCACGCCCGGTCTGGTGTAACGAATTCGGCCCTCACTCCGTCCATAGCGGCGAAGGCCACCGGCACCAGACCTCAACGCTCCAAAGCCGGTACGAGCAAACCGGCGAACCAGAAGGGTCACCAGAGATGTCCACGCAGTCCGAAGAGCAGGACGCCCCTACCGTCACCGTCGGCGATCTGGCGTTGAGAGCAGCCGTGGCCTACCGCGTGAAGGCGCGAGTCGCCGACATCTGCGACCCGCTCATCGATGCCAACGCCGCGTACGTGAAGGAAACCAAGGGCGTCCGCAGCACCGAGGCTGAGATGCCGCTCGACGGCGGCGGCACCATGCCGGTCGGCGCGTTCACCCGCTCCATGACGAAGTCGAAGATCGTCGTCGCCGACGACAAGGCTGTCCTCGACTACGCGGACGCGAGAGGCGAGACGCTGTACGTCGTCAACCCGGCGTTCCTCAAGACGCTGATCAGCAGGCTGCGTTACGTGCCCAGGACGGGAGAGATCGTCGACTCGACCAGCGGCGAAGTCGTCCCGGGGTTCCGGTACGAGCCGGGTGGCGAGACCGTCAGCGTCAGTCCGAAGTGGAACTCTGCGGGTGTCGAGGCTCTGGACGCCCGGCTGGGCTTCCTCGACCTTGCTCTGGAGAACCTGCCTGGGCTGACCGCCGGCGACTTCCTCACGGCGCTGGAGGCGGGCGAATGAGTACCCCCGTCTTCATGATCGATTCGCCGTGCTCGCGCACCGACCCCGAGGCGATGTTCCCGAAGGCAGATGACACCGACGGGATCGCGTTCGCCAAGCGGACCTGCGGCGAATGCTTCGCCCGCACCGAGTGCCTTGAGTGGGCCATCGCCCCGGCGTCCCGCGCCAACTTCGGTGTCTGGGGCGGCCTCACCGAGACCGAGCGGCGCACGCTGATACGGCAACAGCAGCGGGGCCGCGCCGACCGGATCGACTACGGCCCCTTGCCGCCCAAGAAGCAGCGCTTTACCGCAGCCGCCTGACCTCTTCACTCGGTCTGCCCGCCCCCGCCCTCCGCGGGGGCCGGGGCACCTCTCACAAGGAAATCTCGTGATCCCCAGCGCCACCCGCCTGCGGCTGATCGACCAGGCCACCGACCAGCTCGGAGGCAGCGTCAGCCCGGCATCCCTCTCCGTGTTCGTCCGGCACCTGCGTCGCGGCGACCTCGACGTCAGCGACTGGCACTGCTGCGACGACATCGCGAAGACGGGCACTCTGACCCACCACCAGGCGCGCGCCGTTGCCCACCAGCTCGTGACTGCGGGCCTGTTCGACCGCCGCGTCGTGCCTCGCCGCCGGCGGGGCGACAAGCAGCGCGTCGAGTACCGCCTGAACCTCCCGCAGACGCAGGAGGAATCCCAGTGAGCGCACACATCGCCGAAGACCTCGACGAGCAGTACGAGATCGTGGCGGGCCGCAAGGCCCCCTTCACCATGGTCCCGGACTGGATCACCCTGCACGACGAACTCGACCCGCAGGCGAAGGCGCTGTACGGCGTCCTCGCGATGCACGTCAACGTGTCGCGGAAGGACGGCGTCGCCTGGCCGACACGTCTGGTCATGGCCGAGATGCTGGGCTGGACCCGCGAGCAGTCTCCGGACAAGTACATCCAGCAGCTCGAAGCCGCCGGGGCGATCGACACGGAGGAGTTCACCCGGCCCAACGGCGCCCGGGGCAAGCGGTACTACGTGCACCAGACGCCGCCGTCCGGCTACACCGGAGCCACGACCGTGGCCGAGTGGTACAAGCGTCGCCGTGAGGCGCTGGAGGCGGCTGGTCCCACACCGAAGGCGGGACGCCCCCGCAAGAACGCCGCCGCGCTGAAGGCGGCGAAGGCGGCCACCGTCGCGCAGACCACGGCCGCGGACTCGGCGGAGGCGAAACCCGCCAAGAAGCCGGCCGCGAAGAAGACGGCCGCCACGGAGAAGACGCCCGAGGAACTGACCCTCGACAAGCGGGCGCAGGACGGTGCCGACAAGTGGTGGAAGCACGCCAAGGAACTCGCCGACTCGAAGCAGATGAAACCGCTCATGGGCAGCAAGCGGCAGCAGAGCGGCTACTTCCTCAATCTGCGGACCAAGATCCGCGACGCCCTCGCTGCCGGGTACGACCACCGAGTCATCTGGCGGGCGCTGGCACAGCTCGGCGAGTGGTCACCGGCCAAGCGTGAGTGGGAAACGACTCTCGCCAGTCTGAACGGCATCCCCGTCGGCCGGCGTCCCACCGGCCGGACTCCGATGTTCACCAACTCCCAGTGGAACCAGGGCGACAGCGACCAGCCCACGACCTCGGACGAGCCGCCCGCGCCCGACTTGAGCGCGTACGGGTTCGAAGAAGATGACGCGGCCTGACGACCAGACCTACGAGAGGGGGGACGACATGTCACTCACCCTTCCGGCCCCGGCGCCGGATATCAGCAACGGTGAACCCGTGCTCGCGGGCGGCCCTGTCGCGCACATCGCGAGCATCTTGAAGCGGCGGGGCCTGGAGCCGCACAAGGCGACGTTCGACGAGGACAGGCCGGACAGCACCGAGGAGTACCAGCGGGAGGTGTACCAGCAGGCATGGGTCAACTCCCTTGTCCGCGCTGGGCACTCGGACTACGCGCGGTACAAGCTCGCCCACCTGGACGAGGCCGAGCAGCACCGCGAGCACTTCCGTACGTACGTCGACCACCACGCCGAGGCTCGGCGCCACAACCGGTCGCAGCGGAACCTGCCCGCCGAGCAGCAGCAGATACGCCGCCCGAAGATCATGCACATGATCGTCCCCGGCGCGGTGGGGGCCGGGAAGACGGTCAGCGCTGTCGCGGCCGGGAGCTACGCGGTCGAGCGAGGCCTCATGGCCCGGTTCCTCGTCCACTCCCACTACCTGAAGTGGATGCGGCCCGACGGAGCACCGCCCGGGATGACGCAGCTCATGGTGCGCGAGTTCTACGAGCGGTGCGACGTCCTGGTGCTCGATGACCTCTGCCAGCAGATGGACGGATACGCGACCACCCACGTACGCGACCACACCTCGGACCTGATCAGCGCACGCATGCACTCGAACCGGCCCACGATCTTCACGACGAACCTCAACTCGGAGCAGTTGACCGTAGTCCTCGGCGACGCGCTGGTATCCCGCATCGGCAGCCGGGCCCAGGTGCTGAACATGCAGGGGTCCGACCGCCGCAAACCGAAAACCTGGTAGGAAAGGGGCATTTGGAAAGGACGCAGGGAGAACACTCCAGCCCCATGGGGCACAGGTGATCTAGGCTGTCGGCGACCGGGCGCTCACGAGCGAGGGCGCCCCGGCACGACGCTCCGGGAGGACATCACTGTGGCCCCATCCTCGCCCCTTGCCGACAAGTCCGAAGCGGAAGTCCGCGCCGCCGAACGGGTCCTCATGGCAGGCACCTGGGCAATCACCGCGGGCGCCATCCTGTTCAGCGTGCTGACGGTGACGCCACTCGTGGAGTCCGTGACGCCTGCTAAGTGGCAGTGGACTGCACCGATCCTGCCCATCGTCGTGGACGCCGCGGTCGTCATCGTGATCCAGCTCGACTCTGTCATCTCGCGGCTCGGCGGCAGCGGCGGTGCGTGGCCGGCACTCCTGCGCTGGATGACCGGCTGCATGACGCTGCTGCTCAACGTCGGGAATTCCGCCCTGCATAACGACTGGGTAGGCGTGGCCGTGCACTCCACCGCTCCGCTCCTCCTGATCGTCACCGCGGAGGCCGGTCTCGCGTACCGCCGCGCCATCAGCGACGCGCTCGCGCACATCCAGAGCGAGAAGGCCGCAGCCGCCGAGCGTCACCGCCAGGAGCGCGAGGCGACGGCCGAGCGTGTGCGCGAGGCGGAGCGGCGCGAGCGGCAGGAGCGGGAAGCCGCAGAGCAGAAGAAGCGTGCGGATGAGGAGCGTGTCGCCCGGGAGGCCTCCGAGCGCGAAGAGGCCCGGCTGCGCGAGGAGCGCGAGCACAAGCTGGCTCTGGAGAAGGAGCGCACCGAGCGCGCTGCGGCCGAGCGCAAGGATGCTGCCGACCGCGAGGAAGCCCGGCTTCGCACTGAGCGCGAGTACAACCTGCGCATGGAGCGTGAGCGGGCGGAGCGCCAGGCCCGCGTGGACAAGGAGAAGGCGGACCGCGAGGAGCGAGCGGCGGCCGAGCGCCGCCGTGAGGAGCGCGAGGAGAAGGAACGCCTCGCGGCACTGACACCGCAGCCCGTCGGGGTCTCCCCGGCGAAGCCCTCCGCCGCGCACGCGGTCACTGCGAGGGTCACGCGTCCTGCGCGGGCCGTCGAAGCGGTGGTGATGGACAACGAGTTCGCCGGGATGACCCAGTCCGACGCCGAGCGTGCTCTCTTCGAGCTGTACCGGGCGGCACGGGATGCGAACACCTTCGCCGACTGGGAGGACAACCCCCTGTTCGCGCCGGGCGGCGAGTTCTGCGGCAGCAACCTCGGCCGTCGCCTGGGCCGTACGGACGCCGCTGGTCGCTCGAATGTGAAGCCCAAGTTCGAGCGGTGGTACCTGGAGAGCAAGGAGCAGGCGGAGGAGAAGGAACTGGCCGGCGTGAGCTGACTTGTACCTTCCGCTTCTGTGACGGCGGGTGCCTCGTATTCTCGGGGCGCCCGCCGTCGTCGTATCGGTACCAGTGAACGGACTGACCTCATGGACCCCTCACGCCAGGCTGCTGAAGCGCGGCTTCTCGCCGCCGGCCATGCGCGCGAGGTCGCGGACTTCGCCCGCGGCATCGTCGGCGACTCCTCCAGTGGAGTCGACGCCGCCGACCGTATCCGCGCGGCCCGACGGCTGCGACTGTTGAGTCTCCAGGTGCTGAACTGGACCGTCCGGGCCGAGGTGTTGCACGGGACGCCGTGGCCCGACCTTGCTGTCGCGCTCGGCCGCGGCGAAGACGCGCTGCGCGAGGAGTTCGAGGCCAGCACACTCCAGTGGGCGCGCGATCACGACGCCGACCCGGCCAGCACGGAGCAGAGTCTCGCCGCAGCCGCGGCCCTGGATGCCTGGTACGAGCGGCACGCTGACGATCTGCTCGATCCAGACACTCAAGCGCCGGTTTCCAGCCTCTTCCCGCCTCCAAATGTCTAGCCAAAGTGGTAAACTGTAAACCACGCCAAAGGGAGATGTAAGGCCTCCTGAAGGCGCACCATGCCCCCGGCACGAGCGAGCCGGGGCATGAACGCTCCGAACAACCAGGAAGGCATCACCGTGGCCGGACGCGTCGCCCCCGAGCGCCAGAGAACCACCATCACACCCAACGGGCACCCGTCATGGCCCATGCTCCTCCTCGCGGGGACGGAGAAGTCCGGCAAGTCCTACGAGGCTGCCAAGTTCTCCGGGAGCGACCTGATCGGCCGAACCTTCTGGTTCGAGATCGGTGAGGGCGAGGGCCATCACTACGGCTCCGTGCCGGGCGCCCGCTACGAGCTGGTGCCGCACGACGGCGGCTTCCTCGACCTCCTCGACGCCGTCCGCTGGGCCGCCTGGCAGCCCCGCGGTGCGGACGGCAAGCCGAACGCGATCGTCCTGGACTCCGCGAGCATCTTGTGGGATCTCGTCGGTGACGAACAGGCCGTGATCGCTCGTCAGCGCGCCGCCGTTCGGGCTGCGCGGCAGAAGCTGCCCGCTCCTGAGCCGAGCGACTACACCATCACCAGCGACCAGTGGAACGTGGCCAAGCGGCGGTGGGGCATGGTGATCGACGCTCTGCGTCATCACGACGGACCGGTCATCATCTGCGCGCGCATGGATGAAGTCACCCTGTTCGACGCAGCCGGGCAGCCGACCAAAGATCGCACGTGGAAGATCCAGGCTGAGCGGAAACTTCCCTTCGAGGTCACGGGCACGATCCAGCTCCGTGGGTACCGGCGGGCGTTCCTGACCGGGATGCGCAGCCTGCGCCTCAACATCGACCCGGACGCGACTGTCCCGTACCCGGGGTTCTCCATCGACAAGCTGATGCGAGACCTCGGTCTGCACGAGCTGCCCACCGCTCAGCGCACCTACGTGGCCCCGCGCCCCGAGGCCTACATCGAGGAGCACGCCGCCGAGGTGGCTCGGCTCGCCGAACGGGCGTCCCACTCGCGCGACGCCCGCAGGCAAGCGGCACAGGGGCAACTGCCCGATGCCGAAGAAGTCTCCACCGCCATTCGGACCGCCTTCGAGTCCGACGGCGACAAGCGCACGGAGCTGGTCAAGGTTCGGTCCCACTACGGGGCGAGCATCCTGGCACAAGTCCAGGTGATCACCCCATGGGGGAATACGGACGCGAACTCGGCGATCGACACGGCGCTCACCCACGTGCCTCCTGCCGCCCCGCCCAAGACGTCGCAATCGACGGAGCCGAAGGACTCGCGCCCGCAGCAGCAGACGCCGCCGGAACAGCCGCAGCCGCTCAACCCGAGGGAGGTCGAGGAGTACCTGACCAGTGCTCTCCGTGCCCCGGAGGAGGGCCGCGCACTGCTCACCGGGCTTCAGAAGCAGTGCGGCCCGGGTTCGCTGCGGCAGACCGTGGTGAAGACCGAGTGGGGCACGATGGACGCGAACTCGGCGATCAAGATGGCGATCCTCGCCATCGACGACCGGCTGAAGTCGGCAGCTTCCGGGCAGTCATCCAACCCGGCCTCCGTGCCGACTCGGCCTCCCGCGCCCGACCCGGCTCCTTCCCCCCGCCCTCGAACGCAGATGACGGCCGCGGAACGGTCCTTCGCCCACTCGCTCGCGGAGGCGAAGTTCCAGGCGCAGATGCTCGGCGTGAGCAGCATGGACTTCCTCGACGAACTGCTGCCCGAGGACGCGACCAGCGTCGAGCAGATCCGCGGAGGGTCACGGCTCCTCGACCACGTTCGCGCCTACCGCCCCCAGGTGTTGGAGGCGCTGCGGAGTCAGGGGATGACGGCGGCGGCGACGGAGTACGAGAAGTTCGGCGAGCGGGTGCCCGCGCGGAACATCGACGAGTTCATCAAGAGGGTGCTCCAGCCGAATTGATGGGTGACGTGGCGTGCCGGGCGCCGGAAGAACCGAAACAGCGCTCCTTCGCCCGGCACGGCCGCAGCTTCACGTCACGTCACGTCACGCCATTAGACAGAGCGAGCCTCTTCCCGGAGGCGTACGTATGGGGGCGCCGGGACCCCGTACGGGTTCGCGTACGTGCGAGCGGCGGAGGGTACGGACCGCCGAAGGTTCGGGGTACGGCGACGCCAAGGTACGGGGTACGGAGCGCAGCCGACTCGCACGGGTACGCGCCTCGAAGGTACGGGGTACGGGGTACGAGGCCCTGGGGATACGCCTATTCGGGGTACGGGGTACGGCCCGGGAACGCGCACGCGCCCGCCGTGCGCGAGGGGTACGGGTTCGTGCTGTTCCCCAGGGGAACACCTTGGCCGGCTGCCGCTACTCCCTGGGCTGAGTCGCGGCGGCCGACGAATTGGCATACGGGTACGCCGGTCTGACCTGCGTGTATGCGCCCGTACCCCGGTTGCGGCGCGCGCGTACCCGAACCCGAACGCGCGCGACTCTGCGTACCCGTACCCGAACCCGAACTGCCTGCCGAGCCGTACCCCGCACGCCGAACCGCGCGCGGCCGGAGCCCGTACCCTCTCGTCCGTCTCGGCCCGTACCCCCGTACCCAGCGGCGGGGGTACGGGGGTACGGGCCGAAAACGAGAGAGGGCGTACCCCTTGGGTACGCCCTCCGGTGCGATCGAGCCGCGCTATGCGCCGGTGCTCTCCTCGCGCTGTTTCTTCCGCTCGGCTGCCGCCGCGGCGGTACGGTCCTGGTCGGCCTGCTGCTCCTCGCGCACCAGCTCCAGGAAGCGCTCGGGGTACTCGTCGGCAAGGCGGCGGCGCGCGCGGGCCCTCGGGTTCGGCTCCGGGGGGAGGTGGCCGCGGCGCGCGATCAAAGCTGCGGCGACGTTGTGGAGGAGCTGGCTCTCGTGGTTCACCCGATCGCGGAAGGCGCCGAGGCGTGCCCGGCGGGCGTTGTTGCTCTCGCCCTCCGGTGCCCGGAGGAAGTTCTCCGGGTTCTTCAGCAGATCGGGGATCAGGCGACGGGCCTTGCGGGCAAGTTCCGGGGAGCGGATGGCGTACGCGGCGACCTGGTCCACGTCTCCGTGTACCTGCTCGTAGATGAAATCGGCGAGGGCCTGAGTGAACTGCCGGTTGGTCAGCGCGCGGTAGGCATCGATCTGTTCGCGCACTTTGGCCGCGTCCGGCTCCGTGAACTGGTCTAGCTCGGGCTTAGCCTGGCCGCTCTTCTGCGTTGCCGCCATACCGGCTGGCCCTCCTGAAGTTGCTCATGGCCGGCCGGTGCCGACATAGGGGTGCAGGGCGAGGTGGCCGCCGTGCGACCGATCCCCCCGCGGGCCGGATCGTCCCGGGTAGCAGCCAGTACCCGGCCATCTTGGCGCCCTCCTCGCGGTTACGCTCCGGGTCACCAGAAGGCAGACCAGGAACCGCTTGGATGCTTTCCTACGGCGGTGAGATCGGCGGCACGGCGGCCACCTCGTTGCGGATGATACCTGTGCAGCCCCGGCAGGGCCGCACGCTGCGGCGTTATCCAGCCGCTGTAGGCGATTTCCGGCTCGTGGCGGACTCGATGGCCGGGGCGACCCGCGTCGGCTTCCAGATCAGGTCATAGGCGCTCTGGGAAGCCGCCAGAAGCCCGGCGAAGGTGGCGAGGGTGGGCACGCCGTGCTGGAACTGCTCCAGCCCGCCAACCGAGATGACGGTGACGACGCCGGCGATCAGCGCGGAAGCGACGGCGACAGCCTTCTTCACGTGGGCGGACCATCGTGGCTGCTGGACAACGGCGGTGACGAGCGGCAGGAGCGCGCCGACGGTGGAGCCCGTGGCGATCGAGTCGAGTGTGGACGACATGGTGAGGTTCCCGTCTGTCGGTGGGAGGGACGACGGGACCCTGCACCCGGGCCGGACCTTACGTCGCGGGCACGGTCACCGGCCGCCGTCGTTGAGGTCCGCGGCGATCTCCTCGGGCGGGTCGGGGGCAGGCCGACCAAGGGACCGGGCGACCAGGCCGCGCAAGTCGCGGATGTACTCCAGGGCTGCGGCCTTCCAACGGCGGTCCTTGCGCTGCTCCTCCTGGAGCTGCCGCACCTCGCGGGTGAGTTCGAGGTGCCCGGCCTCCAAGGTGGTGACTCGGTCGACGGTCAGCGCGTGCATGGTGCGCTCCTGGTCGAGGAGCACCTTCTGTTGATCGAGCATGCCGCGCTGCTGGTCGAGGAGCGAGGAGAAGCCTGCGGTGACGGTCTTCATCGCCTCGACGTATGTCTGCCCTTCGGTGGCCTCGGTCGTTGCCCTGACTTGGGCGGTGGCAATGCGCTCGTCCGTGTCGCTCTTGCGCTTGACCTGTCGGTAGCTGAAGACAGCTCCGGTGACGACGCCGAACGCGGCGAATGCGGATGCGATGGCGGGCGCCGCGGAGTTCAGCCAGTCCATGGCGCCTCCCTTTGTGATGGATGGTCGGGTGCGCGGGAGCCGGAGCCATGAAGGCCCGCGGCTCCCCGCAGCACGAAAGCTGTACGACCGTGGCGCCTTACGTCTTGTGCTGAACGGCTAAGCGGCCGTCTCGTACGGCACGAGATCGGTGATGGTCTCGCCGCATCGCATGCAAAAGCCTCGGTAGGTGGGCTCTTCGGCGTTGGCGTAGTAGGTGCCGACACACGGGACACCGTCGGCGGGGCAGCCGTATGTGTGGCAGGTCGCCACCAGCACCGCCGACGCTGGTTCGTCCTCGTCGGTTTGAACAGTCACGTGCTAGTCCTCTCCGATGATCATCCAGTGGATGCTGGTTGAGTTGGCGTTCGTGCGGGTGAGCCAGATCGTCATGCCGGCCGAGGACACCCCTGAGACGCTGACGCCGAGCACCTGGGTGCCTGGGGCGGCGGTTTGGGCGGTGACGAAGGCGCGGAAGTTGGTCCCCTTGATGGACCCGCCGCTCAGCGTCACCGAGGTCGGCGTGTTAGCGGTCGGGGTGATCGTGACGACGCCCATGCTGATGTTGTCCGCCCGGAAGACGCCGGCGGCACGGATGCCAGCCTCACCGGAGAGGGTCACGGTTCCGCCGGGGCCAGCGCCGAGCTGCGCCGTGCTCTTGCCGAGGTAGAGGCGCCCTCCGTTCGCCGAGAGGGTGGCGGTATTGACCCGCTCGGCAACCCAGAAATCGTTCCCGAGGTACGTGCGCCACTTGTAGGTGACGCCGTCCGCAGAGTCGACGAACGTGCCGCTGTTGATGCCCAGGTTGGCATCAGAGGTGCCGCCGGAGACGTTGATGACCGCTCGGTTCGTGCCGTCGGTAGACGTCCAGTAGATGTACGGGTACTTGTCGTTCGGCTCGATGCCGATCTTGTTGCCGCTGGTGCCGTATCCGGTCAGGTTGGCGGAGTTGAGGACGATGCGGGGGCCCGACGCAGCCGTCTGGACCGTCGCACCCGTGATCGTCTTGCCGTTGATGGCGTCGGCGTCGAGTTTGTCCGCCGTGATCGCGCCCGCCTTGATGTGCGTGGCCTCGACCGCCCCGGCTGCGATCTTCGTTGCGGTGACGGAGTTGACGGCGAGCTTGTCGGCTGTGACCGCCAATGCGTCGAGCTTGGCGGTCGTCACCGCGAGGGAAGCGATCTTCTCGGCGGTGACCCCGAGCGCGGTGAGTTTCTCGGTGGTGACGGCCCCAGCCAAGATCTTCGGCGCGGTGACGGCACCGTCAGCGATCATCACCCCGGCTAGGACGGGGCGGACTGCGGCGTTATCGACCCACAAGCTGCCGGCCGATGCTTGGAAGCTCTCCACCCAGATCGAGGCCTGAACTGCGGTCGCCGGGGCGGTGACCGTGGCCGTTACCCGGGTCCACGTCGTACCGTCCGCGGTGAGCGTGGCGGGCTGGGCGACGCCCCACCCGAGCGTCGCCCCCGCGGAGTCCTCCCACTTGGCGTAGAACTTCGGGAAGGCTGCCGCTGTGTAGTCGCTGCTGGCGAGGTAGTCGAAGGCCAGGAAGAGCTGGTCGCCCGCCAGGACGGGAACACTGGTGATCTTCAGAGATCGGGTAGTCGCGGCGGTCGCGACTGCGTTGACTTTCAGAGACTTGGCGGAGCCGGTGCCCTTGGTGTCGATCGCGAAGTACGCGTTGCCCGCGACGAGACTGGCGCTGTAGGCGCCCTCGAAAGACGGGTCGGACAGCAGGTTGGCGCCACCGACAACCGTCAGCTTGTCCGTGGTGATCGCGCCCGCGGCCACGGCCACGGCGGTGACCGAGCCGGCCGTCAGCTCCGCCGCTGTGACGGAGTTCGCTTGGAGCTCCCGCGCGCTGATCGCGTCCGCGGCAACCTTCCCTGCGGTCACCGAGTCCGTCGCGAGCGCCGCGGTGGTCACGCTTCCCGCGACGAAGTTGGTGGAGTCGACCAGGCCGGTCTTTAGGGACTCGATGGTGAACGCGTCGACCTGCATGACGCTGGTCGACGTGCCGCCGCCCACGGCGGTGTAGTTGAGCCACAGGTACGGGGAGATGAACCGGACGTCGGCGTGGACCAGGCCCGCGGCCCGGGGGTCCGTGTTCGGGCCGGCCGACCCGGTGGCGCCCGTGGCGGCGCGGTCCTTGAGGTAGCCGATGACGGTCACCCAGCCGTTGGCCGCGGTGATGGTCTGGTTGGAGGCGGCAACGTAGTAGTGGCTGCTCGCACTGTTCGCGCCGCTGCGGTTGACCAGCGTCGTCGTATCCGCGCCGACCCCAAGGACGCCCACATAGAAGGTGTCTGATCCGCTGGCGGGGGCGGTGAGCCGGACACGGGCACTGACCCGATAGACGGTGCCCGGCTCGTACGGGATGAGGGTCAGGCCTCGTTGCTGGACGAACCCCTGCGCTTGGGCGACGGTCTGTCCGGTCGGGGCGTCCGTGATTCCGGTGAGGTGGTTCCAGGCGGCGCCGGAGCCCTTGGTGATGGTCTGCCAGGCCGTCGGGTCGCCCATCGCGTCCACGTAGCGCTGCGTCGCGGAGTCGGAGAGCGCGCCGCCGAGGGCGTTGATGGTGACGGCCCCGGCGGCGATCTTTCCGAGGGTGACCGCAGCCTTCGCCAACTTGTCTTCGAGGACCGCACCGTCAGCGAGAGCAGTGGTCCCGACCGCGCCCAAGGCGATCTTCGCCGCGGTGACGGCGTCCTCGGCGAGCTTGTTCTCCGTGATGATGCCGTCGACCAGGTCTTGCGGTACGGCTTGCCGGGGCGTTCCCTGCACGGCTTCGGAGGCCGGGCCGGTGAGCGCCGCGGTGTTCGCGCCGACCAGCCGGACCCATACCGGTTCGTAGCCCTCGATCGCGATGGTCGCGGTTCCGCCCAGCGGAGCGGTGATCGTCGCTAGCTGGGTGGTCAGGTCTGGGGTGAAGTCCTCGGTGGCGCCGACGTGGATCTGGATGTGGGAGAAGTCGGAGGGCGTGGTGTAGGCGTCGGCCCATGTGCCGTCCCAGCCCACCAGGAGCCCGGCAAGAACGGTCTCGACTGCCGGGGCGGTCGGTGTGGGCGGCGGGGCTGTGTTGACCGGGACCAGGGCGACGCCGCCGTCCGGCTGCACGCCCACGCTGCCCTTGAGCGTGCCTTCCTCGTCGTAGATATCGAGAGAGCCGCCGCCCTCGATCGACGTGTAGCCGGCCTGTGTGGTTCGTTCGAGCGCCTGGAGCCGTCGCTCGTAGTCGTCGAGCAGCGCGGCGAAGCGCTGCACATCCGACTGGTCATCCAGGAAGTTCGCCATGGCCGCGGATGCTGTGGTCCGTCGGCGGTTAGCGTCTCGGGCTGCTGTTCCCCTGGGGAACAGGTCCGGAGGGCGACCGCGGGGGTTCGCGTCCTCGCGGTCGCAGGTGGGCTGTTCCCCAGGGGAACAGCGGTAGCGGGGTCAGTACACGAACTGGTCGCTGCGCTTCAGGGTGAGGATGCACACGTCGTCTGGGCTGAGTTCGTCGCTGATGATGCGGTGCCAGATCGAGACGTCACCGACCCACGGAACGTGGACCTGGACGAGGATGTCGTCGCCGAGAGTCCAGCTCCCGAAGCGGGCGTTGGGGTGGTTGCGGATCTGGATGGCGGGGATCTGCAAGGCCTGGTTGCGGCCCTTCAGTTCCCGCTCGGCGCGTGATCGGAGAGATGACGCGGAGGACAGGGTCTTGTCCACGACGGTGGCCACTCGGCGCAGGCGCTTGGCCCCCAGATCGAAGACCTGCGACCGTTTCATTTTCTGCCCCTCGCCCTTGCCGAGGGTGATGACCTCGTTGGCGTACTCGTCGCCGAGGCCTTCGGGTTTCGCGATGGCGGTGATGTTCTCGCCGTCAGCGAACCGCAGGTCGGTGCGCTTGCGGCCGAGCCGGGGTTTGCCGAGCCGGATGCGGTGGTCGATGTCGTTGCTCGTGTCGCTGGCCCAGGCGTGGGTCTCGATCCAGTCGAAGGGGATGTCCCGGGTGAGGGTGTCCAACGTCTGTCCGCAGTCCGGGTTGTTCCACCACGCGAGTTCCCACGGGTCGGAGCCGTCGGAGGCACCCAGCTTCTCGCCCAGGTCGTGGGTGTCGATCGTGATGCCGATGTAGCCAAGGGGCTGGGACTGCACGTGTGACCAGATGCTGCGGAAGGCATCGAACACGTCGATCCTCGGACCGCCGTACGGCGCAGGCGCCTTGGGGACCTTCTTCTTCGGATTCGAGCCGTCGATGTAGCCATCGTGATTTTTGTCCCGGCCGGCGTACGGGTCTTTCGGGGTGATCAGCTTCCCGGAGATCATGTAACTCGTGTACGGGATGCCTTGCGGGTAGCAGGAGAAGCCCTCGCACGCGATCGTGTACTTCGCACCGTCGTAGTTGGTCTTGGTGACGATGCCGCCCCACCGAATGTGTCCGTCGATCTCGGCGTACAGCTTGGTGCCCCACTCCTGAAGGAGGGGGGCACCGTCGGAGCCGATCATGCGGGCGTACTCAGGCTCGATGGTGCCTGCCATCGAGCCGGGCCCGGAGAGGTCACGCTGCGGGTTGGACGACAGGGCGAAAGGGACGTCCCAGTCCAGGAACTCTTCGTCCAGGGCACGTTGCGCGATGAACCGCCAGCCGGCGGGCATCAGATCGCGTCCTCCGAAGCGTCCTCGACGAACTCGATGTCGAGGAACACCGCGGCGCCGCCGTCCGCTTCCAACACGCCCGTGTACCCGGACTCGCCGCACCCCTCAAGTACCGCGTCGTAGACGTTGCCGCGCATGGCCGCCGGGATGCTCACCGTGCCGCCGCCCACGAGCGTGTAGCGCTGGGCGGAGCCGGTCCAGTCGCAGTGGAAGCGGGTCTCGGGTGTGGTGACGGAGCCGAACTCGACGCGCAGGCGGCCGTACGAGTCCTTGGCGTTGCGCTGGTCGAGCTGGGCCCATGTCGCCATGATCGTGGCCGACGTCGCCCACTCGGGAACCTCGATGTCCCAGCGGGCCCCGTTCGGGAACTCCTCCCAGCTCGGGTACTTGACGTTGCCGACCTCGTCCGGGGTGTCCCACGTGCCTCGCAGCGCGCGGACGACGCGGCGCCTGCGCGGGTTCGCCATCTCCCGCAGATCCTTGATCATGGCCTGCGTGATGGTGCTGGTGTTCGCGGGGATGTCGATGCGGGCGAGGGTGATCGCGCTGTCGCTGCTGCGGACCTGCTTGACCCGGGTGGTGGTCTTGGGGACGCCCGAGACGACCCGGGTGAAGACGTAGGGGCCGTTCGCCGGGTCGGAGGGCTGCGGCCACGTCTCGCCGTAGCTGTAGGGGTTCTCGATCCGGGCGACGATCAGGTCCGAGCGTGCCGAGGCTCCGGTGGGGGCGATGAGGATCTGGTCGGCGGACGGGAGGCGGGCCGCGTACGCCTGGTACTGGCCGCCAGAGGCCTTGTTGAGGATGGCGCATGCTCCGGGCAGGATCTGGACGGAGGCGGCTGGGGTGGCGAGGGCCTTCACCTGGAGGTCGCTGTTCCCGATGATGCCCTCGGCGCCGGCGAACGCGGCGTAGGCGAGGAGACGGGCGACTTCGCTGGAGTGCTCGGCTTCCCCTTCGGTGAACCACGGCACGCTGTCCCACGGCATTCGATTCGTCCTCTGCTGCTGGGTGATGGGCAGCGGGACTGTTCCTCGGGGGAACACCTTGTGTCGCGGGCTGGCCGCGCACGGGGTGTTCCCCAGGGGAACAGCGCGGTCAGAGATAGGCGTACGCGTCGCGCCAGGCGACCGTCATGTACGCGAGGCCCGTGACGTCGGAGCCTCGCAGGATGAAGTCCTGGCGGCCGGGCGGCAGCCGCATGTCGGGCAGCCGTGGCGAGGTGCGTGTGAGGTTGCCGGCGACGGACGCGGACCCGTTGCGTAGGACGGTCAGGGCCCACGGCCGCGGGTCGATGGTGACGCGCTCGCCCGCCTTGAGCGTCAGATCCAGCGCGACCTTCCACTTCCCGACGACTTCGCAGGCCGGTTGCGCGATGGGCCCGTAGATCGTGATGACGGGCCACGTTGGGCGAGTGCCCAGGATGACCGCCTCGCCTGGCACCTTCGTGGCGCCGGTGCCGGTCATCCGCAGAGGTGTTGTCAGTGGCCCGACCAAGCCTCGGTGCGGCGGCGGGACCAGGTCAACACGGAGGGTCTGCTCCGTGTCGTCGTAGGCGATGCCGTCCAGGGACAGGAAGTTGGCGACGACCGGGGTGTGCCCCTGCCGGGTGAGGCGTGATGCGGCTGGGGCGAACTTGCGGGGGCGGCCGTAGAAGCGGCGAGCCCTACCGCCCTGCGTGGTCCGCAGAACGGCAGGGGTGCCGAAGAGACGGCGTACGGCTTCGCCGTCCCAGGCCTGCCCGAGCGCGGAAACGGCGGCGAGGTTCGCGCCGTGCCGACCGAGCAAGGTCGGGGCAGCGTCCACCGTGTCGACGGCGATTTCGAAGGTGATGGTCGCGGTCGTGCGGTAGTCCTGGCCGAGCCGGACGCCGTCCCGGCGCGGCATGGGGGTGTCCCCGACGTCGGCGTCGCCGTAGGTGATCTCGTACGGGTCGAGCAGGTAGTAGCCCGTCTGGAAGGTGCCGAACGTAACGCTGGCACTGGGGTAGATGCCGTTGCTGCTGTAGGAGAGGTTCCATTCGCCCTCAGCCAGTGGCATGTGCGCCTCCTCGGCGGATACGGCGCAGCTCGAACAGGGCGTCGCCCAGGGCTTCGCTCGGGGACATGGGGGTGCCGGTCATCGTGAGGTTGAGGTCGCCGCCGACGAGCGCGGTGTTCCCCTGGGGAACAGCCGCGCGCGGGGCTGTCGCGGTGCGGGCGGTGGTGCGGCTGCCGTACATGGAGACGGCACCGTTGGCGTACTGGCGCAGGGCGCCTTCGCCCGGGTACATGACCATGCCGCCGAACATCCGGGCGACTTCGTCCAGGATCGCCTTGCTGCGCTTCCGCTTGGACTTGGCCAGAGGGAGGTAAGCCTCCCCGTCTGTCTCAGGTTCCGCCCATATCCGCCATTCACCCGCTTTGGCGATCTGGGCGATGTGGTTCTCGGCTCCGTTGGCGAAGGCCCGGATGCGCTCGCTCGCGCGGCGGATGCCGCCGTTGGCGAACCGGACGATTCCGCCGTCGGCCTTCTTCGACGTCTCGACGTACGGCTGGCCCAGGGTCGAGTACTTGACGGTGACGGTGACCGTCTTGCCCGTCAGCCCGTTGATGCGCTCCTGGATTGACTGGACCTGCTGGAGCGGCGTCTTGTTCGGCGCCGTGATCTCGATCTTCTTGCCCTTGAGTTCCTTGACCTTGTAGCCGAGGTTCTTGATCTCGTCCTGGGCGAGCTTGGTCGGAGCCTCCATCTTCAGCTTCCTGCCGGCGGGCAGACCTACGACCTTGTCGCGGATACCGGTCAGGTCGGTGGCCGCCTGCTTCACGAGCATCTGCACGGTGATCTTCTTGCTGCCCGGAGCACGGGACAGATCGCCGACCAGGGCGGCGAGGTTGGTCCTGGCCGTGGCCGTCGGCGCGGAGATCGTGACTTTCTTGCCGCCGGGCAGTTTGACCACTTCGAAGCCGAGGTTCTTCAAGGCGGTGATGGCGCCGGCTGTCGGAGTGGTGACCGTGATGGTCTTGTTCTTGGGCAGGTTGAGGAGCTTCGTCGACAGGCTGAGGACGTCAGCCGTCACCTTCTCCATGCCGTTGGACTGGAGGAGCACGGACACCGAGGAGGGGATCAGGCCCATCTGGTTGGCCAGGCCCGCGGCCTGTTCCTTCGTCAGGCCCAGGTCCACGCCGTACTTGATCGCCGCGTCCCGGGCCTTCTGGACTTCGCCCTCAGCCTTCTTCATTGCCTCGGGCAGGCTGATGTCGTGGGCCTTGGCCATGTCGAAGGCGGCGTTGGCCGCCGAGAGCGAGGAGTCACGCAGCTCCGTCAGGTGCTGGTTGTAGTCCTGCCCGGCCCGGGTCGCGGTGCGCAGGCTGCCGTCCTGGTTGATCAGCTCCTTGTTGGCGTTCTTGAGTTCCTTGGTGTTGTCCCGGATGGCGTCGTTCACGGAGATGACGGCCGCGTTGACCCGGGTCTGGGCGTCGTGGAACGACTCGGTGCCGCCGGTCAGCGCATCCAGGGCGCGCTTCAGGGAGTTCACGCGGTCGTCGGCGGTAGCCGTCGAGGAGGACATGCCGTCCACGGCTGTCTTCAGCCGGGAGAAGGCGTCGGTGCCCTTGTTGCCTGCGCCGCTCGTGGCATCGAAGTACTCCTTGTACTGCTGCTGGCCCTTCTCCAGCTCCCCGCGGACGCCCTTGAGGGCGTCCGCCGCGCGGATGGCGGGCAGGCCGACCTCGTCGGTGTAGATCATGGCGCCGCCCTGGGCGCTGCTCATCCACACCTTGTTCGCCTCGGCGGTGTCCGTGAGTTCCTTCTGGAGCTTGCTGAGCGAGGTGCCCTGGCCGAGGTAGGCGTCGGTGAGTTCCTTCAGGCTGACGCCGGCGTCGCGCATCCGGTCGACCAACTTGCCCTTGCCGTCGGCGGCCTTCGCCTCCTGGAGCAGAGAGGCAGCCTGTGCGCGCACGTTCGCGTCGATGGCGCCGTTGGAGTCACGGAGCGCCTGGGAGAGGGAGTTGATGCGGCTCTGCTGCTCCTGGGCGGCTGCCGCTGCCTTCTCGTGCTGGTTGGCGAGCAGGCCGATCCCGATGGTGACGGCCGCGATGGCGGCTCCCCACGGACCACCAAGGGCACCGAGCAGGCCGGTCATGCTGCCGCGCATGACGCCGGTGGCGGCGCCAACTCCACGCATGGCGCCGGTCAGTCGGCCACTGCTGGCCGCCGCGGTGGTGTACGCGGTGCCCATGCGCTGCCACAGCGTCGTCTGCGTGGCGACGCCCGCGGCCGTGGTGGTGGACACGGTGCCCACCGCCCGGATCGAGGTCCCGAGCCGGGACAGCATGCTCTGGATGCTGCTGACCACGCGGAACGCGAGCATCGCGCCGAGGAGGACGCCGAGCGCGGTCCCAAGTCCCGGCACCACGTTCAGCAGGCCGTTGAAGAGGTTCAGCAGGCCGTTGAGCGCTCCGAGCAGAACGCCGAGCCCGGACCCGGCGGAGGACAGCGACGCGAACAGGGTCGCGATGTTGGAGACGAGCCCGATGACCGCCGGTCCGACCGAGCCGCCCAGGGCCTTGAGGAAAGCCCCGATGCCGGGCATCAGCTCCGTGCGGATCTGGACGATCAGGTCGCGGATGCCGTTGTCCTTGGACATCCGGCCGAGCCCGCGAACGAAGTCGCCGACCAGCTTGTTCAGCTCGTGGAACGTGGGAGCCGCGTCGCTGAAGAACGCCTTCATCGACTTCTGGCCTTCTCCCGAGTTGGCCCATCGGGAGAAGCGCAGCATCGACGCTTCGAGGCCGTTCAGAAGTGCGTTGCCGGAGTCCATTCCGGCGCGGGCGACACCAGCCAGGCCCTTGCCGAGGTCGAGCGTCGTACGGCCGAGCAGCTTCGCTTTCTCGGCGGCGTGGTCGAGGAAGTCTCCGAGTGAGCCGGTTTCGCGGCCGGCCTGCGCGGAGGCCCGCAGCCATACGGTGAACTTCTCCCCGGCCTCGGCGACGCGCTCGACGAACGGGCCGGAGGCGACGAGGAAGTGGCCCGCCGCAGCGGCCAGGTTGGCGACGCTGTCGGTGACGTTGCCGATGACCTTGCTGTTGGTCCCGGCGACCGTCTTGAAGTCTTTGGCGAACGGGCCGCTCTGCATGGCCTGCGCGCCGCGCTTGGCCAGGTTGCCCATCTGCCCGGCGGCGTCCCCGAGGGACGACTTCAGCAGCGGCAGGACCGCGTTGGACAGAGGCTTGACCTCGTCCGCGATCTTCGAGAAGAAGCGTTCCTGTACGGACTGCTTCATCTTCCGCCACTCGCCGCTGAGGCTGGCGACCGTCTTGACGGTGGCGCGGGCGGATGTCGACAGGCCCTTGAGGGACTGGTCGAGTGCTTGCTGTTGTGCCTCGGTGAGCTTGGTGCCCTCGGCGAGTTGGGACTGCGCCTTGAGGGTCTGCTTCAGGGCCTCGCCGAAGCCGCCGAACGCGACCTTGGTCGCGATGGCCGCGGTTCCGGCGGCTGCGATGAGCCCGGGTATGGCACCCAGGACGCCGACGGCCGGGAGCGCGGCGGAGACGAGCGCGGTGAGCCCGGCGCCGTACTGGGTGAGGGCGGCGATGGCCGGTTGGGCGAGCGAGACGATGGCGCCCATGGCCAGCGACCGCAGTCGCTGGCGACCGCTCCGGCCGCGCCCCGATCCGCCAAGTTGGAAGGGGACGTCGACCGGGTTCTGGTCGGCTTCGCCCTGGGCTCGGCGGAGCAGGTTGCGGATGCGGCCGAGTAGTCCGCCGCCGCCGGTGCTGCTGTCGTCGTCGGGGCGGACCGGTACGCGGACGTCGCTGTCCGCGACGCGGCGGGCAACTTCCTCCAGTTCGCCGCGGAGTCCGTCGCGGTCGACGCGGACATTGACCTTCGCGGTGAGCCCGGCGGAGGCGTCCTTCACCGCCCGTTTCAGGCGCTTCCGCAGGCCCTTGTCGTCAACCTCTAGCTTGACCTTTGCGGCCAAGCCCTCTGCGGCCGTCTCGACCTTCGTCCGCAACTCGCGGGCGAAGTTGTCGAGTACCGAGACGACTGTTACTTCGAGGCGACCGGCCTGCAAGCCCTCAGACACTGGGGCGCACCATTCCTCTCCGGGCGGCAGCCGCGAGCATCTTGCGGTGGCCGTTCAGTGGGGCGGGCTGCTGCGCCGGCGAGCTGTTCCCCTGGGGAACAGCCGAGGCCGTGTCGTACGGGCGATTGATCGTCCGAGGGTCTTCACGGCGCCTGTCGGAGGCGAGCAGTGAGATTTCCTCGATGAGCTGCACCAGGAGTTCGGTGTGCACCGTCCAGCCGCCGATCGGCGACGAGGCGGTCCGGGACTCTTCGGGCAGGCCGTCGAGGAGGACGGTCAGTCGGCGGAGGCCGATGAAGCCGGGCTGTCCTGGGCGGAGCCAGAGCCTTCGGGCGTCGAGCTGGTGGTATCGGCTGAGGTCGGACTCGACATCTCCCCATCGCTCGCGGAGGAGCCGTCCGACCCGAAGAGCTTTCCCAGGTCCACCCCGTAGACGCTGACGAGGGCCTTGGTCAGGCGGACGTAGTCGCCGATGGACGGCCGGACGCTCTTGAACTCGCGGTAGACGTCGTCGCCGAGGAGCGCCTTGTAGATGTCCATGACCGCGCCGTAGAACCGGGCCGGGAGTTGTGGTCGGCGGAACAGCATCTCGACCACTTCCCCGGTCGTGGTGCTGCCGTCCTCGGCGTTCACGATGTCGTGCAGGACCCCCATGAGGTCCAACTCCTCTGTGAAGAGCGGGTCGAGGCAGTCGGCCGGGATCTCCGCAGGGAAGAGGAACTGCTCGCCGCGCAGGAGCACGGGGATGCCGTTGGGGTACTGGACCTCGCGGCGCTCGGCGTCGAGGTCGATAACGAAGGTCATGAGCCGGTCCTCCCGGGTGGGTGCTGAAGCCCGGGGAACGTAGAGAGGCCGGAACGTTTGCGTCTCGGGCTCGGACCGTGCGGGAGGGGGCCGCCGCTTCTTCTATCAACCTTGATAGATAGAGTCCGGCTCCGGCCCGGCTCGAAGGTGTTCCCCTGGGGAACAGTTCACGGGTGGAGCTCGGGCATGTGGCACCAGGTAGGGGGGTGCTGACAGCTAGTCTCTATCCCGAACCAATCGTCCGAGAATCGGAGACCTATCTATGAAACAGCTCACGGGAGGGGCCAAGAACCGGAGGGGTGAAGGTGTGGGAGGCAAAGGGACTGCGGCGGCGGAGCCGAAGGAGCCCCAGAAGTTCTACCAGCGCGTAGAAAAGGAGGGCGACGCCCTCGACCTCGCCCTGACGGACATCACTCCCAACCCGTTCAACGACATCCGCTCGATGGGAGATATCGACTCCCTGGCCGAGAGCATCAAGGAGGACGGTCTCCTCCAGGACATCGTCGTGATGCACGCGGCGGAGTTCGCCAAGTTCTGGCCGCAGCAGGCCGAGGGCATCGAGACCAGGTTCGTCATCGCCTTCGGAGAGCGCCGCTGGCGCGCCTCGCAGAAGGCGGGCAACACCAAGATCACGTGTGTTCTCAAGAACACGGTCGTCCCGAAGATCCGTCGTGTTCTCCTGATCGAGAACTTGCAGCGGGTCGGGTACACGCCCATGGAAGAAGCGCGCAACTTCCTCCGCCTCAACACCGAAGAGGGCCTGTCGTACCGGGAGATCGCGAAGGAGCTGAAGATCGGCCCGACGCATGTGTCCCGCCGTCTTCAGCTCGTTCAACTCCCGCCCGTGCTTCAGCAGGCCATCGAAGACGAGGAGTTGGGCGTGACTGCCGCGCGCAACCTCGTTGAAGACCTGGAGACTCCCGAGCAGATGGCGCAGGCCTGGGCTCTCGTGCAGACCGAGGGCGTCAAGGTCAAAGACGCCATCACGGCCGTCGTTTCGGGATACCTGCCCGACGGGCGGGAGCTTGAAGAGGCGCCTGCCGAGGACGAGCACGTCGACGTTCCGGAGCAGCGCACGGACACAGAAGAGACCACGACGGCTGACTCCGAGGCGGAGGAGACCACGACCGGGGCGCCGACGAAAACGCGCGCGGAGACTGAGGAGGAGCCCGAGCAGAAGCCTGTCGTAACTGAGCAGAGTCCGCCCAAGTCACCTGCGGTCCAGAAGGGCCGGGTGGTGCCTGCTGCTGACCGCTTCGCCCGCGAGCGCAACAACGCTGCGGCAGACAGGACTGCGGCGTGTCTGCACCTGGTCAAGAGCGGATTCGAACCGGACGGCAAGCAGCTCGGCGACCTGTTCGCCCGTACGGTGCTGTCGCCCATCCAGCAGGGGCCCGCGAAGACGAAGGCGCACGTCTGGCTTCGTGAAGCGGGCAAGGAAGTTCTCGGAGTCAGCGATTCCGACAGCTACTTCCAGGCCGTTCTGTCCTCGGGGAACGACGAACTGATCCGGCTGGCCACCTTCGTGACTGCCCTCGCCGCGGGCGAGATCCGCGCGAAGGACAACCGCCGGCAGTGGGACCGCACCGACGCGGCACACGTCGAGTTCCTCATTCAGGCTGCGAACTACCAGCCGGAAACCACGTGGGAGCGCGAGCAGCTCACCAAGTTCAACGTCGCTTTCACTGCGGAAGAGACCGCGGACGAAGCAGCCGTCTGATCAGAGAACTGGAGCCTTTGTGTCAAAGACAACCCTGGCACGCAACACGCGGCCCGGAGGCCGTAACTGGCCGCTCATCATCGCGGCGCTCATCATCTCCGGCGGTAGCGCGAAGACGACGACCGTCAGCATCCTGGCGACGATCCTCGCTCTGCGCGGCTGGAAGGTCCGAGTCTTCGACTTCGACCAGCAGCGGAACCTGAGCCACATCTTCGGCGTGAAGCACCTGGACGACAAGCAGTTCCCGACCGTCTGGGACCTGATGCTCGACAAGGTCAGCCTGGACGAGGCCAGCCTCCCCGCACGCTTCCGTGCGGGTACGGGCTGGGAGGACGAAGCGTTCAAAGAGATCCCGAACCTCATGATCGTGCGCGGCTCCCGCGAGGTGAAGGGCTTCGACACCGAAGTCGCAACAGGCACCGGCATGCTGATGGGGTGGTTCGACAAGCTGTGCCACCAGTACCAGGGCGATGACGAGATCTGGATGCTCGATCTCCCGGCCAGCCTCAGCAAGTTGTCCGTGTCCACCCTGCTTCCGCTCACCGAGGACGACGAGGTGCTGCCTCCGGTCCTGGTGACGAACAAAGAGGAGGAAGACCTCGGCTACACCTTCGAGGAACTGGCGACGATGGTCGACGAGATGACGACCCGTAGCCAGAAACCGGCCCCGACCATCAAGAACATCGTGATGTGCGGGACGCCGACGTCGCAGCACAAGGGCGTCGAGTACGACGAGACCGTGGAGGCGATCGAGAGGAAGTACGGCCCGAACTACCGACTCCACAAGGTGCGGTACAGCGGCCACATCCCGCGGCAGCACCGGTTGCAGCAGACGATCCCCGCGTTCGCGAGCGGGTCGTACCCGATGGAGGACTACCAGAAGCTAGCCACGGCGCTCGGCTTCCCGGATCTCGACGACGAGTAGCCGGACACGCCAACGGCCCGTACCGATCGCGGAAGTCTCCATCTCCCGCGCCCGGTACGGGCCGTTCGTCGTACGCGCTCCAGGTTACGCCGCGTCGGCGAAACTGGGGTCGTTAGTGATCAAGTACCAGGCGTCGGCATCGTCACCACCCTGGACGGCCAGCCGCAACGGCAGAACCGCTTCCTTCGCCTTCTGGAGGTCGGTCGCCACGCCTTCCATCTGCATGGCGCGGGGGATGATGTACCGGTATAGCTTGGCGCCGTCGATGACCTCGATGACGGCGGCGACCTCCGAGCGCCCACCGATCCGCGGCGGGGTGAACTTGTAGTGCTTCGGCGGGGTGCCGGTGCCGCCGGACGGGGTGATCTCGGTGATCGTGCCGCCGCCGAACACCGCCTTGAAGTTCCGCGAGTTCCACTGCTGAAGGTCTACCTCGATGGTGGCCGAGTCGCTGGTCTGGAACGTGCGGGACGGGAAGTCCGTCTGCGCGCTCTTGACCTGCTCGAACTGCGGCTCTTCGTTGAACTTCAACGAGTCCTCGGTGGTGAGACCGACCGAGTACCAGCCCTCGGGCATCGCGATTGCGGCATCTGCGGGGGCGGCAGTTCCGACCGGGGCAAGCCACAGCCGGGTTCGTGCGGGGACGACGATCTGTGTTGCGTTGGTGATCTCGCCAGCCATGGCGTTCTCTCCTCGTGACCAGGTGTTGGGGCCGGGTCACGATGGAGAGAGCGGAGGGCTAGCGTCCCGGGCTCAGAACAGGCACGCCCCCGGAAGACCGACGGGCTGCGCGCGAGCGGCTGTGAGGAGCTGAGAGATGCGCCATCTAAGGGCCGCCCGCTCGATGCGGTAGCGGGTGTCCTGGCACGGGAGAGGCCGGTACAGCGGTGCGAGCGCTTGCCGCGCGACGTACGTCGGCATGGTGACCGTCGTGGTCTTGGGCCAGTTGTCGCCGTAGAAGAGTGGGATGTCGTCGGCGTCGGCCGGCTTGATGTGCAGCTCCCCGTCCGTGAAGCCGAGGGGTGTCCACGCGTCGCGATCGGTGGGGCTGGTGCCGACAGGGGCGATGGACACGGTGGTGTTCGCGAGGTTCACGGGTTCTCCGGGTTGGGGTGGAGGGAGACGAGAAGGCCCATGACCCATCGGGGCTGGCCGTTCTCCAGGGGTGATTCGAGCAGGACGCCGGAGGGCTGCACATTGCTGACGACGGGTCGGCCGCCGGGTGGAGTGTGTTCAGGGAGTTCCATCGCGGCCAGCGCGCAGACCTTGAGGGTCCGGGACATGGCGGCCGGGCCGGGCCAGCCGCCCGGGTCGCCGTACAGCTCCAGGGAGACTTCCGGCTGGGTGAGCCATGTGAGGTCGTTGAGGTTGCCGCCGGGGCCGAGCGCGACACGCAGGTGGGGCCAGGGTGCTTCCCTGGTACCGGAGACGCGGCCTGGTCCGCCGAGCACTTCCTGAACCTTCGGGTGCTCGGCGAGCCAGGACAGTACGGCGGCCACCGGGTCGGCGTCAGCGACGGCGTAGGCGTCCACGGTCAGCCGCGTTCCCGGGCGAGGTAGCCGTTGGCGCGGAGCTGGCGGGCGTAGTCCGGCGAGATGCTGGCGGTGTCGCCCGGCTTGAAGTCCCTTCCCTGGATGCGCAGATGGTGGGCGAAGGTGACCCTCTCCGGCTTCTGGCCGGCGCGCAGCTCGGGACCGAGGACAGTCTCGGCGGTGGTGTCGGTGACGGTGGTCTCGGCCTCCGGCTCTGCGGTGGCTGCGGTCTTCCTGGTGGTGGTGTTCGTCATGGGGCGGAGAGTGCAGCCCGTAGTGCGTTAGTGTCGCCCGCTCCTCTCGGGGGTTCCCCGGGAGAACGGTCAGCGGCGGGCGGCTACGGCCGCGACGGCGCGCGCCATGTAATAGGCGCCCTTTGCTTCCAGGTTGCCTGGGTAGACGGTGCCGATCTCCGCAGTGACAACCCACTTGCCTTCGGCGATGACCTTCACGGTGACGGTGCTGCCGGAGACGACCGGTGGCAGCGTGCGGATGTTGCGGGAGATGCCGTCGGGGATGCTGCGTGCGTGGCAACGGCAGTTCTTCAGGTTGGCGACCGCTCGGCTGGACTCGTCCCGGGGTTCCTTCATGTAGGTGAAGGCGCCGACGCCGCGGTGGTCGCGGTCCCACTTCATGGAATTGATCTTGAAGCGGAGGTTGCCGGGCACCTCCTGGCCGTGAGCGGCGACGTGGGTGGGCCTCACCTTGTCGTCGGCCACGGTGATCCACTGCTTCGTGGGCGGGGCGAACACCTTGGCCTGCCGCTCGACTTCCCGGCCGATCTCGTGGATCTTCGGCGCGATCAGCGCGGCCAGTTCCTGCTCCAGCGCCGGGTTGGCGGTGAACTTCGGCATGTCAGGGCACCTCTGGGGGGTTCAGCGTCGCGGTGACGGCGATGTAGTCGGCTGCGCCGTAGCCGGGCACCTTCTTCAGAAGGGCCGTCACGATCGTCCATGTGAGGGTGCCGTCGCTGAGGACGTCGCCGGGTTCGAGCGGCCACGCGGCTGGGTCGGCGCGCAGGGTCCACGACTTGTCGCTCTGCTCGGCCGCGGCTCCGGGCCAGGGACCGCGCGGCTCAGGTCGGGCGTCCGGTGGCGGTGGTACGGGTACACCGTGCGCGTCCCGGCCCCAGGGGTGGGCCAGGACGTACGCGGTCAGGTCCCGATCGGGAAGGAGGACGGCCATGGGTGTCCTGTCGTTACCAGCGGCTGTAGCGGCGTCCGCGTCCGTACGGCCAGGGCGCGGCGGGGGTGGCGGCGATGGGGCGGTAGAGCCGCTTGCGGTAGCCCGAGAGGGAGTCGAGCGCGGGCAGGGCGCCCGGCTGGCCGGCCACGGGTGCGGAGTCGTAGCTGATGGACTGGCCCTCTGCGGAGACGGAGGTGACGCGCCGTTCCCCCTCGGCGGAGGACGGGCTGTTGCGGATGCGTTCGGAGGCGTGCGCCACGACGTACTCGCGGATCGGGTCCTCGACCGCGGCGTCCAGGCCGATGAGGAGCTGCACGGTGTACGTGTTCCGGTCGTCCACGTTGGCGGAGTAACTGACCACGGAGGCGACGTCGTCGAAGTGCTGGATCGGCCAGGCCTGCGGGTCGTCGAGGTCGTAGCCGAACAGCGGCGTCACCTCCAGCAGCGTGCGGGGCTCCGGGATCAACGGCCGTCCCAGATAGCCGACAACGTCTGCCTGCGCCTTGTTGATGGCGTCGCGGTACTTCTCGCGCTGCACCGCGGTGATCGGCAGGGAGACGCCGAGTTCGCTGGCGATGTCCTCGGCGGAGGCGATCAGGCCGGTGCCGAGGGGGAGGTCAGCGCGGACGGTGCGGTCGGTTGCGGGCGGCTGGTCTTTGGCGGGAGTGACGGTGACGGTGCACCAGTACCGGCCGTCGGGAAGGTTGTCGGGAAGCGTGAACCGGTAAACGGTCGCGCGAAGTCGCACGGCCGGCCCGGCGGTCGCCACGACGGCGCCGTTGCGGTCGGGCGTCGAGTACAGGTCGATCCGGCTGACCTGCCCTCCGGCCGGGTCCGGGTCGCACCAGGCGCCTGCCCAGACGGGTCGGTAGTCGTACACCGCCACCGGAGTCTCCTTACTCGCTGTCCGCGGGCGCGGAGAGCTGCGCGCGGAGCCGGGCGACGACGCGCTCGACCTGGTCGCGGCGCAGCTCGGCACCGGCCGGGACGAGCAGGCGTGCGGTGGGGGTGTTGTACGCGCCCATGCCGACGTGCTCGACCAGGCGGACGGTGCAGCGCAGAGAGCTGCCGTGCGGCATGACGGGAACGAACACTCCGTCCGGGTCGGTCGGCGGTTCGCCGGTGGCGTCGTCCACGATGCGGTCGCCCATCTTCGCGGGAAGGAGCTGCTGCGCGGTCGTGAGGGGCACCGGCTCCGGGACCGGCTCCGGGGTGCGCGGCGGTTCGAGCGGCGCAACGTCGGGGATCTTCGTCTCGGTGTCGGCGGGGGCCGCCTTGTCCTCGACGATCTCCGGCAGCGCCGGTTCGGTCGCCTCGGACGTGGCGTCCTCGACGTTGGTCTCCTCCGAGGTCACGGCCTCGGCATCGTCCGAGGTGGTCTTGCGGGTACGGGGTGGCACAGGGTCCTCCTGCCGATGTACGGGCGTTGGCGGAGGAACCCTGAACCCTGCGGGGGGCTTACGTCGCGGGCATCACGACGTGCCCCGCGCGGTCACGCGTACGTGAACCCGGTCGTCTTGGTGACGGCCCCTGCTTCGTCGCCGACGACGACGCTGACCGCTCCAGCCGCGCCCGCAGGCGTGGTGACCTGGAGTCGTCCGGCGGAGAGGATCTTGAGGTTGGTCCCGGCGGTGCTGCCGAACTTCACGTCCGCGACCCCGTCGAGGTTGGTTCCGGTGATGGTGACGACGGTTCCGCCGGCGGCCGGCCCGGTGGCCGGGCTGATGCCCGCAATCGTCGCGGCGGGGAACAGAGCGTCGACCTGCGACTGGCGCAGGATCGTCCCCGCTCGATAGCGCAGCACCCTGATCGACCCCTCGGGAACGGAGTCTCGGCTGTCGCTCGGGCGGGAGCCCTGGTCGTGCGGGCGTGTCTCGTACACGTCCGCGGTGACCTTCAACAGCGGATCGCTGACGGCGGAGGCGGGGAAAGCCGCCTTCGTGATGCGGGTGCCAGCCGCGTTGTAGAGCCCCATGGTTGTCCCTTCTCGGTGAGTGGGCGAGCAGGGTGCAGTAAGGGTGCGGCTTGTGTCCTGCGCGTGGTTCTAAGGTGATCCACCATGGGGCGTAAGAAGAGCGGTAAGCATGCCGCCGAGCAGTTTCAAGAGGCGACGACCCGCTTGCGCGCGTACGCCGTAGAGATCGACTCATCAGGCTTGTCTCCGGAGGCCATGAATCTGGGGTTCGACTCAGGTCTGATCAAGACGGCCGTGGCGTTCGAGAAGCTGATGTTGGAGTGTCTGATCGTGGCGCTGAACAACGACAGCTCGGCGTTTACCAAGACAACGGGCATTCAGTTCCCGAAGCACATCACGCAGGATCACTGCGAGTACCTGATCACCGGAGGCGGGTACTTCGACTTCAGCGGTCGAGGAGCGTTGCTCAAAGAGATAAAGCGCTTCACCAGCGGCGAGGGGCACTGGCTCTACGACGCGGTCACAGACCAGGCGTACTACTACCACTTGGAGTTGCTGCTGGCTCTGCGCAACTTCGCCGCACACGAGAGTCCGCAGGCCAAGAAGAAGATGAAGGAAGCCATCTTCTGCTGGCAACACCTGGTCAAGAACCCTCAGTGCGACGACAAGCACAAGCAGTTGTTCGCCAAGGCCTACGCGCCTTCCTCGGCTGGTTCGTGGGTACGCCGCCAAGGCCGCTTCGGCGCAGTCCTGGACGGCCTTGACGGTCTGGCCAGCCAGATGCAGGCCGGCGCTCCCTTCTGACCTTCACAGGATGCGCAGGTCATCCCAGCCCTGCGCGGTCACGGAGAAGACCAGCAGACCGGGCTGGGATACCTCTCCTGAGCGCATGACCCACCAGTCCGAGCCGTTGTCCAGGGTGGGGGCCTGCACCCAGAGGCGGCCGTTACCGAGCTGCTGCGCGCGGAAGTGGTGGAAGTGGCCGCTGACCAAGATCTTGGCGTCGGCGATGGGCTGGCGACCGAAGGACTGTCCCTTCCACCAGTCCGGCGCTTTCTCCGGGCGGGCGTACTGGTGACCATGGTTGAGGCCCACGATCGTCCCCGCCATGTCGAGCGAGACGGTGTCACGCCAGGGTTCGGGCATCACGAAGCTCACGTGGCCGTACGCGTCGGGGTTCCGTCCGTAGGCATCGGCGATTTGCGACAGGACTTCGACTCCCCAATCGTCTTCTGGGGGCCCGATGGCTTCCTTGCCACGCCTGACTCGGGAGTGGTTCGAGCCGACGGTCGCGGCGACCACCCTGGGGAACGCTGTGGCGAGGCGGTCCAGGCCTTCGAACGTCAACCGCCGGTGCAGCCGGATCATCTGTGTGAGGGTCAGATCGTTCGTGAAGGCTTGGGAGGCAACGTTCTCGAACCCCTCGACGCAGTCACCTGCGTCGAGCCAGTACGCGGAGTCGGGTGCCCGACCGACCTTGCCGAGATCGCGCAGGTGGTCTTGGAGCCGGTCGAAGCGGTCGGCGACCCGGGCCACCAGTTCCTTCGTGCCGCCGTCGCGGCCGACCTTTCCGGCCTGCGGGTCGGCGTACACCACGGCGAGCGCACGCGCGGGCTGATCGGTTGCTGTGCGCGGCTTCCTGCGGCGCCGCATCGCGTCGCGCACCAGGGTGTTGAGGTCTTCGGCCGATGCCCAGCCGGGCACGGACGGTTCGATCAGGTACCGGCAGCGCCACACCGGGCGGGTGACGGCGTCCTCGCCCTGGGCGTCGCGGTGCCAGGCGGCCGGATCGTGCCGGGCTTCGACGAGCCGCACCCGGTAGCCGTCGGGCACTACGAGGCCGAGTTCGTCGATGCGGGCACGCCATCCGGTCTCGTCCTGGGGCGGCGCGTCGGCGGCCGGCGCGGTGACGAGCATCGAGCCGCCCTGTTCGTACCGGACTCCGGGCTCCCAGCCCTTGGGGGCCGTGGCCGCAGGCCGGGTGATCTCCGACGGCGCGGACTGCCCGGCGGGGGCAGGGGAAAGCAGCGCGTCAAGGTGGGCGTCGAGGCTCATCGCGGGCACCTGCAACCGTTGGAGCCACCGCGGCGACGGTGCCGGGCGACAGCGGGTGCTTGGACCTGGTGACCGCTGCCGATGAGTGTGTCGGCGATCTGCGTCGAGCTGATGGCCGGGGTATCGAGCACGTCGCGGACCTTCTGCTCGGTGCTGGCGTCGAGTTCGTCGAGAATGATCCCGACGGTGCATCGCGGGCCGCGGGGTGCCGAAGGCGCCTCGGCGAGTTGAGCGAGGGCCGCGATCAGCCCGTTCGTGTCTGCCACGGCAGTCCTCTCTGTACAAAGGGAAGCGGGGCCGGACCGTACGGTCCGGCCCCGCTTTGCGTCTCCGCTGGTGAGCCCACTACCGGGCCCGCGCGGATCAGCCGGTCGGCGTGGTCCAGGTGCCGATGACGAAGCTCTCCGGACGCGACACCTCAAGGGCCAGGCGCTCGTCCGCCCTGAAGGTCAGCACGCCCCGCTCGAAGTTGTCCGAGTTCTCGGAGCTGACGGTCACGGACACGTTCTCGCGGTCGTAGAGCTGGGCTCCCATGCCGAAGCTGCCGAGCAGGTACTGGCTGTCGGGCATGGCCGTGGTTTCGACGACGTTGATGCGCCACACGCGCTTCTGCGCGCCGACGGCGACCTGGAGCGCGACGCGGAAGGCCCCGTTGTCGTCGGTCTCGACCTCGACCTGCTCCCACATCGTCGGGGAGAGGACGATGCCGGTGGGCTCGTACTCGGCCAGCAGCGACTTCGTCATCGCGCGGCGCATCTGGATCGAGAACTTGTCCTTGGAGTCGCCCGTGTACTGCTGGACACCCGGCGTGTTGAACAGGCCGGTGAGCGAGGTGCCGTCGGTGCCCACGCTGTGGAGCAGGTCGTAGTCCTCGGAGAACTTGATGCCCTCGATGAGGCGGCTGTTGATGAACTGCTTCAGCCTCGGCTCGTCCGAAAGAATGTTCTTGTGCCCGTCGATCATGTGGGCGATCTCGGCGATCGGGAACGCGACCGGCTCCAGCTTCAGCTTCGAGCGGGGGGCCTTGCCGAAGACATCGCTGTCGAGCCCGGTCGGCGCGGAGACACCGTCGGCGGCCCTGCGTTCGGCGACCTGGGCGGCATTGTTGACCCACCCGGTCTCGCGGATGCCGAGCAGGACCGCATTCTTCGTCTTGGCCGACGGGAAAAGATCGCGGATGTGCCATTTCCGGCGTTGGGCCTCGGTGATGCCGAGGTCCTGTACGCCGCCGAGCGCCTGGTGGGTGTGGGTGCCGGCCGACAGGGAGAAGATGCTCTTCCCCTCCATCTCGGCACGGATGAACGGCCGGTCCTTGAAGTCGGCGCGGGCCGCGGCCTTGTAGGCGTCGGACTCGATGAACATGTCGCCGAGCGACTTGACCTCGGTGGCTCCGCCGCCGCCGCCGTAGAACTGTCCGGCTGCGGACGAGCCGGCGGGGGCGTCGAGGTAGCCGCTGAGTTCGTCGGCGCCCTGGGCGGCGTCGAGGAGGCCCTTGATCTCCTGGGCGTCCTTGACGGCCTTGACGTACGCGTTGCGCTGCTCGGTGGAGACGACGAAGGCGCCGTTCTCCTCCTTGAAGGTTGAGGCGATGCGCTCGGCCTCGGCCGACTTCTCTCCGAGCTGTTCCTTGAGCGAGCGGAGGAGGCTCTTGTCGGTGGTGGCGGTTGCCATGTCGGTTGCACTCTCCTGTGCTGGATGGGCGAGGGGTGCGTCGCTCGCCCGGCCAGCACCGGGACGCCTCAACGCGAGGCGCATGGAAGTTGAGTGCGGTGGTTAACGTCTCGGGCTCCCGGACGCGAAAGTTCGCGAAGCCGGGAGCCCGTTGTTTGCGCAGGTCAGGCAGCGAGTGCGGCGAGTGCGGCCTTGACTTCGTTGGCGTTGAGACGGACTTGTTCGTCGTCGTCCGGGTCGTCCTCGGTGTCGTCCGTCGGTATGTCGCCTGCGGGAACGTCGTCCGGGTCCTCGGTGTCGTCCGTCGGTGCGTCGCCGGTGGGAACGTCGTCGGTGACGCTGGTGTCCTCGGCGTTGGCGGTGTCGTCCTCGTCGTCCCAGCCGTCAGTGACGTCGTATTCGGAGTCCCACAGGTTGAGGGAGGAACCGGCCGGGGCGTGGCGCTTGTCGTCGTCCATGGGGAGACCCTTCTTCGCGAGCGTGTTCAGCAGTTCGTTGATGACGGGCTTGAGGTGTTGGAGGTGGGAGGGCCCGGCGTCGGAGACCTCGATCAGGGATCTCGCGTTCTGGAGCGCCGCGGCGGTCGGCTGCATGAACCGGGCCTCGATCTCTTCGTCTCCGTCGACCGCGTGGCTCTCTCCGGTGACGGGAAGCGCCACGGTGGTCAGCTCGACGGGGGTGGGAGTCCCGAGATCGACGTCCCGGCCGGCCGTGGTGTACGGGATGGCGTAGGTGCTGGTCTCGTCTCGGGAGTGGTGAGAGACGATGACCCGGTCCGGGTAGGTGGCCTCGATCGCCACGTAGCAGTCGCCGTCTTCGGGCGACAGCAGGGTGCGCGCCGCGTCGGTGAGCCGGGCACGGAGCTGTTCGTAGGAGAAGGGCATGGGAGTGGTCAACGGAACCTCCGGGAGGGACACAGCGAGGGGCGCGGACTTCGCTTCGAGCACGATCTGCGCGGCTGACTTCTGTTCTGCCGCATGGAGGGCTGGACGGGTGCCGAGGGCCTTGGCCTCCATGACGATCTGCGAGGCGGTCTTCGCTTCCAGCGGTGGAGCGGGCGCGGGAGCATCGGGAGCCCGCGGGGGCCGCTCCTGCGCAGTGCCGCCGAGCGGCACGAGCGAGGTGTCGGGGCCACGCACCACTGCGATCTGATCGAGCGTCACGGGCGTGGCCGGGACGGGCTCGGTGTCGGGCAGGCTGTAGCCGAGGGTGATGTGCGGGGTGAAGCCGTGGTCGGTCTTGAGCTTGTCGGCGTAGACCGAGGTTCTGAGCGCGTCCGCCAGTCGCTGCCACAGTTCGGCAAGGCCAGGCACGTCGACGGGGACCCATGTGGGTTCGCCGTCGCCGGTGTCGGGGAACTTCCCGATGCCGCCGATGCTGCCCGTGAGCGGTGCGAGGCCGCTGACGGCCGAGGCGACGATGTCCCGCAGGTCGTCGGGGTGGCCGCCGAGTGCTGCCGCGTCGCCGAGGTATGCCAGCGTGATGTGAAGTTCCTCAGGCGCTGTTCCGTCCGGGTGTGCGATGCGAGCGGCGATATCCGGAGGCAGCTTCAGGGCGACCATCACGCCGCGGCCGGTCTGCGCCTCGGCGGCCTTCAGTTCGACCGCCGACCAGATCGCCTTGCGTTCCAGTTCCTGCTCGCCGAAGCGAGCGGCGGTCTTCACCTCCAGGCTGCGAGTCATGGGGTGGGCGCCATGCAGGACGGGGCTGATCTCGTACAGATCCAAGTCGTGGATGACGCGGACGTTGTCGTGCCGCTTCGACGCGCCGCCGACCGTGACCTTGTAGCCGATGGAGAACTGGGCTTCACCGTTCTCATGCCACTGGCGGACCTGCTCGTATGTATCGCGGCCCCTGGTAGTGCGCAGGTTGTACTGGACGGTCGCGACCAGGGCGCCGGCCTCGCGCGGCCACACGATCCCGCCGGGGATCGTGGCGAACCGCGGATCGCCGGGCATCCATTCTTCGGCCTCCAGAACGGCCCCGACGGGGTCCTTCCACTCGTGATGCCATGCTGCTTTGACCCTGCGGGTTGCCAGCGTGCGGGTGAACGCGCCAGGGACGATCAGGTCTGCGACTTCGTCTACCACGCCGGTCACGGCGTAGATGGCACGAACCACGCCCTTGGTCTGCGCCGGGCGGCGCAGCGGTGCGTTGGGCGACGGCGGTGTTCTCGGCACGGCGGGTTCCTCCTGGGCGGGCTTCTCGGCGGTGCGCACCGTGCCTCCGCGAGGTGGTTAGCGTCCCGCCGTGCCTGCCGCCCGGGTCACTTGAAGGGGTTGGGGCGCTTCCCCTTGCCGGCGTCGTCCTCTTCCTCGTCGTCCTCTGCGGGCTCGTCCCCGTTCGGCTCCTCGTCGGTCTCCTCGGCTTCCGGGTCAGCCGCTTTGGGCTCCTGAGGAGTCGTCCCGTCGGCGGGCACGACCTCGTCAGCCGTGCCGAAGTCGAGGGGAATGCCGCCCTCCGGCGCCTGGTCGATCGAGGCCGGGTCGGATGCTGCCGCTGGGTCTGTGGGCTCGCCGTCCGTCGGTTGCTCGGCGCCCGGCGCAGCCCCGGATGTGCCGACCTCGGACATGCCCGCGTCGTCCACGTCGATGGCCCAGGCCTCGGGGTCGGCATAGCGCCACACCTGACCCGTCTCATCGCGCACCCAGCCGGTCAGAGTGCCGTCCTCGGCCTTGTCGAGCCAGGCCTGCTCTCCGGACGGCCCGGCAAAAGAGGCGTACGCCTGCGTGGGGTCGGTCTCATCGCCCTCGTCGTAGACGTCACCGGCCCACGGCCGGGAGTCATCCTCCTGCGGGGGCTGAAGCTCCTGCGGAGGCGGCGGTGCTCCGGGGTCGTTGGCGGCCGGGTCGGTTGGCTGGGGCAGGTTCTTAACGTCGAATGCGTAGTCCACGGCCGCAGATAGTCGGCATGGGGAACGCTTACGTCTCGGGCTGCGCGTCGAGCGGCCTGTGGGACTACCCTCGCGTGTAGAGGTCCCCTTCCGCCCCATGGGGTACGAAAGGGGACAGGTGACGGACGCTGGTCGTGTAGCCGGATGCTTGCCGGCTGTGGGCTACACGGCCAGGAGTCCGAGGACCGGGACGAACCACACGATCACGCAGATGATCGCGTAGGCGACGATGCCGCCGATGATCGCGACTGCTATATCCCGCTTCATGGACCGCTCCCTCCTTCCTTCGTGTTGCGGCTGGGGCTGGAGTGCCCTCGACCTCCACGTACCGGCACATTACGCCCGACGACTGAGACTGAAACGGGCTCTGTCGGCATACTTGGATCATTTTCTGTAGCAGAGCGCTAGGATTCTGCTATGGCTACCACTCAGTTGAATGCGCGAGTCCCCGAGGAGCTGGCTGACGCCGTGCGTGCCTCGGCGAGTCGCGCGGGCATGAACATCGGTGACTACGTCATCTCGGTGCTGGAAGCGGACCAGGCCGCGTCATCGAATCCGGAGCTGCATGAGGCTCGCGCCCGGATGCACGCTGCGGCGGCATACAGGAAGTGGAAGGCGAACGGGCAGCCCGAGGATGGCGCCATGACCATGGACGAGGTCTTCGGCGCGTGACGGCTATCCCCGCACGGTTCGCCGCGAACGTCGGCGAGACGATCAAGAACATGCCCGGCCCGGACAAGGAGGAGTTGCACGACGCCGTGATTCAGGCGTGCACCGACCCCTGGTCATGGCCGCAGGCGGACAAGTACGAGATGGACGAGACGGTGCGCGTCATCACGACGCGCACCGCCATCGTTCACTACGTGATCCTTCTGGGCGCCGATCCTCACCTGTGGGTCTTCGCCATCACGGTCTGACCTCGACCACCGTCGTGTGCTGGCGCAGCAGCGCGAGCACCGCGGCGGTGTCCGTCGCCTCCAGGTCCCGCTGCGGCCCGAGCGGGCCGAGCAGCACCGGTTGCCCGGCGTACTGCTCGACCAGCGCTCGAACACGGCGTGAGCCGAGGATCGACTGCTCGTCCTGTCCGGTGACGTCGACCTGGTAGGCCGCGCCGTCCTCGAACGTTCCCGTCACCAACATGCTGTGCTCCTTCTACCGAGTGGCGAGCAGTCCGAGAAGGAAAGCCCGCAGGTCGTCGTCCTCGTACCAGTCGCCGGAGAACAGCGTCGCCAGGCCGAGCGGCACGATGTCGTCCGGGGTGCCCTGCGTGGCCAGGTTGCGGAACAGCCGTCCCAGCAGCACGTCCAGCGCCGTACGGCGGCGTGCCCCGGTCCGTCCGCGGTGGGTGCGGGAGAAGTGGAACGCCTCCTGCGCGGCCGTGAGGTCGGGGTAGTTCCGCTGGAGATGCGCGAGCAGTGCGTTCGCGGCCGTACGGCGCCCGGCGTCTCCCAGGTCCGCGACCGTGGCCGTCCGCCCGTCGTAGCCGCCCGCGTCGCCGTTCCGCGCCGCGAGGAACCGCGACTCGGTGGGAGTCAGCCAGTCCCGCGGCACGAACTGGGAGACGTCCACGAGCGCGCGGGTCGCCTCCGGATCGCTGTCCGGGGTGGTGACCAGGTGAGACCCGGCGGCCGGCCCCATCTCGCGGATCTCGGCGAGGGTGTCCCGCACGATGTCCGGCAGCGCCGCGGCGTACGCCCGCTGAAGTCGCTGGGCTTCCTGCCGGGCGGCCTGGGCCTCGGCGCGGGCTGCGTCGATCTCCATGTCTGCGTCCGGGGTGCCACCGGCCGCCGCTGCTTGCAGGTCACGCAGGCGACGCTCGGCCGTGTCCGCATAGTGTGCGGCGTGCCGGACGGTGCCGTGCGGGTCGTCGCCCAACTCGGGCGCCGCAGCGGTCAGGCGGGCGGCGATGTCGCTGTCGACGTCGAGGCCCGCGGCTCGTACTGCGGCCAGGTGCCGCAGAGCCTGCGGGCCGGGGCCGCCGTCGACCGCGCGGTCCGGCATCCAGCGGACACCGTCCTGCACCGGCGGGAGCTGCCCGGCGGCGAGGGATGCCCGGCTGGCGGGCCGGTACCAGCGCGAGCGGCGGGAGACCTGCCCGAAGCGCCCGGGGGCGGGGAGGAGTCGCGCCCAGTGGGCGATGCGGTCGCCGAGGGACAGCCCGTCGGCGTGGCCGGGCAGGTTCGTCGCGGCGGCCAGGCGGCGCAGGCGGCGGGCTTCTGGCCACGTCCTGACGTGCTGCACCAGGTTGCGGCGGTAGCGGGCGATGCGCTCACGCATGCGCCGCAGGCCTTCGCGGCTGTTCCTCCACGCCGTGGCCAGCCCCTTCAGCAACGCGGCGATCACGGCGACGATCTTCCGCGCGATGACGACCAGGGCGGCCACGATGTGCGGGAGGAGTCCAGCCCGCTGGCCGGCGGGCAGCGTCGCAGCGATGCGCTGCGCCGTGGCGTCACGGTTCGCGGCCATCCGGGCGGCGAGCTGACGGACGATCGCGGCACGGCGCTCCTCGGTCAGTCCGCTGGCAGCGGCGTCTTGGAGGGCGCCGCCCACGGCGTCGTCCACGTGTCCGGTCACGGCGTCATCGACGCGGGAGTCTCCGTCAGTGCTGTCCGGCTCGGGCCTGTTGCGCAGCGCGTCGGGAATCAGGCGCAGGAGGTCGGCCGCGCGGCGGGCAGTGTCCTCTTCAGACTCGCCGTCCAGCGGCTCCAGGTCGTCGAGGGTGCGCACCGCAGCCCGGATGGCGTCCGTGCGTGCCCGCGCAGCCTCCTTACGGAGGGAGCGCACGAGTTCGGTCCGCTCGTCTCCGTCGATCCCGGCGTCGGTGATCGCGGAGAGGGCCCCGTTGCGGGCCCGCCGCATCGCCTGACGCAGGGCTTCGGGAGTGAGCTGCGCGGCGATCTGCTCGCGGAGCTGGTGGATACTGCCCGGGGTCGTCGTGCCCTGGATGGCGTTGTCGACGACCGCGCGCACCACGGAGTCCGCGTAGTCGGACCGGAGTTGGTCGGCGTCGGGCGCCGGATTGGGGTCCCTCTGCTCGGCGTCGTCGTCCGCGGCCGGGGTCTGCGGCTCGGGGAGCTGGTACAACGGCTGACCCGACCCGAGGGACCGCTTGAAGCGCATCCCGTCTCCGTCCTCGATCGTGAGGACTCGTACGCCGCCGGGGGCTTCCTCGATCTTGACGACCTTGTACGAGGTGAGGGTGTCGGGGTCGAACTCGCCCGGCAGGGCGATCGTGTCACCGACGCCGACCGTGCCGATCGTGCCCGGCTCGGGGCGCCCGGCGTCGTCTGGCTCGTCACCGGCAGCGGCAGCGAGGTGGTTCGCGGCGCGCTGTGCGGCCCGGCCTTCCGGGGTAGAGGAGTCTGCGCCTTCGCGCAGGTCGTCAGCGAGCGCCGATGCCTGATCCGGGGTGACCGGGAGGTCGTTGGCGAGCCGCGCAACGGCTTGTTGAGCGTCAGGGTCGCTGGCCGGAGCGTCGCCGCGGTCCGCGATGGCGTCGCGCTCCTCGGGGGAGAGCTGCGGGTCCACGGTGGGCCCGGTGACCGGGTCGACGGCCGGAGCCGGTTCGTGAGTGGTGATCTCCCCGTCGTTGTCCGCCGCGTCGTCCGGGCCCAGCTCGGGGGCGTGGCCGTCCGCGCCAAGGGCTCGCAGGGCTTCGGAGTCGCTGGGGACGCTGAGCTGGTCGGCCTCACCGGTGGTGGTGTCCTGGACGTCCAGGAGCGACGCCTCGCCGTTGTCCTCGGCGCGGGTGACCCGGGCGGTGCGCGGTCCGTCGGGGGTGTCCCGTACGACGACGTCGCCCTCGTTCAGCTCTCCGGCCGTGGTGGGCTCGACTCGGTCGACCTTGCTGCCGGCGTTGCTGTCGTCGGCGACTCCGCCCACAACGCGCAGGTCCACAATCGGCAGGTCATTCATGCCCTGCGGGGTGGCGACGCTGGCGGTGTCGCCGTCCACGTCCTCGACGGTGCCGAGCATGTTGCCGTCGTGGTCGGCGACGACGTTCCCGGGCCGTACGAGGTGCCCGTCGGCAGTCCAACCGGTGGGCCGGGCCGCGCCGCCGTCGGTGACGTTGAGGGAGGTCGGCGACTGGGTGTCGTCGGTGCGGTCGTCGCCGAACTGGACGTGAGTGGTGCTCGCGCTCGCGCCGGTGACAACTCCCTCTCGGCCGTCGTCGTCGGTGACGACGGAGCCGGGGAACAGTGCGTTGCCGTTGTTGTCGGTCGGGACGCGGTCGGCGATGCGGCCGGTGAGGACGTCGGAGTCGGCGCCGGTCTGCGGGGCTCCGTCGACCTGGTCGGCGTCGTCGCGGGTGGCCCGCGCCGCGGTGGCGTCCGGCATGACCCAGATCGAGTTCCGCTTACCGCGGCCGTCGGGGGTGTCGGAGACCAGGACGCGGTACATGTCCTGCACGCGGCGGGCCTTGGTGGTGGGGACCTTCTTGGGGCCGTCCACGACGTATCCGGCCAGGGTGCGCGCGGTGCCGCCCTTGGTGGTGCCCTCGATCCGGATCAGGTCTCCGAGGCCAAGGTCGCTGACCTTGACCCACTCCGCGGGCCGTCCGCCGACCGGCTCCGGCTCCTTCTCCGGCTCCGGGGCGGGTTCGTCTGTGGTGGTCGGCTCGTCCGCCGGGCGCTGCTTCGGAGCGGGCGAGGGGGGCTTCGGGGCGGAAGCGGGCTCGTCCGCGGCCGGGGCCGGCTCGGGGGTGTCCGTGCTCGGCTCCGTCTCCGGCGTCCGGCCGGTGTCCGCTTCGGCGTCGCCGGTGTCGGTGCGGTCGTCACCATCCTCCGCGCGCAGGGTGTCTGCCTGGTTGGCCTGTGCATGGGCGCGGCCCGTGTAGTCGATACCGTCGGTCTCCGGGTTGTAGACGTGCTCGGGCGCCTCCTGGCCGACACGCAGACCGTAGTCCTGCTGGTCCTCGCGGATCTCGACCTGACTGATGCCTGCACGGCGGTACACCATGGCGTCGATGGGGACGGTCAGCTTCTCCTCCCGGCCGCCGTCTTCCCACGGGGTGTCGCCGACACGGACTCGGTAGGCGCGGATCTTCTCCTTACCCCGCCGCAAGGTGACCTTCTTCGGCGCCCCTCGCAGGTAGCCGGTCGCTAGATCGGTGGAGCCGGTGGAGCGTCGGCCCTTCAGCTTGATGACCACGTCGCCGTCGCGCAGGTCCGCGACCGACACCCGCTCGGAGTGGTCAAGAACATCGTCCGTGTCCAGATCCCGTAGGGCCTGGATGGCGGCACGGTACTGGAGTTCACGGTGGTGAGCTGCCCGCGGGTCTTCCGGCCGCACATGGTCCAGAGCCTTGGCGAAGTCCCGGGCCAGCACGGACGGATTGATGTGGAAGTCCTCGTCCTTGCCCTTGCGGTACCGGTCGGCCAGCCAGCCGAGTTCGTCGACCGCGTGGCCGAGGTCGGCTGGGAGATTCCCACTCGGCGTACGGCCGGCGGCCAGCTCGTTGAGCAGGTTGTCCAGCGCCTCGTACCGCTCGCGCTCCTCGTCGCTGAAGTCCTGCCCGTCCACGCTCTTGGGGAAGTGCAGGTCCCGCCAGAGCTTGAAGTCGTCGGCCATCTCATCGGTGACCTGACTCTGGTCCGGCGGCCCGGCCTTCAGGGCGCGGAGCACCAGTTCGGCGATGGCGGCCTCACGGCTGCGGAACACGGGCTCGCGGAAGGTGGGGAAGAACTTCGGCTCCGCCTGCCACATGCCCTCGTAGTCGTCCGGGTAGAGCCTGCGGTTGTAGCTGTCCAGGTCGTTGACCGAGCCGACGAGGCGGCCGTTCAGCCAGACCTCGGACTCGTGGTCGGTGGGGAGCTGCGGGCTGGGGAGCGTCGCCCGGGAGGCGAGTTCCCGCATCCGTTCGAGGCTGCCGAAGCGTCGGATGGCTGCCTCGTCGGTGATGATGCGGTCGTTCCAGTCGTCGCCGGTGTCGGACATGAAGGGCTGGAGGTCCAGTTCGGGGTCGCCCTCCGGCGCCCCATCGCCAGCGCGCTTCTCGCTGTCTGCCGGAACGGTGGTGCCCGAGGCCCCGGTGTCGTCCGCTCCGACCGTGGAGTCGTCATCAGCGCCGGCCGGTGCGTCGTCGTCTTGTTCCTCCGCAGGAGGCTCCGGGCGCCCCTCGGCCCCCGACTCGGAGGTCGCTTGCGGCGCGGCGTCGGGCTCGGCCGTCTCGTCTGTGCTGCTCGTCGGCCGCTCGTTGGAGTCGGCCGTGCCCGCGTCCGTCTGGCGGCGGCCCGCTTCCCGCTGGTGTTCGCGGATGACGGAGTCGCGGACGAACGTCACGGCGTCGGTCAACGGCTCACCGCGGGAGTCGCGCCACTGGCGCAGGGTTTCGATGTCGAGCTGGGGCTGTGCCCAGTCAAGCGGCTGCCCGTTCTCGCCCCTCATCCGCTCGTACTCGCCCGCCAGGCGCACGGCGCCGTCCCGGCCGCCGATCTCCTCTCCGTAGGCGCCGAAGCGCGGGAGGTGCATCCCGCTCGCCGCGTGCCCCATCTGCCAGGTGCGGCCGTTGTCGTCCGACCAAATGATCAGGTCGCCGCTCGGGGAGAGTGTGAGGGTGTCGTTGTCAGCGAGGCGCCGCAGGTAGGCGTTGTGTTCCTGGGGGTTGGCGCCCTCGGGCGTCGGGGTGTCGCCGCTGCGGTACCGGTCCTTCAGGTCAGCCAGCCGCCGCGATCGGCCAGCGCGACCGCGGCCGTCGTCGTCGCTGCCCGAGTGGTCGTTGTCGAGGTTCGGCAGGTTCGGGAGCCCGATTCCGTCCGGACCGTCAACCCCGTTGCCGGGCCGGTTGCGGTCGCGGTCACGACGCCGGCGTCGGCGGTTACGGCGCTCACGGTCCTCTTCGTCATCGGCCTCCGGACCGTCGCCGTCGCCCGCGGCGTCGTCCTGGTGGTCGCGGTCGTCGTCATCGTCCGGCGTCGCGGGGTCACCAGTGGGCGGTTCGCCGCCACCACCGTCACCGTCGTGGTCATCCCGTCGGCGGATGTTCTTACTGTCGTCCTCATCGTCGTTCTGCTGCGTGTCCTCGTCGTTGGAGTCTTCCTCGGGCTCGGGCTCGGATTCGTTCGAGTCGGTGTCCTGGGCGTCGCTGTCGTCCGTGGAGTTGTCGTCGTCCTGCGGAAGCCGACGGTCGCGCGGGTCCTCGTGTGCGGCGATCCGGCGCTCGGCCTCTTGCTGCGACACCGTGCCGTCGTGCATGAAGTGCATGCGGGGGCCTTCCTCCCCGTCCTTGTCGACCTGGGCGAGCAGGAGGGCGGCACGCGTCGTTGGGTCGTCGGGTTCGCCGGACCAGCGGGTGATCCAGCCTGAGCCGACGCTGCCGTGACGGTCATGCTCGGCGCGCCATGCGCCCCCCTCCCCGTGGAGACGGCCGATGCGCTTGCCGTCGAGGTAGACAGCGCGCCCGACCGACTGGCCCTTGATGTGCAGCTCGCCGACCTCGACGGGCTTGCCGTCGTACTCGCCGACCTTCTCCCGGCTCTCGTCCGGGCCCTTCCAGCCCAGGGTGTTGGTGTGCTCCTCCCGCTCCTCCTGCTGAGGCGCCGGTGTGGGAGTGGGCATGCGCTCGATCGTGTCGTCGGCCAGGATTGTGACGCCGTTGCTGCGGGACGGCTGCTCGCCTTCGCGGCCGAGGTACAGGCGCCATGCCTTCACTCGCTGTCTGTCGCGGGTCGCGGTGACCTTCTTGGCCGGCGCGAGGAGATGCCCCTCGCGCACCACGCGGGTTCCCGCAGTGTTCTGCGTCTCGACCCGGACGTAGTCGCCGACCTCGGCCTGGTCCGGGCGCAGGTTCTCGCTCTCCGGTGCGGCGTTGGCGTCGTTGCCGCCATCGTTCTCGGGCGCGTCCACGTCGGGGGTATTGGCGTTGTCGTCGGCCGCACCGTCGGTTCGTTCGGCCCACTCGTCGTCTTCCCCGTCGGCGACGTAGATGTCGTCACGCGCGTGCGAGCGTGACGAGAGAAGCAGCCGCCAGCCGTCCACCTGCTCGCCGTTGCGCCACATCTGCGCTCGCTCCGGCGGCTCCAGTAGGTCGCCTTCGGCCACGTACGTGCCGCCGATGAACTCGTTCGATCCGCGGACGCGGACTCGCTCCCCTTCCTTCAGGGTCGCAAGGTCGGCGGCCTCGCCCTCCGGGCGCCGGGAAATGGCCTGGGCGGCTTCCCACTTGCGGTCGTCGTCCTGCACCTCCTGCCGCACCCACTTGTCGCGGAGCTTGGCGTTTGCCTTCTTACGCAGGGAGGACTCCGGCGAGGTCAACTGAATGACCCAGTCGCCGGGGTGCTCGGTGTGGCCGCCGGTGGAGAGGCTCCTCGTGCGCGGCCTGCCCTCCTTGCCGTCGGCGTGCAGATTGATGACGATGTGAGGGGCGTCCAGCCCGTCGAACACCTTTTGGTCATCACTCGTGGCACTCACCGGGCGGTAGAGGTCACCGGGCTGAAGGTTTTGCAGGCGCGTCCAGCGCATGCCCTCGGGGAGTTCGGCCTCTCCGATGATGAGTGGGCCGGTGCCCGACGCGGCGTCGACTGCCGGCAGCGGCTCGGCACCGAGGGCTCGGCGCCTGCCGTTGTAGTGGTGGTATCCGGCGAACTGCTGATCGTCGTCCTGCCCCTGCCAGGCCCTGAATCCGGCGTAGTACGACAAGACGTCGGTACGCGCCGCGGTGAGGGATCGCCTCACCTCGGGGAAGGCGCCGGGGAGCCCGTTCGCCTTCTGCTCAGGGCCGTCACCACCCGCGACGCCGGTGAGGAAGTCCTTGACCTGCTGATCGGTGAGTCCGTGCCGCTTGGCATCTGCCTCAGCGACGGCAATCCGGTCCGGCACGATCTGACGGACTCGCTCAAGGTCTTCGGCCCATCGAGCGTTCAGCTTCTCGGTGGCCTCCTCCGTGCCGGAGCGCGTGGCGATGTGCGGGAGCATGATCTTTCGACTCTCGGCACGGAACTCACCCGCGATCTTCTGCGTGGCCTCTCGCATGGAGGCTGCCTGGCCGGCAAGGAACTCCCGCTGCTCGCCGTCGTATCCCGTGAGCAGGTGACGCGTGTTCTCGTCGAACTGGTCCAGCGGGAAGGCGTCACTGGCGACGCCGATCCACCGTGCAGCCTCTTCTGGACGGAGCGGCTTGTAGGCGGAACCGGGCATGGTCCTGACCCGGTCCAGCAGCGTGTTCCGTGGGCCATCCTGGGACGGGTTCGCCCACACGCCTGCCCAGTCGCGGTACTCGTCGACGTGCTTCCGCTCGTCGCGGGTGTACTCGCTCAGATCAATCCCGGGAACGTCCGGGATCTCCAGTTCGGGCACCGGCCCCGGAGTGGGCTTGCGCTCGACCACGTGGCCGGTGGGGATGTCGAGCAGGTCGTCCCACTCGTGGTCGGCGTGCGGGGTGTCCGCGAGGTGCACGGACCATGAGTCGACCGGGTCGTCCCCCCTGGGGCCCGCTCTCCGCGGGCTCTTGCTGGTGACGTATCCCTCGTGGGTGACCTCGTTGCCCTCGGAATCGGGGAGGGTGACGCGGATGTACTCGCCGTTCTTCACCGAGTCCACGTCGACCGGGCCCGGTTGCGGGGCTTCGGGAGCGGGCAGCCGCTGGATCTTCTGGTCAGTGGGGATCTCTACCTGGGCGCCGCGGTGGGGCGACTGGTTGCGCCCGTCTCCGAGGTACAGAATCCATGCGTCGAAGTCCTGGCCGCGGTGATGCCCCTTGCCCTTGCGGGGGTTGGCCCGCAGGAAGCCCTCGTCCACCCGGGTCCTGCCCATGGTGTCCGGCGTCTCCACGCGGACGTAGTCGTTGAGGCGGGCCTGGCCAGCGTCAATGGTCTCCCCCTCAGCGTCTGGCTCCCGCTCGCTGTCCGTCTCCTCCGTGTCCGCCGGGGCAGGGCTGCTGCTGTCCGTCTCGTTGTCGCCGCCGTCGTTGAGGGCATTGAGGTCGGATCGGACCCTCTCCGGGTCGAGCGCGACCGTGTCCTCCTCGGCCTGCGGTTCGTCCTGCGGGGGCACCGGAACCTCGTCGGCGCCCGGAGCATTGGACGCGGGGCCACTGGCCTCCGGCGCCTCCTGGTCGGCGGCCCTGCTCCTGCGGGTCCGCGACTCCTGCTCGAACTGGGCCCGCGCGCCTGCTTCCAGGTCTCGCTGCTGCCCGTCTTCGCGCTGCCGCTTCGTACGGGTTGCCCGGTGTCTCGGGAGGTAGGTGTCGATCGCGTCGAGGAACGACCGCAGCGGTCCCTCCATCTCGCCGCGCTCGTTGTCCTCCAGGGTGTCCAGCAGGGTGGCCGCGCTGTCGCGGGCGTCGCGAAGGTGCTCCTCAGCGGCGTCGTAGTCCCCGTCCTCCTGGGCGGCGACTGCGTCCATGACCGCACGGCGGATGAGCGGCACCGACCCAGGCAGCCCCTCGCCATTGCCCCAGGTCGACGTCGCCGCGCTGTGGAGCTGCGTCTCGGCGCCGTCCACGGGCGTCAGGGCGATGCGCCACTCTCTGTCGTTCGAGAACGGCCGTGCTGCGGGCGTACGGGTGGGCTGCGCGGAGGAGGTGGTGGTCTGCGCGTCCTGCTCGGGCTCCGCGGCGGCCGATGCCTCGTCGGTGGCGTCGCTGTCACTGTCGCCGTTCAGGCTGTCGAGGTCGGATCGGACCTTCTCGGGGTCGAGTGCGACCGTCTCCTCCGGCTCGTCGCGCGTGGCCGGAGTGATCTGCTCGCTGTCGGACACCGAGGCCTCATCGGACGTCTCGGCGTTCGACCCGCCCGTCTCCTCCTCGGCGTTCGGGGACTCACGGTGAGCGCGGATGCGGGCGGCGAGTTCTGCGGTCATGCCGTCCCGGGACGTGGTTTTCATCCGCTCGACGTGCACCTCGGCCCGGTCCCGCAGTTGCTCCAGGACGGCACGGTCGGATTCCGCGTTATGGGTCTCTTCGTGGTGTTTGTGGAGGTATGCGGAGAGGTCGTCGATGGCGTTGATGACCCGCTTCCAGGCGCGGGTCGCCGTCGAGTACATGCCGTCGCGGGTGTCGTTGTGGTCCGTTGCGTCATCGAGAGCGGTGACCAGGCGCCGGCCGTCGCTGCCCTCAGGCTGGGCCAGCAGCCGGGCGTGTAGCTCGGAGTCGTTCCACTGAGCGATGAGCCGCCGCTTCTCCTCGGACGCTTCGCGGGGGGTCTGCGTGCCGGGCTCTTCGTAGTGGGCTTTGCGGGGGTCGATCTGTGGGGCGTCTTGCCCCGACGCCGCCGACGGAGCAGATTCCTGCGTCTGCTCGGTGGAGTCGTCTTCGTTCTCGGGGGCGCGGGGCGCGGGGGCGGCGTCGACACCTGGGGCGCCCTCGCTCAGAGATGCCAGGTCCCTGCGAACTTGCTCGGGATCGAGGGTGGTCTCACCCCGCTCCTCCCGGGCCCGCTGCGCCCGCTCGTTCTTCTGCTTCTCCTTGGCCGCCTTCCTGGCCTCGGCGTCCGGCCACAGGATGCGCGGACGACCCTTCTCGTCGGTGCTGATGGACGGCGGGGCGGGCGTACGGGGAAGGAGGTCGGTGTCCTGGGCGGCGGCCGGATCGTCCACGTCGCCGGACTCCTCGCCGGCGGCGAGGCGGGCCTCGCGGAGTTGGTGCTCCAGTGCGTCCAGTCGGGCGCGCTTCTCGCGTCCGGCTTCGTCGCTGGTGGTGTCCTTGGACTGCTCGCGGATGAGTGCGCCGATGAGCTTGGAGCGGCGCTCGGCGGATGCCAGTTCGTCAGCCTGCTCGAACGGCCGGTCGACGCGCTCGCGGGCGGTCTCGGCGGCGCGCTCTTCCTGGCGGAGGTGGGACTCGGCGCGCACGATCCGCTTGTCGACGTCGGCGAGTGAGTCTTCCAGACGGGTGATGGGGAGGGTGGTCTCCTTCTTCAGGTCGTCTTCCTGGTAGGAGTGACGGCTCTGCGGGATGTCCGGGAAGGAGATGTCGACCAGGTGCACGCGTCCGAAGTCGCCCCATGCGGTGCGGTATTGGGCGGTGACCTCGATGTTGCCGATCTTGCCTATCGGGATCTTGGGGTGGCCGCCGGAGCGGTACGGGTCGGCTGTGCCCTGCCGGAGGACGGCGTGGGCCGCGGTCGCGAAGGCCTTCGCCGCTTCGTCGCGCTTGGTGTAGTCGTTGTGCCCGAAGGTGGCGTTGAAGTTGTCGCCCCGGGTGCTCTTGCGCCGGGCGATGACGTCCTGGAGCTGGGCGACGAGCTTGTCCGTGCTCTCGCGCAGCAGCTCGGTGCCGCGGATCGTGCTCTTGTAGCCCTCGATCGTGCGCATGTGGCCCTTGAGCTTGCGCTTTAGGATCGCGAGGGAGGCCTTCACGTTGGCCTGCTCCAGCAGGTACGGGTTGCCTGTGGAGATGGCGGTGACCTGCTCGGCGTTGAACACGCCGTCGGGGATGTCTTCGACGGTGCGGTCGGTCAGGTTGCCCTTCATGATCTGGCGAATGAACTTCGCCTTCCGGGCCACGGTCTGCCACGAGAAGCCGTCGAACGACTGCTCCGTGACGTACTGGAAAATGGCGACTTCCGGGTTGGCGTTGCCCTGCCGGATGATGCGGCCGTTGCGCTGCTCCAGGTCGGCGGGGCGCCACGGGCAATCCAGGTGGTGCAGGGCAGTTGCCCTGAGCTGCACGTTGGTGCCCGTGCCCATTTTGCTCGTGCTGCCGACGAGCACGGCGATCTTGCCGGTGCGGGCGTCGTTGAAGAGGCGGGCCTTCTCGGCGTCGTTCTTCGCCTCGTGGATGAAACGAATCTTCTCGGCCGGCACCCCGCGCTCGATCAGGAGATCCTTCAGCTCCTGGTAGGCCGGGAAGCGTGACTGGGACAGCTCCTCAACGCTGGTCGGGCCGTCGTCCTTCTTCCCCTTCTTCTTGGACTTGCCCGGGTCCTGGGGCGTGCCCATGTCGAGGAACACGATCTGGAGGCCGCCGGGAGTGTCGTGCGGCGTCGGGTTGTTCTTCGAGGTGGGGTAGACCGCGTCCTTGGTCTCCTCGTAGATCCGCGCGATGTTCTCCGCGGCCTTCGGCAGCTTGTTGCCCTGCTCGTCCAGGCCGACCATGCGCGGGTCGAGGCTGACCTTGCGCCCGTCGCTGGAGATCTTGAGCATGTTGTCTTCAGTGGGGTCGACGTCCCCCTTCTTGACGGCCCTGGCCCGCGCGGCGAGTTCGTTCTGGTACGCGAGCATTTGGTCCGTCGGGTCGACGGAGATGGTGATGGCCTTGCCGCTCGCGACGTCTGGGGTGTCCAGGTATTCAGCGAGGTCGTCGGAGTTCTTGACGTCGGCGACGGTGCGCCAGATCCGCAGCAGTTCGGGCATGTTGCGGAACGCGGCAAAGCGGGCGACTTCCTTGAAGCCGGAGCCGTCGGCGGCCAGCTCGACGCCGTTGACGATCTTTCCGTAGGTGGACGCGAACTCGTCGAAGTTGCGCACCTTGGCCTTCTCCAGCAGGTCGGGCCGGAGGTAGCGCAGCATGGTGTGCGCCTCGGTCACGCTGTTGGAGATCGGGGTGGCAGTGGCGAAGGTGACGACGCGGCCGGACTTGGTGTTCTTCCGCAGGTACTCCAGCTTCATGTCGAGGTCGCTCGCGCGGTTCGAGCCCTCGATCGCGGCGCCGGGGATGCCGGAGTTCGTCGACAGGTTCTTGTAGTGGTGTGCTTCGTCGACCACCACGTAGTCGATGCCGGTGTCCTCGAAGTACAGGCCGGCCGTGTCCTTGGAGGCCTTGATCTTCGCGTTGATCTTGGCTTCCAGCTTCTTCAGCCGGTTCTGGATCTCCTTGACCATCCGGGAGTCGGTGCGCTTCCCGGGTTCGTCTAGCGCGTCCTGTTCCTTCTGCCGCCGTAGGGCGGTTTCGAGGTGTTCCTTCTCGCGCTTGATGTATTCGAGCTGCACCTCGGGGCGCATGGGGATGGACTCGAAGGCGTTCTGGGTGAGGATCACGGCGTCGTAGTCGCCGGTCGCGACGCGGGCGATGAACTCTCGGCGCTTGCGGCCCTGGAGGTCTTCGCTGGACGCGGCCAGGATGCGGCCGTTGGCCGCGGACTCCGGGTACAGCTCCGCGAACTCGTCGTGGAACTGGCTGAGCATGTGGTTCGGGACGACCATGGCGGCCTTGTTGATGAGCCCGAGGCGCCGGAGCTCCATCACGCCCATGGTCATTTCGGCGGTCTTGCCGGCGCCGACTTCGTGCGCCAGGAGCACGGCCGGCTCGTTGACCATCCGGGCCACGGCCGCGTGCTGGTGCGCGTGCGGCTTGAACCACTCGGCGAGGCCGGGCATGGTGCGGCGCTGACCGTCGTACGAGCGCAGCGCGAGGTTGTTGTGGATGTCGTTGTAGCGCTTCTTGACCTGGTCAGAGCGCTCCGGAGTGGCCCAAAGCCAGTCCTGGAACTCCTCGCGCAGCTCGTCGGCCTTGGTCTGCGCGGCGGCGGTGGCTTCTTCGTCGACGTACGTGTTGCCCGCGTCGTCCTTGTACGTGACGCGGATGCGGCCGTTGGTGAGGATCGCCTCGGCGAGCTTGATCGCGCTGTAGTCGCTCGTGCCCCAGACCTCGGTGGCCGCGCTGCTCTTCTTCACTGCGTCGGAGGCGTCGACCTTCCAGAGCGATCCGCCCTGGTAACTGACCTTCACGTTCCGCGTGTTCAGCTTCTCGCGCAGGAAGGACTGCACCGGGCCGGCGTCGAGCCACGACGCGCCCATGGGGGCGTCGATCTCACCGGGCGAGAGGTCCGGTGGAAGAACGTCTTCGAGCTGCTTGACGTTGATCTCGAAGCGGGCGTCCTCAGCGGCGAGGGCCTGCGCCTGCTCCAGCTTTTCGCGGACGTTGCCGGACAGGTAGTCGGCCGCGGGGATGAGGTCGCCGCCGTTGTGCGGCTCGAAGACGAGCGGGTACTCGTTGCCGGTGTCCGGGTCGGTCGATCGGGCGGCGAGCAACCGCTCGCGCGCCTTCTCCGGGCTCGTGCCCATGACCTTGGCGAGGGTTTCGGTGTCGAGGCTGCCGCGCTGCTCCATGACGATCGCCATGGCGTCCTCGGGGCTGTCGGCCCGCTCGGCGATGGTGCGGTGCCTCGACTGCCGCTTGGTGAAGATCGCGGCCGGCGTGCTGGTCTGGGTGTGGTCGTCGTAGGAGTCCAGGGACAGGACGACGGCCATCGTCGGGTCCCTGGTGATCAGCCCGCCCATCTGGGGCCGCTTGCGGAAGGCCTTCTCGACCTGCTGGCCGGTCTCGGGGTCGGTGCTCTTGCGGGTGGCCCACTCGAACCGGTTCAGGGAGCCGAACTTGGCGTGGTAGGCGTCGTATCGGGCCTTGAGGTCGGCGCGCAGTGCCTCGACGTGCTGCTCGTCGGTGTCCGGGCGGGACTCCTCGCGCACCAGGGCCTTCATGGAGTCGCGCAGGTCGAGGAGCTGTCGGGCTTCCTCCACCTGAGTGCTCGGCACCTCGAAGGGGTGGATCATGCCGTCGCGGATCTGGGTGAACGTTCCGTCGGGCGACACCTGCACGTGCCCGTCGACCCGGTCGGAGCCCTCGGGCAGCATCTCGACCTTGCGGCGTTCCCCGGTGTCGGGGGTGTAGCTGAGTCCGGCGTCCTTCGCGCGGGCCACGATCTTCTTGAGGGCCTTGTCGAAGGCCGTGTTGAGGTCGCCGTCGCCGTCCACGCGCAGTTCGCCGGGGCCGTACATGCCGTGGCCCACGACCATGTGGCCGAGGACGTGGCCCGGGTTCGTCAGGAAGTAGGGGTTGACGTGGACCTTCGGCGCATCGTCCGGCTTCTCGTCCTCGTCCAGTTCCTGGCCGGGCAGGTTCTCGACACGCATGGAGTGGACCCACGTCGGCGGGTCGTCCTTCTTGCGCTGGTCCGGCGTCTTGACCGCGCCGGTGCGGGTGCGGCCCGAGGTGAAGTCCTTGTCCTTCTCGCGGCGGCGAAAAATCAGCAGGTCGGTGACGACGTCCGTGCCGGCCGTACGACGGTGTGCGCCGGTGGGCAGGCGGATCGCGCCCACGAGGTCGGCCTTGCGCGCCATCTCCATGCGGGCGTCCTCGGCGCGGGGCGTCGAGCCGTCCATGGTGTAGCGGGAGGTGACGACGGCGACCAGGCCGCCGGGGCGGGTCAGGTCCAGGCTCTTCAGGATGAAGTGGTTGTGGATGTTGTGGCCGCCCTTGTTGTGGCGGAGGTCCACGACCTGGTAGTCCCCGAACGGGACGTTGCCGATGGCCATGTCGAACGTGCCGTCTGCGGCCCGGGTCTCCTCGAACCCTTCGTTGCGGACGGTCGCGTGCGGGTAGAGGGCCTTGGCGATTCCGGCGGTGATCGGGTCCAGCTCGACGCCGGTCATCTCGGCGTTCTCGGGGGCGTAGCCGATGAAGTTGCCGCTGCCGCTGCCGGGCTCAAGGACGTTGCCGCCGTCGAATCCGAGTTCGCGGACGGCGTTCCAGACGCCCTGGACGATGGCCGGGTCCGTGTAGTGGGCGTTGAGGGTGTTCTCCCGGGCCGCGTCCCATTCCTTGTCGGACAGCAGCTCGCGGAGCTTCTTCTGGAGGGCGGCGAACTCCGGCTTCGGGTCGTCCACGAAGACCTGCGGAGTGGCGCCCCAGCCGGACCACCGTGCGAGGGTTTCCTGCTCGGCGGCGGTGGCCGGCCGGTTTTCGGCCTCCAGGCGGCGCAGCGTCTCGATGGCGGCGATGTTCGCCTTGACGCGGGGGAGGACCCCGGTGGGGACGAGACTGCGCCCGTCCTGCGGCGGCTGGTACTGCGGTGCGGTCTGCTCCTGCTCGGGGGAGCCGAAGGTTACTGAGCTGCGATCTTCGGCAGGCTCACCCTCGGCATCTCCTTGTCCTCCGTCCCGGGCTCCTTCGGCAGGTCGTACAGCATCTCGTGCAGGACCGCTTCCCTCGCCCGCATCGTCGCCATGTTGACGTCCGCCATCGCGTCCCGGAAGTCCGCCCCCGGCGTCGTCCCCTCCCTGAACTCGTCGCGCCTCTCCGCGATCTGCTCCTCGATCTCCGCGCTGATCTGTGCGAAGAACGTCGTCGGCGGTGTCGTCTCCGCCAGTGCGGCCAGTGCCTCCGGCCGGTACGTCTCCCAGTACGCCTTCACCAGCGCGTTGTAGCCGCTCACTCTGCTGCTCCTCCTGGTCGTCCTGCTGCTGGCCGGCGGCCTGCTGTGGAGTCGGGACATCTTCACCCGGCACGTCCGTATCCGGGGCGTCGGGGTTCGGGTCGCGCTGTTCGTTGTCCTGGGGTCGGGGGCGGCCGAGGCGGGCGGCCGTGCTGTCCGTGACGCCGCGCTCGCGGTCGAACTCTCCGGCGATCTCCCAGATCGCGCGGCCGGAGCGGTTGCCGTCCTTGTCGCGGAACTCGTTCAGTTCCCGGTTCAGCTTCGGGGAGCCCCAGTCGACGGTGCGGCCGTTCTGGTCGCGCAGACGGCTGCCGAGGTAGAGCGTGAACCGGTTGGCTGTGTCCTGGTCCTCGAAGTCGCCGTAGGTGTGCAGACCTCGGGTTCCGAGCCCGGACAGGGGGCGGGCGGTGCCAGTGGCCCGCACTTGGAAACGGGTACGGCCGCCGCGCCGGTCCTCCATGATGACGAACCCGCGGTGATCCGCCAAGTGCAGGGTGATGTCAGGGTCGTTGGCGAACTTCCGCATGTCGTCGCGCTGCGCTTCAGGGGTGTCGCCGCTGCCGCCGCGCTTCCAGAACTCGCGCAGTTCCTCGCTGTTGCGGGGCCGGCCGCGCTCGTCACCGAAGGGCTGCGGGCCGACGTGACCGACGGCCACGTTGGCGTCCGGTACACCGGTACGGTCGGCGACCTGCTGGGCAGCCTGCTGCTCCGGGTTGGGTGCGGCGGGGGTGGTGCGCGCGGAGGCGCTAGCACGCTTCTTGGCCGCCTTGTCGGCGAAGGCCTTCTGCGCGGCGCTGGCGGCCTCCTGCACCATGGCCCGGCCCTCGGGCGTGTTCAGGCGGGACTGGTAGTCGGGGGCATCCCAGTCGAACGACTCCCCGTTGCCCTGTGCAGCCTCCAGGCGCTTCACGAAGTCTGCGGCCTCGCCCTTGCGGGTGGGCATGGCCAGGCGGACGCCGCTGTCGGTGAGGATGACGCCCCACCCGTAGTGGATCTCACCGTTGCGGCGCTGGACGCCCATCTCGCCGATGACGAAGTGCCCGTTGCGGGAGAGCTGCGGGTTCTTGAGCTTGTCGAACAGCTCGGCGGTTGAGGCGGTGTGCTTGTCCTGCGCGTCCTTGTCGGCGGTGTAAGGGGTGAGGTTGCCGCTGGCCCAGTGAGCGCGGACGTCGTCGAGGGTCTTGAAGCGGCGGTTCGGGTCCTTGCGACGGTTCGGCGTCGCGGTCTTCTTGGCCGGCCGGGGCCGGGCCGGCGCTCCCTTCGGCGCCGGGACAGGCTCGTCCGCCCACGCCTTCGGAGTGGGTTTGCCGTTCTTCCTGGGCTTGGGGATCTTCTTTCCGTCGTGGGCCTCGAACCGTTCGACGGTCAGGTTCAGGGCGTCGGCAAGGTTCTGCGCATAGCGGGCGACTTCATCGCGGCCGTCCGTCTCGGCGAGTTCGGCGAGACGTTCGGCGTCTTCCGCGAGGCCCTGGAGAGTCGAGAGGTCGTCGGAGTCCGTGGATGTGTCGCCGTTGATCATCTCGTCGAGGTCGAGCCCGTCCCCGGACAGCTCGTACAACTCGTCGAATGCGTCGCGCGCCTCGGTATTGCTCCAGTCGCGGGGCATGACCGCTTCGAGGTCGGCGAAGTAGTCGCTCGTCAGCTCGGCGACGGCGGCACGCGCGTGCTCGGTGTCCTGGAACTCTTCCTCATCCCTGGGGTTCTTCTCTGTGCCCTTGGGCCCCCGGGCGCGAAGGGCGTCCCCGCGGCCGGCGACGTGTCCCGCGCGCGCGCCGCCATCGATGGGCAACAGGTTCGGGTGATGAGTGGTTCGCCGGTTGCCATCGAGGTTGGAGGGCAGCGGATCGCCCTCGTCGTCCTTGTCGTTCGGCATGACCCGGCCCCGGTGGACGAGCGGGTCATCATCCGCCGGCTCGGGCCCCTTGCCGTGGTCCTCACCCTCCTTGTCCTCCCCGATGTCCTCGCCTTCGTCGTCCTTGGCGTGCGGCTCGTCGGGGGTGTCACCGTGGTCGCCCGGGTCCTCAGTGTCGATGCCCGTGCCGCGGCGAGTGTCGACGGTGCGGCGCTCGTCCTCGTCGCGAACCTTCCGCTTGCTGCGGGTGGGCGCGGAGCCGTCGGGGCGCGCGACCATCGTGAGGCGGGAGGCATTGACGGTGGATCGCTGGTGGGTGGTGACGTTCTCCACCAGGACGTTCCGGCCGCCGAGCGCGCGGAGGACGCGGGCCATGCCGCCGCCCCACATACGGGCGATGCCGCCGGTCTCGATGAACCTGCCCTTGGAGTCACGCGGATGCAGATCAGGGTTCCAGGAGCGGCGACTGCGCTTGGCTTCAAGAGTGGCGGCGAGTCGTTCAGCGGCGTTCGTGATCTGCATGCGGCGGACCATGCACAGCCGAGGTGGTTAACGTCGCGCCCTCGAATCCCGGCCGGGCGGGCTACATGGTCTCGGTGAGGATGTGCAGAAGGAACCAGGCCGAGAAGCCCGTCCATCCGACCGCGAAGACGGCCCGGCCCACCTTCGAGGTGCGGGTGCGGAAGAGCCTTCTGGTGTTCTCGCTGAGGGTGTCGCCGTCGCGCTTGTTGATCAGCGCCCACGTCTCGAAAAGGCCGAACATGGCCGTCCATACGGCCCAGACGGTCGCGCTCACTGGGGGTCTCCTTCAGTTCGGTACCGCAGGCGGCAGCGGCAGTTGATGGTGAGATGGAGAGGGGCGAACTGGTCGCCGGGGAAGCGCATGGGGAAGCCGTCCACGTCGAACGGGGTGTTGACGGGGAGGGTGGTGCCGTCGACCGCTTCGTGGGCGGCACGTACTCGGTCGTCGCGGCGCGTGACCCAGGTGCGGACGATGCCGGGGCCGATCGCCGCGGCGGTCGCCTCGACGGTCCCGTTGACGGTGGCGACGGCTGCGGCCTCCGAAGCGCCGTTGATCGTGTGGGGCGCCATGTCGGTGAACGCGGTCCGCACGAGCGCAACCAGGTCGTCGAGGTCGTCGGTGACGGTCTGGCCCTGTGCGAGGAGAGTGGCGAGGCTTGTCAGGAACGATCGGGTCGCCTTCTCGGCACCAGCCACCGCGTCGAGCAGCCTGACGGTGATCAGGGACCGGACCGACGATGGGACGGCTGTACCGAAGGCGGCGGCGGTGCGCTCGGCAACTGCCGACGCGAGGCCGACCAGCACCCGGGACAGGGCGACCTGGACTTCTTCAAGCCATCGGTCGGTGCCGACGATGCGCTCGATGTCGAGTGGTTGGTCCCCGCCTCGGGTGTCGGTGGGCCCGTCGTCCTTCCAGAAGCGGGTGCCCTTACGGGCCCTTGGGGAGCGCAGCCGGGCGGTGATGACGCCTTCCTGGCGGGCGAACAGCGGGGCCAGGGCAGTGCGGATGGCCTCCTCCGCCCGGTCGAAGTCGTCGTCGGTGACCTCAAAGCCCTGGGTGCCGCCGGGCAGTGCTTTGACCTGGATGCCGCGCGCTTCCGCGACGGCCGCCGCCGCGTCACCGGGTATCCGGTCTTCTTGCTCCTGGCGAGCATCGGCAACGGCCGCGGCTGCTGCTCCCGGTCCGCTGCTTGATGTCACGTCATCGCGGGCGCTGGCGACCGCTGCGGCGGCGGCGCCGGGAGCGGACACCTGATCCGTCTCGGCGCGCGCCTGCGCGACGACGGCCGCGGCATCCCCGCCGGCCGCTTCGGGGCTCGGAGGAAGCGGAGCGTTGGGGCTCGACTGACCGGTACCGGGCGGGAGTTGCGGCACGTTGCCACCGGAGGCGTCGCCGGGGCCCGCGATGCCGAGCGCCGCGGCGTCCTCGGGCCGGGCCGGGACAGGCGCCTTCTGCGGAGAGATCCACAGAGCCCTGGTGTGGGGGTTGTTGAACGCGGGGAGCCCTGCGCGCCGCCGGTACTCGTCGGCGGAGATCAGCCCGGCTTCCCACTCCTCGCGGGCCTCAGCCCGCCGTTTACGGCGGGGGAGTTCCAGAGCTTCGACGGTGCTGGTGTCGAAGCGGATGGCCCGGTCGAGGTCGCCCAGGTCACTGGCGAACGCGTTGCTGATCAGTTCCAGGTGGGGCAGTTCTGTGTGAATCCAGAACCCGTATTCCTCTTGCTCGGCGTTGTCGAAGGTGCGTCCGGAGGCGTTGCCGGTGACGGATTCGGGCACACCGAACGCCGCCAGAATCTCGATCTTGGAGTTCTGGGCGGCGTGCTCGTATGCCATTTCCCTGGGGCGGGCCGCCAAGTCGACGTAGTTCATGCCGCCGGGTCCGGAGCCGACGACGGACACGTGGCCGGCGAACTCGCTCCCCGGCAGGAAGCGGGCCTCCAGGCGGTCCATCTCCCGGTCGGACAGGGAGGTCGTGTCGACGGCCACGATGCCGCCGGGCCTCGCATCGTTCTTAATGAAGGCCACGTTGTAGAGGCGCGAGAGGTGGTCTAGCTCGACGCTGATCCCTGCGGCTTCCAGCGGGGTCACGCCGGAGAACGGGTCGGTGGGATGGGGATCTCTGATCCAGCGCACGCGCTCGGGGTCCAGCTCCCGCACTTCGCCGTGGAGGGTCGTGAACTCGTAGTGGAGGATGTACTCGCCGCGCGGGTCCGGCACGGGGATGACCCGGTCAGGTGGCAAGAGGTCGAGCCGGGTGATGGTGCCGCGGTTGGAGCGGGTGATCTCAACGAACGCGCCGCGTTTGGAGAGCAGGATCTGCGCCGACAGACGCTTGCGGAACTGGGCGCCGGTCTCGACAGGGTTGGCTCGGCCGTTGAGTACGCGGAGAAGGGGGTGGTCCTCGATGACCTCCTCGAACTCGCCGTCCTCGGTCAGGCCGCTGCCGATCTCCAGGGGTAGCCGGGAGGCGTGCTTGCCCATGGTGTCGATCGCCTTGTAGACCCAGACGACGCGCTCGTACCCCTCGGTGACGACGCGTCCGATGTCCCATCCGTCAGCGCGGCCCTCCGTGGACCAGACGTTCGAGGTGCCCGCGTAGCTGGTGGAGGTGTAGCCGCCGGTCCAGGTGACTGTCTTCGTCTCGGTGTCCTGCGGGCGGTCCGGGGTGAAGCGGGCACGCAGGGCTGGAAGCCATCGGCGCCGTGCCACGTCACGCCCCCTCGCTGCTCAGGAAGACGCCGAGCGCGAGCAGCAGCCCGAAGAGCAAAGACCACGGCGTGAGGTACAGGGCGAGGCCGGTCAGGACCCACAGACCCATCGTCAGGGCGAAGTAGCCGGCCACCAGTCGGACCCATCGGGGGAGTGGCGGGTTGATGTACAGGACGGCGCCGCCGCCGATGGAGAGTCCGAGCCCGGCGAGGAAGAGCGCGACGAGCGGGGCGCTGACGGAGATGGCCCCGAGCAGGCCGACCGTCCCGGTGCCTACCAGGAAGAGGCCGATCAGGTCGCGTGCGATGCGACGCCGGGGCGCCCGGTGGTCGGGGGGCGGAGACTGCGTTGGAGGATTCACGCCGCGGACCGTAGAAAGCCGCGCGGCTTGCGTCTCGGCCTGCCGTTTTGGTCAGTCGTCCGGGCCGAAGAAGAGGACCGTGGCTACGCCAAGCCAGGTTGCCACTGCGGCGATGAACCCGGCGGCCGTGCTGAGTTGAGGATCGGCGGTGTAGTGGAAGGTACCGCCGCCAGAGAGTGCGCCTAGGAGGACGCCGAGAAGGAAGATGGGCACGGGGTGCCCTAGCGGGCCGGGCGGGAGACGCCGGAGACGTAGGCGCCGATGCCGCGCCGCTGGATCACACCGCCAGGGATGACCTTCGCGGTCGACGGCAGCTCGGGGACCTTCCGTTTGGCCCGCTGCGTCTGGTCACCGCCGATGAGGTGCCGGTTGTCGAGCAGAGCCTCGCAGTCCTGATCGGCAACGTCCTCGTACGGCCGTCGGCACGACCGGCAGTACACCTCAAGGGCATCAACGCGCGTGCCCTGCACGGTCGTGAACGAGCCGCGGAAGTCGGCGAGCTTCGCCACCCGGTCCTCGACCTTGATCTCTGCGGCGACGATCCAGACGTGCGCGAAGGACTCTTCCAGCTCCTCGACGACGGCGGCCAGCTCGGTGGCTTCCTGCGGCAGGGCGAAAAGGTCAGCGAAGGGTTCGAATTCCAGTTGATCGCGAACTACTGGAGTCGAGGTCGGCACAGTGCGGGTCCTCCCGGCGGCGATACATCAGATCGTGGCCGAGCGTCAACGCCTAGCCGCCTATTGGACGGAGTGGGCCCCGTAGGTGTTACACCTCCATCAGCGCGATCACTCTGGAAGGGACTGAGATTGAGCGAGGGCAAGGCGGAATAGGAGCTGGGCGTAGCTCTTCACCGGCATGTTCGCGGCTGCGGCGTGCTCCGCAAGGGCCTGGTGCTCGTGCTCGTCCAGCGCCACGAGCACGCCGTACGAGGGGGCGATACCGAGGCTCTGCGGCGTGTACCGCTGACCCAACACCTCGGTCAGGAGGTCGGCGAGGAGTTGAGGGATCGGCGATCGGGGCCGTTCACCGTGGCGTATCCATCGGCCGACGCGCGCCTTGTCGACGGCGACTCCGGAGTGTCCGTGTTGCCGGGCGCGATGGTTGATTCGGCGGGCCGTTTCGCTGTTGTTCCATTTGGCCTCGGCCAGCGCGAGAGCGAGGGCGTAGTTCGGGCCCTTCACGCCACACCACCCCCACGCGTCGCAGGAGAAGGCACGAGGGGGGGTTGCGAATGGGTTCGCAACCCCGCAGGTCGTAGCGGGGGCGAGGACGTGAACGGCACGGTTGCCGTGCACCCCCCAACGAGGGTGCTCCTGTTGGTAGTTGAGGCGGTTACGGCCGCCTCGAAGGAGGCTTTCGCATGACCGAAACCGCAGTTCCCCGGATCAAGATCGACACGCTGGCTGGGCCGGTCGACCTGAAGCGGGTGCACTTCGTCGGCGTCGGCGGCTCGGGCATGCTGCCGGTCGCCGCGGTGTGCGCCGGGCGGGGCTACACCGTGACCGGCAGCGACATCCGGGACTCGTCCCGGCTGGCGGTTCTCGCACAGCAAGGCGCCCGGGTGTTCTTGGATCACCAGGCCGGACATGTTCCGGTGGACGCGAGCGCGGTCGTGGTCACCCACGCCGTCCGCGAGGACAACTCGGAGATCCTGCGGGCGCGGGAGCTCGGCATTCCCGTCGTGCACCGGTCGATGGTTCTGGACACGCTGATGTCCTGGCGCACGTCGGTCGCGGTGATGGGCACGCACGGCAAGTCCAGCACCGCGTCGATGCTGGCCGACGCGCTCTCCCGCCTCGGCCACGACCCGTCGTACGCGGTGGGCGCCGACCTCGAAGGGCCGGGCAGCGGCGGGCACGCCGGCCACGGCGGCTTCTTCGTCGCGGAGGTCGACGAGTCGGACCGCACGCACGTCGGCACGCACATGAGCGTCGCGGTGATCACGAACATCTCGCACGACCACCCCGAGAACTACTCCGGGGAGGGTGACCACGTCGACGCGTACGAGGAGTGCATCCGCACGGGGCTCGCGGAGGGCGGCACGCTGGTCCTCAACACCGATTCCGAGGGCTGCCGGGAGCTGGCGTCGAGGCTGGCCATGGCGGAGGACGGGCCGCGGGTGGTCACGTTCGGAACGTCGTCGTCGGCGGACTGGAGGCTGACGGAGATCGCCGCCACCGACGGACGCCCCACGGCGGTGCTGACCGGGCCGAACGGCATGGAAGTCGACCTCGGCCTGCGCGTGGCGGGCGTCCACCAGTTGCTGAACGCCGCCGCGGTCGTCGCCGCCCTGCACGTCCTGTGCCAGGACCCCGACCAGGTGGCGGAGCACCTGCTGTCCTTCGAGGGCGCTCGGCGGCGGATGACCCCGGCCGGTGAGGAGGCCGGGGTACGCGTCTACGACAGCTTCGCCCATCACCCCGAGGAGGTGGCGGCGGATCTCGCCGCCGCGCACACGCTCCTCCGGGGTGACGAGGGGCGGGTGCTGGTGGTGTTCCAGCCGTCCGACGACGCCCGGCTCAGCGTGTTCGGCGACGAGTTCGGGAAGGCGTTGGCCGGGTGTGACGAGGTGGTGCTGACCGACAGCAGCCGCGGCGTTCACCCGGGAGCGCTGGAGCTGCTGTCGAGCCGGATCGTCCAGGCCCGGGGAACGGTCGTGGACGTGGTGCCGGAGCGGGACAAGGCCATGCTCTACGCGGCCCGGTCGGCGCGGCCGGGTGACGTCGTCGTCCTGATGGGGGTCGGCGACATCGTGGATTCCGGGGCGGTGCTCCTGGCCGCGCTGAAGGAGATGGCGCTCGTAGCGGTCTAACCGGCTGCGGGAGGGGTCGGCTTCAGCAGCGCGTCGGCGAGCTGCTGGAGCTGATTCCCGCGCGATGCCTTGAACAGCGCGACGTCGCCGGGCTGGAGGATCGTGTTGAGCAGTTCGAGCGCGGTCTCCTGGTCGGGCAGGTGCACGGCCGTCCCGCCGGCCTCGCGGACACCTTCCTGCATCCATCCGGCTTCGTCCCCTCCCACCAGGATGATCTGGTCCAGGCCCAGCCCGGCGGCGTACCGCCCGATGTCCTCGTGCGCGGTGCGCGCGTCGTCGCCGAGTTCGTTCATCCCGCCCAGGACGGCCACCGAACGCTGGTCCTGGCCCTTGGTCATGGCGGCTAGGGCGTCCAACGAGTGCAGCATCGAGTCGGGGTTGGCGTTGTAGGCGTCGTTGACGATCGTGACGCCGTCGGCGCGGGTGGTGGTCTCCATCCGCCAGCGGGAGCGCGGGAGCGCTTCGGACAGGCGTGCGGCGATCTGGTCGACGTCGAGACCGGCTTCGCGGGCTACGGCGGCGGCTGCGAGGCTATTGGGGATCTGCACGTCACCGCGGAACTGAAGGTGGACGCGTGCGCTGCCCTCAGGGGTGGTGAGGGTGTAGGAAGCCTGGCCCTGTCCGTCGATCTCGATGTCCGTCGCGCGCACGATGGCGTTCTCTGCCAGGCCGTAGGTGACGACGCGTCCTTTGGTGCGCTGGTCCATGGCCCGCACGAAGGGGTCGTCGGCGTTGAGGACGGCGAGTCCGTCCGTGCGAAGGGCTTCGACGATCTCGCCCTTGGCCTGGGCGATGTTCTCGCGCCCCCCGAACTCGCCGACGTGGGCGGTGCCGACGTTGGTGATGACGCTGATGTCGGGCGGGGCGATCTTGGTGAGTTCGGCGATGTCGCCGATGTGGCGGGCGCCCATCTCCAGCACCAGGTAGTCGGTGTCGGTGGTGGCCATGGTGATGGTCAGCGGGAGCCCGATCCCGTTGTTGAAGGACTGCGGGGTCGCCACCACGCGGCCGGGCAGCACCTGAGCGATGAAGTCCTTGGTGCTCGTCTTGCCGGCCGAGCCGGTGACGGCGACGACCCGGGCCCGGCTGAAGCCGCCGTTCAGGAGGTACTGGCCGAGCCGGCCGAACGCGTCGAGGACGTCGTCGACGACGATGGCGGGTACGCCGACGGCCCGTGTGACCAGGGCCGTGGTGGCGCCCTTGTTGACGGCGGCCTCCGCGTAGGCGTGACCGTCGACGTGCTGGCCCTGGAGCGCGAGGAACAAGCTGCCGGGGACGGCGTCGCGGGAGTCGAACACAGCGGGTTCGGTGACCTCGGCCGAAGGGTCGAGGACGTCCGCGAGGTGGCCGCCGACGACACGGGCGATCGTGGTCAAGGACATGGGTTGCAACGTGGTTCTCCTGCTCAGGTGGTTGTGGGCGACGCTACCGGCCGTGACACGGGGGTCAGGGCAGGTGCTTGTCGTACGGTGCGGCGCAGGTCCAGCGAGATGCCGCGGCCCGCGAAGAACTCGCCGAAGCGGTTCAGGGGAAGAGACGTCGAGCGGGTCTCAGGCGTGTGGCCGCTGGGGTTGCGGTAGAAGATCCGGCCGTCTTTGTGGCCGATCGCCAGCACGAGGTGCCCGCCGCGCCGCTCGGGGGTTACACCCGGGCTGCGGATCTCCTTGGAGACGGAGACGGCCACCATGCGCCTGGCGTCCAGGAGGTTGAGGACGTCGTGCAGTTCCATCACGCGGTGGACGTCGGCCGGCATGCCGTGGGACTCGCAGGCGTACGCGGCGAACGGATCGTAGATCAGGCCTTTGATCTGGCCGTCCTCCTGGGTGTACGCGCCGAAGGACCGTGCTCCTGCGAGGAGTTGGAAGAGGCTGGGGGCTTCTCCATCGCGGTGCAGCAGTGCCATGCGCAGGCAGGCAATCCCGCAGATGTGACGGCACCAGCGGGCGTATATGGCCCGGGTGGGAGCCCCGCTCTCGGCCCACCGGGGGTCGTCGGCCGGGTCGTGGCCGTCGTACGCGATCCGCTCGATCAGGTTCGGCGAGGCGTACTGGGTGACTTCCGGCACCGGGTCGTGGATCGCCCGGTCCTTTGGGGACAAGGTGTCATCGCAGCACGGGGGCAGCATGGGGGTTCCGTTCGGTTCGGTCCATCGCGATATCGAGCAGTTTCCGGTAGTCGGGCCAGTCGACGTTGCCGCCGGAGACCACCACGCCGACCGGTCCGTCCGGAAGGCGGTCGGCAACCTGGAGCAGCCCGGCCAGCGCGACGGCCCCGGAGGGCTCGGCGGCGGTGCGGTAGTAGCGCCACAGGTACGCCATCGCGTCGGCTATGGCCCCTTCGGGAACGGTGACGACATCGTGGAGCAGGCTCTTGTTGATCCCGAAGGGGATCAGCGCGGGCTCGGTGTGACGCAGCCCGTCGGCGATGGTGTCGGGCGGCCGGATCGAGGTGAGACGCCCGGACTTGATCGAGCGGTGGGTGTCGTCCGCGGTGGCCGGCTCCACGCCGATGACACGCAACCGGGGATTGTGGCCGAGCGCTGCGAGCGCCGACCCGGCGGCGAGACCGCCACCACCGACAGGTACGACGATCGCGACCAGGTCGTTGACCTCTTGCAGCATCTCCCAGGCGACCGTGCCGGCCCCGGCGATAACCTCACGATGGTCGGAGGAGGGGACGACCGTCAGACCCGAGCGGTAGGCGATCTGCTGGACAAGCGCCTCGCGCCGGTCACGGCGGCGGTCGTAGGGGAAGATCCGCGCGCCAAAGGCTTCGATCGCGGAGCGCTTGGAGGCCGGGGCATCGCTGGGGATGACGACGGTGGCCGACGCGTCGTGCAGGCGCGCGGCCAGCGCGAGCGCCTGGGCGTGGTTGCCGGACGAACCGGCGATGAAGCCCGCATTGCGCTGGTCGCTGCTCGCCGTGGCCACGGCGTAGTAGGCCCCGCGGAACTTGAAGGACCCGGTGCGCTGCTTGGTCTCGTCCTTCACCCACACCCGTCGGCCGACGATCTCGTCGAAGACGGCGGAGGCGACCATCGGGGTCCGCACCGCCTCGCGGCGGACCACCTCCATGGCCATGAGGACGTTGTCGGACGTCACGCCCGGCACGACACGGCTCGTCTCTGTCATGCGTGGGCCCGCCGGTCGGTGTTCGCGCCGCGCAGGATGTGGCTGATGAGGTGCTCGTAGCTGACGTTGGCGGCCTTCGCCATCTGCGCGAGGTTGCCCCCATGGCTCAGGCCCGGGAGGGTGTTGGCCTCCAGCCACAGCGCTTGGTCGTCCGTGGTGACGACGAAGTCGTGCCGGCTGTAGCTGTGACAGCCCAGAGCCCGGTGGGCGGCGATGGACTGCTCGCGCAGCGACCGCTCCAGTGCGGATGGCAGCCTGGCAGGGCAGTGGTAGACACACACGTCGTCCCCCTGCTTCGCAGCCTGGGTGTAGAGCCTGCCGGGCGTGACGGCCTCGATCGGCGGCAGGGTCTCCACGAACCCCGCGTCCTCGTCTTCGAGCACGGCGACGCTGACCGACCGCCCCGGGTAGTAGGTCTCCGCCATCAGGGCCGTGTCCGCCGTCTCCCTGAGAACCGAGGCGAGTTCGTCGCGACCGCGGGGGAGGCGTATCCCCACCGAGCAGCCCTCGTTGACGGGCTTGATGATGACGTCCGAGCCGAGCAGCCTGATGATGCGCGCCGCTTCGTCATCCGCCTCGGGCGTGGAGTTCACGGCCGTGCTGCTGAGTGTGTGAACGCCGGCGGACTCCACGATGGTTTTGGCCCGCAGCTTGTGCATGGCGAGCGCGGAGGCCAGGACGCCGGAGCCGGTGTAGCGGAGACCGCGGGTCTCCAAGTAGCCCTGGAGGCGGCCATCCTCGGCTCCTCGACCGGCGATGGCCAGGAACGCGGTCTGGACGCCGTCGAGCCGCTTGCCGAGTTCGTTCTGGTCATCGAGGTCGATGATGTCCGCCGTCAGCTTCAAGTCGTGCAGCGCTCCGAGGACGGCTTGCCCCGACAGTAAGGAGCGCTCGCGTTCAGCCGACCAGCCTCCGGTGATGACGGCAAGCCTGCCCTGGACGTCGTGCCGGTCGATCAGCTCGATGAGCATTGCGTTCTCCTTGGTCTTACTCACTGGTCGGTGGTGCTCGGGGGAGTGCTGCACGGTTCATCCGGCCCCGGACCGTCCTCCGGTCCGGGGCCGGATGATGCACTCGTCTGCCGATCGGCAGACGAGCAGTCATGTGGCCGGGCAGGCGCCGACAGGGGGGAAGCGGTGATCTTCACCTCCGCCTGGGCCCCTGCCGGGTCACATCAGGCCGTGGCGGTTCGGGTCTGTGCAGCCGCCGGTGGTGGTGCGGCACCCGGCGCAGCCCTGGCCCTGACTCTGCTGGTCACCCTGTCCACCAGAGTTGTTGTTGTCGTCGGCCACGATTCAGTCCTTTCGTCGTACGGGATGCGCATGATCATGGGGAGATAGGCCCCGGGGCCAGGACGGCGCGGACCGTCTTGCCGGAACCGTCGCTGTGCAGGAACCACGTGAGCCGGGCGCCGAGTTCTGCGACCCGCCGCAGCCCCACGCCGCTCTCGCCCGTCCTGGCTGCGGCAAAGCCCGGGAAGGACGGGTTGGGGTCGATGACGTCGAGGACGAGTTCGCCGGCTTCTGTCACGGCCGCGCGCAGGACGATGCGGCTCTCGTTCACCGCTCCGCGGGGAAGACCGTGGCGGAGCGCGTTGTCGACGAGGTGGCTGACTACCCCGACGGCTTCCAGGACCGGACCGTCCCAGTTGAGCGCGGGAAGGCATCCCCGAATCCACCACCGGCCCATCCTCACGGCGCCCTCCTGGTAGGGCAGTTCGGTCTGGAAACTGATGGTGATCGGCGACGGACCCTCGGCGGGCCGAAGGTCTGTGAGGGGCTCCTCGACGGGCGGTTGCACCGTGCGCAGGAGTTGCGGCAGGGCACGGTAGACCAGGCACGCCTGAGTGGGCGGTCGGCCGAGCATCTTCCGCGCGCGGCTGGCGATTTCGTCCACCTCCCACACCGACACCTGGAGGTCGACGAGCGCGTACTCCTTCAACGTCCGGCCGCGGGCCAGCGCTTGGACGAAGGCCAGGATGTCCGGGGGAAGCCAGCCGGGATCGTCCGGGTCGGGGGCGTCGAGGAGTCCATGCACCCGGGCGCGGAAGACAAGCTCCGGTTGCCGACCTTGCGGTCGGTTGCGCTGGGAGCCGAGCTTGTTGGCGGCTCCGGACCAAATGAGGCCCAAGCCGGTGGCGGGCACAGGAAGCCCTGCCTCCAACAGCTTGCCCGCGATCTCGCCACTCCTGTGCCCGATCGCCGCGAGCGCGATGGCACAGCGCTCGGACGACGTGAGCGCCGTGGCGCCTGGGGGAAGTTCGGGGCGTTCGAGGATGCTCACAGGGCGCCTGCCTCGATGCCCCAGACAGCGACGTCGACGGTACTGGCGTCCATGAAGTCCCTTCAAACCAGATCGAGTTGAGCTACGCATCGGTGGGGTGAGCCGACTAGGAGATCTCCGCCGTGGGGGTCATCTCCGCAGCGGCGCCGGGGAGGAGCGGGCCCGTTCCTCACTGACCTGACCCGTCGCACGGGTCAGGGCCTGGATGAGGCGTGCGAGGTCCTGTGCGCGGTGCGCAGCCGATCGCGGGGCGGCTGTCGGGGCCAAACGTCTCAAGTTGAGGCGCCGGGCAGCTTCGCCGAGCGCGGCCTGCGCGCCGAGCCCTGCCCACGAGTCGGCGGAGATGTTGAGGCACTGAGTGCGCAGCTCGTCGGCGATGTCCCTGCCGTAGCGGCTGAACGACTCCGCCATGCCAAGAGCGACGTCGACGGCCGGAAGGACGTGGCCGTTCAGGTCCCAGGACAGGGCAGTCGCGACGAGGGCCAGGACCTCGTCCTTGTCGTCTTCGACGGGAGCACGCGTCATAAAGCGTCGTCTCCCAGCAGATCGAGCACCGCGAGAATGGCCATGGCGAACCGGTTGAGGTGTCCTCGGACACCGTCCGGAGGGGGATGTTCAGCGCTCAGGAAGATCAGGCGCCGCATCTGCCGGACGGGATACGGGCGCACGTCGTACGCCACGATCTCCACGAGCCCTGTAGTCGCCGTACGCAACCGCGTTGCGATGTCTGCCATTTCGTAGGGCGCGGGGGGCGCGAACTCGCCGAGTACGGCGTCCAGGTCGTCCCACAACTGCTCGTCGATCGCCTCGTAGGCGAGGGATCGGCGCAGGCAGTAGAGGAGCGCGCCCATCGTGACTTCATCGGTGGAGGCCTGTCGGTTCAGCAACTGTGCGGCGACGTCGGCCGTCACGGCGACCATCAGGTGTTCTCCCCGGTCGTTGTGAGGACGCACCACGTCGTCATGCCGTCGTCGTCGACACCCCACTTCTTCGACATGGCGGACACGATTAACAGCCCGCGACCGCTCTCGTCGTCCACTCTGGCCGCCTGGAGCTTGGCAGGGGTGGGATTGCCGTCGCTGACTGCGATGCGCAGTTCGCCGGCGAGGTGCATGACCTTGAGTCCGACCGGCTGACCCGCGCCGTGCTTGATGGCGTTGGTGACCAGCTCGGAGACGACGAGGAGGGCGGTGTTGACGAGGTCGTCGCTCGCGCCGATGAGGCGGAGGTATTCGTGGGTGCCCTGTCGTGCGGTCCTGACAGGGTGCCGGACCTTGCGGTGCCTGGGGAGAAGGGACAACTGGAAGCCGGACGCGGTGACCTGCCGTGTGGCTGTGGGGGCCGGAGCGACGGCTGTGGTCGTCGAGGTCATCGGTGGTCTCCCGTGAGACGGTCGTGGGGGGGGTGCAAGGGGCGGTCGGCGGCAGGGCTGCGTGTGCGGCCCTCACCACTTCGCCGGTAACTAGACGTGTCCGGATGGTGACTAGCGAACCGCAGGGGGGATGGAAGAGGGAACGAAGTTCTGACGAAGTTGACCCGTCAGTAACTGGTTCCGGGGTGCCAAGCGCCATGAACGTGCTGACATGCTGTAAGGCATGGCGAAATTGAACGAACAGCCTGCGACGGCTGCGGACTTGCTCCCCCTGGCCCTGACGTCGTACGGACACTTCACGTCCATGCGCGTCGACGCCGAGCGCCGCATCCGCGGCTTGGCCCTGCACATGGAACGACTCGTACGGGACAGCACGATCGTGTTCGGCACGGCGGTGGACACCGGCCGCGTCCGCGCCCTGGTCGCCAGCGCCCTGGACGGCCGGGAGGGGCCTTGCGTGGTCCGCGTCACGCACTTCGACCCGACGGTGGACATGGGGCACCCCGACAAAGCCACCGAGCCGCAGATCATGGTCACCGTGCGCAGCGCCGGCGAACTGCCCCCGCCGCCCCTGGCCGCGTTGAGCGTGCAGTACGAACGTGACCTTCCCCAGGTCAAGCACTGCGGGCTGTTCGGCGCCCTGCACGCCCGCCGCGCCGCCCAGCTCAAGGGCTTCGACGACGCCCTGTTCTTCAGTCCCAACAACCACGTGTCCGAGGGCGGAACATGGAACGTCGGCTTCATCGACCAGGACGGCACCGTCGTGTGGCCCGACGGCCCGGTGCTGCCCGGCGTAACCGCAGCGCTGCTTCAGGAACGCACGGAGTACAAGATCGCCCCCATCACTCTTGAAGAGGCCAAGGCCATGCCGGTCGCCTTCGCCACCAACACCTCCATCGGTGTCCGCGCCCTCTCGGCCATCGACGACACGCCCATGGCGATCGAACACCCTGTGCTGGCCACGCTCCGCGAGACCTACCTGTCCGTACCGGGCGATGAGCTGTAGAGGAGAACCGGAATGACGGGGGTCACCAGGTGGACCGGTCACGAGGTCTACCTGCTGCGCAAAGCCATGAGGAAGAACGGGCGCGACTTCGCCGCCCTGGTCCCCGTGAGCCAGCGCCAACTGACGACCTGGGAATGCCGGGGCGAGACCATCGATCTGCGCCCCGGCAACCAGGAGGCCTTGGACACCCTGCTCGCCCGCGCCGGCATCGCCGTCCAACAGCGATTCGCGGAAGCGCTCACCAAACGCGCCGCGGTCGAGCACGACGAGCGTGCCGAGGAACTGCTGCGCCGCGACCCGCGCACCGTCAAGCACCCTATTGACGGCAAGATCATGGTCCTCGTCGAGGAGGGCATCTACCTGGCCGGCGCCGCGAGTACCCCGAACTGGCTGGACTCCTTCCGCGTCGACGTCTACCCGACGACCAACCTCGACTACGAACGGTTCGTACGCGCCACCGGCCACAGGCCTCCACGGCATTGGCCGAACGGCCGCTGCCCCGATGACCTGTTCGACCACCCGGTGGTGTGGGTGACGTGGAATGACGCCACCGCATATGCCCACTGGTGCGGCAAGCAACTGCCCACCGCCCAGCAGTGGGAGAAGGCCGCCCGGGGCCCGAAGGGACGCACGTACCCGTGGGGGGACGAGCCCACGGCGGCCAAATGCAACGTGTCGGAGGCCGAGATAGGGAAGACGACCCCCGTCGCGCGCTACCAGTCCGGAGCCAGCCCGTATGGGGCATTCGACCTGTGCGGCAACGCGTGGGAGTGGTGCTCCACAGAGGAGGAGCCCGGCCGCTACGAGCTGAAGGGCTCGGCGTTCACCAGCCCCTTCGAGCGCGCGGCGCCCTCGTTGCGGAACGCGGCGAACGCCACCATGCAGGACAACGACACATCGTTCCGCTGTGTGAGCCCCCCGTAGCGACGGGCTGGTGTGGCCGGTCACTCCTGCACCGCCGCAGTGTCGCGTTCCGGGATGACCAGAGTGATGAAGCCGAAGTGCTCGTCAAGCCAGGCGAGTTGCCGTTCGTACTCGTCAAGCCGCAGGCTGATCATGGTTTGGGTGAGCACCACGACGCCGTCGGCCAACCCGGCACGAATCCGCTGGCGCACCTGATCCCACCCGGGGCGGGCCATGGGCCCGGTTGTGCCGTGGCAGTCCGTGTAGTCCTCCGTCGCAACCTGCCAGCCCTGCTGTTCCGCGAAGGCCCGTGCCGCGTTCAGTGAGTGCGTCGGAACGTGCCCGCCCACGGCGAGCGCGTACAGGCACACACGCGGCACCCGCCCGTTGGTCCGGAGTTGCTGGACGACTCGCTCGACGGTCGCGCGGCGAGCGATCATCAGCCTGGTGAGCGGGTCAGGCTCGATCCTGACCCTGTCGGGACGTAGCCATTCGTCGGTGGCACGCTCCTGGGCCATCCAGTCCTGGCCGCGGTGGGGGGTGGTGCTCTGGCGCATGCAGGCCTCGGCTTCCTTGGAGGACGTAGGTCCGCCGTCCGCGACGGGGGGCGCGCGGGCGGCGGACCTACTGGCCGGGAAAATGGCGACACCCAGCCCGTACACCTGCGGATATGACCGAGCGTGACAAAGGATCGCCACTTGACGCACACTCACGTCCCGCAGGGCTCTTAGCTTGCTCCTTTTGGCGGTCGGTGTGCAAGATGGTTGGGCGGATTGCCAAAAGGACTGAACTGACGTGCGGATAGCAACGCAAGTCGATGACGTGCCACACTGCGTCTATGACGCAGAAGCGAGCGACGCCGACTATCAAGAGACGGCGTGTTGGCGCTCAGT